>OKRB01000071.1 GCA_900290245.1 Candidatus Sulfuritelmatomonas gaucii | reverse complement strand
CTCTTCGAGCAGTCTTTTGTAATCAGCGGTGGTTAGAACGTCCTTCCGCGATGGACGCGGGCCCGACTCCGCGCAGCAATGCGCACAGGTAAGATTGCATCTATTGGTCAGCTCAAGCCAAAGAAAGCGGAGTCCGTCCAAAGTACGGAGGTCCTCGTCAACTCCAATGGCTGCTGGTAACATATTCTTCCTCCGTCCGGACTCGTGTTTTTGCGACAGTAAGGCAAACGTTATCAGGCTAACTTTGCGAGCGTAGCATTTGCCTCTAATTCTGGCGTAGAAATTCCCGCCTGCTGAAACCGGGCTACGATGGGCCAAGCGCGCTTCCATCCAGCGCAGACGATCACTCTCGTGACTTCGAGGCACGCGAACCGCCGACTCACCTTCCCCATCGCCGAAGAATGGCAGCGCGCACCGCGAGCCAACCAGGGCGCGCGCGCCCGCTATCTCGACCCGCGCTGGGTACCTGGAGAGCTTGAGATCGTCACTGCGAAGGCTGCGACTAGCACAATTTTGGCCCGTTGAGCTATGGCGAAAACTCCCCTCGCATTGCGCAGCAAATCGCAATAATTGGCTTCGATTTGTAATCTACTGCCCCCTTTGCGCGATCCACCACCACATCCACACCACCGGGAAGGAACGAAGGTGGTAGCGGGAGAGGAATATCGACCCGCTCAAAGTTGCTAGCGGTCTCTGGCAAGAGAGCCGCGAGCGCTATCGCGCTGCAAGTGAGGCCGCCCTATCCGAGACTCCAGAGGGTTCGACCGACCAAAGTCCCGAGTCTACCATCTAAGGCGACCCACAACCGGAGCGCAAAACTCCTCGTGAAGCTCACTGGTTTGGTTATGTCACCACTCCCGCATCACGTCACCCCGCTATGAGCGGCACAGAAACCTTCTTTCACGCTATGGCACCTGTTTTGATTTTGCCAACGTGTTGACCGTCACGTTCGTCTACGCCTTCGTGAAGATCACCCAGAAGGAACGGATTGGGGAGGATGGGCGTGGCACTTATCTGTGGCTGATTGTCCTCGTTTTCTTGTTCATGCTTTACGGGCTCTACACCTAAGGCGTTTACCCCCCTTAAAAAATAACGCACTCTGCGCTCCAAGGCTCCTAGCCAAACCCATCAGATTCGCTTTGCGCAAACGAAGGGGCTTGGGCTCAAAGTGAGCGAGGCGTTCACAATGCCGTGCAATACGCTTGAGATATGTTGAAGGGGCGGTGCCGTTTTCCGAGACAAGCACACCGCGTTTGATCAGCTCCAGGATCATCGAATGAAACGATGAAAGGAGTTTGCCGGCAACGTCGCGGCTGTGATTGCGCAGAAGCCATGACCGGAACTCGACGATGTCAGGCGAGGTCAGCTCATGAAGCGGTTTCGTCCAGCCGTAGGCGAGGATGTGATCGCCTCCATTCATCCCGCATTCCCCGGATGACGCTCAATTTTGCGTCATGCGTGTGGCGATTCTGATATAGGAATCAGTATGTTATTCCGGATAGTGCGAGGCGATAATGGCGGACCCGACGGGTGAATCGACGGGCGCAGCGCTGAGGCTCGATTTCGACCGCCGCCTGAGGCTTCGATTCCGCGGTTCTGTGATCACCTCCGATGCGGGACTGCTGGCGTATCGGGAGTTGGACGATGCGGTCGGCTTGACCGATATGGCCGGTGACGTGCTCGCGGATGCACGCACCGGCAGGAATGGTCGGCATGCACTTGTCGGATTGCTGCGTCAGTCGGTGTTCGGTCGGCTCGCTGGCTACGAGGACGTGAACGACGCCGAACGGTTGAGCTGTGACCCCGCGATGCGGTGGGTCGTTGGCGACCGAGCGGTTTACAACGCTGCGGCGTCCGCGAGCGAGATGGGGCGTTTCGAGA
>OKRB01000045.1:841-1062 GCA_900290245.1 Candidatus Sulfuritelmatomonas gaucii | reverse complement strand
CAGTTGCTAAATCGCTCCATGACCACTGGATTCTCTTTCTTGTCGAAGGACTGGTCCTCGTTTTGTTGGGGCTGCTGGCAATCGCCGTTCCGTCGATCGTCAGTGTGAACGTGACCATTGTTCTGGGCTGGCTTTTTCTCGTCAGTGGAGCCATCGGATTGGCGACAACCTACTGGGCGCGACAGGCACCAGGATTCTGGTGGTCCCTGGTATCGGCTTTG
>OKRB01000045.1:0-831 GCA_900290245.1 Candidatus Sulfuritelmatomonas gaucii | reverse complement strand
CTACTGGGCGCGACAGGCACCAGGATTCTGGTGGTCCCTGGTATCGGCTTTGCTCGCGATTGTTGTCGGTGCAGTCCTGATCGCGAACAAATCGCAGGATCTGTATGGCGGCCTGATGGGATGGCCATTTGAGAAAGTCGGCCCGCTGCGGCTGATATTGGTTCTGTTCTTCCTAGTCGAAGGGGGCGCGTCCATCATGTTCGCTTTCGAACACCAACGTCAGTTCTCTGGGCGCTGGGCCTGGATGTTGGCGAGCGGTGTCGTCGACATTGTCTTGGCGAGCATCATTATTTTCGATCTTCCGGGGACCTCTGCTTGGACCATGGGCCTCCTAGTCGGGATCAACATGATCCTTGGTGGCGCCGCACTGATCGCGATGGGATTGCATGCTCGCGCAGAACGTGCCGATTCGAATGCAATTCCATTGCACGAGAATCATCCGGGGGATGTCGGTTGATCTAAATCATTGACGAATGCTGGTGCGCGCGCCCTATAGTTAAGCTTGCCTATATTTGTCATTGTCACGTTTCGACTTCGCCAGGACATTGGAGGAAGAAATCATGGACAAAGACCGGATCGTCGGATCGGGGAAGCAAATCAAAGGTGCAGTCAAGCAAGTGGTCGGCAAGGCCGTCGGTGACGCCAAGCTGGAATCAGAGGGCAAAGCGGACAGGATAGAGGGCAAAGTTCAGAACACCATCGGCGGCCTCAAAGACACGCTCAAAGGTAAATAGCCGTGCAGCCATATTTACGGCTATGGGCATTGCTCTAGGGTCTGGACTCAATAAGACATAACTCATTGAAATGACTCGTTCCCATCTCGCGAAGCGA
>OKRB01000098.1:114257-119241 GCA_900290245.1 Candidatus Sulfuritelmatomonas gaucii | reverse complement strand
TCGTCAAACAAACTCAGCCTAATCCACGACTAGCGCATCGAGCCGGTCACACCATAATGACTACTACTTAAACAACACTCGAGACCGCCTTTGGCGGGGAGGATGCAGGCCCTTCGCGCAAACCGCCAGCGTGCGGAAGGAAAGCGTTGTACTCCGCGGCAGGATCGTCGATTCGATCAGACATTCGATATCAGGGGTCAGGGATCGGAAAACAAACACAAGGGCTCGCCTGACGGGGCGGGCCTTTCGTGTTTTTGGTCGCACCAGCGCTGTCTGTTCATTGATACCTCTCATGTTGCCGCTCGGCAGGATAAGAATGTGAAGCGGGCGCCATTCGCCTTTGGTGAGCTCGCGCCACAATGTTGCGAAGAGGACAAAGCGCCTAACATGGTCGTTGGTCCGCGTTTAGTGCGATGCCGGGAAGAAAGATCGGAATGCAATCGAATCGCTTCGCGAACGGAACTGAAAAGATGATTTCAAGAAGAAAGCTGCTGGGTTCCGGCATGATCACGACACTGTTGGGTGCGCTGCCGCGACGTGCCTGGGCTTTGGCGCTGAACTCTGTTGAGTCTGTGACCGATGTGCGGCACGAAAGAATGGAGATCGCGCGCTTGAATTGTGAGTACCGGGATAACCCGATCGGTATTGATGTACCCCGGCCGCGACTTTTTTGGCAGCTTCACTCCTCACGGCGCGGCGATCGTCAAACCGCATATCGAATTATGGTGGCCTCCGATCAGAACCTGCTGAAACAGGGGAAGGCTGACCTCTGGGATAGCGGGAGGGTGCTGTCTGATCAGACCGCGCAGATCGAGTATGGCGGCGCTCCTCTGGAATCCCGGCAAGAGTGCTTTTGGAGGGTAATGGCGTGGGACAAGGATGGAAGGCCGTCGAGGTGGAGCGATACAGCAAGCTGGACCATGGGGCTGCTGCACCCGAATGAATGGCAGGCGAAGTGGGTCGGCGATGCAGTGCTGGCAGACGCGGCAAATCGCCCACTGACACCGATTGATTGCTACCGCAGCCAATTGGCGAGGGACCCCAATGTCGAGAAATGGATCACTCTCGATCTTGGTTCCGCGCAGAGGTTCGACGCAGTTGACATCGTCCCGGCGCGGCCTGAAGGGCTCAGCGCGGATTTCCGCACGGTGATGTATCCACAGCGCTTCAAGGTGGAGACCGCATCGGGGCAAGACTTCTCTGACGCGCGTACAGTGATTGACCGGACCGGCGGGAACTTCGCCGCTCCACGGACGCCGAATTGCCGGTTTGATTTCGCGAGCGCCGAAGCGCGTTATGTGAGACTAACGATCACAAAACTTGCGAAGTGGGCCGGCAGCGACTACGGCGTCGCGCTGGGGGGATTTGGCGTGTACGCCGGCCAGGTGTGTATATCACGCGAGGCCAGGATCTCGTGTTCCGATTCAATCGAGTCAAGCGAGTACTCTCAGTCGTACCTGGAGAAGGCAAAGAGCGCTGTCGAGTTGTCAGCGGATTCGAAGGCGGTCACAGTCGAATTTCCTGGAGTGCCGGAAAGCCGGACCGTGTCTCGCGTGCCGATGCTAAGAAGAGAATTCACCGTTGGGGAGCCGATTCGGCGCGCGCGACTTTACGTCACCGCGCAGGGATTCTACGAGCTCTACTTAAACGAAACTCGAATCGGTGATCAGGTTCTTGCACCTGGTTACACAGATTATGCGAAGCGAATTGAGTATCAGACATTCGACGTTACTGCATTGGTGAAAACCGGATCGAACGTATTAGGCGCGCTTTTAGGATATGGCTGGTATGCGGGCCACATGAATCTTCACCAATTGAGATGTATCGATGGTTTTTTCCCGATGCTGCTTGGGCAGTTAGAGATTGACTTGGCGGATGGACGGCGGCTCACGATTGTTACTGACGAGAAATGGAAGACGACTCTGTCCGGGCCGATCCTGTGGTCCGATTTGCTGGACGGTGAAGGTTACGACTGCCGAAGAGAGCTTGCGGGCTGGAATGAGTCCAGCTTTGACGATAGCGGCTGGAAGGCTGCCTATTCCGAACCGCGAGACGGGGTCCTTTTGGTCTGGCCACGCTGCCAGCCGGTGCGCCAGGTCCAGACGCTTCGGCCCATCTCGATAAGAGAGGTGAAGCCCAATGTGTTCGTTTATGACTTTGGCCAGGAGATATCGGGGTATTGCCGCCTGAAGGTCACTGGAGCCGCCGGTACAGCCGTCAAATTGCGTCACGCGGAGATGATCGCCCCTGACGGGATGATCGATGTCGGAAGCCTCTGGGGAGTCGCAGCGGAAGAGGACTACATCCTCGATGGAAGATCGGATCGCGTGCTTGAGCCGCACTTCACCTATCACGGCTTCCGTTATGTTGAAGTCACAGGACTGACCAAGACGCCTGCCGACGACGCGCTGTTGGCAATCTGGATCCACAGCGACATCGAAACCGCCGGGGACTTTTCGTGCTCGAACGACTTATTCAATCGAATGATGGAGGTCGCCCGCAGAACGCAGTCGAATCTGCTTTTCGACGTTCCGGCGGCGTGCGCGGGGCGCAGTGAACGCTTCGCGTGGCTGGGAGATATTCGTCCGTGCGTGCAGACAGCCATCTTCAATATGGATGCGGCGGGGTTCTTTACGAAATACGCGATTGACATTCGCGACGAGCAAACTGCGGATGGCCGTTATTGCGATATCACGCCGCATGATGCGCTGCGCGATACGGATCGTTCGGTTGGTTCGCCAGGTTGGGCCGATGCAGGCGTTTCGTTGCCGTGGCAAGTTTACGCAAACTATGGAGATCACCGCATTCTCGTGGAGCATTATGCCTCGGCGAGAAGGTGGGTGGACTTTGTGTTCCGGAACAACCCCGACTGCCTTTGGAAAAATGCCCGAGGAAATGACTGGGGTGATTGGCTCAGCGCTGGAACGCCCTCTACACCCAAGGAAGTGGGATCGACGGCCTTTTTCGCTCACTCAGCCGACCTTGTATCAAAGATGGCTGCGAAGCTAGGTTACGGCGATGACGCGGCCCGGTATCGCGATTTGTTCGAACGCATCAAGCATGCGTTCGTCGAAGCTTATGTCACATCCGAGGGAAGAATCGCTAACGATGCGCAAGGGAATTACGCGCTCGCACTGCACTTTGATCTTTTGGACGAACCGCTTCGATCGAAGTCGGTGATGCGTTTGGTTGAGGGAATCCGCCGTAATGAGGATCATCCGACGACCGGTTTCTGGAACAGTACGGAGTTGCTTTTAGAACTGTCAAGGCATGGAGGACATTCAGAGGCGGCACGGATGTTGAACACGCGCACCATGCCATCCTGGGGATACATCGCAGAGAATGGAACGACATTCTGGGAGAGTTTCGATGCGATCAAGCGCAATCAGTCTCTCTGTCACTGGACATTCAGTGGAGTTGGCGAGTGGTTATGGAGAAACGTCGCCGGCCTGAACCCCGATGCGGATGACCCGGGCTACAGATCCATAACGATACGACCACGACCGGCAAAAGAGGTGTCGTCGTGCCGGGCAAGGTTCCCTTCCGTTCGTGGCGACATCGAGATCGAGTGGGCGTTGAGAGGCCGCGAGTTCCGGCTCGATCTTGCAATCCCCGCAGGCGCGAGAGCAAAGGTGTTCTTTCCAGGCGGTGACGAAGATTCTGTGAGTGAAGGCGATGTGTCTGCAAAGAAGGCGAGCGGCGTTCGATTCCTTTCGATGAGTGACAGCGGGCCGGTTTTCGAAGTTGAATCCGGAAGGTACCACTTCACTTCGAATTACGCGGGCTGAGCATACTGCAGCTCTCAGGGGGCGGAAGAAGCAGATAACCCAAATCCGCGGGTTCGACCGAAAAGAATCAGCCGGGCTTTAGCCCCCTGAGGAATGCATTCTCCGGATTGACGGCCGAGCCGCGCTTTCTTTCAGCCTACCCGGGCGCCGCTTTCATTTTTTATTCCACCCGTGAAACCGTGAATGGTCGCCGGCGTTCCACGCTTCACGAAGTCCCGGAGCACTCAGATCCCAGTCGGGGCGAATCTCGCTTGTGACTGTGCGCAGATCGTGCCAGAGGTCGGTGATGGAAGGGCGGCCCCAGAACCAGTAGCCGTTGTAGATGCTGTGGATCACCAGGCCCGGCTTCAGCACCAGCGTGTACGGAATCATCGGATTGTGCTCGGGGTCGGTGTACTCCTGGATGTCGAGGTCTTTCTGGATCTTTCGTTCGGGATCGGAAAGAAACGTCCACTCGGCGCCCACCGATGCGCGGAACTCCTGCAGCGTGTGGTGGTCGTCGGTGGAGATCGTGACGATCTGCGTGTACGCCACGGCGATCTTGGGATAGAACAGGGCCAGCTCCTGATGTTGCTGATGCTCTTTCGGGCAATAGTGCCCGCGCGCCAGCGTGAGGATGAGCGGATCATCGCCCTGAAGTTCGCTGAGCTTGCGCACTGTCTTGGTGTGGTCGGGCAATTCGTAATCGGGAAATTTTGTTCCAGGCACAATATCCGGGCGCATGATTCCACTCCTTCACGGCGAATGGCGAGGCTCGCATCAGCTTAGATGCATTGACTACGCTGAAAGCTGAAGGCGGACAGTTGGAAGCTGTCTTTATTGCGGCGCAGAGGTGTCGGGCGGCATCGATGGCGAGCTGCCGAAGGTTGAGCCGGAGCCTGGACCGAACCCTGTTCCGCCAGTGGTCGGGCTGGTGGTGGAACCGGGGTTACCGAAAGGGCTCGTGCCGACGGGACTGGTGGTGCTGCCGGCCGGCTGGCCGATGCCACCGGTGTTGCCGCCGCCCATGGTCTGCATATCCGAGAGCGGGTCGTAAGTGAACTCCCACTCATTGAAGTGATTCTTCTTCTTGTAAACCAGGATCGACTGCTTGGGGCTTGCGGGCTCGAAGCCGATGATGCCCGCGCCGCCAAAGGTTTGGCCGGTCAGGCCGGTGCCAGTCCCGGAATCGGAGCTTCCCGACGAGCCAGTACCCG
>OKRB01000098.1:63491-114252 GCA_900290245.1 Candidatus Sulfuritelmatomonas gaucii | reverse complement strand
TGGTTTGGCCGGTCAGGCCGGTGCCAGTCCCGGAATCGGAGCTTCCCGACGAGCCAGTACCCGATGGTGAGCTTCCTGTGGCGCCGGGCGTACCGCCAGCCGCGCCGGAACCTGGCGTCTGGCCGCTTCCTGAGCCGGATCCGCCGAAGATCGAGCCTCCGCCGCCGAACGAGCTGCCACTACCGCCAAAAGCGCTGCCGCTACCGCCGAAGGCACTGCCGCTGCCGCCAAAGGCGCTGCCGCTGCCACCAAAGGCGCTGCCGGTGGGATTTGTCATTCCCGGCGTGTTGTTGCCGCTGGGGCCGGTGCCTGCAATTGTCGACGCGTTTCCGGCAAGAGGCTGGCCGAAGAATCCCATCGCCGTCGGAGTCTTGTTCTGGCCAAACGCGATCGACTTCCAATCGTCCTTGCCCGTCATCGGATCGATGTACTTCTTGCGCAGGAAGCGAATGTCGCTCGTCTTCACGAGGGCGTCCATGTTCGGCGGATAGGCTTTGAATTTGCGGTAGTAGAGTTGAACGGCTCGCCGGTATTGCATGCCGCGATGAAAGGTTTCCAACTCCCGGTCGCGCTGGATGGATTTGGCGATCTGCGGTGCGGCGACGGCAAGTGAGAGCACAAGAACGGCGAGAAGGAAAAGAGCGATCAGCAGCACATAGCCTTCTTCGCCGGGACGGACGGCGTTTGGTGCGGCAGCCGCAGCGTGGTCTCCCATCCTTGCCGCGTTTTCGCTTCGCGAATCCGCGCCAAGGATGGGGCAACCAGGTCTTATGCCGCGCCGGTTTGCCTTCGCTTCCATCATCGTCTGTTCCGTAGCTCCCTGTTCTCTAGTCCCTGCGTTCTTGTTCCCTGTTCCCTGTCTTCTTGCTCCTTCGCGCCCTGTTTTTAAAACGCTGACAGCGTGAGGGTCTGCGTGTTGTTGTAGGCCAGATCCGTGACTTCAACGTTCAGCGGGTGGATCGCTCCCACTTTGTAGCGATGGTCGACGATATCGCCGGTCCGCGCCATGAAGATGTCGTCGCCGTGGACGAAGAAGGCTTTCAGCGTCTTGTTCTGATCATCCTGAGAGTAGCCGAAATATTTCAGGTCGATGGCTGGAGGCTGCGGCGGCGGTGGCGGCGTGTTCTGCGCAGTGGTATTCCCGTTGGGGCGCGCGGACGCAATGGGCTGCGGAATCGGCACGGGCGCGGAATCCGCGGAAAAAATGTTCCGGCCGCTGCCGGAGTATGCGACGTCCTCACTCTGTGCCAGCTTGTCAAAGTGAAGTGCCGGATCGATGTCGGCATTCGAGAGCTTTTGCGCCTCGTTGCCCGCTGCCGCGTTACCGGCGCCGTTTGACGAATTGCGGTGCTGCGCTTGCGCCGGCGGGCTGGTTGGCGCCGAAGGTCCCGCAAAGGTTTTGTACAACTCAACCCCGCCGACGCCGAGAACGATCACAAAGAGCACGACTACCAGGATGACCTGGCGCTTGTTTTCCGTGCCGAGAGCGAGGGCCATGGCTATTCGCCCTCCTTTGCGGCAGCGGGTGCTTCAGGTGTGGCTTCAGGAGCAGATTCCCCGGCAGCCGGCGTCGATGGCAAACCACTGGGCACGTTTTCAGGCCGCAGCCACGTGGAGACGCGCAGGCGCAGGTTCACAAGTCCGCCCTGCTGGCCGGTCAGCGACATGGCGCGGATGATGAAGAAAATCTTGTTGCGCTCAATGCCGTTGATGAAGCGCATGATCGCCGGATACTCGCCGCTGATTCCCGCATCCATCGAAATCTCGGTGAGGTCTTCGCCCGGAGGGCCCTGCGAGAATTGCAAACGGGAGAGGCGCACGCCGGATGTAACGGCGAGACCACCAACGGTGGTGGAGATCGATGAGTAATCGGCCGGGATGCGCTTCTGGTAAAACTCGAGCATCTCGTTCCGAGTCTTATCCACGCGCTTGTCGAGGCCGCGCAGCGGAACCGTCTGCAGCTCGAGCGCCTTCAATTGAATCTGCTTGCCGGCCAGAACATCGCCGGAATCACGATTCATGTCGGCCCAGTCCATGCCCAGGCGAATGGCAAGACCGACGGCAACGATCAGCAATACGGCGAAGCCGACAAAGTGCCACGTCAGCGGAGAAGCGAGGCGCTCGCCCCAGGTCGCGGAAGATCCCTTTTCGCTCATTGCGGACCTCCGCTGGGGGGGGTCTGGAAGTAGCGCCCAGTCGGTCCGGGTGTCGCACCGGTGTAGGGCTGGCGGCCCTTGCTTTGCGGCGCAGCGGGAGCCCGAGCCGGAGCGGGAAGCGGGGCTGGGGCCGGTGCCAGGTGTTTTGGCCTTTCAATGCCGGCCGGCACAGACATCTTCGCTTTGGCGGCGGCTTTAGCCGCAGCGCGCTCCGCGGCCACGCGTTCTTGGGGCGAGGGCGGGTTGTAGTCGGCGAGCAAGTCGAAGTCAAAGCGATTTGACGGGCTGATTGGTTCCTGGCGCTGCGCTGGGCCGTTGGTGGACTCGGCAGTTTCTCCCACGATGCGCGGCTGCAGGAATCGCCGCGAGCGCTCGAGGTTCGCGACCAGGTCGTCGGCGCGGTCACGCGGCCCCACCACGCGCACGTGCACGGTGATGTGGCCGTCTTTGTCGCGGAGCGGTTCAATGGCTGTCACCTGCACGCCGCCGGGCAGCACCGTCTCCATGGCTTCCATGGCCAGCGTCCAGGAGAACCCCTTCTCATCGAAGCGTTGGTTCAGAAACTCCGCTTGATTCAATAGTCGCGCGTTGTCAGGCCGGTTCATAAAGCCCTCGGCCGCCGTGCGCTCGCCCTGCACGCGGGCGATCTGGCCGTCGAGCGAGTGATCGCGGGCGCGGGCCGTTGCCGCCTCGCGGTCGAAGAGATGCAGTCCCAGCAGGAAGAGCAGAGAAAGCACGGCCAGCACACCCATTCCAATCCGCAAGCGGCGCAGGGTCGGCGCGAGATCGGCAAACGGGCGAGTGGCGAGATTGAGCGTGACGCGCATGTGCTAGCTCACCCCCGCCAATGCACCGTCGACGCCGGCAAAACTGATTTGGGGCAGCGCGGTCACCGCGCCTTCGTCGGGACGCGGAACCCAGTCGACCACGGAGAGGGCAGGATCGTTGACCGCGCGTGCGAAGTCGCCCAGGTCATGGATTCCCGCGTAATAGAGCTCGCGCGGCCGCGAGCCCAGCTTGTCTTCAAAATATGCCGCGGCCACGGCGATTCCCCGCTGAATGTCGATGGCGCGCTGGCGCGAGTCAGCAGCCAGGTCGATGGTGCGATAGAGAAGCAGGTCGCGGCCATTGGCGATGGAAGTCGTCATGACATGCGTGCTCAGATTGGCGGCCAGGATCGCTTCCATGGAGTCAGTCGCTTCAAGAGCGGCGAGGCTGGAAGGCAGCACCGCGCCGGGTTCGCATCCGGCACTGCGAATTGCAGCTTCATACTCGGCGAGGATGGGACCCGGCATCACCGCGGCCAGCACCTTGCACTCGTTCTCGTCCTGCTTCAGGATCTGGTAGCCGAGGCCGGCGTGCTCCACATCAAAGGGAATCATTTTGCGGAGGCGGAAGCGCACCACGGGGATGGCCTCGGCCGCATTTGCAGGCATGGAATCGAAGTCGAGGACAAACACGCGGACCAGGATGTCGGGAAGGACCAGCGTCACGGCCCGGCTGCGCGGAGAAACTTCGGCCACGGCAGAGCGGATGGCGGCGATGACGGCATCGGGTGCGCGCAGGTTCGGCTCTTCGATGCCGGCAACCAGCGCGCCGGGCGCCAGCGGAACAAATGCGTACACATGTCCGCGGCCCGCGTCCGATTTGCCGCCGGAGCGCGCGGCAGCCAGTACGCCTTCCGGCGTAATTTCAACCGCAACCGGCGGACGTCCACCCGCCTTTGCCCCGCCCGAGTTTTTCCCGAAGATCGGACTCATCGCTGTCTTGTTCCCTCGTTCCCTTCCCTGTCTCTCTCGTTCCCTTGTTCCGTGTCTTATCTCGACGCCTCAATAAATGTAACCTTGTTGATCTCCTTGAGTGTAGTAACGCCGCGCCGAACACGATCGAGAGCCGATTCGCGCAGAAAGCTCATGCCCTCTTTTTGCGCTTCCTTGCGGATCTCCGAAGTTGGCTTTTTGGCGAGAATAATTTCCCGGATGTTATCGGTGAGGTCGAGCAGCTCGTGGATGGCGGTGCGGCCGCGGTAGCCGGTGCCGCCGCACTCCATGCATCCCGCGCCTTCGCGGAAGTCGAAGCTGCGCCACTCGGCGGGATCGAGACCGCTGGCGGTCAGCGCTTCGTCGTCGTAGTGCACGGTTCGTCCACAGTATTCGCAGATGGTACGCACCAGCCGCTGCGCCAGGATGCAGTTGAGCGCGGAGACAAAGTTGTACGCCTCGACGCCCATGTTGAGGAATCGGCCCAGCACGTCCACCACGTTGTTGGCGTGGACGGTGGTAAATACGAGGTGGCCGGTGAGGGCGGAGTTGATGGCGATCTGCGCCGTCTCCTGGTCGCGGATCTCGCCGACGAGGATTTTGTCGGGGTCGTGGCGCAGAATGGAGCGCAGCCCACGCGCGAAGGTCAGGCCTTTTTTCTCATTGACGGGAATCTGCGTGATGCCGCGAATCTGATACTCCACCGGATCCTCGATGGTGATGATCTTGTCTTCATCGCTCTTGATCTCGTTGAGCGCGGCATAAAGCGTGGTGGTTTTACCTGAGCCGGTTGGCCCGGTGACCAGCACCATGCCGTAAGGCTCGCGAATGTAGCGGCGGAAGCGGCGAAGGTCTTCGTCGGCAAAGCCCACTACGTCGAGCGTGAGGTGCTTGAACTTTTCGCTCATCGACTCTTTGTCGAGCACGCGGAGCACGGCGTTTTCGCCGTAAATGGTCGGCATGATCGATACGCGGAAGTCGATCAGGCGGTTCTTGTAGCGCACGCGGAAGCGGCCGTCCTGCGGCACGCGCTTTTCGGCGATGTCGAGCTCGCTCATGATCTTGATGCGGCCGAGAATGGTTCCGTGATGCTCGCGGGCGATGGGCGCCATGGCTTCCTGAAGAACGCCGTCGATGCGGTACTTGACGTGCACGGAATCGTCGTAGCTCTCGATGTGAATATCGGAGGCGCGGCGCTCGAGTGCGGTAAAGATGGTGGTGTCGACGAGGCGGATGATGGGGCTGATGTCTTCTTCGCTGGTGAGCTTCTCAATGGAGATGTTTTCGTCGGAGTTGTCGTCGCCGGTGAGGACGTCGAAGGTAAGTCCCTCGCTGGCTTCATCCAGAACGCGCTGCGACTGCTCGGTCTTCTTGAGCACCTCGGTAATTTGCGACAGGGTGGCCACACGGGCCACGATGCGGCTGCCAAGCAGTCCCGAGATCTCATCGAGCACCATCAGGCGCGAGGGATCGCTGACGGCAATCACGAGCGCATCGGGGGTCTGCTCAATGGGCACGAAATTGTAGCGGAACATGAGCTCCACAGGCACGGTGCGCAGCAGATCGTGCTGGATCTTGAAATTCTTCAGGTCGACAAACTCGGCGTGATAGCGCCGCGCCATCGCTTCAGCCTGGCCGCGCTCGTCCCCGTTCAATGGCGATGGCAGCGGCAATACAGTGGTTTGGGCCATGGGAAAAAACCTCCTCGACTCCCGCGGTCACATCGCGGTTGCTTGCCCCATTGAAAATATGGGCAGGTAAAGCGAGATCAAAATGAAGACCACCACGCAGCCCATCACGATCAGGATTGCGGGCTCAATGAGTGCCAGGGCGGCGGCAAGCGCCGTGGCCACATCTTCCTCAAAAAACTCGGCCACGGAGTTGAGCATCTGCGGCAACGCGCCGGTCTGCTCGCCCACGGTGATCATCTCCGACGCCAGGCCGGGAAAGACCTTGGTTCGGGCCAGCGATTCGGCCAGGCTCTTGCCCTCACTTACAGTCCCGATCGAAGACTGCACCGCTTTGGATACGCGCCGCGAAGAGATGGACCGCGCCGCCGTCTCGAGCGAAGGCACCAGCGGCAGGCCGCCGGTGAGCAGTGTGGAAAGCGTGCGCGAGAAAAGCGCCACCTGGTACTTGGTCCAGATCTTGCCGAAGACGGGCAGCTTGACGCGAACGCCGTCGATAAAGTCCCGGCCGCGCTCGGTAATAGCAAACCGGTAACCGGCAACGGCAATGGTCAGCACGGCTAGAGCCAGCCACAGTATGTTGTGCTGCATGAATTTGCCAAAGTTCAACAGGTCGACAGTCAGGGCGGGCAGTTTGCTGCCGAGTTGATCGTAAAGCTGCGCAAACTGCGGCACCACCACGGTGATCATGAAAGTGAGAAGGCCGCAAACCAGCGTAAGCAGCACGCACGGATAGATGAGCGAGCCGATCAGCTTCTTGCGCAGAGCGAGCGCCACTTTCTGAAAGTTCACATAACGTTCAAGAACCTCAGGCAGATTGCCCGATCGCTCGCCGGCCAGAAGCGTGGTCGTGTACATCAGCGGAAATCCGCTTTGCGCCTCGAAAGCCGCCGAAAGCGCTTCGCCGCGCTTGACGCGTGTGGAAACGTCTTCGATCTGGCTTGAAAACGCGGCGTTCTTCTGGATCTTGCCCAGCATCTGGATGGAGCCCAGGATGGGCAGGCCGGCGCGAATCAGCGTTAAGAACTGCTGGTTAAAGATAAGAAACGGCTCGAGCTTGACTTTGCGGGGACGGCCGAGGACGAGGCCGCCGCGGGCCCGAACGGAATAGACGTGATAGCCCGCGTGCGAGAAGCGGGCGCGCAACTCCTCGGCCGTGGCCGCGGTTTGCACCTGCTCCTGTACGTGGCCACGCTCATCAGCCAGCTTGATGACGAACTCTGCCATTTGCGCGTTCTCCGGTCCCGCATGGTGGGCGCGGCCCGGAAGTCCTGCTCCTGCTTCAGGGTAACAGTTCTCAACTGCAAGATAGACGATCCAAAGGGCCCGGACGTTCGGGAAGCCATAGGCGGGGCGGATACCCGGCGGCCGGATTCCGAATTAGAGGCCTGCAACGGGCCTGTATGCTGATTTCATTCGAGGTTCTGGCCCAGGAGGAAGCCGGATCGTGATGGATTGGGTTCTACAACGCGGCCGCCAGCCGGGAGCGATAGACGAGCCGACTGGCGCGGGAAGAATCGCCTTGCGCCGAAGCGGGGCGGTCTGGGGCGCACTACGGCGGCAATGGCGCGCCGGGCTCGCTGTCCTCGGGCTCTGCGCTGTGGGCTTTGCGCTGGCGGCGGGCACTCACGCCCGGCATCACGCGGATGTCGTTGTGCCGTATCCGCACGAGCTGGCGAGGGTAAATTTCGCGGTTGCCGGCGACGTGATTCCGCACGAAGCGGTGAGGCAAGCGGGCGCCGCGGCCGGTGAAGGCGAGCAGGGCTGGTCCGCGCTCTTTAGCGACGTGGCCGACGTGTTTGAGGGCGCGAACTTCGGCTTTGTGAACCTGGAAACGCCGGTGGCGCCGGAGCACTCGCATGGGACCAAGGCGTTTATGTTCGACGCGCCGCTCGCGCTGCCCGAGGCGCTCAAAGCCAGCGGCATCAAAATCGTTTCGTTCGCCAACAATCACGTATTTGACCAGGGGTGGGCCGGCTTTGCCGAGAGCCGCGAACACCTCAATGACGCAGGCCTGCTGATGGCGGGGACGAGCGACAATGCGGCTACGGCGTGGCAACCGGTGATTACCGAGGCCAACGGCATCAAGGTGGGCTGGCTGGGGATGACGCGCTGGCTCAACGGCAACCGTAATCCCGACAAAGACGATCAGCCGCACGTGAATTTCTTTCCGTACCCCAGCGAAGCCAATGGCGCGCCCGGCGCGGACGAGGCAACGGTGCTGGCAGCCATCAAGGCGGCGCGGGCGCAGTGCGACATGCTGGTGGTGAGCGTGCACTGGGGCATTGAATACTCGACGGCGCCACGGCCTGAGGATGTAGACCTGGCGCACAAAATGATGGAGGCGGGAGCGAGCGTGATCGTGGGCGCGCATCCCCACGTGCTGCAGCCGATCGAGACATACAAGACGCAGGACGGCCGCAACACCATCATCTTTTATTCGCTCGGAAATTTCTTGTCGAACCAGTCGCGCACCTATGTCGACGGGCTCAATCCGGATTCGAATGGCGATCCGAGAGACGAGTTGATTGCGCTGTTCTCTGCCGTGCGCGATGACTATGGGCCAGCGGGCATTCGCGTGGACCTGGGGCATGTGGGCGTGTTGCCGGTGTGGGAAGAAAATAATCGTAATGAAGTTGCAGCGGGCCGTGAAAAGACGCCGTTGATCAAGCCGGTGCTGATTGACCGGGAGATTCCCGTGCTGCAAGCCAGGCTCGACGCCCTCGAAAAGATCACAGGGCAGAGCGCCGTAAACCCTCCCGTCCCCGGGCAGGCGGGCTCCGGACTCTCCGACGAACAAAAGAAGGAATTCATCGCGGTAACTGAGAAGCTGAAGCTGCTGGCCGACCGGCGAGACCAGATCGTGGCGCGCGTAGGAAGCGAATATGTTGAAGCGCCGCCGAGCTTGCCGGCGAAGCAGTAAAGCGGCGCGGGCGGCCATGACGCAGACGGAGCAACCAGAGCGGAATCAGGAGCGGAAGCGGCTGGCGGCGTGGCTGGAGCCGATCCTTGAAGTCCTGATGATTCCGCTGCTCGCCATCGGCGCCTGCCTGGCGATTCCCTTTGGATTTCTCTGGCGATGGATGCGCCAGCACCGCGAGCACAAATTCAGAATGCTGATGAAGTCGCGCGGCAGGCTCGTCACCTGGCAGGAGTTGCTGCGCGCCATGCACGAGGAGGGCGGCACCTGCATCGAAGAGCGATTTTCACCCAAGGGCCCGGTGCGCTTCTGGTGGACGAGCGAAGACGTGTACCAGGAATCTCCTTACGAAATTATCGACTGGTTCACCATGCGCAAGGGGCGCGGAGCGGAGCCGTTCATTCGCTGGTGCCGCGAGCGCTATACCAGCGCGGACGGCGGCAGCGCGGTGCTGGTGGATGCGCCGTTTGTGCCCAAGAGGGAGATCTACGCGCTGTGGGCGGAGTGCCGCTCTGAGGCGACCCCGGCCCGATGGGTAGAAGTGGCGCCGCCGGAAATTGTGCCGCACAAGCGCGGTCAGTAACCGTTGGCGACGAGCCACTCGGCCGTGAGTTCAAATTCCGACTTCTTCTGCGTCTGCATCTGCATTGCCGCAAGCTTCACCAGCACATCGGCTTCGATATTCATGGGCGCTCCGACGGCGAGCGTGTGCAGGTTCGTACGCCAGTAAGTCAGCGGCAGGATGGCAATAGCGATCTCTGCGCCATCAACAGCCGCGATGGTCAGGCTGATGCCTTCAACGGCAACAGAGCCCTTGTGCACCATCCACTGACGCACGTTTTCGGGCACGCGGACTTTGAGCGTCCAGTCGGTGGTCTGGCGGTCGAACTGCGGGCTCGATTCGGCGATCACCGGGTCGAGCGCGGTCATCACGCCGGTGGCATCCACGTGCCCCTGCACAATGTGGCCTCCGAGCGGGCTGCCCGCGGCTGTCGGCAATTCGAGATTCACGTGCGCGCCGGGAGCGAGCGAGCCGAGCGAGGTGCGGTCAAGCGTCTCCTGGGCAAGATCGGCGTGGAAAAAGGTGGGGTCTGGGTCGAGCGCCGTGAGGCACACGCCGGACACGCCGAGCGAATCGCCCTCGCGCAGCCGCCAAGCGATGCCGGGCGCTTCCACGGTGATGCGGCGAACGCCGCCGCGATCGGTAAGGCCGACGAGGGTGCCGGTCTGCTCAATGATGCCGGTAAACATGGATTAATTCTAAGGGGTCAGGGGTCAGGGATCAGGGGTCCGAAGGCAAGCGAGCAAGCCACCCCGGTGACAAGGACCCATCGCTGGGTGTGGCTTGAGCCGCGCCGCAAAAGCGCATAAAACGCGAGGTTTTGTTGTGCGGGAGTCAGGCGGATTGCGCCAGGCTTGCGAAGCGGGAGGCTAAACAAATTCGCCACGGCGAACGCCTGCGGCACGGGAAATTTCGGGGTTTGCGCGATACCATAAATGTGAGCTGCGGCGCGCGCATGCGGCGAAACCGATGCCTGGCAGGAAAAAATCCGCGAAGATTCTCAAATGCCCCACGTGCGGCATGATTGTCCGCCCTAAGGACGAGGACTTCCCTTTCTGCAGCGACCGCTGCCGCAAGATCGATCTCGGCAAATGGGCGATGGGCGCCTACAAGATCAGCTCGCCGGTTCTCGATCCTGAGGTGCTTGAAGACCTGGGCGGCGCCGGCAGGAACCGAGACGGCGGCCGCGGCGGAGACTCGGATGAGCACTGAGGTTTCTCCCGAGCCGTCTCTGCAAAAAAAGCGCGGAAGGACGCACTGGGCGTTTGCGGTGGCCACGTTCTTTGGCGCGGGGTATCTCAAGCCCGGTCCCGGGACCTGGGGCTCAGTTGCTGCCGCACTTTTGTGGATCGCTACGGCCTGGTGGTTTCATCTCTCGCACAACGGGCTGCTGCTGGCTTTGGGTGTCGGAATTTCTGCGGCGCTGGTCTTCGGCATTCCCGCGGCGACCATCGCCGAGCGCGAAAGCGAAGGCCACGATCCGGGATTTGTGGTCATCGATGAAGTGATAGGCCAATCGGTGGCGTTGCTGTTCTGCCCGGCGGATTGGGCACACGGCCTGATCGCGCTGATCCTTTTCCGACTGTTCGATATCACCAAGCCGTTCCCCGTGCGACGGCTGGAGCGGCTGCCCGGCGGCTGGGGCATCGTTTTCGACGATGTGGGCGCGGGCTTGTATGCTTTGGTTATAGCGTCGTTGCTTCGCATCTGGATGTAATAAGGGTCTTGTATGGCGTACGTCCCCCCGCAATCCGCGCCTGGAACCGCCCCGCTGCCGCGCGTGGACGATGTGGTTCCCGCCGCGGCATTGCCGCTGGGCGAAGTGGAGCTGAAGGGCGTGTATCTCGGCCCCGACGGATTCGGCTTGCCCGATGTAAGAGTCGACGGCGAATCGGCACATGTGGTGATGAGCCGGCCCACGCGTCTTGCCTTTCGCGTTCCCGCGAACGCCTCCACGGGCCTGATCGAGGTGCGCACGCCGTCCGGCGCCGCGAATGCCGCGGCCGTGCGCGTGGCCCGCCAACTTGCCGACGAACTGCATCCGGTGACGAGCCCCGCGGTCAGCCGGTCGGGGATGGTTTACGCGACGATTTCCGGCTCGCGCGGAAAGCAAACGCCTGTCTCGGTGATGCGGGTGAGCCCTGACGGGCGCTCCACGCCGTTCGTTACCGGAATCCTGAATGCGACCGGGCTGGCTTTCAATCCCGACGGCGACCTGTTTGTGAGTTCCCGCGCCGAAGGCAATGTGTACCGGGTGGACGCGGCAGGCGACTACTCCGTCTACGCCGAAGGCATGGGCGTTGCCACGGGAGCGGCCTTCGACGCCGAGGGCAACCTGTTTGTGGGTGACCGCAGCGGCACCATCTTCAAGATCAACACGCAGCGACAGATTTTTGTGCACGCCACGCTCGAGCCCAGCGTGAGTGCCTATCACCTGGCCGTGAATGCCGCCGGCACGCTGTTCGTGACCGCGCCGTCGCTCTCTTCGAACGAGGCAATCTGGGCCATTGAGCCGAACGGAGACATACGTGAGTGGTATCGCGGCCTCGGGCGCCCGCAGGGGATGGCCGTCTCGCGCGAGGGCCACATTTATCTTGCCGCCTGCCTGCGTGGGCGTCATGGACTGGTGCGTGTGACGGCAAAGGGCGAGGCGACGCTGGTCCTGTCTGGAAGCGGCCTGGTGGGCGTGGCCTTCTCTCCCCTTGGAACGGCGATCCTGGCCACCAACGACGCCGTTTATGATGTGGACTTGGGAGTTGAAGGGCTGAAGCTCTATTGAAACTCAGCTTCTAGCTGCTAGCTTCTAGCCTCTAGCCTCTAGCCTCTTCGGCGCAAACTCTGTCGTCCAAGGAATGCCTGAGAGGCTCGCACTCCCCCGCCCGCAGCTAGAAGCTAAAAGCTAGGAGTTAGTAGCTGTTTCTCATGAAATGCGAGATCATTGCCGTCGGTTCCGAGATGCTCACCCCCTTTCGCCAGGACACCAACTCTCTCTATGTCACGGAGAAGCTGAATGAGCTTGGCGTTGCGGTCGCATTCAAGACCATCGTCGGCGACCGGCGCAAGGACCTGGTGAACGCCGTGCGCACGGCGCTGGGCCGCGTCGACATCCTGATTGTGATGGGCGGACTGGGACCGACCGAAGACGACCTGACCCGCGAAGCTGCGGCGGAAGCGCTTTCGATCACGCTACGCCGCGACGCGACACAGGTGGCTGCGCTGCACGCCCGGGCTGCATCGTGGCGGATTCCGATGCCGCAGAACAACCTGAAGCAGGCCGAGGTGCTGCAAGGCGCAACGCTGTTGCCCAACCTGAACGGCAGCGCGCCGGGCCAGTGGCTCGACACCACGTTCGAAGGCTATCGCAAACTGATCGCGCTACTTCCCGGCCCGCCGCACGAGTGCCGGCCGCTGTTCGACGCAGAATGCGTGCCGCGGCTGCGCGAAGTTGTACCTGCGCGCTCGATCGCCGTGCGGACATTGAAGGCGGCGATGATTCCCGAGTCGCAGGCCGACAAGCTTCTCGCTCCGATCTACACGACCTATGCCGACGTGGAAACTACGCTGCTGGCCCATGCCGGCGATTTGCAGATCACTCTCATCTGCTCCAAACCGACGGCCGAGGCAGCGCAAAGGCGCGTGGATGAGCTGGCGGAGCGGGTGGAAGAGGCGCTTGAAGACTGGCTTTACTCTTCGCAGGGGGATTCGCTGGAACAGATTGTTCTGTACTATCTCGGCCTGCGGCAGGCGACGCTGGCCGTGGCGGAAAGCTGCACCGGCGGCCTGATCGCCGAACGCATCACGTCGGTTCCAGGCGCGTCGCGCGCGTTTGTTGGCGGCGTGGTGGTTTACACCGATGCGCTCAAGACATCCATGGCCGGGGTTCCGGAGGAGTTGATCGCGAAGCACGGCGCGGTGTCGGCAGAGGTGGCGAAAGCGCTGGCGGACGGCATCAGGGCGCGTACGGGCGCTGTGGTGGGATTGGGAGTGACAGGAATCGCGGGCCCCACGGGAGCGACGGAATCGAAACCGGTGGGGCTGGTGCACATCGCAGTGTCGGATGCGCAGGGCGTGGATGCCATGGAGCGCACGTTCCGCGGCGATCGTACCCGCATCCGCGAGTGGGCCGCGCAGCAGGCGCTTGACCTGCTGCGCAGGCGGCTGATGTAGCGGCGGATGGACGCGGCGTCGGCGGTCAATGGAACCGGGGCTGGAAGGTCGAGCCGGCTAAGACACGACTCCCTTCGACTCGGCGTCGAGGCTCAACTTCAGCAATCCTGATGCGTCTATTTCGCGCTGACAGGCTTATAGCCCGAGGTCGCCGCCTTCTTGAACGCCGCCAGTCCCTCCTCTGCGCTAATGAGGGGCGTGGTCTTCACCGTCTTGCACGAACCGCCGGCGGAGATGGCGAGGGCAAAGGCCGCCGCGCTCAGGTTATTGGGCATATCGACGACCACGATGGTGTCGTAATCGCCGAACGACAGCCAGGCTCCGGCTACTTTCCCGCCGAGCTTTTCGACCACTTTGCCAACCGCCTCGGCGCGATTCTGCGGCTTTGCGATCAATGCATTCAATGCCTCAGCAGTGTAGGAAACCTGCACAAGATAACTTGGCATGGGACTCACCTCACACAGGGAAATTTCTTCTTGGGGCCGAAGTGGACCAAGTATACATCCGGCTGTGCGCAATTGGCGCGGGAACTTTCTCACAACACAAAGTCCGGTCAGGCGGCCGACATGCGTCGCGACGGATCAGCAGTTTGTCGCGTAATGGGTGCGCAATCTCACCTGATGGCGGCGTTGGGAGCAACATCAGTCTGCTCCGGCATGGGTTGTTGCACCGGAGCGGTGTCATGTCGCGTGGCGAATCGCGGCGGCTACTGGTACACGCCCGCCTTCTTGAAGTCGCCGCCTTTCACGATGGAGATGGTGGCTGGAGCGACATGGCGCTTGAACGCTGCGTTCACCTGCTCAGTCGTCAATGCAGCCACAGCCGCCTCCTGCTTTGCATCCCAGTCCATGGTGCGGCCCCAGCGCTCCTGGCCCATCAGAATATAAGCGAGAGTGCCTTCGTCGGCGCGGCTCACAGCCTCATTGTCAAGCCACATCTTCTTGGCTTTTGTCACTTCGTCGTCGGTAAAGCCTGCTTTGAGCGCCTGGGCCAGTTCTTCGTTGAAATCAGCTTCGACCCTGGGAGTGTTTTGTGGCGCCGCGATAGCGCTGCCTGCAAATTCGCCGCCATCGTCTTTGGTGGGAATCTGGAAGTATGCGCCCGCGCCGTAACTGAGCCCATCCTTGACCCGGATGCGCTGGAAGAGCCGCGAGTTCGGTGTGCCGCCAAAGATCATGCCTGCGATGGTGAGCGCCGCATAATCGGGATCGTCGTCGTTGATTTTCATGGGGGCCCCGGCGAGGAAGAGTGCGTTCTGCTTGTCCGGAGTTTCGATCTTGCTGTTTACCGCCTCGACCGGGGCATACATGCGCCTGATGCGCTCGTAACGGCTGGCGCTCTTCCAGTCACCGAACATCTCGGTGACCAACTTGCGCACCTGCGCCGGATCGAACTGACCGCTTACGACGATCTCGCCTTCGCCGACGCCATAAAACTGCGCATAGAACTGCTTGACGTCGTCGAGTTTGACCGCTTTGAGCCCTTCGATCTGTTCGTCAATGGTTTCCACGTACCGCGGATCACCGGGCTTGTACTCCGAATTCAAGTGCCGGTTCATTTGAATGTAGGCCAGCGTGGTGGGCTCGGTTTTGCCGCTCTCGGCGGCCTGAATGCGCTGGGTGCGAACCTGCTCAAACTCCGCTTCAGGGAATGTGGAATTGCGCATCAACTCGCGTGCCAGGCGCAGCGAATCGGGCAGGTTGACCGCGAGTGTGCGGATGTTCGCCGAAGCAGAGCTCACGCCACCTGACACGTTGATCTGCGCCTTCAGCCGGTCGGTTTCATCCTGAATTTGCTGGCGATTCATCGTCCTGGTTCCACGCATGAGCATTGCGCCCGTCATGGCTCCTGTCTCGGACTTGCCAAAGAGCGCTTTCTCATCGCCAAATCGAATGTTGATGATGGCCGTAACCACACCGCCGCGGGTCTTTTTGGGGAACATCACCAACTTAAGCCCGTTTGGCAGCGTGTCGCGGATCAGGCGCGCTTCAATATTTGCCGGAGCGGGATCGAACACCTCGCCCTGCTGAACGGCCGGCCCTCCCACATAGCTTTTGAAACGATCCGCATCGTCGGGCGTAGCAGGAATCTCAGCGCGATCGAGCGCAGTGGTCGGAATGAATTCGCCCAGCGTGCGATTGGACGATTTCAAATATGCCTTTGCCACGCGCGTCACATCCTCCGGCGTCACTTTGCCGATCTCGTCGCGCTTGAGAAAAAGTATTCGCCAGTCGCCGTCGCCAATGATGGAACCCAGGCTCAAGGCGACATTCTGCGAATTGGCTAACAAGAGTTCGTTGTTCTTGAGCAGGCGCGCCTTGGCGCGGTCCACCTCCTCCAGCGTTGGCGGATCGCCTGCAAAGCCCTCGATCGTCTTCAGCAGAATCTGCTGCGCATCGTCGATCGACTGTCCCGGCTTGAGGTCGACGCGAGCCTGCGCGAATCCCGGATCGTGCATCTCATTCAGGCTCATGTTGGCAGAGGTAGCCTTGCCGGCATCCACGAGCGCTTTATACAGGCGGCCGGTCTGCGACTCACCGAGAATTGAGGCCATGACTTCGAGTGGCGCGATATCGGGATGCAGGGCAGCCGGAATGTGGTAGACGACCAGGATCTCTTGCAGATTGCCCACCCGGCGCAGCATCACCGAACGCTCGCCTTCCTGCGTCGGCTCCTGCGCATAGGGTTGCGTCTGCACGCGATCCGGCTTGGGATTCGCACCAATGGTATCTGCCACCATGGCCAGCGCTTTCGATTCATCAAACTGGCCGGCGATGACGAGATCAGCATCGTCTGGTTCGTAATATTTTTTGTAGAAAGTCGCCAGATTTGTGATGGGCACACGCTCAACGTCGGTGCGGTTGCCGATCACGCTCCTTCCGTATGGGTGAAAGTTGTAGGCGGCTGCGAGAACACGTTTATAGAGCACGGCCTGCGGAAAATTCTCACCGGCTTCCATTTCATTGCGGACCACCGGCATCTCGGTTGTGAGATCGTTTCCGAGCATGGTCATGTTCACCATGCGGTCGGCTTCAAGGCCCAGCGCCCAGCGCAGATTGTCGTCGCTCGCATTCAGTATTTCGAAGTACATCGTTCGGTCTTCTGAGGTGGTGCCGTTGAAATACCCGCCGCCGGCTCGATCGGTCAGTTCCTTGAAGATCACGCGGCCTGAGGTTGTGGTCTTGAAGCACATGTGCTCGAGCAGGTGAGCCATGCCGGTTTCGCCGGGGCCCTCGTTGCGCGAGCCGACCCGGTAAACAACGTTGACTGTGATCTTGGGCTTCGAATCGTCGGGAAACAGCAAGACATGCAAGCCGTTGGGGTACGCGTACTCCGTGATGCCTTCAATGGAGGCCACTTTCTGAACGCCCGGCGGGAGGGTTTGGGCAAGAGTGGCAGCTGTGAGAACGATGAAGACGGCAAAGATTGCAGTCAACCTTGATAGACGCATGAGGCCCTGCCTTTCAATTTCGATCGAGATTCTATGCGATTAGACGCGCACGGGGAGTTTTCGCTCGTCGTGCAAGTTGGAGAGAAGGTGCGCCGGAATTATACCGCCGCAGCTCATTTGCTACACTGCTCTTTGCGTTGGCTCGGCAACCGCCGTAGATTCAACAGGAGATTCGATGCCAGTCGTTGAGCTCGCGGGCGTTACCAAGTCCTACGAGAGCAAGGTCGCCGTCCGCGATTTGAGCCTCTCAATCGAGGCCGGCCAAATGTTCGGCCTGCTGGGGCCGAATGGAGCGGGCAAAACGAGTTCCATCCGCATGATGATGGGGATCACGCTTCCCGATTCCGGCCGCATCAATCTCTTTGAAAAGCCATTTGACCGCAGGAACCTCGACCGCGTGGGCTACCTGCCCGAGGAGCGCGGGCTCTACAAAAAGATGAAGGTGCTCGATCAACTGGTTTTCTTCGGCCAACTGCACGGCATCGGGCAGGAAGACGCGCGCAAGCGCGCCCGGGACTGGGCCTCGCGCATGGAAATCTCCGACTCGCTCGAGAAGAAAACGCAGGAGCTTTCCAAAGGCATGCAGCAGAAGATTCAATTTATCGCCACGCTGCTGCACGATCCCGGCCTCGTGGTGATGGATGAGCCGTTCAGCGGACTCGATCCGGTGAACACGACGCTGCTGCAGGATGCGCTGCTGGAGCTGAAGTCGCGTGGCAAGGCGATTCTGTTTTCGACACATCGCATGGACCAGGTGGAAAAGCTGTGCGACGCCATCTGCCTCATCAACAACGGTGAGGCCGTGCTCAGCGGCAGGATGCGCGAGATCAAAAGCCGCTACGAGCGCAACCACGTGATTGTGGAGTTCGAGGGCAGCGCGGAATTCCTGAAAAGCGACGAGATCGCCGAAGCCAATAACTACTCCGGCCACGCCGAAATCAAGCTGAAGCCGCACGGCGACGCGCAGAAACTTTTGCACGAGGCCGCTTCGATGGCGACGATCTATCGCCTCGAGCTGGTCGAGCCGTCGCTCGAGGAGATCTTCATCGAGACGGTGGGAGGCAAGGCCGATGCGTAACATGCTTCTGATCGCGAAGCGGGAATACCTGGAACAGATCCGGGGCCGCTCCTTCCGCATTTCCACCGTGCTGGTGCCGGTGATTCTGATCGGCCTCCTGAGCGTGAGCGCCTTCACCGGCCACAGAATGGGCACGGGGAAGCACATCGTGATTGCGGCCGACAATCCAGCGCTGGCCGCCGACGTCCGCAGCAATCTTCTCAGCAACAAGCGCACTCACGATACCGTCGATGTGGTGGCGCCGTTCACCGCGCAGGATCGCGCCAACCTGCTGGCGCGCATCGAGAACAAATCCGTCGATGGTGTGCTCATCATTGAGAACTCCGCCAGCAGCAAACCGCAGGTGACGTATATCTCGGAATCTTCGGGCGACCTGATGGATACCTCGAAGCTCGACGAGGCCGTCAACAACGGCCTTATCAACCTGAGGCTGACACAGCAGGGATTGACGCCGGAGCAGGTGGAAGCGCTGTTGAAGACTGTCCGAATCGAGACGCTGCAAATCTCAAGCAAAGGGAAGACGGGCAAGAGCCAGGGCATGGCGCCTTTCTACAAGGCCATGCTGATGACGTTTTTGATGACGATGCCGATTCTTCTTTACGGATTCGACATGGCGCGGTCGATTGTGGAGGAAAAAAGCTCGCGGATCTTCGAAGTGATGCTCGCCGTGACGCGCCCCGATGACATGCTCACGGGAAAACTGCTGGGCGTGGGGGCCGTGGGGTTGACGCAGATCGGCATCTGGATTGCTGCGGGAGTGCTGCTGAGCGGCTCAGCCCTGCTTGAACCGGTGCTGCGCGGCGACATCAAGGTGCATTTCACGCTGATTGAAGCCGTTCTCCTTCCTATTTACTTTGTTCTGGGCTTCTTCCTCTACAGCGCGTTTTTCTCGGGGCTGGCAGCGACGTGTGAGACTGCGCAGGATCTGCAGATGTACCTCTCGCTGGCCGTCATCCCCACTTGGACGAGCTTTGCCATCCTGCCTTTCCTGCTCAATAATCCCAACTCGCCATGGGTCGCGGCAGCTTCAATGTTTCCGCCGACCGCGCCGCTGGTGATGGTGCCTCGCCTGGGCATGTTGCCGGCGCCGTATCCCTGGTGGCAGGTCGTTGTCTCGATCGCACTCATGCTCATCAGTATTTGGGCAGTCATCTGGTTTGCCTCGCGGCTCTATCGCGTGGGCATCCTGATTTACGGCAAGCGCGCCACGCTTCCTGAGCTGCTGCGCTGGCTGCGGTACAGCTAGCTCTTAACTGTTGGCTGTTAGCTTTTGGCTATTTAGCGCCGAAGGTGCGATCACAGGCTCGCCAGGCCGAAAGACTGGGGGCTGGCGGCCAGATGCGAACGGCTAGAATTGAGCAGTGATCACAGAAGAGAAGCCTGCATTCACGCTCCGGCAGAGGTTGGTGCTGGCCGTGGTTCCGCGCGTGGTGTGGGCGCTGCTGTCGCTTGTGGGCCGCACCTGGCGGTTTGAGACGATCGCGGAGGAAGGCGTGACGCCGCTGCCCTTCGGCGAGGGAGCGGGCGCGGAGATTTTTTGCTTCTGGCACCAGTGCGTGCTGGCCTGCACGTTCTACTTTCGGCGCACTGGAGCAACGATCATTGTGAGCCGCAGCTTCGACGGCGAGTTGATTGCGCGCACGCTCGAATTGTTTGGATACAGGAATGTACGCGGTTCGAGCTCGCGCGGCGCGCGCGAGGGGCTGCTCGGATTGAAGCAGGTGATCGAGAGCGGCAGGCCTGCCATCTTTACGGCGGACGGCCCGCGCGGGCCAATCTTCGAGACCAAGATGGGGCCGGTGAAGCTGGCGCATCTGACGGGCGCGCGCATCGGCGCGTTTCATCTGCAGCCCGAGCGCGCGTGGTCGATGCGCTCATGGGATCAATTCATGGTGCCCAAGCCATTCACTCGCGTCGTGGTGAGCTGGGCGCGATGGACGCGAGTTCCGGCGGATCTGGCCGCGGAGCAATTCGAACAAAAGCGCGAAGAATTGAATGGCGCGATTGAGCGCGCGCGGCTGCAGGCCCTCAAACATTTCGGGATAGGCGCGAAATGAGCGGGCCATCTGGAGATTCGCCTCAGAGTGGGCGAAGTGAGCGACGCGCGGATCCGCAGGCCGATCTGCGCGTAAGCGATTTTGATTACGAATTGCCTGAAGAGTTGATCGCGCAGCAACCTACTGCGGAACGCGGCACGAGCCGCTTGCTGGTGATGGATCGGAAGTCCGGTGCGTGGGAGGATGATGTTTTTCCCGGCTTTGCTTCGCGGCTGCGGCCGCGCGATCTGCTGGTGCTGAACGACAGTCGCGTGATTCCGGCTCGCCTGTATGCGCGACGTACGCTGCGCCGCGAACGCGAAAAGCCCACGGGGCGCATTGAGGTGATGCTGTTGGAGCCGGCTGGCGAACGCCAGTGGCGCGCGCTGGTGAGGCCGGGACGCAAGGTGGCGATCGGCGAGCGGCTGGTGTTTCCGGCGGCGGGCGGCGACATTGTGCTCGAAGCTGAAGTTATGGAGCGGGGCCAGTACGGCGAGCGACTGCTCGAGTTTGCGCCGGTGGATGATTTCTACGCGGCGATCGAGCGGATCGGGCACATGCCGTTGCCGCCTTACATTCACCGGCGTGACGCGGAAGCCGACCGCGAGAGGTATCAAACGGTGTTTGCGCACGAGCGCGGTTCTGTGGCTGCGCCTACGGCGGGATTGCACTTCACCGAAGCAATGATTGAGGCGCTGCAGGCGAAAGGTGTGGAGATTGCGCGGGTCACGCTGCACGTGGGGCTGGGCACGTTTGCGCCGCTGCGCGTGGAACGAGTGGACGAGGTGCGGCTGCATCGGGAGCGATATTCCATCAGCGCGGCTGCTGCCGATGCATTGAATCGCGCCGTTGCCGAGGGAAGACGCATTGTGGCCGTGGGGACCACGGTGGTGCGGACGCTCGAGGCTGCGGCGCTTGCTGCACGCGGCGAAGAATTGCGGACGCATTCGGGTGCGACGGAGATTTTCATCGCGCCGGGATTTGAGTTTCGCCTGGTCAGCGCGCTGCTGACCAACTTTCACCTGCCGCAATCGAGTCTGCTGATGCTTGTGAGCGCGTTCGCCGGGCGCGAGCACGTGCTTGCAGCCTACCGGCATGCGGTTGAGGAGCGGTACCGGTTCTACAGCTACGGCGACTGCATGTTCATCGCGGGAGCTGTGCTCTCTGACCACTTCCAACTGTTAGACTCTCTAGCGTGACAGACCAAGCCAAGCCGCCAGTCTTTCTGCTCGACGCGATGTCGTTCATCTTTCGCGCGTACCACGCGATGCAGCGCAGCCGGCCCATGTCGACGCGGTCGGGGCTGCCGACGGCGGCGACTTACGTCTTCGTGAACATGATCAAGAAGCTGCGCCAGGACTTTGCGCCGAAGTATTTCGCCGCAGTGTTTGACGTGAGCGGCGAGGTCTTTCGCGACGAGCGCGCCCGCACCATGGGGAAGCTGCGCCGTTGGAATGCGAAGTCGCAGAGCTTTGAAGACGTGAGTTACGAGGGATACAAAGCCAAGCGCGAGGCCATGCCCGAGGACCTGCGGCGTCAGATTCCTTACATTCGCCGCGCGCTCGAGGCGCTGCGCATTCCTATTCTCGAGGCCGAAGGATTTGAAGCGGACGACGTGATCGGCACGCTGGCGCGCGAGGCGGCCGAACAAGAGCATGAGGTCTTCATCGTGTCCGGCGACAAGGACATGATGCAACTTGTGACGCCGAGCGTGAAGGTTCTGAACCCGCAGAAGGACAACTTGATTCTCGATCCCGCCAAGGTGACGGAGGCGCTGGGCGTGCCGCCGGAAAAAGTTGTGGACGTGATGGCGTTGCGCGGCGATTCGGTCGACAACATTCCGGGCGCGCCAGGCATCGGCGACAAAGGCAGCGTGGAGCTGATCAAGGAGTTCGGCAGCGTGGAGGCGGTTCTTGGTCGCGCCGCCGAGGTGAAGCGCAAGGCGTATCGCGAGTCGCTGGAGCAGAATCGCGACGCTGTGCTGCTGTCGAAGGAGCTTGTGACGATCGATTGCCGCGTGCCGCTGCCGCTCGACCTGCACGCGATGGAGACACAGGAGCCGGATCTTGAAGCATGCCGCGCACTGTTCACGGAGCTTGAGTTCACCTCGATGCTGCGGGACCTGGCGCCGGCGGTGGGCGGGCCGCAGGCCGAGTTGGTTGACGATCCCAGTGCGGATCAGGAAGCGGCGTTCTATGCGGCGGCTCGCTCGGGCGGGTTCGCCTTCGGGCTGGATGCGGCTGAGCCGGTTGCCGAGGAGTCGGAAGAAGAAGTGCCGGCGGTGCAGTCGCTGCTCGAGCTTGCCGAGGCTGCGGAGAAGAAGGCGAACTTTTATGTAGGTGTTTGCGCCGAGCCTGAGCGGGCGTTGCGGTTGCCGCTGACTGCGGAGTTGCGCGCATTGCTTGAGGACGCGAGCGTGACCAAGCGCGCGCATGACTGGAAGCTGGCGCTGCACGTTCTTGACGGAGTGGGAGTTGCGCTGCGCGGGCCGGTCGACGACACGATGCTGCTTTCGTATGCGTTGAACCCCACGCACGCAACGCAGTCGCTGGCCGATGTTGCGGCGCGGCATGGGCAAGGGCCGCCTTCTTCGCTGCCCGCGGCGGCCGCGACGATTCACGCACTGGCGCCGGCATTGCGCGAGGAAGCAGACAAGGCGGGCGTTTCGCGCGTGTATACCGAAATCGATTTGCCGCTGGCGCCGGTGCTTTTCCGCATGGAGCAGGCCGGAGTGCGCATCGATACAAAGGTGCTGGATGGTTTAGCAAAGCGGTTCGGCGCAGAGATCGAACGTGTCGGAGAACGCATCTTCGAGCTGGCTGGCGAGCGGTTCAATGTCAATTCGCCCAAGCAGCTCGGCGTCGTGCTCTTCACGAAGCTGGGGCTGCCTGCGCCGCCGAGCCGCGGGAAGACCAAATCCGTTTCGACCGCGCAGGATGTGCTCGAGTTCCTGGCGGAAAAGCACGAGGTGCCGCAGCTGGTGCTGGAATACCGGCATCTGGCGAAATTGAAGTCGAACTACGTAGATGCTTTGCCGCTGCTGGCCGACAGCGACTCGCGCGTGCACACGACATTCCAGGCAGCGGGCACGGCGACGGGCCGGCTGTCGTCGGTGAATCCGAACTTGCAGAACATTCCCATACGCACCGAGCTGGGCCGGGAAATTCGCGCGGCATTTACGGCCGCAACGGGGACGCAACTGCTTTCGGCCGATTACTCGCAGATCGAGTTGCGGCTGCTGGCGCACTTCTCGGGCGACCCGCTGCTGACGCGCGCGTACACGGAGGGCACCGATATTCATACGCTGACCGCGAGCGAGGTATTCGGCGTGCCTGCCGGGACTATGAACAAAGAGACACGCAACCGCGCCAAGGCCGTCAACTTCGGCATCGTGTACGGAATTTCGGCGTTCGGGCTGGCTGCGCAATTGGGGATTCCGCAGGCCGAGGCGAAGGCGTACATCGAGCGCTATTTTGCGCGTTACCAGGGCGTGAGGGCGTTCATTGAAAAAACACTGGATCAGACGCGGAAAGACGGATTGGTGCGCACCATGTTCGGGCGCATGCGGCCGATTCCCGATATCGAGAGCCGCAATCCAAACCAGCGCGGATTTGCCGAGCGCACGGCGATCAACACGCCGCTGCAGGGGACGGGGGCCGACCTGATCAAGCTGGCCATGATTTCGCTCGACCGCAAGCTCGCGGAGCGCAAGCTGAAAACGCGCATGGTGCTGCAGGTGCACGATGAGCTGCTCTTCGAGGTTCCGCTGAACGAGACCGACGAAGTGGCCGAGTTGGTGCGCGCGGAGATGGAAGGCGTAGTGAAGCTGAACGTGCCGCTGGTGGCCGACCTGGCGTTCGGGGCGAACTGGCGCGACCTGAAGTGATAATGACGCGAGAGATCGCTGATCGTTAAACTGGAAACGTTTGCCGGCAATTGGAGGAATCATGGGAAAAGTCAGCCGGAGAGAGTTTGCGAAGAGTGTTGCCGCGGTGCCGGTTGGACTGGCGGCGGCATCGGCCTTGCTCAACAGCGCCGGAGAAGATGCGCTCGGCCAGGCGGCTGCAACTCAGCCGGGCGTGGCCCCGCCGGCCGCGGCAACGCCGAGCCCGGCGCCGATGAGCGAGGCCCAGGCGGATCGCGTGTTCCAGCTGGACGGGCCGGCGCCTTTCGCGGCAACGCTCGAATTCACTCACAACGAAATGCGGCCAAAGCTTGAAGCCTTCGCACTGAACGAAGTAACTCTCGAGGCGGGGCCACTGCAGCAAGCGCGTGACTGGAACCGCGGCTACCTGATGCGCCTGCCGAATGACCGCCTGCTGCACAACTTTCGCGTGAACGCCGGATTGCCCTCGACTGCGAAACCTCTCGGCGGATGGGAGGCCCCCACGTGCGAGTTGCGCGGGCATTTTGTGGGGCACTACCTTTCAGCGTGCGCCATCCTCTATGCGGCTACGGGAGACGACGCGGTGAAGGCGAAGGCGGACGAGCTGGTGGCCGGCCTCGCCGAGTGCCAGTCGAAGCTGAATCAGAACGGCTACCTGTGCGCATTTCCAACTGAGTTTTTTGACCGGCTCGATAAGCGGGTGAATGTGTGGGCGCCGTTCTACACGCTGCACAAGATCATGGCCGGACTGATGGAGGTGAGAACGCACACGGCCAACGAGCAGGCGCTCGACGTTGTGACGAAAATGGCGGGCTGGGTGGACGCGTGGACGGCATCGAAGAGCGAAGAGCACATGCAGGACATCCTGAACACCGAGTACGGCGGGATGAACGAGGTGCTTTACAATCTCGCCGCGGAAACGGGCGACGACCGCTGGGCGCATGCAGGCGACCGATTCACCAAGAAGATCTTTTTTACGCCGCTGGCGCTGCGGCACGACGCATTGAAGGGCCAGCACATGAATACGCATGTGCCGCAGGTGATTGGCGCGGCGCGGCGCTACGAGCTCAGCTCCGATTTCCGGTTCAGGGACGTGAGCCAGTTCTTTTTCGAGACGGTCGCAGAGGCGCGGACCTATGCGACGGGCGGATCGAGCAACAACGAGCATTGGCTCACCGATCCGGATCACCTGACGGCCGAGATGAACGTGAGCTCGCATCACCAGGAGTGCTGCTGCGCCTACAACATGATGAAGCTTGCGCGGCATTTGTACGGGTGGAGCGGGGACAGCTGGTTGATGGACTACTACGAGCGCAACCTGGTGAATCACCGGCTGGGCGCGATCGAGCCGGAGACCGGGCATACGACGTATTTTCTGTCGCTGTCGCCGGGAGCGTGGAAGACCACCTGCACCGAGGATGACTCGTTCTGGTGTTGCACGGGGACCGGGCTGGAAGAGTTCACGAAATTGAACGATACGATTTATTTCCACGACGATGATTCGCTCTACGTGAATCTTTACTTTGCTTCGACGGTCGATTGGAAGAGCCGCGGCGTGCGCGTGAAACAGGAGACGAGCTTTCCTGAGAGCAACCACACCGCACTGTCGATTGAGGAGACGCCGGCCGAGCCATGGACGCTCCGCTTGCGCATTCCCGCGTGGACTAGCACCGCGAATTCCGCGGCCATCAACGGGCAGCGGCTGGAAGCGGCCGGCACGCCCGGAAGCTATTTGACGCTGACGCGCGCGTGGAAGGCCGGCGATCGCGTGGAGCTGACGATGCCAATGCGGGTGACAGCCGAGGCGCTTTCTGACGGCACGACGCAGCAGGCGTTCTTGTACGGGCCGCTGGTGCTGGCCGGGCAATTTCCAAAGCAGGGACTCCCGGAGGAACTGGAACATAGGCAAGGGCCGCAGATCCAGCAGGCGCCGGCAGTGGATGTGCCAGCGCTCAAGGCTAGTGGCGCCGAGGCGGGCGATTGGATCCAGGCGGTCGCCGGGGAGTCGTTGACATTCCACGCCACGGGCCAGCAGAGCGATGTGACCTTGAAGCCGCTGAACCAGAGTTGGCAGCGGTTTGCGGTGTACTGGACGGTGGCGTGAGGAGGTCGGAAAAATTGCGCCGCGTTTAGGCGGTCATGGGCTAGAACGCGGGATTGTGGAATCGTGGCATTAGGTTTGGGCCAGGCATCTTCCGGCCTACCTCGATGAAATGACGTTTCGGTTTAACAATCACCATAATCCTTACCTGTTCCGCGACACGATGATGAAACTCATTGATGCGCCCGTATTGGAGTACAAAAAGCTCACTGCTGCTTGAATTCGTATGAAAAGTCGAGAGGGCGGATCGTAACGGGAATTGTTTCACGGCTTTCATACTTTCCTTTGACCATAATTACTCTAGGCGGTCTTCGGGGCGCGAAAAGTTGCTGAGCTATCTGCCCGTTTTCTGGCGGGTTCAAGGCAACTGAGGCAATGGAGAAGTGAACGACTGTATTGGCAAAGATCTCCGCGCAATGCACCCTGTACACAGGGCTTATAGCCGCCATGCCAGTCGCTTGCGTTACCGGAATAGAAATAGGGTTGCCCTGGGAATCTGTTCCCTCGATCCACGCTGGAGGTATTGTCTGTGCAGGGAACGCAGTAATTTCGGGAAATTGGCTTATCTGACCCATTCCCGCAATGCTTGTATCCAACCGAACGAGAAAATCTAGGTTTTGTACAGCGATCGATCCATTGGCAATATCGAGCCGAACGTCAACAAACTTCTTATCCCACACAATTCCCGCAAGCAACGTACCTTCGAGATAGGCCTCGTCCGGTTGGAGGTAAGCTGACAGAGATACAGACGGTTCGGACTGCTTTGGTGGCGATGCTTTACTTGCTGCTTTAATGGTCCCCGCCCTCGGTAGGGGTGGCTGGTTTGATGGCAGAGGTGGTAATGCAACCACTTGTTGGCCCTGCGGTGGACCCCCTTGCGGCGGCTAGTTTTGAGCCAAGCGCTCTTCAAGATGTTGAACGTGAAGATGATAAAGCCCACGCAATCCGTAGAAACAGCTTCCAGAAAGAATAATTACGCCCACAAGTGTTACTATTAAGCCGAATTTCTTCCGACTCCAGTTCCAACTCCTCATTGCTCGCTCGTGAAAGAACAATGGGGCGACCCAGCACGCGGCGACAAACAATACCGAGACAGGAAGAATCCACTGGGATTCCTTGAATACCTCTGGATATTGCTCGATGGCAACAGGCATCACGACAAGCCCTAGCACGGTGCCTCCAAGCGGCCAGAGGGCAGCACGCCATTTAAGCCAAGCATGATCCAAGTCAGCCATGCCCCAATCCTCCCATCGGGGCACACCTTGTGTAAAGTGAAACACTCTGTTGGAGTTCCCCGCCAATTGGAATAATTATGCATGGATTTTCCTTGTGTGAAGTACATAATCACCCTGAAATAACCCTTGCATACTTATTCACTTGAGTTGTATATTTATTCAAGCGCGGTTTCCGGCCGGGGACCGCGCGTTTGCTTTTGCCGGAATCGGGCCGGTACACGACCATGAAGACGCAACGCCTCAACGTGATTCGCGAAGTGCTGACGAGCTCGCATGTCTCGAGCCAGGACGAGCTGCGCCGCAAGCTGCGACGACGCGGAATCCATGTGACGCAGGCGACGCTTTCGCGCGATATGCACGAGCTGCGGCTGTTCAAGGGGCCCGGCGGCTATTCGCTGCCCAATGGACACGCGGAAGAGCCGGAAGTGGAAGACGACCAGCCGCCGTCGTTCAGCGAGATGATTGATAGCTTCGGGCTGCGCGTGCGGCAGGCGATGAACCAGGTGGTATTGGCCACGGCGATGGGCGGGGCGCAGCCGGTGGCGGCGGCGCTCGATCGCGAGCAATGGCCCGAAGTGGTGGGAACGATCGCCGGCGACGATACGGTTCTGATTATTTGCACGGACACGCGCCACGCAGGCGAAGTGGCAGCCCGTTTAAGGACGATGTTGCGGGGATGACGAAGACGGTTCAAACAGGGGTTCTGGGAGTAACGGGATATGCCGGCGCGGAGCTGGCGCGGCTGTTGCTGCGTCATCCGCACCTGCAGGGCAAGCCGCCGGTTTTTGCAGGGCGCGTGGACGCGAAGGACCTGGCGCACGGCGGCGTTCCGCTTGCCGAGATTCATCCGCAACTCGGCGACAACAGCAGAGTCAGCACCCTGAAGATGGAGCCGTTCTCCTGGGAGCTCCTCACCACGCTCGGAGTTGACGTGTTGTTCCTGGCCACGCCGCATGAGCAATCGCGCGAGTGGGCACCTGAAGCGCTGAAGCGCGGCATGCGGGTGATCGACCTGAGCGGGGCGTGGCGGCTGAGCGACGAGGCCAATCGCGCCGTTTACGGCTTTGAGGACGAAGGAACGGAGTTGGCCGCGGCAACGCAGGCGGAAGCCGTTTACGGAATGCCTGAGCTCTATCGCAAGCAGATTGCGGGCGCGCGGCTGGTTGCCAATCCCGGGTGCTACGCCACATCGATCATTCTGCCGCTGAAGCCGCTGGTCGCGGCGGGGATGGTTGACCTGAAACACGGCATGATTGCCGATGCCAAGAGCGGCGTGAGCGGCGCAGGGAAGAATCCCACGGCCAGGACGCACTTTATGTATGCGGCCGACAATCTTTCGGCCTACGGCGTCTTCACGCATCGCCACACCGGCGAATTGCTGGAACAGATCGGCGTGACGGCGTGCCAGATGACCTTCACGCCACACCTTCTGCCTATTCCGCGCGGGATTTTGTCGACGATTTACGTGCGCTTCAAGAAGGCGCAGACGCACGAAGACGTGGCGCAGGTCTATCGCGAGTTTTTCGACGGCAGTCCTATGGTGCGGATTTACGAAAAATCGTTGCCGCAGATTCAGTATTCGGTACGGACGAACTACGCCGATATCGGATTCCAACTGGACGCGAGCGGACACCGCGCGGTGATCGTGAGTTGTCTCGACAACCTGATGAAGGGGGCTGCGGGCCAGGCGGTGCAGAACCTGAACGTGATGCTGGGCTGGCCGGAAGCGGAGGGCCTTCAATGAAATTTGCCGCGGAGGATCGTGAATGAAGTACGTGATCAAGCTCGGCGGCGCGGGCCTCGAGACTCCGACACTGCTTGACGGCTCGATGCGGGCCATTGCCGAACTGGTGCGCGACGGCAACCAGGTGGCGGTGGTTCACGGCGGAGGCTTGCAGTTGACGCGGACGCTGAAGGCGCTGGGCAAGCAGAGCGAATTTATTGACGGCCTGCGCGTGACCGATGCCGAGACGCGCGACGTGGCGCTGATGGTGTTCGCTGGGCGTGTGAACAAGGGATTGGTGGCCGCGCTGGGCTCGCTGGGGCAGCCGGCGATTGGGCTTTCCGGCGGCGATGGATTGCTTTTCCGCGCGCGCAAGAAGCGGACGGCGCCTGATCTGGGCTACGTGGGCGAGATTGCAGCCAGCGATCCACGATGGATTGAGGCCATCTGGCAGATGAACGGCGTGCCGGTGATTTGCTCCATGGCTTTGGGATTTGACGGCGAGTATTACAACATCAACGCCGACGAGATGGCGGCGGCATGCGCCGTAGCTTGCCGCGCCGATGCGCTGGTGTTTCTTACGGATGTTTCGGGCGTGAAGGGAGCCAACGGTGAAGTGCTCCGGTGGCTCTCGATCGACCAGATCGCGGAAATGGCCAAGAGCGCGATCATTACCGGCGGCATGCTGCCCAAGCTGGGCGCCTGCCGCGAGGCTTTGTTGAACGGAGTGAAGCGCGTGCGGATTCTACCCGCGGAGGCCGCGGGTTCTTTGCCCGATTTGTGCAGCGCGCGCGTGGCGCATGGGACGGAAGTGATGGTGGCGTGACGGTTGCTTGAATCGATGCTTTGTGTCAGGGCACGACTTTAGTCGTGCCGAACTGGAGGCAAAAAACAGTGGGCTTTAGCCCCTGAGCAATTCTAGGAGGTATGTCAAGGATGAAACTGGACGAGATTCGTGCCGCAGAAGCGCGGCTGCTGCTTACCACTTACGATCGGAGCCCGGTGCTTTTTGCCGGCGGCGAAGGCGTGCACCTGATCGACGAAAAGGGCGATCGCTATCTCGATCTGCTCAGCGGCATTGGCGTAAACGCGCTCGGCTACAACCATCCGGCGATTGTGGAAACGATTGCCCGGCAAAGCCGCGCGCTGATTCACGTTTCGAATCTCTACTATCACGAGGGGCAGGCGGAGCTGGCGCTGCGCCTGACGGAGCGCACGGGACTGGACCGCGCTTTCTTTGCTAACACGGGAACAGAGGCGTGGGAGGGAGCGCTGAAGCTGGCGCGCGCCTATGCAGGGTTGAGGCGCAGCGAGGGCAAAGAGATTGGCACGAAGTTTCTGGCGATGGAGCAAAGTTTTCATGGGCGCACCTTTGGGTCGATGGCGACCACGTATAAGGCGAAATATCGCGAGCCGTTTGGGCCGGTGGTTCCGGGCGTTGAGTTTGTCCGCTTCAACGACGTTGCCGATCTGCGCGCAAAGTTTTCGAACGAGGTCTGCGCGATCCTGGTTGAGGCCATCCAGGGTGAAGGCGGCGTGCGGCCGCTGACGCCAGAGTTTTTTGCGGAGGCGCGCGCGCTGGCCAGCTCGACTCGAGCGTTGCTGATTGTGGATGAGATCCAGGCGGGCATGGGGCGCACGGGAAAGTGGTGCGCGTATCAGCATTATGGGATTCAACCCGACGTGACCACGCTGGCCAAGCCGCTTGCGGGCGGCATCCCGCTGGGCGCGGTGCTTTGCACGGAAGAAGTTGCGCGCGTGATGCACGCCGGGATGCATGGCACTACATTTGGCGGAGGGCCGCTGGCGTGCGCCGTGGGCATCGCCGTGATTGACACGATTGAGAAGGAAGGCCTGCTGGCGCATGCGACGGAGATGGGCAAGTACTTCCAGGAGCGGCTGCGCTCGCTCGCCACACGGCATGAAAGCATCATCGATGTGCGCGGCAAGGGCTTGATGATTGCCGCCGAATTGGATTCCGCGGATCTGGCGAAGCTGACCGTGGCCGAGATGCTCAAGCGGCGGATCCTGATCAACTGCACCAGTGAGACCGTTCTGCGTTTCCTGCCGCCGTTCATCGTGGAACGCGCGCATGTGGACGCGGCGATCGAAGCACTCGACGAAATCTTCACTGAACACGCGGCGACGCACAGCGCGCACGCAGGAGGAAAACTTCATGGCTAGCAGAACGACGATGGAACGCAAGGATAGCGCCGTTCCAGTGCAGAAGGACCCCGATGTTCTGGCCGCCGCGGCGCGGATGGCCGGCGAGGATTTATGCTCGATTTCCGATCTCTCGAGCGGCGAGGTGCGCGCCATTCTGAAGCTGGGGCACGACGTCAAGCGCAATCCGCGCGAGTACCGGCATGCGCTCGATGCCAAGCAGATGGTGCTGATGTTCGAGAAGGTAAGCCTGCGCACGCGCCTGGCCTTCGAAACCGGCATCAACACCATGGGAGGGAATGCGATCTTCGTCGACCAGACCAATTCACCGCTGGGCGAGCGCGAGACGATTGCCGACGTGGCGCGCAACCTGGAGCGCTGGGTGGACGTAATTGTGCTGCGCACCTACGCGCACGACACCATCACCGAGATGGCCGTCAACTCGCGCGTGCCAATCATCAATGCGCTTTCCGATTTCGAACATCCCTGCCAGGCGCTCGCCGATTTCATGACCCTGGAGGAACATTTCGGAACGGCTGCGGGTTTGAATTTTGCTTACGTGGGCGACGGCAACAATGTGTGCCACTCGCTGATGCTGACCGGCGCGCAATTGGGAGCAAATGTGACCGTGGCCACGCCGCGCGGCTACTCGCCTGACATTGAGATTGTGACGGCGGCGCGCGAGATGGCCGAGAAGAATCAATGCGAGGTGAAGCTCCTGCAGGATCCGCATGCCGCGGTGGAGGGCGCAGACGCTGTTTACACCGACGTGTGCGTGAGCATGGGCATGGAGCACGAGTCGACTAAGCGCGCGCCGATCTTCCGGCCGTTCCAGGTGAACGAGGCACTGATGCAGAAGGCTGCGTCGCATGCGGTGTTCATGCACTGTCTGCCGGCGCGGCGCGGCGAGGAAGTAACGGACGCGGTGATCGACAGCCCGCAGTCCATTGTTTTCGACCAGGCGGAGAACCGGTTGCACGCGCAGAAGGCGCTGCTGCTGTTGCTGCTGGGCGGGCTGGCGAACACGGCTAGTTTTCGGCAGACGGTGAATGGCGGACAGTGAGAGACGGGTCAGGGATCAGGGACGAGAGATCAGAGAAAGAGGGACCGAAGTGAAAATGTGGTCCGGCCGCTTTCGCGAGCCGCTCGATCCACAATTCGAGACGTGGCAACGGTCGCTGCCGTTTGACTGGCGATTGCTGCCGCAGGAGATTGCCGCCAGCAAGGCGCATGCATCTGCTCTTTGCGCGGCGCACGTTCTCACTGAGGCGGAAACTGCGGAGCTGAGGGCCGCGCTGGATGCGATCGCCGTGGAGTACACGACGGAGGCCGGCCAGGCGCTCGTGCGCGAACATGCGTCGGCAGAGGACATTCATCACTTTGTCGAGCTGAAGCTTGTGGAGAGGGTCGGATCACTTGGGCTCAGGCTGCATACAGGGCGCAGCCGCAACGAGCAGATTGCGACCGACATGCGGCTCTATGTGCGCAAAACAATTGTGCATGAGATCGAAGATTTGGCGCGGTGGGCCGAGGCGCTGATCGAGTTGGCGCACACTGCGGGCGATGCGGTGATGCCGAGCTATACGCACCTTCAGCGCGCTGAGCCTGTGCTGGTGGCGCACTGGCTGCTGGCTTACGTGGAGATGATCCTGCGCGATGTTTCGCGGCTCAAGGATTGTTCAGAGCGGCTGAATGTTTGCCCGCTGGGCTCGGGCGCGGTGGCCGGAGCGACGCTCGCACTCGATCGCACGATTGCCGCGCGGGAGCTGGGATTTGCAGCGCCGACCGCGAACTCGATGGACGCAACGAGCGATCGCGACTTTGCTTTGGAGTTCGCGCAGGCGGCATCTGTGCTTGGCGTTCATATTTCGCGATTCGCTGAGGAGATTACGCTGTTCGCGACGAACGAGTTTGGATTTGTCGAGCTACGGGAAAGTTTTTCGACCGGGTCGAGCGCCATGCCGCAGAAGAAGAATCCCGATTTGACTGAGCTGCTGCGCGGCAAGTGTGGAAGCCTGCTGGGCGCAGCTACGACGCTCTCCACGCTGCTGAAGGGGTTGCCGCTTGCTTACAATAAAGACTTGCAGGAGACGCAGGAGCCGGTGTTCGCGGCGGCCGATGCAGTGGAGGGGATGTTGCAGGTTCTGCCGAAGTTCACGCGAGCGCTTTGCTTCCGTCATGGCCGGATGCTGGCGGCCGCGCAGTCGGGTTATCTGAATGCAATGGCCGCGGCCACGTACCTTGTGCACAAGGGCGTGCCGTTCCGCACCGCGCACGAAAAGGTCGGCCACGCGGTGCGCTTTGCGATGGAAAAGGGTGTGGAACTGGATGGGCTGACGCTTGATGAGCTGCGCCAGTTTGGCGGCGAGTTCGGCGAGGACTTCTACGCCGCCGTCACGCTCGAGGCCACGCTCGATTGCCATGATGTGATCGGTGGAACGGCGCGGGAACGCGTGCGGAAGGCGCTAGATGCCGCGGCGGAACGGGTGGCACCGCTGGCGAAGCCCGCCGTTGAGGAGGCCATTCATGCAGGTGCGTAAGGCACTATTGCACGACGCCTCCAACATTTACGACCTGGTGAACTCGCTCTCGCACGACGGCACCTTGCTCAAGCGGCCGTTTGCCGAGGTTTGCGAGAACATTCGCGACTTCACACTTGCCGAGTCCGATGGGGGAGTGTTTCTCGGCTGCGGCGCGCTGCACCTCTACGGGCCGCATCTTTGCGAAGTGCGCTCGATCGTGGTGAAGCCGGAAGCCAAGGGCCAGGGCGCCGGCGGCGGCATTTTGAAGGCACTGATTGAAGAGGCCGAGATGCATGGCATTCAATCGGTCTGCCTCTTCACCCGCATTCCGGATTTCTTTTTCAAGTACGGTTTTCGCACAGTGGAGGACAAAGCGGAATTGCCCGACAAGATCTTCAAGGACTGCCAGAGCTGCCCGCGGCTGCATCGCTGCGACGAAGTGGCCATGGTACGCGGGCGGCTGCCGCGGATGTCGATTCTGGGGCCGAGGCACGAGGCGCAGGAGCTGGTGCGGCTGTCGGGGTAAAACAGTTCGCGGTGCGCAGTGATCAGATCACAGTGTTCAGTCACCAGCGATCGGTGACAGCCGACGACTAGCGTGACTGTCACCTGCAAACTGGCTATCATTAGAGCAGAATCGATTGAGACTCAGCAGGAGTTGGTGAGGGGGAGGCGTGCCCTTCAATCGCTGATTTCCGGCCGAGCTCAGGCTACGCGTCAGAAAGTCCGATTGGGACTTTCAAGGTAAGTAAACGCGTGAACGTCAAGAACTCCCTCCTCGTTGCTTCAGGCTTACTGATTTTTCTGACTGTTTCGCCTGGAGCTTCAAGTGCAAAATCGCCACTATCGGCCGATCAGGAAAGTCTTTTGGCGGTGGTGCGGACCGAAGCGCTTGCATATACAAAGAAGCTGCCGGACTTTATTTGCACGCAAATGACCAGTCGCGAGTCCATGACCCAGGACTACGCCGGTACCGGTCCGTCGGGCATGAACCGGGGCACCAATCCAAATACAGTCGTTTCAAGTGATGAGATCGAGGAGAAGCTAACCTACATTAGCCAACAGGAACACTATGACGTAATCGGCATCAATGGCGCGAAGGCGGCGGGAGTTCAACACATGGACTTCGCAGGCGCGATCTCGGCCGGCGAATTTGGCAGCTTGTTGAATGATATTTTTGATCCAAAATCGCAAACAGTTTTCGGATGGGGACGGGCTACGAGCCTGCGCGGACGGCACGCCTATGTCTTCACCTTTCAGGTGCCTCGTGAAGCTGGTGCCCGCGTGTTCGACAAGGGGTCAGGGAAGCAAATAATTGCCGCCTATGCAGGGAACATCTTTGTGGATTCGGAGACCAAGGAGGTCTTGCGGATTACCACACGCCTCAGCCTTCCCTACAGCTTCCCCATTGAAAGCGCCGAGACGGTCGTGGACTACAAGGCAATCGAAATTGCAGACAAGAATTACAATTTGCCATTTCATTCTGAAGTCAGGGTGCAGGAAGCTGGCCTTTTATTTGTCAACAAAATCGATTTCAAGGCTTACCGGAAGTTCGTGACAGAGTTGACCATTCGATATGGGAGTTTTGCCGACGAACCTGTTCCCGATGAGAGGACGAAAGCGTCGAGCGATTTGCCGGCGCCGGTTGAAAAGCAAACCTCCCCGCCGTTACTGTCTCCAGCAGAACAGCCAATCGCGCAAGGTCCCGTGGCGGAAGCCGGCACTGGGGAAATCATTGCAAAGGAAGCGACGCCCACCGCCGCCGCCGCCACAACGCCGCTAGCCGAGACAATCACTGCGAGCGCGCCTCAGCCGCCACCTGTCGTGAAGATGGCGCCGACTGAGCCTCTTGTCGCTAATGTCCGCGAGGCAACCGGTCGCATGCAATTGCGGGTTGATCTGGTCCTGGTCCCCGTAGTGGTCAGGGATCGTAGTGGCCGGGCGGTGGGAAATCTTACCCAGGACGACTTCCAGCTATTCGATAAAGGCAAGCGGCAAGCGATTACAAGCTTCACCATCGAGTCGAGCGGCGAGCCGCCTGCGCAGAAGGAGATGCCCGGAAGCGTACCGGACACAGCTCAAGATAAGCCGGCAACTCGCATCTCGCCCACCAACTACGTTGTGTACCTTTTCGATGACGTGCACCTCGATTTCGACGACCTCGCCAGGGCGCGGGATGCAGCCGCACGCCAAGTGGATACGTTGCAACCGATGGAGCAAGCAGCGATCCTCGGCACCTCAGGATTGGTCCAGCTTGCATTCACCAGCGACAAAGCCAAATTGCATGACGCGCTGCTGCAACTGCGCGCACAACCTCTAGGCGGGCCGTCAGAGCACGATTGTCCCGATGTCAGCTACTACCAGGCCGACCAGATGCTCAATGTCTATGCTCTCGACCTGGCGAACAATCCACCGCTGCAGGCCGCGTTTGCGGATGTCATGGCGTGCATGAATGGTGATCCCAGTGCGACGAAGTTCGCGCAAACCATCGCGATCAATGCCGCGAGAAGGGTTGAAGACGCGGGGAAGCGCGAAAGTCGCGGGACCTTGCTCGCAATCAGGGATGTCGCCCGTTGGCTCGCTCAAAAGCCGGGCAGGAAGAGCATCATTCTGGTTTCACCCGGCTTTGTTCTCGCCACCGATCTCCTGATCAACGAAAGCGATGTGGTTGATCAGGCCATCCGGGAAGGGGTCAGCGTAAGTGCCATCGATGCCCGCGGCGTGTACGTCGTGTTCCCTTCGGCCGCGGGCGATCGCCGGTCCGCTGATCCATCGGCATTCAGGATCAAGACGGAGCTCGCGCGCCAGGAGGCTGCGGCGTCAGACAGCGTGCTGCAGGAGCTGGCGGATGGAACCGGCGGCGCGTTTGTCCGAGACACAAATGACCTGTATGGCGGGCTCCAACGCCTGGCGGCGCCGCCCGAATACACTTACTTGCTCGGTTTCAAGCCCGAGGGCCTGAAGTTGGATGGAAGTTTTCATCCGCTTACGGTGAAGTTGAATACGCGGGAGAAACTAAGCCCGCAAGCGCGCCGCGGGTACTACGCTGAAAAGCAATAGTCACGCGGACGAGATGGACAAACAACGCAGATGCTGCGGTCCGGGATCGCTATTATCCGACGCGAGCGGGGGCACTGCGGCGATTCCCACTGCTCTTATTTCGGGCTGATCCGGAACGATGTTTGCTTATCCGCAACAAGTGCAGCAATGCTGAAGATTGCAGCCGCAAAGAACGCCAACACAGAGTGCGTCCGGCATGTAAGAAGGAACGTGTCGGCAACGCTGCCGCAGTCACCGAGCGATGAGCAGGTTCTCCAATTTAAAGCTGAATAGACGGCAAGATAGGCGAAGGCGAGAATTGCCTGGAGCGCGGCGAGCTTGCGGAATACGAACGTGAGAAGAAATACCGGGAGGCTGAGGATGGGCAGTGCGCAGTAGAGGATCGAAAGCAGCGGATTGAAGTGAACATCGACGGCCATGGCCGAGTAGATTCCGAAGAACATGACCGCGCAACTCAGCAGGCCCGCGAGAAACACGAGAGACAATTGGAGGATTCGGCGCACGGTCATTCTGTTCTTCTCCATCATCTCTTTCATCAAGCCAGCGGTGAGCATGCGGTGCTGCGGACAGCTATCAACTGCGGCTCGGTGCCCGGCAAATGATCGTTTTTCCTACCCGAGCGAGATTTTGAGGGACGCGCCATACTGGCTGGCGGGGCCGGGCTGAGCGGGGAGCGTGACCCGCAGGGCTTCGGGCGTCTGCTTCCATTTGACCGGCGCATCGGTACCCACGAGCGCAACATGCTCGATCTTTCCCGGCTGCGTGCCTGCGGCTGAGCCAAGCGAGGTGATCGCAGCTTCGCCTTCGGGCCAACCGAGAAAGATGGCGAAGATCACGGTGCCGGCCTTGTTGCGCGTGAAGCGAATGTCTTTCGGTCCAAGGCTGCTGATGCTTTTCCCCTTGAACGATCCGGCCTCGACCGCGTTTGGGCCTTCGCCGTAGACCTTCCACGGGCGCGTTTCATAGATTGCTTCGCCATTGATCTTCATCCACGCGGCGATCTGGTCGAGGACTGCGATCTCCTTGCTGTCGATGGTGCCGTCAGGCATTCCGGGGATGTTGAGGATAAAGGTGCCGTTTTTGCTGACCGTGTCGACGAGCCAGTGGAGCACGTCGCGCGGAGGAAGATAGCCGCCGAATTCTCCGGGCTTCTCATAGAGGCCGCGCTGATAGTGCCACTCGCCGATGCAGGTTTCGGATTGCCACGCATACGGCACGATCCCGCTGGTGAGGCCGCGCTCGTAGTCTGCGACCACGGATTTGGCGAGCCGATCGGGCACGTTCTTGATGTTGATGACGCCTTCGAGCCTGCCGCCGTGCGTCACCAGGTTGTGATTGTAAAAGTACGCGCCGATGTTCATGCCACCCCAGCCGAGCGGGAACAATGGATTGTCGAAGTAGAGCAGGTCGGGATCGTGCTGGTCGATCAGATCGCGCGTGCGGTCGTAGAAGTTCTTCACGTAGGAGGGATCAGGTAATGCATCGAAGGGATGCCTGACGCCGTAGAGCCGCTGCGGGTCGAGCCCTTGCCACCACTCGCCTTTGCCGTCGGCCGCGGTCATGCGGCCGTCGTAGGGCACGCCGGCGAGCGGGCCCGTTTTGTCGGCATCATGAGAGGTTTGGAACCACCACCAGTTGCGCGCCTGGTGCACTGTGACGCCGAGGCGCAGGCCCTGCTTGCGAGCCGCCGCGGCCCACGTGCCAACCACGTCACGATGCGGGCCGATGGCGGCTGCGTTCCACGGTTGATGCTTTGAATTCCACGCGTCGAAACCGTCGTGATGATTGGCGAGCGTAATGAAGAGGCGCGCACCGGCGTCCTTGTAGCGCTGGATGAGCGCATCGGGATCCCAGTTGAGCAGCGTCCATTGCGCGCAGAGATCCTTGTACCCGAAACGCGAGGGCGGGCCGTAGTGCTCCAAATGGAATTTGTATTGCGGATCGTTCTCGATATACATCTTGCGCGCATACCAGTCGCCGTCTTCGGGAACGCACTGCGGACTCCAGTGCGCCCAGATGCCGAACTTGGCGTCGCGATACCACTCGGGCGCTTCATATCGCAGCAGCGAATCCCACGTTGGCTTGTAGGGGCCGTCGCCTTCGAGGCCCGAAACGGGCGCATTCATCGGCACGCCATCCCAGGAGCCGCCGGGGATGGGCAGCTCCGGCGGCGAACCCCAGGCGGTGGGCTTCCAGCTTGCTTCATCGAGCTTTTGCTCGATGATTTTGCCGTCGTCGAGAGCGTAAAAAATGCGGGCGGCTTGCGGCGTGGCGCAGAATTCGTCGTAGGACTGACGGAGTGAATTGAAGCCGGTGAGCGTTTGCGCTGGTGTGTCTGGTGTGCCTGGCGCGCCGGATTGCGCCGTCGCCGGAATCGCATTGGCTGCCGCGGTTGCCGCAATCAACTTGCAAAATTCCCTTCTCTGCATTGTTATTAACTCCTTCGCTTTAATGTCAGCGTGCGAACGTGCGTCAACGGTATGGCCGTCGGGATTTCGAAAAATTCAGCCCGATTTGGCCAGGATGGCTGCCGCTACGACCGCTTGCCCATAACTCAGCCCGCCATCGCCTGGGCTGACCTGGCGGTGCTGAAAAACCTGAAAGCCATCCGCTTCGAGGCCTGCGCGAAGCAGGCGAGCGAGGCGGCGGTTGTGCATGCAGCCGCCGGAGAGCGTTACCTGCTGAATGCCCGTGACGGCGCGGGCTGAAGTTGCAGCGCGGATGAACGCGGCGGCGACACCGGCATGAAAGCGAGCGGCGATGTGCTCCTTTGAGGCTTCGGCACGAAGGTCTGCCAACAATTCTTGCCACAGAGGGACAGCAGTAATCCTGAATGGCTTCCGCGTCCTCCAGTCTCCGTCGAACATTCCAAGCGGGTAGCCCGAAACGAGCGCAGATGGCTCGTCATAAGGCTCGTCCACTGCGAGCCCTTCCAGTTCAATCGCGGCCTGGGCCTCGTAATCAACGGTGCCACGCTGGAGTACGACAGCGGCGACAGCGTCAAATAGACGTCCCAAGCTGGAAGTGAGCGGAGTATTCACCCCACGTTCGATCATCCGCCGCAACACATGCACTTCCTGCGGTTTCGCGCCCAGGAGAGCCAGCAGGTCGGGCGAATCGACGTCAAATCCGGCTGCCTGGAGGTGCCCCAGCGCCATGCGCCACGGCTCGCGAATCGCGGCCTCACCGCCGGGCATGGGGACGTAGTCGAGATGCGCGAAGCGGTCAAAACTGGCCGGACTCGGGCCGGCAATATTCGCACCGTTGAGCCGGCAGATAAGCACTTCCCCGCCCCAGATGTGGCCGTCGGTCCCGTAGCCGGTGCCGTCGAGTGAGAGACCGATAACTGGATCGGTGAGCGAATGCTCGGCCATGCAGGCAGCGATGTGCGCGTGGTGATGCTGCACTGCGATCAGTGGCAAACGGCGCTCGGCGGCCCACTCCTTTGCCCACGAAGTAGACAAGTAGCCGGGATGCAGATCGTGGACCACGGTCTGCGGCTCAATTTCGAAGGTGTGCATGAGGTGAGCGAGCGATTCGCGAAAGAAATCGAGACCGGTGATGTTTTCGAGGTCGCCGAGATGCTGGCTCTGGTAGACGAAGCGGCCGCGGGCGAGGGCGAAGACATTCTTGAGATGGCCTCCGACGGCGAGCAGCGGCGGAGCGTCAAATGGAAGCGGAACGGCGAGCGGAACGAAGCCGCGAGCGCGGCGGATGAGTTGCGGCGCGCCATCGACGAGGGCCATTACGGAGTCGTCGCAGCGCTGCAGGATCTCGCGGTCGTGCATGAGGAAGGCGTCGGCGATCTGGCCGAGGCGGGCGAGAGCTTCGTCGTTGTCGATGGCGATGGGCTCTTCGCTCAAGTTGCCGCTGGTCATGACGAGCGCCTTAACTCGAGGATCAGCAAAGAGCAGATGCTGCAACGGCGCGTAGGGCAGATAGATACCGAGCCAGGGAATGCCTGGCGCGACGGCATCCGCGATTCCGCAGCCAGGGCGCGCGCGCGCGAGGACGATGGGCCGCGGGTTAGTGAGGATGAGAGATTCCTCTTCCGGCGTGAGTTCGCAGAGGGCGCGCGCTGCATTGAGATCGCGGACCATGATGGCGAGCGGCTTGCCGTAGCGGTGCTTGCGCTCGCGCAGGCGCACCACGGCGGACTGGCTCGTGGCGTCGACGGCGAGGTGGAATCCGCCGATGCCTTTGGTGACGATGATTTCGCCGGCCATCAGGCAATCGATCGTTGCGGCCACGGCATCGGCGGATGGAATCTCAGTTCCATCAGGCGCGACGAGCCAGACATGCGGGCCGCAGACGGCGCAGGCGTTGGGCTGCGCGTGAAAGCGGCGGTTGGCGGGGTCGTCGTATTCAGCCTGGCAGGCCGCGCACATTTTGAAGCGCGCCATGGAGGTTTGCGGGCGATCGTAGGGGATGCGGCGCGTGATGGTGAAGCGCGGGCCGCAGTTGGTGCAGTTGAGAAACGGATAGCGGTAGCGACGGTCATTGGGATCAAGCAGCTCGCGCAGGCAGTCGGCGCAGGTGGCCGCGTCGGCAGGAATGCCGGTGGCGACGTGGCCGCTCGAATCACTCAAGACGATGCGAAATTCCCTCTCTTGTCTTGGGGGAACGTCGCGATGGGTCACGCTATCGATGCGCGAGAGCGGTGGGGCTTCGGCGCGCAAGCGCACGAGAAAAACTTCAACACGGACGGCAGGGCCCTCGATCTCGATGGTGACGCCGCCGGTATCGTTGCCGATGGAGCCGGCGAGTCCCTCTTCTGATGCGAGCCGGTAAACGAATGGGCGGAAGCCTACACCCTGCACCACGCCGCGCACCGTGAGCACCTGGCGCACTACCGCTCGCGGCTCTTGGTATGGTTGCCGTTTTGGTTCAGGTTCCAGCATGGGATTCGGGTCGGAGCACCGGAGACCAGGATAGCGCATGGGCGTCAGCGGGTTCTTCGATTGCGTCGCTTACTTTTCCTTTCTTCCGCTCAGGCCCGGCGCCACACACCAGGAGGCCGGTCGCATAATCTCAAAGAGAGGACGGAACAGACGTGAGGGACCTCAAGCTATCGGGCGCGATACGGGCGATTGCGGGAATCGCGATAGCAGTCCTATTGGGCACGACGACGGCGGGACAGGAACCAGACGGAGCGGCAGTCATCCGCCAGGTTGACGCCGCGGTTGCAGCCCGGTTCAACAACATTCTCGGCTTCACTGCCGTTGAGCATTACGCCGTCTACCGCGGCGGCGATGAAACCCATCCCGCGGCGGAAATGACCGTGCTCGACACCTATAAAAAAGGCGCAGGCAAGACCTACACCACGCTGTCGCAGAGCGGATCGGGAATCCTGATCCGGTTTGGGTTGAAGTCGCTGCTCGACAACGAGAAGACGATCAACATACCGGGGAACATAGAGAGATCCTGGTTCACATCGACGAATTACGATATGAAATTGAAGCCCGGCGGCGTGGAGAAGCTGAACGGGCGAGACTGCTACGTATTTGCCGTCACTCCGAAAGCGAAGGCGTCTAACCTGATCGACGGAACCATGTGGGTGGACGCGCGCGATGGCACGCTGGTCAAGATCGACGGAGTTGCTTCGGAGAACCCCTCGGCTTTTTCGGGAACCACGCACATGATGCGGCAGTATGCCAACGTGAGCGGATTCTCAATGGCTATGCACGCGCGCGCTGAGTCAAACAGCTTTCTGTTTGGGCGCAATGTGGTCACGATCGATTACAGCGAGTACCAACTGCAGGTTAAAAACGGAAATTAAGAGGTGGTGGGTCAGTTCGGTTGAACGAATCCATCGGGGCTGAAGCCCTCCTTCATTTGGTCCGTTAATGTACGGGCTAAAGTCCATACCCTTCAAAATCGCCAATCGCCACGGGCACGACTAAAGTCACGCCCTGACACTTGGGGGCGCTTCGTGAAAGTTTTTTCGCAAGCTCTGAAAGTCGTGCTTTTCAAAAACGGATCTGGACAGGCTTGCTTCCGATTGGGGACTCGGTTTGTGCTCGCGCCTTGGCCGCCGCTTACTGGTGACACATCTCGCGGTTTCGGGCGGTGAATAGGGCTCGGCCGGTGATCCTCCGCACATTCCGGTGTGGTTTTCGCAGGCACGCCGTGAACCGCAACACGCCCGGCGGCAACGGAAAGCGCAGCGGCCACCACGTCATTTCCACAGGTCCAAAACTAATGCCAACAAACGGGATAGCCACAGACCTCGTGACTGCTATCACGGATTGGGAGAAGGGCCGGGGCGTACAACAGTGGTAGGGATCAGGCAGAGCGAGGCGAAGTTTGCCCCTCCGCCCCCAATGTGCGCGGTTTATCGGCCCGACCAGGGAGGAAAAGTGACAGCATTCACGCCCCCAGCCCTACCCAGCGAAGACAAACGATGGAAGATCGTGAACGGCACAATGCGCAAGAACGGGTTTGCCCGCCGCGCGCTGATTGAGACGCTGCACACGGTGCAATCATCGTTCGGCTATCTCGACGACGACTCGATCCGCTTTGTTGCCATGTCGTTGCGGGTTCCGCTGAGCCAGGCCTATGGCGTGGCAACGTTTTACCACTACTTCACCATGAAGCCGCCGGGCAAGCATACGGTGACCGTATGCGCCGGGACGGCCTGCTACATCAAGGGTGCGGACAAGTTGATTGCCGCAGCGGAGAAGCGGCTGGGCATTGCGCAGGGACAAACCACAGCAGATGGACAGATCAGCCTGATGACGGCGCGGTGCGTGGGCGCATGCAGCCGCGCGCCGGTGGCGCTGTGCGACGGCGAAGTGGTGGGCGAAATGACTCGTGATCAAGTGCTCGAGCAACTGGAAAGGTGGATCGTGGAATGACAATCGAGGAGCTCGAACTGATCGCAAAGAACGTCAAGCAGGAGAACGACAAGTACGACTACGAAGTGAATGTGTGTATGGACCTGGCCTGCGCCAGCCAGGGCGCCGGCGCGCTGAAAGATGCGCTGGTGAAGGCTGCCGAAACATCGGAGAAAAAGGTGCTGGTGCGCCGCACCGGCTGCATGGGGCCATGCTCGCATGGGCCGCTGGTGCGCCTGGATCCTGATGAGACGCTTTACCACCACGTTCACGCGGAAAGCGCCGAAGCGATTGTAAAGAACCTTGGCGAAGCGCCAGTTCCTGAGTTGCAGTGCGATTTGAACGAGCACTTCGACAAGCAGGTGCGCGTGGTGCTGGAGAACGCGGGCTACATCGATCCCGAAAAGATTGACGACTACATTGCACGTGATGGCTACAAAGCGCTGTTGACGATGCTGGTGGAGATGACGCCGAACGGCGTAGTTCACCGCATTACCGAGAGCGGATTGCGCGGGCGCGGCGGAGGCGGTTACCCGACCGGCCTGAAGTGGAGCACGGTGGCCAAAGCCAACGGCGATGTGAAGTACGTGGTGTGCAACGGCGACGAGGGCGACCCCGGCGCGTTCATGGATCGCAGCGTGATGGAAGGCGATCCGCATCGCGTGATTGAAGGCATGGCGATTGCGGGCTACGCGGTGGGCGCGAGCAAGGGATTCATTTATGTGCGGGCGGAGTACCCGGTGGCGGTTTCTCGGCTGACGACGGCACTGCGCGAGGCGCGGCGCCATGGGCTGCTGGGCAATAATATCGCCAATACGCCGTTCAACTTTGATGTGGAGATCCGGCTGGGCGCAGGCGCGTTTGTGTGCGGCGAGGAGACGGCGCTGATCGCGTCGATTGAAGGCAGGCGCGGCACGCCGAAGCCGCGGCCTCCGTATCCTGCGGCGAGCGGACTGTGGGGCAAGCCCACGTTGATCAACAATGTGGAAACCTTCGCGAACATCGCGCCCATCATGCGCAACGGCGGCAAATGGTTTTTCAACATGGGCTCGGAGCGCAGCAAGGGGACGAAGGTCTTCGCGCTCACCGGCAAGATCGCCAACACCGGCCTCGTCGAGGTGCCCATGGGCATCAAGTTGCGCGAGATTATCGAGGAGATCGGCGGAGGCGTGCCGGGCGGGCACAAATTCAAGGCAGTGCAGACGGGCGGGCCTTCGGGCGGCTGCATTCCCGAAGAGATGCTCGATGTGGGAGTGAGTTACGACGCGCTGCTGAAGATGGGCTCGATCATGGGCTCGGGCGGCATGATCGTGATGGACGATACGTCGTGCATGGTGAATGTGGCGCGCTACTTCATCGAGTTCTGCATGACCGAGTCGTGCGGCAAGTGCATCCCTTGCCGCGCGGGAACGGCGCAGATGTTTACGCTGCTGACGCGCATCTGCAACGGGACGGGAACTTTGGACGACCTGGCACTGCTTGAGGATCTCTGCTCCACCGTGAAGGAGACGAGCCTGTGCGGGCTGGGGCAGACGGCGCCCAATCCGGTGCTGAGCACGCTGAAATATTTCCGCGACGAGTATATGGAGCACATCCTGCACAAACGCTGCCCGGCCGGCGTTTGCCAGATGGAAGCGGTCAATTCTGCAACTTCGATTGAGGTGATGGCATGAGCGTGGAAACCGACGTCAAAACTCTTGTCATCGACGAGCAGGAAGTGAGCGCGCGCGCCGGCCAGACGATTCTGGAGGTGGCGCGCGAAAACGACATTAACATTCCTACGCTCTGCCATCTCGACGGCCTCAGCGACGTGGGCGCGTGCCGGTTGTGCCTGGTGGAGATCAAAGGCAACAACAAATTGCTGCCGGCCTGCGTGACCGCGGTGCAGGAAGGCATGGAAATCAGCACCAGCAGCGAGCGGTTGCAAAAGCACCGCCGGACGATACTCGAATTGCTGTTTGCCGAACGCAACCACGTCTGCTCGGTGTGCGTGTCGAACGGCCACTGCGAGTTGCAGACGCTGGGGCAGGAGCAGGGATTGACGCATGTACGGCTGCCTTATCGCAATCCCAACCTGAGCGTGGACGCCTCGAACGAGCGATTCACCGTGGACCACAATCGTTGCATCCTTTGCACGCGCTGCGTGCGCGTGTGCGCCGAGATTGAGGGCGCGCACGTGTGGGATGTGATGGGCCGCGGCATCAACTCGCTCATCATTACCGATCTGCACGAAAAGTGGGGTAGCTCGACTTCGACTTGCACGAAATGCGGCAAGTGCGTGCAGGTGTGCCCTACCGGAGCCCTCTTCGACAAGAGCAAAATGGGCTCCGATCACCCTAAATCTCCGGATTTTCTGCCCTACTTGAACCTGATGAGGGAAGCACAATGAGCAAACTGAAACTGGCGACAGTCTGGCTTGATGGATGTTCCGGCTGCCACATGTCGTTTCTCGACATGGACGAGCGACTGCTCGAACTGGCGGAAGTGGTGGACGTGGTCTACAGCCCCATCGTAGACACCAAGGTGTTCCCCGACGAGGTGGATATCACGCTGGTCGAGGGAGCCGTTGCTTCGGTTGACGACGAAAAGAAGATCAAGAAGATCCGCGAGCACAGCAAGATGCTGGTGGCGATGGGCGACTGCGCGGTGACGGGCAATGTGCCCGCAATGCGCAATCCCATCGGGCCGGAGGCGATTTTGAATCGCGCCTACATCGAAAACGTGAGTGCGCAGCCGCAGATTCCGTGCGTCGTGGTGCCCAAGCTGCTGCGCGTGGTGCGGCCCATTCACGAGTTTGTGAAAGTGGACGTTTTTTTGCCCGGCTGCCCGCCCTCGGCTGACACCTTTCACACGGCGCTTACCGCGCTGGTCAAAAGCGGACCGCTGGATATTCCGGCGCTTACGCGATTTGGGGCCTGATGTAGCGCCGGTCTCCAGACCGGCTGTCGTGCGGGCGTTCACGCCTGCACCGATTGAAAGAATTCGGAGCTTCTTATGAGCCAGACCATCACCATCGATCCAGTAACACGCCTTGAAGGGCACGGCAAGATCACCATCCAGCTCAACGACAAGGGCGAGGTGGAAGACGCGCACTTTCACGTGACGCAGGTGCGCGGCTTTGAGCGCTTCAGCGAAGGGCGACCGTTTTACGAGATGCCTAGCCTGATGGCGCGTATTTGCGGCATCTGCCCGGTGTCGCACCTCATCGCTTCGGCAAAAGCGTGCGAGGCCATCATGTCGGTGCGGATTCCGCACACCGCGGCACAACTGCGGCGCATGCTGAACCTGGCGCAGATGGTGCAGTCGCACGCGCTGAGCTTCTTCTATCTCGCCTCGCCCGATCTGCTACTGGGCATGGAGGCTGATGTCAAGGTGCGCAATATTCTGGGCGTGGCGGCGGCAAAACCGGAACTGGGCCGCGCCGGTGTGGGTTTGCGCCGCTTCGGGCAGAGCATCATTGAACTGCTCGGCGACAAACGCGTGCATCCGGGATGGGTGGTGCCCGGCGGCGTGACTGAGCCGCTCAGCTCAGAAAAACGCGACAAGATCCTGGCCATGATTCCCGAGGCCTATGCCAACACCGGCGTGGCGCTTGGCGCATACAAGCAAATTGCGGATACGTTCAAGCAGGAGATCGAAGTCTTCGCCAACTTCCCGTCGAATTACCTGAGTCTGATCAATGAGGATGAGTCGATTGAATTCACCGACGGCGCGCTGCGACTGGTGGACGAGGGAGGCAAGATCATCGAGGACGGCATGACCGCGGCCCGTTTCCCCGAAGTGATCGGCGAAGCCGTGGAGCCGTACAGCTACACGAAGTTCGCATACTATAAGCCGCTTGGCTATCCCGACGGCAGCTATCGCGTGGGACCGCTGGCGCGGCTCAACATTGTGAAGACGATGGGAACGGCGAAGGCCGAAAAGGAGCTCGCGGAGTTCAAGGGGCTGGCGGCAGGGCTGGTGACGAGCTCGTTCCACTATCACCACGCGCGGCTGGTGGAGATTCTTTACGGCATTGAGAAGATCGAGGAGATCCTCAGCGATCCGCGCATTCTGGACAAGCATGTGCGTGCGACAGCGGGCGTGAACCGGCTGGAGGGGACAGGCCAGGCCGAGGCGCCGCGCGGCGTGCTGCACCACCACTACAAGGTGGACGAGGACGGCAAGATGACCTGGGCGAACCTGGTGATCGCCACCGGCCAGAACAACAAGGCGATGAACCTGGGCGTGCTGCAGGCCGCGAAACACTATGTGAAAGACGGCAAGTTCACGGAGGGCATGCTGAACCGGGTGGAAGCGGTGGTGCGTACCTTCGATCCCTGTTTGAGCTGCTCATCGCACGCGGCGGGGCAGATGCCGTTGCTGTTGGAGTTGGTGGCGTCCGATGGCGATGTTGTGGACCGAGTAGTGCGCGACTGATATTTTTGTTTTGAACACTAGTGGATTCGAGACGTTTCCAAGAGAACAGAGAACGGATTCGATTCGGAGAACGCTAAGTTTATGGATACGATTGCTCGTTGTCTTGTACTTGCCTGCGGGAACACTCTCCGCAGCGATGATGGAGTTGGGCCCAAACTCGCAGAATGGGCTGCGGAACGGTTCCAGAAGAATGAAGATGTTCGCGTGGTCGCGCGCCAGCAGTGGACGCCAGACCTGGCAAAAGACATTGCCGACGCTGACTCCGTCCTTTTCGTCGATTCCTCACTCAATTCCATTCCCGGCCGCGTAAGCCTGGCCGCAGTTGCATCGAATCGCGGAAACGGGGACGCTGCGACCCACCATCTTGAGGCGCACGAACTTCTCGGGCTGACGCGAAGCATTTACGGCTCCATTGCGGACCACGCCATGTTGTTGACAGTGGGCGTCGGCTCGACGGAATTGGGCGAGACGTTTAGCGAACCGGTCGAAGCGGCTTTACCCCGCGCGCGCGGCGTACTGGAAAAAGCCGTGCTTCGATTTATTCAGAATTGAATCTCATCTTGGAGGAATTCTCGAAAATCCTCTTCTTCTCGACCGAACGAATCGGTGGTTTCGAAGAATACGTCTTTCTCTATTCCATGCTGGTCGGTATAACGATGCAAGCTGAACGTTCGGCCAGCTTCGTCCGGCGCAAGAGTTGCATGGAATCCTTGCTGGCGCCTCACGAGGTACCCGCGCATTAGCCAATGTTCGGCGCTGGCTCTGACAGGATTGGTTGGAGCACATACTCGGAAGGCCGTCCCCTTCGAATCGCCGGGGCCGCCGCGCAGAAAGAATGCGAAAGATAGAACCTCCCCAAACCGTTTTTCCAGGGCGGAGCCATTTTCAAGCAAGATCGCGAACCCCTTGTCAAAGGCCGGCGTAACCCATGGAATCATGCCAAGCAACATATCAATGCTAACCATGCTCCAGGGAGGGTTTGACATTGAGTACTCGGGGCAGATTGACATTACCGCATTGACCTCAGGGATGAGGCTCTTATACTGAGCGCTGAACGCAGTTTGATTGCCTTCCGCGAAGTTTGCAATCAATTTCTCAGTCCATTTAAGTGACCGGTCTGAACCAAAGTGTTCGCGAAGCGTCGGGCTGAAGAGCACCTTCCAGATTGCAGTGATGGAATCCCTGCCATTTAACCCATGCAAGTGCAGGCGGGATTTCGAGATCTCACCCATAGTATCTTTGGCCCGTGCAATGATGCTCTCCACCACTCCGGGACTTTGTCTGCCTGTAAAGAAGCGGGGCGCGTAGCTTGGGAACCATTCGACGACGATGGCGGCGGCGTGCTTTCCTTCAATCTTATATCCAGCGAGAGCGAGCAACTTTGCCATCTCGAGGGGCAGTCGCCATCGAGTTCCCAGCCGATTCCGTGGGTGCCCGATCCCGCTAAACGAAATAATCCTTCGGCACCAAACGTTCGCTGAATTGGGTCAACGACCTCTGGGTGGAAAAGCACTTGCTCATACCCATCTCCCCGCGCGACGCCATCCGCCGTCCGTTGAAAGCTCGCTAACTCCCTATCAATGGCTCCCGCTTCTCGCTCCGAGTACGTCGGAGTTCCCGACGCCCAATCAGCCAGGTCCAAGAGTGCGATCTACATACGGCCAGGCCGGGGGCTTTGGCGAACCGAACAATGCCTTGAGCAATCCATCCCACTCATCCCTTCCCTTCACGGTGCGACCACCTTACCTCATCTACACATCGCTAACGGTGGGCTCCGAGCTTGTGCAGGATCCTCGGGTTTCTCAATCCCGCGACCTATGATGCCCAGAATTCGGGCGTCGGTTCAGAACGCGGCGACGGTCTGGCGCAGGCTGTACGAGCTGAGCGTCTTGATGTAATTGCCGCGGTCGTAGGGCGAGGTATCGGGCACGGAGCGGCGGCTCAGGCAGCCGCGCGTTTCGGCGAGTGACGCATACTCGCGCTTATCGAGCCAGTAGCGCAGGTCGGCTAGCACCCGGGCGATGAGACGCATACTCGCGCTTATCGAGCCAGTAGCGCAGGTCGGCTAGCACCCGGGCGATGTGATCAATGCCGTGAATGTGCAGCGCGGAAACCATCATGGCGACGCTGCCGCCGGCCATGATCGCCTTCAACACGTCTTCAGCCGAGTGAATGCCGCCAGTGATCGCGATGTCGCCGTTGATGTGGCCGTAGAGGATGGCCGCCCAGTGCAGGCGCGGCAGCAACTCCGAGGGCGTGGAGAAGTGCAGAGTCGGCCGCACCTCCAGCGTCTCGATATCGAAATCGGGCTGATAGAAGCGGTTGAAGAAAACCACGCCGCGCGCGCCCGCATCTTCAAGCTGCGCGCAAAGATGAGGCAGGCTGGTGAATGACTGCGAGAGCTTGACGGCGACGGGGATCTTGACGGCCTGGCAAACGCTGGAGACGAGCTCGAGCAGGATGCGCTCAATTTCGTCAGAGGTCTGGCTACGGTCAGTGACGAGTGCGAAGGTGTTGAGCTCGATAGCCTGCGCTCCCGCCTCCTCCATCTCTTTGGCGAAGCGCACCCAGCCGCCGCTGGTGGCGCCATTGAGGCTGGCCATGATGGGGATTGCGACAGCTTCGCGACAGCGGCGCAGATGCTCCAGATAACCATCGTGCGTCATGCGGTAGTCGTGCAGGTCGGGCAGATATTCGAGCGACTCGGCGTACGAATTCGTGCCGCGCGAGAGATCCTCGTCGAGCGCCTTCGACTCCAGCGCCAACTGCTCCTCGAAGAGCGAGGTAAGGACGATCGCGGAGGCGCCGGCGTCTTCCATATGTCGGACGTTGTCGAGCGTCTCAGACAGCGGTGTGGAAGCGACCACGATGGGGCCGTTCAACTTGATGCCGAGATATTGCATGGAAATATCGGTCATTCTTCACCTCCGGCAGGCGTGGCTGCCAGTTTGTTCTGGGGCGTTTCTTCAACTTTCTCGGCGGGCGCGATGTGCGGCGT
>OKRB01000098.1:49182-63481 GCA_900290245.1 Candidatus Sulfuritelmatomonas gaucii | reverse complement strand
ATGTGCGGCGTCTCTCCGCGGCCGGGCATGGACGCGCGAGCCGAGTAGACGCGCCACTGGCGCTCCACATCGTCCTGTGCTTCCTTGAGCAGCTCGGCAGCGGTGTCGGGGTTGCTGCGGGCGAGCATGGTGTAGCGCGCCTCGCGGTAAGCGTACTCCTTGAGCCGGATCGAGGGCGCCTTGGAGTCGAGCTGGAAGGGATTCTTCCCTTCCTCGCGCAGCGCCGGGTTGTAGCGCATGAGGGGCCAGTAGCCCGCCTGCACGGCTAGCTTCTGCTGCTCAAGACCGTGCACCAGGTCGTAGCCGTGAGCGATGCAACTGGAGTAGGCGATGATGAGCGACGGCCCGTTGTGCGCCTCGGCCTCCTGGAAGGCCTTGACCACGTGGGTATCGTTGCCGCCGAGGGCCACCTGCGCCACGTAGACGGAGCCATAGCTTACGGCTTCCATGGCGAGATCCTTGCGGCTGTTTTGCTTTCCGCTGGCGGCGAACTTGGCTACCGCGCCGCGCGGCGTGGCTTTTGAAGCCTGACCGCCGGTGTTGGAATAGACCTCGGTGTCGAGGACAAGAACGTTGACATTCTTGCCGGAGCCGAGCACGTGATCGAGTCCGCCGAAGCCGATGTCGAAGGCCCAGCCGTCGCCGCCAAGGATCCATACGCTCTTGCGCACCAGCGCATCGGCGATGGCGGCGAGATTTTTCGCATCGGACGAGTCGTCGCCGGCCAACCGCTCGCGCAGCAGGTTCACGCGCTCGCGCTGGCGGTCGATCTCCGCTTCGGTGTTCTGCGAAGCGCCGACCAGGTCGGCGGCAAGCTCAGCGCCGATCTGCGGCGCCATCCGCGTGACGAGCATCTCGGCGAAAGCTTTCTGCTGGTCGAGCGCCGTCCTCATGCCGAAGCCGAACTCCGCGTTGTCTTCAAACAGCGAGTTTGACCAGGTTGGCCCGCGGCCCTGCGCGTTATGCGTGTAAGGGGTGGTGGGCAGGTTGCCGCCGTAGATCGACGAGCAACCGGTGGCGTTGGCGATGTAGAGCCGGTCACCGAACAACTGGGTGAGCAGCTTAATATACGGCGTTTCACCGCAGCCCGAGCACGCGCCCGAGAACTCGAAGAGCGGCTGCAAGAGTTGAATGTCCTTGACTTGGCCGTGCGAAAGCTTCGAGCGGTCGACTTCGGGCAGCGACTGGAAAAACTCCCAGTTTTCGCGCTCGGGCTCGCGCAGCGGAGCCTGCGGCGCCATGTTGATGGCCTTTTTGCTGGTATCACTTTTGCTCTTTACCGGGCAAACTTCCACGCAAACCGCGCAGCCGGTGCAATCTTCAGGAGCAACCTGCAGCGTGTAGCGCTCCTGCTCCATGCCGCGCCACTTGGGCTTGGCCCACTTCAAGGTGGCCGGCGATTTGTCGGCCAGTTTGCCGTCGTAAATCTTCGCGCGAATCACGGCGTGCGGGCAGACCATGACGCATTTGCCGCACTGGATGCAGAGATCCTTGTCCCACACGGGGATGAACTGCGCGATGTTGCGCTTCTCCCATTGCGCGGTGCCCGAGGGGAACGCGCCGCCGGCCGGAATTGCGCTGACCGGGATCAGATCGCCCTTGCCTTCAGCGATCTGGCCCAGCACGTCGTGAACGAACTTGGGCGCGTTGGCCGAGAATGCGCCGACGAGATCGAAGCTTGAGTTGGCTACGGCCAGCAGCTCGACTTTTTCAAGATGAGCCAGCGCGGCATCCACGGCGGCAAAGTTCTTCTGCACCACGGCTTCGCCGCGTTTGCCGTAGGTCTTCTTGATGGACTTCTTGATCTGCTCGATCGCCTCATCCTTGGGCAGCACACCGCTGATAGCGAAGAAGCAGGTCTGCATGATGGTGTTGATGCGCGTACCCATGCCGGCTTCGCGCGCTACTTTGTAGCCGTCGATCACGTAGAACTCAATCTTCTTGGCGATCATCTCCTGCTGCATGCTCTTCGGCAGGTGATCCCAGACCTCGGCCGCCGCATACGCCGAATTCAGCAGGAACACAGCACCCGGCATCGCCGCTTCAAGCACGTTCATCTTTTCAAGGAAGCTGAAGTTGTGGCAGGCCACGAAGCTCGCGCGCGTGATGAGGTAAGTAGAGTGAATGGCGTTCGGCCCGAAGCGCAGATGCGAGGTGGTCATGGAGCCGGACTTCTTGGAGTCGTAAACGAAGTAGCCCTGCGCGTAATTCGGCGTTTCGCTGCCAATGATCTTGATGGAGTTTTTGTTGGCGCCCACAGTGCCGTCGGAGCCGAGGCCATAGAAGAGAGCGCGTACTGTCTTGGGATCCTCGGTGGAGAACTCGGGATCGTACTCCAGGCTGGTGTGGCTTACGTCGTCGTTGATGCCGATGGTGAAGTGGTTTTTGGGCGCGAGCCTGGCCAGTTCGTCGAAGACGCCCTTGACCATAGCAGGCGTGAACTCCTTTGACGAAAGCCCGTAACGGCCGCCGATGACGACGGGCGTCCGGGCGAAGGGCAGGTTCGCGGAATTCTCAGCCAGGACGGTCACGATGTCCTGGTAGAGCGGCTCGCCCGTAGCGCCGGGTTCCTTGCAGCGGTCGAGCACGGCGATGGAATCGACGGTCGCAGGCAGCGCGGCGAGAAACGCCTTGCTGTCAAACGGCCGGTAGAGGCGAATCTTCAGCAGACCGATCTTTTCGCCCTGGCGAACAAGCGCATCCACAGCCTCTTCGGCAGCCTCAGCGCCGGAGCCCATCATTATGATCACGCGCTCGGCATCGGGTGCACCGGAGTAATCAAAGAGGTGATAGCTGCGCCCGGTGAGGACAGCAAACCGGTCCATCACCGATTGCACGATGCTGGGGACGGCCACGTAGAACGGGCTGCAGGCCTCGCGCGCCTGGAAGAAGACGTCAGGATTCTGCGCGGTGCCGCGGATGAAGGGGCGATCGGGCGTGAGCGCGTTCTTGCGGAACGCGATGAGGTACTTGTCGTCGACCATGTAGCGGATGACTTCGTCGGTGATGGGCAGAATCTTGCCCACCTCGTGCGAGGTGCGGAAGCCGTCAAAGAAATGGATGAAGGGAATGCGCGACTCGAGCGTAGCGATCTGTGCCACGAGCGCCAGGTCGGCAACTTCCTGCACGGAATTCGAGGCCAGCATGGCCCAGCCGGTGGAGCGACAGGCCATTACGTCGGAGTGGTCGCCGAAGATGGAGAGCGCGTGCGTGGCTATGGTGCGGGCCGAGACGTGCATGGTCGCCGGGGTCAGCTCACCGGCGATTTTGAACATGTTGGGAATCATCAAAAGCAGGCCCTGGGAGGCCGTAAACGTGGTGCCGAAGGCCCCGGCCTGCAGCGCGCCGTGCAATGCGCCGGCCGCGCCGCCTTCGCTCTGCAGCTCTTCCACAATGGGCAGCCCGCCCCAGATATTCTTCTTGCCCTCAGAGCGCCACTGATCGGCCCACTCGGCCATAGGCGACGAGGGGGTGATGGGGTAGATGGCGATCACTTCGGAGAGCCGATAGGCAACGGAGGCGGCAGCCTCGTTCCCGTCCAGAATCACAGTCTTAGGTTCACTCATTCGCTTCGCTCCACAGTGCGGCATTTGGCCAATTTTGGTCTCGCCCGGCCGCTAGGTTGAGTCTCAGCTTTGGGGCAATGGCGAGCAGTGATGTGGGGCACAAGGAAGGCGAAGAATCCCACCCTGTGGAACGATGTTTATATAGTGCAACGAGGTCTGGATGGAATCAGATGGACGAGCGCATCCGCTATCAGTTTCCGGAATTGCGTGTTTGGCTCACGCGGGCGAGTGCTGCCGCATTTGGGCGCACCACCCCTGCCGCAGCCCAAGCGTGTCGCTGAGTTCCTCGAAACACCGCAGCGGAAGGTTGCCCTCGGCCCTCGATGCGCCGCTACTACTTGGCCTTTACCGGGGTCGCCGGACCATCGGCGTTCCCGATGTCCACCACGTCCTTCCAACTGCCGTCAGCCTGTTTCGTGTACACCTCAACGTACTTGCCCTTCTCCGAGACCGCCTTTTTGGTCTTCAGGTCGGTGTACGTCATGACGTAGGTACCCTCGGAATAAGCCATGTCGCCCGATTTTGATACGACGATAGTGGTTGAGGGCGGCCAGGTGAGAGAGAAGTTCTTATCAGCCATAAGTGTCTTGAAGGCTGCCAGGATGTTTGCCCTTCCGGTGACCACAGGCATGCCGGTCAGGAAAATCGATCCGTCATCAGCGTAGAACGAGGCGACCTTTTCGACGTCCTTGGCTGATGACGCCTGAAGCCAATCCGCCTCAACCTGGCGGATTGCCTGGGCGTCTGCGGCGCGAGTATCAGGCGGCGCTGGTGGTGTTGCGGGAGAGCAACCGGCAAGAAGAAGAGCGAGAGCAATACCTGCCGGAAAGAGCGTTCTTGTTTGCATGGAGATCTCCTTGGGGGAGGCAGGGGGACCAGTTTCGATTTTGATTGAAAAACGACGCGATTATACCCTTGTCGAAGGTTCCTTCCCAGCGGAAATGTTGTGGCTGGCATTGTGGAAAACATGGCCGGATTCCCCAACCAAGCTCTGTTTGGGCGGGATAAAGCATCGCTCAACTTACAGCAGGGGAGTCGACCTCGGGTCGCCGGGCCGCTGGCTCATTCGCCTGTCGTCTGTCCAATGCAATGAGCAGACGCACTTCTGGCAGGTTGGGTTCTCCGCAACATCCAATGAAGCCCTGAAGCGCCGCGCCTCTTCGCCGTTGATCACTTCCTCCAGCGTCTTTCCTTCGAGGCTGCCAATCTTCTGGTGAAAGAAGCACGGCCGAACTGAGCCATCCACCTCAACCACTGCGGAAACCCACGGCGCGTTGCACATGGGAGCAACCGGCGCGCAATCGCCAAGATGTTCGTGGAAACGCCGCACAATGCGGCGCAGCTTCTCCGGCGATTCCACAATATATTTGCTGCGGATGTCGCCGGCATTTTCGCGGATCAGGGCTTCCATCTCGATTTTCAGTTCCCTCACCTGTTCGCGCGAAAGCGCCACCTGGTCCTGCCTTTCGATCGGCCAGACCAATTCCCGGTTGAAAGCCTCTGACGTGAGATCGGTGGCAAGAAAAGAGATGGAATCCATCGAGAGCGACTTCGCGCCGGCCACGGTCTGCCGCAAAAAACGGCAGTTTGTCTTCTGCACAGTGCTCCGCGCATGAACCGGCATCGTGCTTTTCCTCTGCCGCACTTCTTCGATGCCTTTGCCGATCAACTGATAAGCGCCCTTCACTCTTCGCACCTGATCGTGAATCTGCTCGGGGCCATCAATAGAGACGATGATCTCGTCCACACCTTCGGCGACCGCATCGGCGCGCTTCGCCAAAAGCAATCCAGTGGTCAGAAGGGTGACGCGCACGCCGCAGTCGTGCAGGAAGCTGCACAGTTGCGCGAACCCTCGATGCAGCAGCGCTTCGCCGCCGGTCAAAACAACTTCGCGCACGCCCAGGCGCACGAGCGACTCGCGGTGCCGCGCAAAGTCTTCAAGGTCCAGCTCCTTGCCATCTTCCTTCTTCCAGATGTCGCACATGAGGCAGCGGCAGTTGCAGTGCTCGTGCACGTGCAGCAGAAGAATCGGAAGCCGAAGCAGCCGTTCAGCGGCAACCTTGGATCCGAGGTGCGGCGAACCGCCAGGCAAACTCGCGTGCATCAGATTTCCGCCTCTCGCTCCATCTCCACCTTATCGGCCCCTATAGTTGCCCCTGATCGCAGCTTATCGCAGCACCCGGCCTGGGGTTGTCACATCCAATGAAGCGCTTTGACGCGCAAAAGTAAACTGCGCCCCGCATTCTGCCGATAGATAGATAGATAGATAGATAAGCGCAAATACCCGGGAACCAGTCCGGGACCCAAGAACGCAAGACGTCAGGAGAAAGATTGTGGCGGGCAAGGGGAAGAAAAGCCGCAAACACGGCGAAGGGCGAAAATCGTTGGCAAAGCATCGGCTCGATGAGCAGAAATGCCCTGGTGATCCCCAGCGGCTGGGCAAGGACTGCAAATACGAGCGTGAGCTCAGGCGGCTGCAGATCGAGCTGGTAAAGCTGCAGGAGTGGATTCGCCACGAAGGCCTGCGCGTGGTGGCGCTGTTTGAAGGACGCGATGCCGCGGGCAAGGGCGGCGCCATCAAGCGCATCGCCGAGTCGCTCAATCCGCGCGTGTGCCGCATCGTGGCGCTGGCAACGCCGACGGAGCGCGAGAAGACGCAGTGGTATTTTCAGCGCTACGTGGCTCATCTGCCCGCAGCGGGAGAGATGGTTCTGTTCGATCGCAGCTGGTACAACCGCGCCGGCGTGGAGAATGTAATGGGCTTCTGCGGCGAGCGCGAGTACCTGGAATTCATGCAGAGCTGCCCGGAGTTTGAGCGCATGCTGATTCGCTCCGGGGTCATTCTCATCAAGTATTGGTTCAGCGTGAGCGACGAAGAACAGGAACGGCGGTTTCAGGACCGCATGAAAAATCCCACCAAGCGCTGGAAGCTGAGCCCGATGGACCTGGAATCGCGCAAGCACTGGGCCGAATATAGCCGCGCGAAGGATGAGATGTTTGCTGTAACGGATACGAAACAGGCGCCGTGGCACGTGGTGAACGCCGAGGACAAGAAATCGGCGAGGCTCAATGTGATCCGCCACCTGCTGTCGGCGATTGCTTATCGCGACCTGACGCCCGAGCCGTTGAAGCTGCCTCGGCTGGTCAAGTCAAAATATGTACGGCCGCCGATCCAGGAGCAGAATTTCATTCCCGAGGTGTACGCGTAGGCCGATCCGCCGTCAGGCTGCGGCGTCTTCGGCAATGGCCACGCGAAGCGCTTTGATATCCCGCATCGGCGGCTGGCCGAAGAAGCGGCTGTATTCGCGATTGAACTGGCTGGCGCTTTCATAGCCCACTTCGAAGGCCGCGCTGGCCGCGTCGAGCCCGTCATTGAGCATGCGCTCCCGCGCCACGTGCAGGCGAAGCTGCTTCTGATATTGGAGCGGGCTCATCGCCGTCAGCGAGCGGAAATGATGATGCAGAGTGGAGACGCCCATCTGCGCCATGGCGGCCAGATCGTCTACGCGCAGCGGCTTGGAATAATTTGTCCGGAGCCAGGCGACAGCTTTTGCGGTGCGCTGGCTCTGCTCGCCGAGAGTGGCGATAGCGCGCAGGTGCCTGCCTTGTGGGCTGCGCAACAGCCGGTAGATGATTTCGCGCTCGATGAGGCCGCCGAGAAAAACAATGTCATGCGGTGCGTCAAGAAGATCGACGAGCCGGGAGCATGCGTCCAGCAGCTCCGCCGAAGTTTCGCCCATGGCCATGCCGCGCGCATCGGCAGGCTCGCCGGATGACGGAAATTCTTCTTCGCTAAGAATTTTTCGCACCTCGGTCATGTCGAGCTTGAACAGCATGCCGAGCATGGGTTTCTCCGGAGTGGCTTCGACGACTTGGCTGACTACCGGCAAATCAAGTGCCGACACAAGAAACGAAGACTCATCGCAGAGATACGATGTTGCGCCGAGGTCGATGCGCTTTTTGCCCTGGACAAACACCACCAGCCGCGGTTCGTATGCGGCCGACGCGCAGGCAGTCGCTGCAGACTGGCGGTAGAGCCTCAAACTGGGCACAGCGGTGTCATGTACGCCGTCGGCCGCGATGTGCGCAGCAATCTGCCGTCGAAGCGCTGCCCGCATCGCAACCACATGCTGCGCCGATTCATCGCTTGTATGTACAGGATTTGGCACGAGAACCTCGGAGTGCTTCATTCAACCCAGCGTAACGCCAAATTCACAGAAGTGTGCACAAAAATCTGCGCTGCGGCAGGATCAGGCAAGAAAAAGGAAGGATCAGGATACCGCCGGAGCGGCTCCCTCGCTTAGTCTTTGGATTGTGAAGTTGGCGCACTGATGAGCTCCGCCGCGGCGAAGCTCACATGACAGAACGCGGGACATTTCACTCCATAACATTTTGAACGATTGGCAGGGATACGATGCAAAAGCGCAAGCTGGGAAAAAGCAATCTTGAAGTGTCGGCTCTCGGCCTCGGCTGCATGGGGCTGAGCTACGGCTACGGACCCGCCACAGAAAAGCAACAGGCGATCACGCTGATCCGGACAGCCTATGAACGCGGCGTGACTTTCTTTGATACCGCAGAAGCGTACGGTCCTTACAAAAACGAGGAGCTGGTCGGCGAAGCCGTGGCACCGTTCCGTGACCGGGTTGTGATCGCGACCAAGTTCGGATTCAACTTCGACGAGAACGGCGGACAAAGCGGCATGAACAGCAAGCCGGAGCACATCCGGAGTTACGTCGAAACGGCATTGAAGCGCCTCAGGACGGATGTCATCGACCTGCTCTATCAGCATCGCGTCGATCCCGATGTGCCCATCGAAGACGTTGCCGGGATGGTGCGGGACTTAATCGCGGAGGGCAAGGTGAAGCACTTCGGACTTTCAGAAGCAGGAGTGCGAACTATCCGCCGCGCACATGCGGTGCAGCCCGTCACGGCGCTGCAAAGCGAATACTCGTTATGGTGGCGCGAGCCTGAGCAGGAGATTCTGCCGACGCTTGAAGAACTGGGCATTGGCTTCGTCCCCTTCAGCCCTCTCGGCAAAGGATTCCTTACAGGCGCAATCAACGAGAGCACGCAGTTCGACAGCAAGGACTTCCGCAACGTTGTTCCACGCTTCGATGCCGAGAACCGGAAGGCAAATCAAGCCCTGGTTGAAGTGCTCGGCGAGATCGCATCGAAGAAGAACGCCACCCGCGCACAGATTGCGCTTGCCTGGCTGCTGGCGCAGAAGCCCTGGATCGTTCCCATCCCCGGCACGACGAAGCTGCAGCGCCTCGAAGAGAACCTCGGCGCGGCCGCGGTGGAATTGACTTCCGGAGACTTGCACGAGATCGAGAACGCTGTTTCAACGGTTGAAGTGCAGGGCGCGCGATACCCGTCGCACATCCAGGCGCGCGTCGATCGTTAAGCGGGCGACTACGAGCTTTTTTGAGCAAGAGCGCGAGAAAAGGAGATTCCAGGAGACGCGAGATGCGAGGAACTGTTCTGCATGGGCCGCGCGACGTCCGCTACGAGGAGCGCGAGGCGCCAAGAATCACCAAGCCGACCGACGCCATCATCCGGATTTCAGCAACCTGCGTCTGCGGGTCTGATTTGTGGCCATATCGCGGCATCGAGTGGATTGCACAGCCGACGCCGATGGGCCACGAGTACTGCGGCATTGTCGAGGAGGTTGGCAGCGCGGTCACCTCGGTGAAGCCGGGATCAACCGTGGTCGTTGTCGGTGATGGCGCAGTGGGGTTGCTGGCTGTTCTCTCAGCGAAACAAATGGGCGCGGAGCGGATCGTCGCCATGAGCCGGCACGAGACGCGGCAGAAACTCGCTCGAGAGTTCGGCGCGACCGATATTTTTGCTGAGCGCGGCGACGCAGGAGTGGAGCGCATCAAGGAGATGACCAAGGGCATCGGCGCGGACGCGGTGCTTGAGTGTGTTGGCAGCCAGGAATCGATGATGCAGGCCATCCGCTCCACCCGGCCGGGGGGATTTGTGAGCTACGTCGGCGTCCCCCACGGCGTCGAGCTGAACGGCGGCAAGCTCTTCCACTCCCACGTTCACCTGCACGGAGGCCCCGCACCGGTGCGCCGCTATCTACCCAGGCTGATTAACCTCATATGGAATCGCACCATCAACCCGGGCAGGGTCTTCGATCTTACGCTGCCTCTCGAACAGGTAGCGGAGGGTTATCGGGCGATGGACGAGCGGCGCGCGATTAAGGCATTGCTGCGCCCGTAGCTTCTTGCGCGCCGGCTGATCGGAAGACAATCGACATTGAAGGAGGAAAGCACCCATGGAGATCAAAAGAGCAGGTACACAGCCTTCGGCCAAAGGACCCGCAGACTGGTTCACCGGAACGGTCCGCATTGATCCACTGTTTGCAGCGGCTGACCCGGCGCGTGTGCAGGGCGCGAGCGTGACCTTCGAACCCGGCGCACGCACCGCATGGCATACGCACCCGCTCGGCCAGACACTGGTGGTCACATCCGGTTGCGGCCGCGCGCAGCGCTGGGGTGGACCCGTCGAAGAGATCCGGCCCGGCGATGTGGTGTGGTTTGCTCCTGGCGAAAAGCACTGGCACGGCGCAGCGCCAACCACGGCCATGACGCACATCGCCATCCAGGAAAGGCTTGACGGCAAGGCTGTTGATTGGATGGAGCAGGTGAGCGACGAACAATATCTTGCGCCGTCGAGCTAACGGAACGCGGCTTCCCGCCACGCGCCCGCTCTGATTCATGAACAATTGCGCCGCCAGGAGTACTATTTCTGCAGTCATCCAGGAGATCAGGATCAGAACGCCTGCGGGCAAGCGCGGCATGAGTGTGCTTCGCGCCTGAATCTGGAGAGGCCGACGGAGGGAATCGTGGACGCCGAAAGTTGCGTAAAGGAACACCCAAAACATCAGCAGAAGATCAAGATTGAGCAGCACACCTTCACGGGTGGCCTGTGGTTTGCCGCGTGGCTTTTTACCATTGGCTATCTACACCTGAGTTTCTGGAAAGGGGTTCTGGCCCTCATCATCTGGCCGTACTTTATCGGCGTCCACGCCAGCGCGCTGCTACGGTAATTGGTTTCGGGCCGGACGATGACGGTCGATCGCACCGTTGGACAGGTCGCGGCCTGAATTGTGCCGAATGCGGCTGAAGCTGCACCCGTCGAACGCTCGGGCGACACGAAGACTACACCCTCGTTCGCGATCATCCCGGATTTCGATGCCAAGGCGATCAGGCGAGCAATCTCTCTTTCGAACCGAGCACACAAATCCAGCCTTTCGACTCGTCAGTAAAGACCTGAACTTCGTCGAAATCTGCATCCTCGAGAAGGTCGCGGTGTTCGTCGGGGCTTAGCAGCGTCATTCCTGTCTTCGGAGCATATTTCTCCACCATCTTCGACATCGCCGCATTCGCGCCCTTATACACCTCTGCAATCATGACGAACATTCCGCCCGGCGCGACGACGCGCAATACTTCGCGCACGTCGTTGGCAAGATCGGGCCAGAAAAAATGCGTCTCGACGGCAGTGACCAGATCGAATTTGTCGTTGGCATAGGGGAGTTGCGATACCGAGCCTTGACGGATCACGACGCGGCCAGAGTTGACCAACTTCGTATTGAGCTTCGATGCCATACCCACGCTATCCGCGGAGTGATCGATGCCGTATACCATTCCCGAACCGGACGCGGCCGCGAGCTTGGCAATGGTTCTGCCGCCGCCGCAGCCTACATCGAGAATTGCGCCATCGCGGGGGATCGCCACATGCGAGAGCCCCCAGTCGGTCACGCCGGAGTGCCGCTTGTTCATGTTGCGCAACAGCCAGCGGCCAAGCCATCCATCCGGTTTGCGGCATTGATTCTTCATCGCCTGCTCCGCAATCGCTCCACCATTCCGCCATTTTCACCCGGCGGCTGGCGGCGCTGCATCTGCAATCGACGGCAACGTCAGCTGAGCAACGCTGCGACCTTCGGCATCCAATCAGAAATCGGAATGTGCTGCGGGCATAATTCTTCGCAGGTGTCGCAGTCGATGCATGCGCCCGCGCGCTCCTCTTCCTTGAGCACAAAATGATAGCGGAAGCGCGCCGCACCCACGTCATCGTAGGTGTGGGCGTAGTTGAAGAAGTCGAAGTTCACGGGGATGTTGACGCCGTTCGGGCACGGCATGCAGTAGCCGCATTGCGTGCACGGGATCGTGACGCGCGCCTTGTATTGCTCGCGGATGCGCGCGATCAGCCCCTGGTCCACCTCAGCAAGCTTGGCCACGCAGGCCGTGTCGGCAAATTGCAAGTTGTCTACGACCTGGTCCATAGTGCTCATGCCGCTCAGCACCGCCGAGACCTCGGGCTGGTCCCAGATCCACTCGAAGGCGAGCTGCGCCGGGCTGCGCTTGGCGGGATCGCCTGCAATGGTTTCGCGCATCGCCGGCGGCGGATCGGCGAGCCGGCCGCCCATCAGCGGTTCCATCACTACCACGGCAAGGCCTTTGTCAGCGGCCAGCTTGAGGCCGCGAGTGCCCGCCTGGTTCTCAATATCCATATAGTTGTACTGGATCTGGCAGAAGGCGAAGAGATCACTCGTGTTCACGATCTCCGCGAAGCACTCGTAGTTGTCGTGGAATGAAAAGCCAAGATGTCGGATGCGCCCATCGGCCAGCGCGCGCTCCGCCTCGCGGAGAAGATATTGCTTCAGGACGATGTTGGTCCACGTGGCCTTGTTCAGCGAGTGCAGCAGGTAAAAGTCAATGTGATCGGTTTCAAGCTTTGCCAGCTGCTCGTTCAGATATCGGTCGAAATCGGACGGCGCCTTCACCAGCCACGTCGGCAGCTTGGTAGCCAGCCGCACCTTGTCGCGATAGCCGTCGCGGAGTGCCTTGCCCACCACAAGCTCGCTCTTGCCGTCGTGATAAGGATAGGCAGTGTCGACGTAGTTGACGCCATGGTCAATGGCGAAGCGCAGCATGCGAATGGCTTCGGGTTCGTTGATGTTGGCGCTGCCGCGCTGCCCACCCATTGTCGGCAACCGCATGCAGCCAAAGCCTAGAACAGAAGACTTCCAATCCAGCTTGCCAAACGTGCGATATTGCATGGCTCGCCTCTTTCGCATTGTTCCTTCGGAAAGAGGATTCTACACCCGGATTCGCTGCTCGCGCGCTTGCCGTCGTCACTCGAGAGCTGCCTCTATCTCCGGCGAGTTGCAACTCAGTGCGCCATCGCCGGGGCCGGAGATCCGTCGGACCATTGGCCAACCCAGACCATGAAGATCGTCGCCCGTTCTTCAGGGTCGTTCGCGGATATCACGGGCGAGCCCGCCAGATCGGCTCCCCAGCTTTTTGCCGCGTCGCCCGCAACAAAAAACATGAGATGCGGATGCCAGCCTTTACCTTCGTCATTCAAATACTGCTGCTTCGAAAACATGTAGCACATGGCGCCAGGCTCGAGAGCCGGCAGCTCGTTTTTGTCGAATGCGGATGCGACCGCCTGCATGATTTCGGATTTCGATTTTCTCGCCAGCACCAGTTTCGTCTTCATCAGGAAGATGGGTGCGAAGGTTCTTGCAGCCGCCGGATTGAAGCAAATGGGCGCGCGGATTTTGGGATTCCAGAACTCCGGCTCATCGGTTGCGGCTCCCCATGATCGTTCCACGATACAGAGAAAGCCGTTTGTGCCTTTCACAGCAGTCGTGTATCCCTTGCGTCCCAGCACCATGACTTCAGCACCATCCGAAACGGAGGGCGGAGCACCGGTGCGAGCCAGCGCGATTTCAGAATTCTGGTCCGCAATCAAATATTGGCCAAGCGGGACCATCGACGGATATGGCGACTTCTCCGCCTGTGCTCGCGCCTGGCAGGCTGCAGCCACCAGGACAACCGGAACAACGAATGTTACTGCGATGGATTGGGCAAGATGCTTCGGCATGGGGTTCCCCGTTTCGCGCACATATATGTCGGTCTTGGGAATATCGAAATCACCACGTGTTTCACCACAAGCGTAGCCCGTTCAGGCTCAGATTCCCGCGTACCACGCGTATCCATAATCAGGATCGACGGAACCTCGCCCGCTGCCGAACTTCCTGATGTCGTCGGTCGCGGTGATGTGGTTTACAAATTTCAGGCTCTTGTAGCCGAGCTGGCGTGGCACGCGCAGGCGCAACGGACCGCCAAACTTGACGGGGAGATCGCCGTCGTTCATGCCCATGGTGAGCAGCGTTTGGGGGCGCATCGCTTCGGGCACGTCGATGCTCTCCCAAAGGCCCTTTTCAATCGACGAGTAGATGATGTAGCGGGTTTGCGGCAGCATACCCGCTTCGCGCAGAACTCCAGACAGCGGGGTGCCGATCCACTCGGCGATATACGACCAGCCTTCTTCGCAGGCCACTTCCGTGACCTGGCTATGGACGGAAAGATTTTTCAGGTCGGCGAGCGAAAGCGAGAGTGGATGCTGAACCGTTCCGTCGACAACGAGTCGCCAGTCTTTGAATCCGCTGGCCTCGAGGCGCTTGAAGTCGTCTTTCGGCGGAGCGATTTCGTTGGCGAAGGGATTTTTCGAGATCATGCTGCGCGGAAACTCGCGCACCGGCAGATGCGCGGTGATCACGCGCTGGCAGGCGTAGGTGAGCGTTTCGCCAGGGCCATAGACCCCGGTGCCATCTGGCGGGATCAGGCCAAAGCGTTTTGCCAGCCGATCGGCCGCGGCCAGTCCGCCGACGCCGGCGGCAGCCGCCACACCTCCGTAGATCAGCTTGCGTCGAG
>OKRB01000098.1:8934-49175 GCA_900290245.1 Candidatus Sulfuritelmatomonas gaucii | reverse complement strand
GCCAGTCCGCCGACGCCGGCGGCAGCCGCCACACCTCCGTAGATCAGCTTGCGTCGAGTGATCGGATTCATTGGCTCTCCTCGGAATCGCGCATCGTCCCGGTGATCATGGCTCGCATGCGACGGCGAAATCCCGACACGGCTACCATCGTCACGTGGACGAGCAGGAAAAACAGCAGCAGCCATGAGACGAAGAAGTGAATCGTGCGCGCTGACTGGCGCCCGCCGAGCAGCACCGAGGTCCAGGGAAACGCGGAAGTGAACGCCGGCGACATGGCGAGACCCGTCCAGATGATCAGCGGAAAAAGGACGAAGATGACGATCAGGTAGGCGGTGCGCTGCAGGACATTGTAGGAAGTCTCTTCAGCGCGGCCGGGTGGCCTGCGCCGAAAATATTGTGCGATGCGGGCGCGATAGGCGCGCCCGTTCCTGTCGCGGCGCTCGGGGATCAGGTTCTTGCGAACGTGGCCGCTCCAGAGCCCGTAGATTCCGTACACAAGGCCGGCCAGCACTGCAACCCATGCGGCTTCAAAATGCAGATACCGGCTCCAGCCGTTCTGGTCCGGCATCACATACCCGTAGCCGGTGGGAACTGTATCGCGGCTTGCCGGAATGGGAATGACGAAGAGCGGCTTTGTGTTCACATTGCCCACTTCGCCCCAGTAGAAGCGCGGGTGCGAAATCATAATTTCAAAACCTGTGACCAGCAGCGCGATAAAGGCGATGAACGTGAGCCAGTGCGTGACGCGCACTACAGCGGAGTGGCGTGCGGTCGTGGTTTTTTCAAGCTGGGAAGCCACTGGCACGGGGTCAGACTAGCACAGAATTGCTTGAAATCCGCGGCTTTTTCTGGCTACGGTTTGTTGGATTACGGATTCGCAAATGGCGATTCGCAGGGGCGGTCGCGGTTGCGCTCACAAGGGCTTGATCTTGATGTTGCGGAACCAGAGCTTCACTCCCGGATCGCCTTTGGGCTCGGTCCCCTGCAGTGAAATGTGTCCGGCGTGGTACTTGCTGTAGCCGGGCATGCGCGCAAATTTGGTTCCGGCAATGAGCTGATTCCAGTTGTCATCCCACAAGTGCGTGTCGATCACTTCGTGGCCGTTCTGGAAGAGCTGCAGGTGGCCGTGATCGGCGATGATCTCAAATTGGTTCCATTCACCGGCGTCGTTCACCCACTCCACCGGGTCTGAAATCATGTCAAAGATATCGCCGGAGCGCTCCTTCAGCACGCGGCTGTCGGGAACGGTGCACGCCAGGTCCGCGATCTGCATTTCGACGCCGGTGTCGTAGCTGTCCCGGTACTCAGGCGATTCGTGGACGAAGAACATCACGCCGCTGTCGATACAGGGCCGCGCCTTCCACTCGAGCTTAAGATCGAAGTTAGTGAACTCGCCGTCGGTGACGAGATCGGCAAAATCGGCGCGAGGATCCTGGTTGGTTTTCTTCAGTTGGATCGCGCCATTGACGACCGACCAGTCGCGGCCCGCCTCCTTTTCGAGATACGAATGCCACCCCTTCAGGTCTTGCCCGTCGAAGAGAAGCTGCCATCCGTCCTGTTTTTCCTGCGGTGTCAGCGTGTTCGGCTCCTGCGCAGAGTTCGGGGTCTGTGCGTCGTTCGGCGTCTGTGCTGCGTTTGAAGTTTGCGCCGCGGCGATTGCCGCGAATAGAACGCAGCCGGCAATTCCTGTCCATATCTTTTTCGAAATCATCATCACCTGCTTCAAAATCCTGAGCTTCACAATACGAGTGTAATGGTCACCCACGACAACCGCGAAAGCCGTCGTCAGCTTGAGCACAACCCGCCGTGGTTCCGACCCGGCGGTGAGCGGAGAACCTGCTCTAGGCAGGGATCATGCGCCGCGGCGGACAGTCGAAGCCGAACCGAATTTGCGGCTGCGTTTCGTATTCCCTGCACGCGCAACACCCTGCACTCTGTCTGCATCGTCGGTAAGCGAGGAGTAATGTGCGCTGCATCACGGTGGCTCATGATGGCCGGGAATCGTTCGCTGGAACACGCGTTTCTGGCACGATAAGCGCATATAATGCTCACCGCAATTGTTTCCTAAGCGATCATGCTGTGAAGAAAGGAATACGGCGATGCGGGCCATTTGTGCTTCGATGGTGTGCCTGGCTCTTCTCTCTAGTCTGGCGTGGTGCGAACACAATCCTGCCGACTACCCTTTGACAATTTCAATTCTCGACCAGCCGGCGTTTACGACACACAGTTTCTCGGGCGCCTATACCTATACCGCAAGCGGTCATGCAAACGCGGAAGACGGCGGCGCGATTTTTGCCGTCGACTATAGTTACGATTGCAATATTCGGCTGGTGCCAAATTCACCAACGTCGCCGTATATCGCGAAATGGTCTAAACCAAACCAGAAAATTCGAATGAAGGTCCTCGCCAGCGTGATCGGGGAACCGAACAAGTTCGTCGAATGTGAGATGAAGACCACGGTGCGCGACGGAGTGTATTTCCGGGAGGCCGGGCAGGCAGTCCTCATCCCGAAAGCGGAGTATGACAACTGGCAAGAGGAACGGAAAGAGCGAAATTCCGCCGACTACCCGATGGAGATCACAGTGATTGAAGAAAACGTCAGCCCTTCGATGACTTTGACAACGCCTTCGGGAGCAACGCAGACTCGCCTTCAGGGAAGCGGGCGGGGAAATCTCTATGCCGGTCAGGATGTGCATGGTGTGGAACTCAGCTATTCCTGCGGCTTCCCGCTATACACCAAACGCAAGTATGCAGCCAGATGGATCGTGCCCCAGCAGCAGTTGGAAGTGCTCAGAACCGGGGCCGGGCAGAACTTTGATGGCCCGAACATCTGCGTGCTGACCACCACAATGAAAGATGTGGTGTATCTGACGGAGCTGGGGGCCGGAGTCACCGGCACGATTTCTCCGGAAGAGTATGCGCGGCGGAACGCAGCGGCAGGGCCAACCGGGGCGCCCGCACCAGCGCCTGGCGCAACGGTGACACCTGCGAATCAAGAGGCCAACGTGACAAAGGTGGTCATTCACTCGCAGCCGGAAGGCGCGGATATCGAGGTGGACGGCAATTACGTCGGCAGCACGCCATCGACTCTTCCCATGACTCCCGGACGGCACAAGATTGTCGTGCGGAAACTCGGTTTCGAAGATTGGGAACGCCAAATGCAGTTCATGGGCGGGGAAACCCAGGTGCAAGCTGACCTGGAAGAGAAGAAAGCGGCAGACTCTCAATAGGTCATTCGCCGTTCAGGGTGAAGCCTGCTAGCTGAGCCGGCCGGCGCACGTGCGTGACCGGCTGCAAGAAGCGAATTGTTCGCCTATACCGCTCGCTGACCTGCTGATTCACTGGTTCTAAAGCAGCCCCTCCACCAAAGCCCGCCATTCCTCTTCGAGTGTCGCGCGGTGAAATTTGCGGCCGGCGCGGTCGTACCAGTATTCAGCGTTCCACGCGACGCCTTCTTTGCGATGCAAATAGGCATGCACGGCCATGGCGTCGCGGGTACTCAGGTCGTCGACCATGCCGTGGGCGCGCGCCCAGTCGCCCTTTGCGTCCCACCAAAGCGCCGCGAGCGGAGCCGCTAATTCGCTCGGCGGCTCGGCCTGTTTTAACGTTGCGCGAAACTTTTCCACCGTCATGAAACCCTCGTACCACAGGTTTCCCGGCGGCAGAAACAGCATCGGTGAGCACGCCGAAATCGCAGGCCTGCATTAAACGAAGCTTCCGCGCACTGGTACAAGCGTCCGTCCCAGAAACGCAGCATACCGTTCGGCCGCCCGCCGCAAAGCGATCCGCTCCTTGTTTGTCAGCTTGCGCAGCAGATTGGGAACAACGACCACAGCGTTCTTTCCGGAAATCGAACGCTTCCAGGTTCCCGCAACGCGGCCGTTCACGAAGATGCTTGCGGCGAGTCCGTGATTGACAGAGTTCATCATGGTCGCCTCTACAGCCGCGCTGCGGTCCGCGTAGCCGACGGTGTATTCGTCAAATGCAGGAAGGAGCAGAACCGGCGGTTGAGCTGCAGCAGACTCGGCCAGGTCACGCGTCAGCCAGTATTCGGTTCCGTCAATCGTGAGCGTCTTGAGCGAGTCCGCAATGAGCCACACGAATCGTCTTGCTTCGGCCATCGCGAGCCCCGCCCACCAGGCAAAATCTGAGATAGTGGCGGGTGCGTGGCTCTGAAAATAACGCTTTGCCAACTCCGCGCAGGCATCGTCGCCCGAAAGATCCCTGCTCCGCGGAGCCCATTCGTCGAGCAAGGCAAAGGTCGGTTGCTTCCCTTTGCGAGCAGCAATGCAGATCAACCCATCCAGCGCCCAGTGGGTAATCAGGTGCATGCCGTGCGCCATGCCGGCGGGCGCGTCGGTGGCGATGCCCGCGGCGTTGAGCCGGCTATAGAGCTCTGCGCGCGTGAGCTGCCTGCCTCCGGCGAGCGCCCTGTGCAGCACTTTTCCGGCACGATCCAATTTGCGGCTGGTGATGTCGAGCTTGCGGTAGTAGGGAGCCATCCGCGCGATTTGCCTGGGCGCCAGCAAGCGCACCATCCATCGGGCGTCTTCGGCGGGTACAAGATGGATGGTGCGCCGCATCGGCCAGGTACGCAGGATGGACCTTTCGGCGATCGCGCGTTCGACATCGGCCTCGCAGGCCTCGCGCATGCGCAGCCCGATGGCCCACAAAGAACCTGCAAAATCCTGGGACTGGATTGCGCCGAACCATCGCACTACATCTGCCGGGCTGCGAAATACCGGCTTGATCAGCCGCTCGTTCTGCATTCGGAGCCGCGCGATATCCGGTCGCCGCATAACACCAAGGTACTCGGACCTCGCAACCTCCAACCGATTTTTCACCTCTCCTGCCGAGGGTAAAAAGTCTGGATGGGCATGCCGTCAGGTCGGGGCTTTCGCCTGCTGCAGGTTCTAGCCGTCAGGATCTTTGCCTCGCGCTTCGCGCCCGGGGCCGCTTTGCCGGGGTGGAGCTGATTTCGGCCTTCGGGAAACGCGGTTTTGACTTTTTTATCCATTTCGTGTGATTTGCGTCACTTTCACGGCGCCGAACCACTGCTAAAAATGGATCAACGTTCCGATGAATTAAGCAGGGAGTCCGCCAGGGGGCTTGGGAGAGCTGGGGGAAACCCGAGCCAGATGTTCCCCTCCTGGAGGTCGATCATGGGAATGCCCGCGCCAGAAATCCCCCAAAAACCGGTTTGCAGACAGAGGCCGTTTGGTCCTATACTTAAATCGGACCAAAGAGGTCGTATTTTTTCGAGTGCTGCCTTTTCGGCGGCACGTTGGAGTCAGGCGGGTGAGCGTTCTAAGTGATTTGGCCGTCGGCGAAAGCGGGGTTCTCGTCGCCCTGGAACTGCCCGAATCTGTCCAGAACCACCTGATGCATATGGGGTTTGTACCGGATGCGCATGTGGTGGCGTTGCGCCGCGCGCCGGCCGGCGATCCCACGGTCTACGGAATTGACGGCATGGAGATCGCTCTGCGCCACGAGACAGCGGCCGCGATTCGCGTCAAGCCGATCGACGCGGTGCAGACGCAAGACGAACCCTCCCAACTCGCCGAGGCTGCGCGATGAACGCCTGCTGCGAAACTCCTGCCTTCGAACCGCCCGTTGGGCCAGCGGCGGAAGGGGCTTTGCGCACGGTCGTTCTGATCGGGCCGCCCAACTCCGGCAAATCAACATTGTTCAACCGGCTCACAGGGTTGCGGCAGAAGGTTGCGAACTATCCCGGCGTCACCGTGGAGCAGCGCATGGGCCTGATGGCCGGCGTGGGGCGCGAAGACCTGACGCTGATCGATCTGCCGGGAATCTATTCGCTCACTCCGTACTCTGAAGATGCGCGCGTAGCTGTGAACGTGCTGCGCGGGCGCATGCCGGGCACGCCAAAGCCTGACGCGGTTCTTCTGGTGCTGGACTCACTGCACCTGACGCGGCAACTGATGCTGGCCGCGCCGGTGCTCGCTGTCGGACTGCCCACGCTGGTGCTCTTGAACATGAGCGACCTGATGGAGTCGCGCGGCGGCCACATCGACACGCTGAAGCTGGCGCGCGAGCTGGGCGCTCCCGTGGCGCAGATCAGCGCGGTGAATGGAACCGGCCTGGACTCCGTTCCACTTTTTCTGAATCGGCAAAACGGCCACGGCGAAAAAGCCAAGCCGCTTACGCTGCCGGTTGTAGGCAACGCTGCCAGCACGCATAGCTGGGCTGCGCAAGTGAGCCGCGACACCGGCTACCAGGCTCCGCTTTCGGCAGAGAACACGCGCAAGATCGACAACGTGCTGCTTCATCGCGTCTGGGGGCCGCTGCTTTTCCTGGCGGTCGTGGTCGCCGTTTTTGAAGTGGTCTTTTCACTAGGGCAGCCGCTCTCTAACGGATTTGGCGATGTGCTCGCGCGCGTTGGCGATTTTGCGCGCCCGCTCATTGCCATCGGCTGGCTGCAATCGCTACTGCTTGACGGCGTGTGGAAGGGCATTTGCTCTGTATTGGTTTTCCTCCCCCAGATTCTGCTCCTCTTTCTCTTTATCGGAATCCTTGAAGACACTGGCTACCTGGCGCGCGCCGCGCTCATCGCCGACCGCGTGATGCGCACCATTGGACTGAACGGCAAGGCGTTCATCCCGCTGCTTTCGGCATACGCCTGCGCGGTGCCGGCCATCATGGCCACGCGCACCATTGAGAACAAGCGCGACCGGCTGGCGACGATTCTTGTGACGCCGTTCATGACGTGCTCGGCGCGGCTGCCGGTATATCTGCTGCTGATCGCGGCGTTTATTCCTCACACCTATTACCTGCACGGAATTCTTGGACTGCAGACGCTAGTGATGCTCGGCCTGTATCTTGCCGGGTTTGTCGCCGCCTTCACCACGGCGCGGCTGCTCAAGAGTTCCATTCTCAAATCGAGCGACACGCCATTCATTCTGGAGCTGCCGCAATACCGCATGCCCACTCTCTATTCGCTGGCGCTGCGGTTGATGGATCGCGCGCGCATCTTCATGAAGAACGCCGGCACGATTATCGTTGCCGTGACACTGGCGCTGTGGGTGCTTGCGCATCTGCCCGTGATTCAAACTGCCACTGGCGCGCTCAATGCTCCGCAGTTGGCCGACAGCCTGATCGGCAGGCTGGGACACGTGATTGAGCCGGCGATTGCGCCGCTCGGCTTCAACTGGAAGATCGGCATCGGGCTGCTCTCAAGCGTGCTGGCGCGCGAGGTAATGGTGAGTACGATGGGCACGTTGTACGGCGCCGATCCCAGCACGCAGGCATTCAACCTGCAGACCGCGCTGCACCATGACATGACGCTGGGCGGTGCGCTGGCGCTGATGATCTTCTTCGCGTTCGCCATGCAGTGCACGTCGACCATCGCGGTGGTGCATCGCGAAACGAACAGCTGGCGCTGGCCCGCGCTGCAGTTCCTCTATATGCTGGCGCTGGCTTACGGCGCGGCGTTCGCGGTGAACCAACTTGCGCTGATGTTCCTCCACTAATCCAGTCACACGCAGTCAACTTGAGCGCAGATCGACGCGGCGGACGAGTCGCGTTTCGGGGTGCGAAAAGTTCGCGACGCCTGTGTTCCTGTGCGTGAGGGCGGGAAGCCCTTTGGAATGAGAAGAAATGTTCGCTCAAGTGGTGCGTTGCACACGTGAAACGTTCGCGGAATTGGTTACGAATTGCATCAATATGTAACCACCAGAGGTTGCGATTTTACGACGCAATGACCCTTTCAGGTGCCAAATAAATTACAAATGACACCTCCGCAGGTTGCGAAATAGAGCAAAGCGCATCGGGTAATTACCCGAAAGAGCAATTAAATGTAATTTTTGGGATTGAGAATACGCTTTCTTGCGCTGATTTTGACGTGTTTTGGCGCGTTGGCGTGGGTCCGTGGTTTCCCAGGTCCCCAAGTGCGAGGGATCTCCACACCAGGGACGAAAACCTGTCCCTGGGGACCCCGGACCTGGGCCACCCGTCAGGCAGGACGGCTTCGAGATCCTCGCGTCGATGATTCTATCCGCTCGCCGTGCCGGCGGTGCCTAGGACCCGCTCATCGCGAGAAGGCCGCGATGAACGGGGCACAGCCCACATATCCCAACGCCTATGTTTTTGAGCGATGAGTGGGCCACCCATGGCTCGTGAAAGATCCAGGCTCCGGGACCTGGGCCACCCGCCTCAGGATCAGATGGTGGAGACGTCGACTCGAATGCAGAGGCTTCGGTGACGATCACTCCGAAGTCGCAATAGCCGCCTGCTCATCGCGACCTGTCTTGGGAAATGAGGGGTTCAAGATGACAAACCCTTTATGGCTGCTGATGAAAATGGAATGGAAGAGCGAGGTGGGGATCAGCCCGTCCGTGTCGACGCCGGCCCGGCGCGAGAGGGCGACCGCTGTCAGGTCCGGGACCGAGGTGCTTCCCAGGTGGAGAGACCGGATTTCGCGGATCGCCGCCGACGAAGCGACCCACTGATTGAAGTTTCCAGTCGTTATAGGTACGGCCTGGCCTGCCCCGGGACCAAGGTTGTCCCGGAAGAGGGTAAGCTGGTTTGCCCCGGAGTCCAGAAGCAGCGACATCGTTGCATCCCCAAATTCCCGCACACGGCCGAAGATGATCAGCCTGTTCGGAGTGGGGCTTCCATTCAGTGTTCCGGTGAGTTGCAGCGGGAGATGTTCGCCAACCGCAGTCGCAGCCATGGAACCCGGCGCAGACTCGAGTTTCATAACGAGGTGACGATAGTCGATCAGTACGTCGAAGTTCCGCAGGAAGTCTTCGCCCAGTACACCGCGCACCCTGCTGGCAACGTTGGCCGCATGATCTGCGCTGAATACTTCTCCTCCCTGAACAGTGGCTCCGCCGACGGAAATCGAGTTAACCTGCACAACCGACATTTTGGCGGAAGCCAGCGCTCCGACAAGGGTCTTTTCGCCGATTTGCGGTAGATCGAGTTCACCGGCCAGCTTCCGATCAACGATGGTTTTCGAAGAACCAGTGTCCATCACGAAGTCGTACGGGCCGGCGCCATTCACACTGACGGGTACGATGATCATCAATCGTTCGTCCAGCCTGATTTTGAGGGTAATGGGCTGGGGAGTCGGTTCCATCGGTTCCGGAAATGCTGTGCATGCAGGAGCAAAGGCGACACAGGAAACAAGGGCGAAAAGAAGATTGGAACGGCCTGAACACGGCATGGAGTTCACCTCGACGGGGTGAACAGTGCCGCTTGTGCCCGGTGATGGTCTTGAGGGATGCCGAATGTTTCGGCGATGAAAAGGATTTTTTGGTGAGATTCGCTGAAAAAAGCGCGAGAATGGTCTGTCGGTAAGCTGGCAAGAAATGGTTTATCGGTTCGATCAGTTCGAGATTGACGATCGGGAGTTTCGCTTTTCCGATGACCATGCGCCGGTTTCGGTTGAGCCCAAGGCGCTCCGGCTTCTCATCTACCTGATTCAGAACCGGAGCCGGCTGGTCCGCAAGCAAGAACTGCTGGACAAGGTGTGGCCGGACGCGATGGTCACCGAGAGCGCTCTGACTCGGGAGATCGTCCTGCTGCGCAAGGCGCTGAGCGAGGACAGCCGCGTGCCGCGGTACATCGAGACGGTGCCCACCGTGGGCTACCGGTTCGTGGCAAAAGTGACGGCGCTCGAGCAGCCTCCTGAGGAGGCACCGGCGCTGGGGGAATCGGCCTCAGCCTCGCGGAATCCCAGCCTGATTTGGACCGCCGCATCCGTACTTCTGCTTGCCGCCGTTGGCGCGAGCGCGTTCGTTTATCTCCATCATGGCAAGCGGGTCCTGACGGAACAAGACACAGTCGTGCTTGCCGACGTTGAGAACTCCACCGGGGACCCGGTGTTTGACGAAACCCTGCGGCAGGGCATGGCAGTGCAGCTTGGGCAGTCGCCCTACCTGAGCCTCATCGAGGACGACCGAATCCAGCAGGTGCTGCGCGAGATGGGCCAACCCGCAGATGCGCGGCTCACTCCGGCGATCGCACGGGAGATCTGCGAGCGAACTGCCAGCGCAGCCGTGCTGGATGGCTCGATCGCGCCCCTCGGTAGCCAGTACATCCTGGGCCTGCGTGCAAGAGATTGTCAAAGCGGAAAGGTTCTGGCCGAGGAGCAGGTGCAGGCGGCCAGAAAAGAAGACGTGTTGCATGCTCTCGATCAGGTCGCAGGCAGATTCAGAACCCGAGTCGGCGAATCGCTGAGCACGGTTGAAAAGTACGACACCCCGCTCTCGGAGGTCACGACACCTTCGCTAGAGGCTCTGAAAGCGTTCAGTCTGGCAGACAAGAAGTCTTCTGAGGGGGCCTGGGCCGAGGCTTTGCCGCTTTATTCAAGGGCCGTGGAACTGGACCCGAATTTCGCCCTGGCCTACTCGGCAATGGCGGGGATCTATGCAAACTTCAGGCAGCGTGAACGGGCAGCCGGGATGCTCCGCAAAGCTTACGCGCTGCGAGATAAAGTCAGCGAACGGGAGCGGCTCTCGATAGAGGAAAGCTACTACCAGTATGTGACAGGAGAACTGGATAAAGCGGTGTCCTCCTGCATGTTGCGGCTCCAGATCTACCCAAGGGATGCCGGAGCCCATGGCTACCTGGCGGGGGCCTATCGACGACTTGGGTACGATGAAAAAGCTCTGGAAGAGGCCAGGGAGGCGCATCGCTTGTCTCCAAGTGCCGGCACCTATCTGAACCTCGCTGTCAACTATGTTGACGTCGGCAGGCTCAGCGAGGCGGAGGCCGTTTACAACGAGGCAGTGGAGCGCAATTTGGTTGCTGACTCACTGACAAAATCTCGCTATTACCTGGCCTTTCTGAAGGGCGACACGGCGCAGATGTCGCAGTTGGCGGAGCAGGCCCGGCGAAGGCCCGATGAAGACGAGATGCTCATCGCTGAGGCGGAAACCGAGGCATGGTACGGACGATGGGGAAGCGCGCGCGAATTCGTTCGACAAGCAATGGATTCTGCTCAGGCGGCCGACAAACCAGAGACCATCGCAGATTATCAGGCCTGGGAGGCGTTGTACGAAGCCGATGTGGGAGATCCGGAGCAGAGCCGCAAGGACGCAATGGCAGCCTTGAAAATGGCGCCGTATCGTAACGTGCAAGAGGTGGTAGCCCTGGCACTCGCCAAGATCGGAGATACGGCAGCAGCAGAGAAACTTGCAGCCGAACTCGACCAAGCCGGTCCAGTGGACACACTCCTGCAAAGGAAATGGCTGCCTTCGATCCGCGCAGCCATTGCCTTGCACCGCAACGACCCGGGCCACGCAATTGAGCTGCTGCAAGTGACCAGCAACTATGAAAGGGCGTTCGGGGTGGAAGTGGGATGTCCCAAGTTCCCGCCGATCTACATACGCGGACAAGCCTGGTTGATGCTCCACGACGGCGCTCAGGCGGCGGCGGAGTTCCAGAAGTTCGTCGATTATCGTACGGTGGTGAGGAGCTCCCCGTGGGCCATGCTCGCCCGCCTCGGCCTGGCGCGCGCTTACGCAACCGAGGGCGACACGGCCAAGGCAAAGGTTGCGTACCAGAACTTCCTGACGGCCTGGAAAGACGCCGATCCTGAAATACCCGTCCTCAAACAAGCAAAAACAGAATTTGCAAAACTCCAGTAGGTTCGGGGGGCAGGGGCCGGGTCGCCTTGTGCTTGGGCCTCGGTTCAACGATGAACGATCTCTTCGACCGCATAAGCGCTCAGGAGCATCAAGCATACGCTCAGACGGAGTGTTGCCAGTTCATGTAATCTGTAGCTGACCCCGAGGATGCGCGTTCCGATCTGCCCGGTTCCTGGGATGGGGGAATTGCAAGGAACCGGCCCAGCGTTCACAAACTCACATCCAGGACCCTCTCCAGATCCCGAAAGGGAGGGACGATGTCCGATTCAAAGAAAACTGGTCTCTCTGACAATGCGATCGGCGCAATCGCCTACTTCACGCCGGTGATGGCGATCTTCTTTCTCGCCATTCACCGTTACAACAAACGGCCCTATGTGCGATTCCACGCCTGGCAGTCGCTGGTATTCAACATTTTTGCGATCGCCCTCGGATACCTGCTGGGCGAAGTTCTGCCGTTTGCCACGTTCCTTGGTCCTCGCGTCCTGATTGGCATCACCTACCTGGCGGTGGTGGTCTTCTTCCTCTTATGGATGTGGTGCGTGATCAGCGCGTTGAATGGCAAGCGCTTCAAGCTGCCGCTTATCGGGGACTGGGCCGACGAGCAGGCCTACAGGTAACCCACTGAGACAGTGGTCGGGGGTCAGAAAGACAGGGAATAGGGAATAGAAAAACAGCCGTCAGGGATCAGAGGCCAGGAGTCAAAGATCAGACTTTAGGCGGCTAACGGTAAATCTGCATCCAACTCTTGTTGATGACCAATTTCGGAAAGACTGCTGCCCTCGTTTCCGTTTTTTGTTGTGCATGGTTCCTCGCCGCAGCCCAACTGCGCGCGCAGGACGATGCGTCCCTGGCTGATTCGTCCCTTCCCGATGCGCCCGACTACGCGCAGGCCCCGGCGCCCGAACCCACGGCGCTGGCGGTAGCGGAAGCCGAACCCACGGCAATGCCGGCCGCAGCGCTCCAACCCGAGGGACGACCGGACGATCCGGGGCAGACGCAAAAACCGACGGTCGACGTGACCACGGGCGTGCCTGAGCGTGAAGCCACCTGGCGGAGCCTGCCCGGCGACGTTCTGCACGACCAGAAAAGACTCTGGACCTTTCCACTCAGAGTGGCGAAAGGCCACTACCTGCTGCCGACTGCCATCGTGATCGGCGGGACGGTGGGCCTGATCTACGCAGATCCTCACGTGATGCCGTACTTCCAGAAACACCAGAGAAACTGGGACGACGTGAATGATGTTTTCGATCCGACAATCACGACCGCTGAGGTGGTTGCTCTGCCGGCGGGACTGTTGGCTGCGGGGTACATCCGGCATGATGACCGCGAGGTGAATACGGCATTGCTGGCGACTGAAGCTTACGGCGACAGCGTGGTGATCAACCTGGCGATGAAAGCGGTGACACGGCGGCAGCGCCCCGCAGACGTGGCACCCAGCGGCAACTTCGAAGATACATTTTTCAACGGCGGCAAGTCGCCGTTCAAGGGCAGCAGCTTTCCTTCAGGACACTCGACGGCCGTATGGTCTGTGGCAACGGTGGTGGCTGAGCGTTACCGTCATCGCGGCAAGCCGTGGGTACCGGTGCTTGCGTACACGATGGCGGTCGCGATCAGCTGCTCGCGGATTACGCAGATGGCGCACTTTCCTTCGGATGTGTGGCTGGGATCGGCGCTGGGATATACGATCGCCAAGTACCAGACGCTTAGCCCGCGATAGCGGGTTGAGAGGCGTTACTCCGCCCTGGCGAAACCAGGACGGGGCGCCCCCGATCGTTACGCCAGCGCCAGATTCATGTTGGCGATGGCTTCGTCGATTTCCTGCGTACTCTTGAAGCCGACCGTGGCGCAGTCGACGCCCGCATTCTGGAAAGCGAACCTCATCGCTTTCACGCGGTCGTCGTGACTGTGATCGAACTGGCCGCCGCCGCACAGCTTCATGCCGATCACTCCCAGCCCTTCCTTTTTCAACTCGTGGATGTGATCGACCACCTCGCTCACATTGTCGGGGTGGTTGGTGTCCTCATAGGTGGGACCGTCCATGCGCGCGCCGCTGTGGTTGATGCGGATGAGCCCGACGCCGAGCCAGGTGTTGCCGGGCATGCGCCGCAGAGCAGGCAGCCCGTGCACCGAGGCGCCATGCGTGCGGATGATCTTTCTCTGCTGCGCTTCAAGGATTCCGTCCTGCCAGCGCTTCGTGGTCTCAGGCCAGTCGGCCGTGTGCTCCCAGTGCAACAGCATGATGTCAAAGTACTCGGTCTGCGAGATGCGCCGCAGCTCGTCGAACTTGGCCTGCGCGTCAATGCCCTCGTGGAACGTGGTCACTTTGCTCATCAGCTGATAGCTGTCGCGCGGCAGGCCTTTCAGCGCCTCGCCCAACATCCCCGGCGTCTCGTAGGCCTCAGCCGTCTCGAAGAAGCGGATGCCGTGGTCATAGGCGTAATGCACCAGGCGCGTGAATTGCTGCTGGCCGAGCGCGGCCTGCACGGCGCCGCTGTCGGTTCCGGTTCCAAAGGCCAGATGCGTCACCTCAACCTTTGAACGGCCCAGCACCACGGTACTGGTCGCTGTGCGTTTGGCGGCGGCCAGGGGAAGGGTTCCTACGGTCGCCATGGCTCCGGCGGCGAGACCGGTTTTGAGGAAACTACGCCGTGTGGTTGGACTCATCTTCGACCTCCGAGGCTCAAGCCCGTGGGCGATCCGGATGAGTGGATGTTAGCACGCACCCGGCTGCTAAGGCCGCAAACACTTTTCATAAGATGCAATCGCCGCTGCACGCCAATGGCGGCGAAGGATCTCCAGGGAAACTTTCTGAGGATCACGCGATGCTAGGTGCGGCGCGCAACCTGCCGGCCGACGAAGGCGAAGAGAAAAAGGAGCGCTGCTGTCAGCCACGCGCCGAAACTGAGAGGGGTAGGCAGGTACATGCCAATCGCGACGCCGCTTGCCACCAGGACTGCACACAGGCCGGCGAACTGCCACATGCCGTACATGAAGACGAACGGCAGATAATGTGCTCCCACCACGATCATGACAGCCGGGTAGAACCAGGCAGGACGAAGAGCCGCGATGCCGATCAAGACGGGCAGCGTGAGCCCCACAGTGAAGGCTACCTGGATACCGAGCGCATTCATGGGGTGACCATTGGGAAGCGCATAGGCATGGCCCATGCTACGCAACAGCAACTGGGTCAGGGGAAAAATGAAAAAGCAGCCGACAACAAGGACGATCTCTGCCAGATGGAAGGAGTGCCATGTGCACACTGCCGCCGATGCGCCCTACATCGCGGCCGAAACAAGCTGACCGGCGAATCCACCGAGGAAGGTATCGCGAACATCCTTCTGCGCCTGAGCGATTTCCATGATTCGCTCATTCTACAGGCCGCCGGCTATAACGCTTTAGTAAAGCAGGCCAACGTGTGTTCCGGAAATCTCCATGGCCCGGCGAGTTTCTGTTTGGCGGGGGAGGGCTGTCGTTCGCTGACGCGTCTTTTCATTCGCCGGGACGTGCCATGGTCAAGGTCATCCTCGTGATGCCCTTGTACTCCACATCGAGAAATGGCCCGTGCTGCGCAGACGTGAAGCTGTGCGCGTCCGATTTCACGCGGACGATGAGGCCGGGCAAACTCCATTGGTCGCCGGTTACCTGGGCAGAGGCGACGTTCGGCGCGCTGAGGCGAAAGCTCACATCCCCTGCCGCGGAGATCGTGATTCCGGATTTGTCTGCAGAAGCGTCGATTGGCGGGCATCGCGTGAGTTGAATCCACCCGATTTTGCCGTTCGGCGCCTGCCATTGCACGGTGACCGGGTGAAACTGGCTGCGCGCATCCACGTCGCGTGAATGCCCGGTGATCTCTCCCCCGTAGATCACATCCTTGTCGAGCCACGCGGTGGCAACGCGCTGGTCGGCGATTGGCCGGTGGACTCGATGCGGGCCGGGGAAATGACTGAACTTTGCGATTGCGTCAGGAGGGATTTTTGTGTCGAGGACAACGATGAGCGGCGCAAACCACAAATCGGGGACATGATCGACAGGCGGATCGAAGTTGCAGAGCGGCGCATGGTCCGAGTCGAGAATGGTGCGCAGCCACAGGCCCATCACGCTCACATAGCTCTGCATATCCATTCCATAGGCGCGATCGAAGGGCCCCGAGATGTTGCGAAGGCTGGCGTTGTAGAGGTCAGCCGTGGCGCGCCACAATCCCGCTTCCATCTCCTCGCCGCGCTTGCGCATGAGGGGAGTAAATCCATTGTCGCGCCAAAGCGCGAGGCCATAGATGTCGACTCCCGAGTAAGTCGGCGAGTTGTACTCCCAGAATGCGTCGTGCTGCTTATAGAGATCGTAGGTGGTTGTTTGCCATTGCTCGGCCTGCGCAGTCCACTCCGGCTTGCCTCCGCGCACGGCCGCAAAATCCCAAAGGAAGCCGTACATCAGGGAGATGTTGGTATAGGTCGGCGCCAGGCGTCCCTGTTTCATTTCGCCGGCAATGGCGTAATCGATGGCGTCGATCATGCGCTGGCGCAACTCGGGAGAAATGCGATCGGGATACTCGGTGAGGATCAACGCGAAGGTAGTGCCAATGAACTCGCGCCAGTTGGGGTCGTAGGCGCGCCACATCTCGGCGTTCGTGCCCGGCTCCGGTTCGGTGGGAGTGCGGCGAAAGGTTCCATCCCACGGCTTGCCAGGCTCGTGATACTGCGCATTGAGCACGGTGTCGAGGATCTGCGCGGCGCGTTGGCGATCTCCAGAGCCGTCGCGAAGCAGAAGGCCGACGGCATACCAGCTCGACTCGCGGACCGCGAGGTGGGCCGGCAGATGCGCCTCAGCATACTGCGGTGACGTCGGCATGCGGCACAGCTTTGCCTGCGAGTCGTAGGACTCGTCGCCCCACTGCATCGCAGTGAGGAAAATCTCGCGGCTGTTCTTGCTGAGCGAGGCGATGTTGGGATGACGCGGCGCAGCAAAGGCCGCGGCTGCGAAAGCAATTGCGAAAAGCGACAGCATTGTTCCGATTTGGATTAAGCGTTTCATGGTTACCTGGTCCAGCTATCGTTCGCAAGAAGGCGGTTTGGAAGCAAGTGCTGCGGCCCAGGCCGCTCCCTTGCGGGAGCGGCATTGAGCCGCCGCGTTGGCAGTGTGAGGAGGGTGAATGTTAGAAGTTGAACTTCGTCGCAAACTCGAGCGTACGCTGCTCGTAGCTTGGCGTACCCGAAATTCCGGTGATCGTGCCTTTGTTCGAGTTGGAAATGTTTGCGTTGGGCGTACCGAAGTTCGGATGGTTGAATACGTTGAAGGAGTCGGCCCGCAATTGCAGGTTGTAGTGATCGTGCCACGGGATGTTTTTCTGCAGGCTCATATCCCAATCCTGGAAGCGGGGACCGCGGAGCATGTCGTATTGCGAAGTTCCGTAGGTGGCGTAAGTGACGCCGTTCGACACGTAGGTCGGCGGAGCAACGAACGCGCAGGAGTTGAACCATTGAGTGTGGGTTTTCGTGTTGCCGGCGGGCGGCGTGCAAGACGAATTGGCGGAGATGGTGCCGCTCTGGTATGGATTCCCAACCTGGTTGGCGCGGCCGCTTACCAAACCTACCGGCGAGCCCGGGGCAGAGTAAGAGACGGAGAACGGTTGTCCCGTTTGTGCGTCGGTGATGCCGGAAATCTGCCAGCCGGTGATGAATTTGTTGGTGACGTCGCCGGCACTGCCAAAGAGCGCGTGGCCCTTGCCGAGCGGCAGCATATAGGAATAGTTGACCTGGAGCACCTGCGGGGTGATACCTGCGATGGGGCCGTAGGAGTCCTGAGGGTGCTGGCCGGAAGGATCCTCAACATTTTCCGTTCCGAGGACGCGTGTCCATTGGTACTCCGCGCCAAAGGCAAGGCCGCGCGTGTATTGCTTATGCACGCCTACCTGGAGCGAATTCATCGTGCTGTGGAAGATCGGATCCACGTTTAACGGTATCGACGCGAAGGGTTGGTGCAGGTTGGTGCTCTGCACCGTGGACCCAACGATCGGCGGGTCAGCCAGGTTGATATTTGGCGCGGTCGTGCCCGATCCACTGGCGTTGTTCTGCTTGAGGTTGTGCTGACCCACATAACCAATGCGAACATCGAGCGCGCCCGGGAACTGGTGCTCGACTGCGAGGTTGTACTCCTCGGTGTACGGAGTGACTAAAGCATGTTCCGCGTTTACTGACGGATTCGCGCTAAAGGTCCCCGTCGCTGAAAACGGATTGCTCATTGTGAATGCCGACGCGTACGTCTTCGAATTGGTGAACGTTTGCGAGGCCTCAAACGGCAACGTTCCAAACATGGCGCCCATGTAAGAAGCGGGAAGCAGGTTGAAATAGATGCCGAAGGCGCCGCGCACAACGGTGTTCGGCATGACCTGGTAGGCGAACCCAAAGCGCGGAGCAAAGTTCTTATCGGGCCGGCCCAGGAAGCTAAAGGGGTTGTTCGAAATCCCTGCAGACGACGAAAGTGCCATCAGGTTCGACGCAGAAAGCGAGTTGACGTAGGACGCGATTGCGCCAGATGGATACGAATTGCCGAAGACGACGACCTTTGATAGCGAGGGCACGTAGAGAGAAAACTCGCCGTACGGACCGGGTTCGAACCATTGCAGATCGTAGCGTAGACCCATGTTGATCGTCAGTTTGGGCGCGACCTTCCAGTCGTCCTGCACGTAAGCCGCATACTGGCTCGAGATGTTGCGCGTGATAAAGTTGCCCGGAGTACCCTGTCCAGTTGTAGCCGGAACGCCGAGCAGAAAATCAGCGAACGCCCATGGAGCGCCTGAGGAGTTGGCTTGGGTGCCTTGGGTGTATTGGCCATTGAAGCTGTAGGAACCGCGCTGTGGGGTGGTCGCGGAGTCGTTCCAGTGGTTGTCGTACACGTAGGAGAAGCCCGTCTTGATGGTGTGACGTGCAAGCACCTTGGTGACTGCGGTGTTGGCCTGGATCACCTGCTCGAGATCTTTCGATCCCTGCTCAGCGACCGAGGTAATGTTGGTGATGCTGATTTGCGGCGCGCCTTCAATGAGCTGCGAGCTCAAACCCGGAATGATTGACTCCCACTTGGTGCCGACATTCTGCGGAGTCCGATAAATGGGCAAATGGAAGTAGGAGGCGTAGGTGTCGATGAGCAGCGTCGGCGAGATGGTGTGCGTCCAGCCGAGAATGGTGTTGGTGTTGTGCTCACCGTCGCCTGAAAATCCGCCTTGCAGGCTGGATGCGCCCACGTCGGGGTTGGGCCCGTAGAGCGCCTCCATGAACGTGCCGCGGATCTGGTCCTTGTCGCTGAGCTTGTGATCGACACGGAGCGAGAACCGCTTGGCCTGGCTGGTGTAAGGAACCAGCTCGAAAGTGTTGGTTCCTGTTCCGCTGGCGGTGGGCATGGGATAAAGCAGGTTGAGCAATTTGAGCGAGACCTGGTTCTGCTGGCCGGTGGGAATCTGCTGGCCCGAGAACGCCAGGCCCGTTGCTGGATTAATAATCGGCTGGCTGAATTCCGTGAAGATACCCTGCCGTTCCAGCAACGTGGGCTCCTGGCTGTTGACGTTTGCCGACTGGTTCAGGCGGAATCCCTCAAACGCCACAAAGAAAAACGAGCGGTTTTTTCCGTTATAGAGACCGGGAATCGTAATCGGCCCGGCGAAATTTCCGCCATATTCGTTTCTTTCGTAGTATGGGCGCTTCGATGATCCGCCGAAGTAAGTCTTGGCGGCGGTACCTTTCGAGCGATTGTACCACAGCAGCTCGCCGTGATATTGGTTCGTGCCGCCGGCGGTCACAACAATCACTTGCGAAGGCTCGTTGAATTCCGCCGGCGCGCCTGTCGTGAGCACCTTGAATTGAGAAAGCGCATCAAGCGACGGAACCTCCGGCTCGGAGCGCTGCAGGGTGACTTCTTTGTTGATTACGCCATCCAAGGTGGACCCGAGGCCGCCGTAGGCGTTGCGGCTGCCAGTGCCGACTGCATAGGTCAAGCCGCGCACCGCAAGCTGGTCCTGCGCGCCGACACCCTGCACACCCGGCGAAAGCGCAATCAATCCCATCACGCTCAGCCACCCATTGAGCGGCGTGTTTTGAATGGACTGGCTGTCGATCACCTGGCCGACCGATGAATCTTCAGTCTGGATCACCGGACCGGTGCTGGTGACCTCAATATTCTGCGCTTCAGAGCCCACTGCCAATTGCGCATTGATCTGCGCCACCTGGTCGATCACCAGGGTGATGCCGCTTTGGTTATAGGTCTTGAATCCGGTCTTGTCGACCTTCACCGCGTAGTGGCCGGGAGGCAACTGCGTAATTGTGTATGATCCCGCGTCGGAAGTTGTCTCGATTCTCGCTGCGTTGGTGTCGACATTTCGCACCGTCACCGTGGCCCCGGCGACGACCGCTCCGCTGGGGTCGGTGACGGTTCCGGTAATCGATCCGGTAATACCCTGGCCGAAGCCGGGCATTGAGGCCGGAATGGCGAGAATCGCCGCTGCGAGCAGAAACGCGATCGCTCGGAATGGACGGCTCTCGAGAAAATTCCTGTGCGTCATCAGAGTGCTGGCTAAGTTCTTCATCTGAAAATCCTCCTGAGGAAAAAACGGTTGGGCCGGACGAGATGTGCTGTGGAGTTGGAATCCCACGACACCGATTTTTTCTCGTCAAAATCGCGGCCTGTTGGCGGCCGTGAGCGATCGATAAAAAGCCGGTTCGTTTGGAAGCCGCAATAGAGCGGTGATTAAACGGGAAGAGTTCGGGCCCATGGTTTGACCGGCCCATTTACTGTTGCTGAGCGCACTGATCCATGGACAGTCAATTTAATGCTACGGTAGCGCTCTTAGCGAAAATTTTACGTTAAGAACTTTTTAAATCAGCGGTTTAAACGGCCTGATCCCGGATTTTTCTTGTCAATCGTTCGTCGGGTCGAGGATAATCACCGCACCAACAGGACATGGAATTGTGGCCGGGAATCGCAAAAACGGGGTCGGGATCGAAGAGGAAGCTTCACTTCTTCAGAATAACCCGCGATGGAAGCTGGCTGAGAGGGTCGCGCGCAGCCCGGGAATCTATCGGGCGACGCAACTTCGCGATATGCTGCTCTTCATCGTTCGCCAATCAATTCTGAATCCAGAAGAGCCGATTCACGAATTCGACATCGCACACCAAGTCCTGGGGCGGCGCAGCGATTTCAATCCCCTCGATGACAATATTGTTCGCGTGCAGATGGCACACCTGCGCAAGAAGCTCGAAAACTACTTCTCCACTGAAGGCAAGCAGGAAGATACCGTGATCACCGTGGCGCTGGGCAGTTACAGGCCGGTCTTCAGCCCACGCTCCCTTCCGGCGGCGCCGGTCCTCGCGGGAAATCAAACGGATCAGAACCCGAAGGAAAGCGATATTTCAGTCGGCGTCGCGCCAGGCAAAGCGCTACCCTCCACCGCACGCGAAGCGCGGAATGAGATCGCGCCGCCCACGGATCGCGCCAGAAAACTCGCGCTGCCCGTGGCCGCCGCAGTTGTCGTTGTCGCGCTGGCGGGTTGCTGCGCAGCGTTGTGGATCCGGTTGCATGATGCGAACCAATCGCTGGCCCTTGCCCGCCTGTCGCTCACGCCATGGAAGGCGCAGCCCGCGGCGGCGGCGCTTTGGTCCAACTTCTTCGACACAAACCGCGACACGGACGTCGTGCTCAGCGACGACTCCTATCTTCTGATCGAGCAGATCAGCAGGCAGACCACGCCGTTTTATGGATATCTGAACCGCAGCTATCTCGAGCCGCCGGCAACCACAGGCTCGAGCGCCGAAACACGATTCATCCAGAGCATGATTGCCACCAAGAGCCTGGGAAACACCAGCGAATTCAAGCTGGCGCATCGCATCCTGGCGCTCGATCCGCAGGGAAAGAACGTCCACTTGTATAGCGCGCGCCAGTACATGCCTGCGCTCATCAAGCAGGACAACGTGATTCTGATCGGCGGCCGGGTTTCCAATCCCTGGGTGGAACTTTTTGAAGGCCGGCTGAATTTCATCGAGAACACGAAGTTCGAGGGCTTTGGCGTCACCACCGTGACCAATCGCGCGCCGCAGGCGAGCGAACAGCCTCTCTACGAGTCAAGCGACTCGGTGGGATATTGCGTGGTCGCGTTTTTGCCCAATCCCGGCCAGGATGGAAAGGTGCTGCTGATCGAGGGCACTTCAGCCGAGGCGACTGAAGCTGCCGGCGACTTCCTTTCAGGCAATCAATTCTCCGCGTTTCGCGAGACGCTTCATGCCGCGAGCCTTCCTTACTTCGAAGTGCTGCTCAAGACTTCGCAGGTGAGAGGAACACCGCTGACAGTCACCATCGAAGCGTACCGGGTTTATGCAACCATGCATTAGGCGAGTAGCGGAAGAACCGGTGGATCGCTGACCGGTTTATTTCAAGAGCAAGCAGACAATTCCTTTGGCACGTGGCATGCTTTTTGAGATTGGAAGCCGACGCGTGTGGAGGCCAGGCGATGAGAGTTCTGCTTCGGGATCTGGGTTATGCATTCCGGCAGTGGCGCAAGGCACTGGGGTTCACTGTTACGGTGCTGCTCACGCTCGCGCTCGGCATCGGCGCCAACTCGGCCATCTTCACGCTTGTCAATGCCATCCTGCTGCATAACCTGCCGGCAACCGATCCCAAAACCCTCATCCGCATCGGCGACGAAGACGACTGCTGCGTCAACGGCGGCTGGCACGATAACGGGGACTACTCGCTTTTTGCCACCGACACCTATTTCATGTTCAAGAAGAACCTGCCGGAGTTTGAAGAGCTGGCCGCGATGGAGTCTGGCTACGCCTGGCGGCCCATCACCGTGCGCCGCGCCGGACCCCAGACTATAGCGAAGTCGGTCATGGGAACCCTCGTCTCGGGCAATTACTTCCGTGTCTTTGGTCTTTCTCCGGCGGCGGGCCGGCTCTTTGTGGATGCCGACGACCAGAAGGGCGCACCCATTACCGCCGTGATGAGCTACGACGCATGGCAGCAGGATTATGCAGGCGACAAGAGCGTCGTGGGAAGCGCGTTTTACATCAATACCAGCCGGTCACAATTATTGGGATTGCGCCAAAAGGATTTTACGGGGACCGCATCGATACCAATCCGCCCAAGTACTTCCTTCCTATGAATTCGATGGATGAAGTTATTGGCGCACCGTACTTCACCGATCCCGACACGCAATGGGCCTACATTATCGGCCGCATTAAGCCGGGAACTTCCCTGCCGGCCCTCCAGGCCAAGGCCAGCACACTGCTCAAGAATGAGTTTGCGCCGCTCAAGACATTTACCGATCAGCGCGCGCAGAAGGCTCTGCCCCGCACCCATGTGGTGCTCACTCCCGGCGGCGGCGGCATCCAGAACATGCAGGACGGTTACAAGGACCACCTGAAACTGCTGCAATGGATCACCGCGCTGGTGCTTCTGGTCGCCTGCGCCAATGTCGCCAACCTGCTGCTGGTGCGCGGCATGAGCCGCCGCGCGGAGCTTTCCATCCGCGCAGCTCTTGGCGCACAGCGCGGCCGTATTGTGCGCCAGCTTCTTACGGAGAGCATTTTGCTTGCGGGTATGGGCGGCCTGCTGGGCCTCGCTCTCTCTTTTCTGGGGGCGCACGCGCTGCTGGCGCTCGCCTTTCCGAATCAGCACGACATGCCGGTCACGGCTTCGCCTTCGCCGCTGGTCATCGGCTTTGCCTTTGCGCTTTCGCTGGTGACGGGGATCCTGTTTGGCCTTGCGCCGGCGCTGATGGCCGCGCGCACGCAGCCCGCTGAAGCTCTGCGCTCAAACGCACGTACGACCGCGCACGGAGCATCGTGGATGCAGCGCGTACTTGTTGTGCTGCAGGCCGCGCTCTCGCTAGTGCTGCTGGTTGCCGCGGGTTTGTTTGCCGAGAGCCTCAACAAGGCCGAGAACGTGGACATGAAACTGGATGCGACGAATCGCTACATCGCGCACATCAATCCGCAGGCTGCCGGCTACAAGAACACAGAAGTCGAGCCCCTCTACCAGACCATCGTGGACCGCTTCCACGCGATACCCAGCGTTCTGAAAGTTGGCCTCGCCACTTACACACCAATGGAGGATAACAACTGGGGATCGGGTGTAAAGGTTCAGGGCGAGCCGGACCTGAACAAAGGCGCATCCTGGGTGAAAGCCACTTCTGAGTATTTTGATTCGGTCGGCACCCACGTGGTGATGGGCCGCGCCTTCACACGGCAGGACACGCTGAATGCGCCACCGGTCGCCGTCGTCAATCGAGAATTCGCCAAGCAGTTCTTCGGCAACCGCAACCCGATCGGGCATCGTTTTGGTTTTTCCGGCCCCGGCCACGCCGGCATGGATGGAGCACATGAGATCGTGGGCGTGGTGGAGGACACCACCTACACAAGCGTCTACTGGAGAAACCACGCCATGTACTTTCTACCGCTCACGCAGCGTGCCGGCAGCGCCAACGATCCTAACTTTTCCATCGACAAAGACCAATCCATGTACGCCGGCGCACTGGTCATTCAGACCAGCCGCCCGATTCCCGGCTTTGAAAAGATTGTGAGCAGCACCCTGGCGAGCATCAACCCGAACCTCACGATCGTGAAGTTCCAAACCTTCCAGCAGCAGATTGACGACCGCTTCATCGAAGAGCGGCTGATCGCGCGTCTCACTTCCCTCTTCGGCTTGCTTGCGCTGGTGCTCGCCGCCATCGGCCTTTATGGCGTTACAGCCTATACCGCGGTCCGCCGCACGCCGGAGATCGGTGTCCGCATGGCGCTTGGAGCGGCGCGCAGCCGCGTTATCGCAATGATCATGCGCGGAGCCATGCTACAGGCAGCCGCCGGTCTCGCCATCGGAGTCCCGGTCGCGGTGTTCTGTGTTCGGTACGTGAAGTCGCAGCTTTTTGAGATTACAAGCGTGAATGTGCCGGTGATGGCCGTCGCCATTGGAGTGCTGTTGCTCGCGGCTGCGATCGCCGGCATCATTCCGGCGCGGCGCGCGGCTTCGATCGACCCTGTGCAGGCCTTGCGCATTGAATGAAGCCTCATCCTCTCAAGAGCAGATCGAAACTTGCCCGCTCCCGTTCACTGATCGCTGTTGGCTGCTGCGGTATCCTCCATTCATGCCCTCATTCGTCCGCTCGTTCCGCTGGCCGCGCCGCTGGCTGCTCTGGATCGCTGCGGGTCTCGCTTTGCGCATCATCTTCATCGTTTTTCCCCGCCCGGTTGATGACGACACGCTGGACTACCTCCAGCTCGGTCATAACCTGCTCCATCACGGCATCTACGGCCTGAGCAGCGGCGGTGATATCGCACCCAGCCTTTTTCGCCCGCCGGCATATCCCATTTTTCTCGCCACATTCGAGCAGCTTTTCGCGCGCTCCTGGCCGAGTTCCTGGTTCAATGCTGTCTTCGTGGTTCAGGCCGGAGCCGATGTTGCGGGGGGAGTGCTGGTCGCAGTTCTCGCACGCCGCCATCTTTCTGCTCGCGCCGGCGAAATCGCCCTGGCGCTGGCCATGCTTTGCCCCTTCGCTGCCGCCTACTCCGGTATCGCACTTGCTGAGTGCCTCTCCGTCTTCGCTGTTTCGCTCGGCGTGTATGCGGCGGGCCGCGCATTGGGCGCTGAATGGAACGGCGGCCGGGACCGATGGGCGCTTATCCTCTCTGGTTTGGCCGCTGCGTTCGCAACGCTGCTTCGCCCTGACGGAGTTCTTCTGGTCTTCGCTCTCGCCTTCGGCATTTTCTTCTATACGCAGCGTCGTTCTGCGGTTGTCTATCGGCGGCGTACGCCGCTGCGCTCTGCCGTGGGGGCGACGTCAACTTTTTTGCTCGCAGCGCTGTTGCCGCTGGTTCCGTGGACGCTGCGCAACTGGGAGCAGTTCCACGTTTTTCAGCCGCTCGCGCCGCGATACATTAACGATCCAGGAGAACAGGCCCTGACCGGCGTGCCGCGGTGGCTGCGCACCTGGTCCGTGGAGTTTGTGACAACGGCCAACGTGGTTTGGAAAATTCCCGGCGCTCCCATCGATCTCGCCGACCTGCCGCCTCGCGTCTTTGACTCGCCGCAACAGCGCGCGCAAACGCTGGCGCTCATCGCCGATTACAACCGGAATTTGTCGCTTACTCCTGCGATCGACAGCCGGTTTGCCGCGCTCGCTGCGGAGCGCATTCGCGCCCATCCGTTCAGCTATTACATTGGGCTTCCCATTCTTCGCGTGGCTGACATGCTGCTTCGCCCGCGCACCGAGGCCTTCTATCTGGATGTTTTCTGGTGGCGCTGGAGCGAACATCCCGGAGAGACGATTTGCGCCATTCTGCTTGGCCTCATCGATCTCTTCTATGTGGCCGCGGCGGCCTGGGCCTTCGTTCGCGGGCGCGTCCCTTGGGGCTGGATGCTGGGTACCTTCCTTGTGCTGCGATTCATTCTGCTGGGCACGCTCCAGAACCCCGAACCGCGCTACACGCTCGAGTGCTTTCCCATTTTGATCATCGCCGCAGCCGCAGCACTCAGCGGCTCTCAGTTCCGTGCGCCGCAGGCCCAACCGGCCTGCCGCAAGTCATCGTCCGAATCGGTTGTGCGACAATCCACAACAGACTGTTTATCCGATGCGATGTGATCGTTATCTTCTGGCGTTGGCATGCGGACTGGCTCTGGTCTCGTTCCCGGCCCATTCTTCGCAAGTTGAGCCTAATGCGCCCTCTGTTCCCCTTGTTCTTGTCGGCGGCACGGTGGTCGATGTCACCAACTGGGGACACTCCGCGCGCGACATTCCCGGCGCCATCGTCGTGATTGAGGGGAACCTGATTTCCAATGTGGGCCTCCCCGGTGCGGTCGAAATCCCCAAAGGCGCGCGCATCATTGATTGCGCCGGAAAATTTATCATCCCCGGCCTGATTGACGGATTCGCCGGCATGAACTCGCAGGCACAGGCCAATGCAAACCTTTATATGGGCGTGACCACCGTGGTAGCGCGCGCCGACAGCGAGCATGGCTTTATTGACTTCAGCGCGCAGCCCAGCCCGCACATCTATGCCATTGACACCATCGGCGTGACCGACAACTGGAGCTTGCTGGCGCGGCATCCGGAGTGGGTTTCCATGCTGCGCGAGGGCGCGCACCCGGTGGAGCTCAGCCCCGAAGACACGGCACGCCAGATGGTCGATACGAAGCGCCTGGGCACGCGCGTTCTGCTGCTCACGCCCCATCTCACTGCCGCAAATTCGCAGTGGATCATTGCGCGCGCCCACGACCTGGGCCTGGCCACGTACGGCATCTTTGTTTCCACTCCTTACCGCGTGGGCATCGAGGCCGGCGTGGACGCGCTGGTGCACATGGACCGCTACGACCTCGGGGTGATTCCCGATGAACTCGAAAGCCCGCTCGTCGACGATCCCGACGGCACCTCGGCTGCCACCGCTTACGATTACTCCGAGCGAATTCCGCCCACCGATTCCCGGCTGCGCGACTACGCGAGTTTCCTCGCCACGCACCACGCAGCGCTGCTGCCCATGTTCAGCCTTTACTACGCTGAACTGCCCGAGCATCGCGATCTGTGGAAAGAGCCCGCTGCTGCGCTTCTCGATCCCGACCGCATGTTTCACCCCACCGATCCTGCTACCGGCGAGATGATATACCCGTTGCCCACCTGGTCGCACCGGCTGCCAAATGTGGCCCAGCGCTGGATGGAGGAGGATCTGCAAAAGAAAGCCGGCCAGACTGCGCTGCGGCTCTGGCACATCAACGGAACCATTTTCTCGGCCTTCCCGCATTACCTTGCTGGCTCCGGCGCCGACGCCATGGGCACCATGCCCGGCATCTCGCTTCATACAGAGCTTGAGATGCTCGTCCGGCTCGGGCTCTCACCGCGTGAAGCTCTGGCTGCCGCCACCAACAACTACGCGCTGCAATTCGGCTGGAACGAGCTCGGGCTCATCGCCCCTGGCCGGCGCGCCGACGTTCTTGTCGTCGACGGCGACCCCACGGTAAACGTCTGGAATGCGCGCCGCATCTCCACGCTCATCCTCAACGGAGAAGTCGTCGACCGTGATTCGCTATTGCATTTGAAAAAGTAGTACCGGCGATGCTGACGTCGCGCCACCTCGCGTGGCTGCTCACTTGCCGTCTGGCCTGCTTGCTGGCCCGTTAAGCTGTTGCTTATCTTTCTCCGCGTCCGCAATGGCATCGCGCGCCCACACCGAGTAAACAAAATCGTTCTTGTGCTTCTCCCACTCCGCCATCGGCAACACGCTCAACTGCTCCGGTGTCAATTTGGGCACGCCGACGTCAATGGCCACCAGCCCGGCGTCGCGATCTTCGCGCTGCGCGCTCTTGTTCAGGATCACGTCATCCTTCGCGGCCCACTCGCCAATCCGGATTGTTGGCAGCTCCGCGATCTGCTTGGTCTTCCAGTTGGCAAAATGCAGGTTCTCATCCAGCCATGTTGCGGCGAGCTTCGTCACCCATGCCGGCCGATGGCTCGCGCCGGGATCGAACCAGGTCGTGAATACATTTTTGTCTGAGCCGAGCTCTGCGATCGTCCGCTTGCGCAAATCAGCGAAGAAGTCCGGCCCGTGTTGCGGAATCGCAACCACCGTATCGTTGGTGCCGTTGATGATGAACGTCGGGCCGCGATTCGCCTGCAGCGCAAACAGCACGGCGCCTCGGTCGCCCAGAAACTCGAGAGCGTGGTACGGCCCGCTCTGGCACATCACTGCGTGGCTTGAGTCCCAATAGCCTCCCGGCCCATCCAGATCGCCGCCGCCGGTGAGCAGCACTGCGTGAATGCGGGGATCCACGGCGCCGGCCAGCGACACGACAAACGAGCCCATCGAAAATCCCAGAACACCAATTCGCCGAGCATCCACCTCCCGGCGGCTCGCGAGATACGATACCGCCTGCAACACATCCGTCATCATCTGGCCGCCCATACGCTGCGGAACTCCGGGCACATCGATCAGCTTGTCGTGTTCTCCCACCCCGTCTTTGTGGTCATCGTTGCGTTCGCCTTCGCCAATCGGGTCGTACGTCACCACCATCGCGCCGGCTTGCGCGTACTCCACGCCGGTGTACCACGAGTACCAGCTTGTTTTATCTGCGCCGTGGCCATTCACTACTAAGAGGCCGGGAATCTTTCCGCGAATCTTCTCGGGCCGGTACACAATCGCCGGAACGCGCAGCCCGTACTCGGTCGCATAGGTCACACGCTCCGCAATCACCCCCGGCCCCACCGCAAAGCTGCCGTAGTTCTGCACATCGAGCGCCGGCAGAGGCTGCGGAACGAATAGCGCCGCCTTGATCCTGGCGCGCAGATCCTGATCTTTGGCGTTCGTCATCTGTGCCGGCAGAAGCGGAACCATCAGCAGCAGGATTCCCGCGCAGGGCAGTCCCGCCAACCTCGCGCTTCCGCGCCTGCGCACTTCAGCGCATTCTTTCAAGAGATTCATATTGATCTCACCTGCCCCGCCATCGTACAAGAAGCCTGCACACACCGAACCAAGGCACTTTCCACTTTCGGCACGATCAAACTCGCGCCCTGATACAAGGCTCTCGACGCCGCGAGTTTTTCCGCAAACTGTGAAACCCCCGCCTTCCTCGGTCACTCCGCATCATTTACTCTTGAATACAGCGATTGAATCCCGCCCTCATGCCCGGCAATCCCATCCGATCCCGTTCAGGGCGCCAGCACCATAACCGCTGGCTCCTCCTTATCGCGCTTTACAAGTTTCTCCATGCCCTCTTGTTTGTCGCCATCGGCATGGGCGCGCATCGCCTGCTCCACAAAGACATTGCCGACCAGGTCGTGCTGCTCGCTCATCACCTTCGCTTCAATCCCGAGTCGCGCCTCGTCAACTTCATCTTTGAGAAAGCCTCGCTCGTCAACGACCCGGTCCTTCGGCGCATCGGTTTTGTGGCATATTGCTACGCCGCCGTCACGCTCACTGAAGGCATTGGCCTTTATCTCGAGCAAGCGTGGGGCGAATTCCTCACGCTGGCCATCACCGCGTCGTTCCTGCCTTTGGAGATGATCGAGGTTTTTCGGCGTCTCACCTGGATTCGCGTCGGCCTGCTGGCTATCAATATCCTGGTCTTCATTTACCTGTTGCAGGTGATCATCGACCGCGGGCGCAGCCGCATGAGAGCGCGAAAGTGAAAGCATCGCGATCGTGAAAACAAAATGAGCACCAAAAGCAAAGGGTCTTCGCAGGCTGCGAAGACCCCTTGTCTCACCCGTGAGACGGCGTGCTTACTGGTTCTTCTTGTGAAACGCAAAGTAGAAACCAAGTCCCGACATGGCGGCGCCCGGCGCCAGGAATGCGGCGCCCAGACCGTCTCTCGCGCCGGCTTCCTTTGGACCCACGTTGAGGCAAAGGATCATGGCGCCCAGAATGATCAGCGGCACCCCGGCGATTCCCATCACCAGCATGCCCGGCCGCTGGACTCCCTTTTTGGTGGTCGTGGGAGCCGACCGCAGGTTCTGGCTTTCCTGACTGGCATCGTCGAACATCGCCTTCATATCAGCCGGCATGCTCGCACTGGCCGACTCGGTTGGCGCCGCCGGCGCATCCGGTAGCGCACTGGCTTGCGTCGTGGCCACTGATGCGGACGGGTCCGGTAGCGCACTGGCTTGCGTCGTGGCCACTGATGCGGACGGAGCCGGGTTCGCCGCCGGCGTTTGCACATTGCTCGCGCTGGCGCTGGTTGCCTGTTGTGCCGGAGCCTGCGGCGTTGCAGCCGGCGCGCCTTGCGCAACCGCCTGCCCCACCAGCATCCCCGCGAGCATCCCCACTAAAGCGCAGCGACCGATTTTGTTAAGCTGCGCCCCCATTTCATCGAGATGTTTCATTGTTTCCTCCAGTGCAGTTTGGCTTGAGGTTGGGCGCCAGCTGAATCTGAAAAAATCTTGCTAGGGGCAGATTGTTCAGACTGGGTTGCCGTTGGAGGCGAGAGTCAACCAGTAGCTGTTGGCTGCGGTCTCAACTCGTCTCAGGACATTACAGCTGCGCTCTTTTCACTTCTGAAGCTAGAAAAGGTTGAGCGATTTTTTCACTCTTGACCAGCGATCATGGAGCGCTGTCCTGGTTTCGCGCTCGCCGGCCAAATCTCTCCGGCGGCGGGATTACCAAACCGGAAGCCCGTGACGGTCGTCCAGGGGAAGCGGGCTCCGGTCAAGAAATTCTGCTTTGTTTGGATATGCGCAAAGCCGCGGGAAAAGAGCTCAGGAATCTTTCAATGAGCGCTGTCTTTGTTTCCCGCCCGCCGGTCGCTGCTCTTCCGCCGGAGCGACCCCAGGACACCGCCCACCAGCGCACCCGCTCCACCTACGAGCGCGAGCACAATGGTTGGATCCTCCGGCGAATCGGTACACCCGGTTTGCGCCCGCAGCGGAGCCGTCAACGCGAGCATCAATGGAAACCCAAACATCAGCAGTGTTTTTTTCAGATTCATTTTCCACCCTCCCATTTGCGTAATCTCTCTGTTCACTGTTCCCTTTTCTCTGTTTTCTGATCTCTGTTCTCTTCTTTTCACGGCCTGTTGACGTCGGCGGTGCCATAGGGCGAGAGCAGGTTAGCGACCACAGGGGTCGCGATTGGCACTGCGGCGCCAATGAATTCGGTGACGGTGCCGGCGGTACCGGTGGCTCCAAGGTTGGCCACCCAAACGTTTCCTGATCCGTCAATCGCCAGGCCGTTCGGGTCGTCCATGTATGGGCCGGTGTATCCATTCGCTCCCCCCGTATTGCCAATGGGAAATCCGGAGGGGCTCCATTCGGGGACGCTATTCTGGCCACTGTTCGTCACCCATACATTTCCTGCTCCGTCGGTGGCGACATCATTGGGATAGAAATTGCTGCCGCCGTTGTCGCCGCTGCCGACGATGGAGCCGGAGGAAGTCAGCTCGGTCACACTGCCATCTTCGTAGCCCACCGCCCAGACATCGCCCGAAAGGCCGATCGCAGTGAATTCGTCCTCGTCCCCTCCGCCCGCGCCTTCGATGCCGTTCGTCCCGCTGACGACCGAGCCTGACGTGGTCATCTCAGTGATGCCGTCGTAAAAATTCCCCACCCAAACGTGGCCGGCAATGTCGATGGAGAGACCAATGGGACCGTCGATCCCTCCGCCCGTGATCCCGCTGAGGATCGCCGAGCCGTTCGATGAGTTCAGCTCCATGACGGAGCCCTGGGTTGGCCCGGTGCCTCCCGTGAAGTTGGGGACCCAGATGTTGCCTGAGGCATCGAATGCGAAATCTTCCGGTTGGTTGCTGAGTCCGCTGCTGAAGTTGTTGAGGGACGCGCCGGCGGAGCTGAACTCGACCAGGTTGAACGAGCCGGAGTTGTCATTCAACACCCAGACATTTCCCGACTTGTCGATCGCGACCCGGTAAGGATCGTTAAGCCCGGTGTTGTAGCCATTCGAGCCGGAGAGCAGCTGACCGGACGGGCTCATCTCCATGACAGAACCATTGTTCAAGGCGGAACTGGTGGCTCCGTTGCTGATCCAGACATTGCCTGACTTGTCGACCGCGACCCAATTGGGCCTGAACAGGCTGCTTGTCGCGTAGCTGATGGAAAGCGTCAAGTCGTTGGGCAAGGCGGTGAGCGAGGGCTGAAAAGGCGCGCCCGCGACCTGTAAACCGTAGATTGTGGAAATGGCCTTCCCCGGGTTTTGCGCAAGGGCAATGGCCGCCGTGGCCGTCTCAGTCGGAAGGCCGTCACTGGCCTCATTGTCGAACAGCGTGGTGCATGGGCTGGAACTGGGCCCCGTGGAGTTGACGCACGCGGCCAGGACGTTGGCCAGCGTGTTGAGCGTTTTTTGCGGTGAGGTTCCGATGCCTGAGGGGGTGGTGGCCAGGGCCACGCCACTGTTCAACGACTCCAGGTTCGGAATGGCGAGAAATGCGTTGGCAATGCCCTGCAAAGCCAGCGTAGTGCCGGAGCTCGAAACATGCGTGGCGTTTGACGCGAAGCCAGCGATGGCGAAAGCCGTGGCCATGGTGGAAACTTCATTGACGACCACATACGGCGGTGAGGCCACGACTGCACTGCATGTTCCCAGCCCGGCCAGCAGCCCGGCAGCGGAATTTGTTCCCGCCCCTGAATTGCCTCCCACCCCGCATACAGGTATAACTGCGAGTTCGCACTGGGACAGGTGTAGTCGCCGGTGACACTGAAGCTGCCGTCACTTCCCGTCGTCGCAAAATAGTGGCCGCTGGCGTCCTGGGTTCCGCTGGTGAGCAGCGAAATCGACTGATTGCTGGCCGTCGCCGAAATGCCGGCGCCGCCGTAACCGGTGGTGTTGGCCGCATAAAGATACACGCTCGCCCCCGCGATCGGGTTCTGTCCGCCATGCACTTTGCCTTGCAATGCCGCGCCGGAAACAGGCGGTTGAACGTCATGCGACGTCATCAAGCCGGTCGTGCTCGAGGAGCAGCCGGTCATAGCCAACGTGAACGTGGCAGCAAAGAGCAACGCGGGGAAACAAGAAGCACGCATAGAACCTCCATCGAGCCAAGTGAGATGAGGGAAGTTGACCCCTGGATCGTCAGAATGACTTCGCGGCCCCGATCAGCATTGCGAGCAGGGAATCATCTGAGAACCCGACTGAGAACCAACGCCAGACCGGAAGCCCGTGACGGTCGCACAAGGGAAGCGGTCCTTTGGCCATGAATTCTGCTTTGTCTGGGTATGCGTAATGCGAGGGAAAAAGAGCTCAGGAGTTTTTTAGGGAATTTCGCCGGAAGCGATGGCTCAACGTAAGGTATTTTCGCCTTTTATTCCCTTATCACAGGCGGACGGAGCTGTCCAGCGGGGGAATCAGAGCAGTAAACACCACATCTTGTGGTGCTTGAAAAATCATCATCAATTAGTCGGATTTAATCTGAATTGCCTGATTTTTCTTCAGTTTCCACCGTTTTTTCGCTTGGCGAGGATGCAGATCGGGGATACTATCGACCGGATGGAAGAAATTGGAGCTGCATGGAGTTCCTTGGAATCTATCGGCCCGTTTTCATCCTGAGTTTACTCCGTTTTCTTCTTTTTCAACCGCTTTAAGGGCTTGAGGCCCGCTGGGGAATCAGCCTGGCTAACCCTGAACGATGGGCTCACCGGAAGACTGGCCGGTCCGCAACTGGGCAATCTTACCGGCAGAAAGAGTTTGAGGCAAGCAAATGTTTCGCGGCAATCATCCGGCAAAGGTCGAGGAGAGCGGGCGGCTTAAGCTGCCGGTTCCCTTCAAGCAGTTGCTGGATGCCGCGAACATTACCGACCTCTATGTAACGACCGAGGATGGCGTGCGCGCCCAGATTTGGCCGCTTGACGAGTGGAAAAAGATTGAGGCGCGACTGAAGAAACACAGTGTCGGGAACGTTGCAGTCAAGAAATACCTCGATATGACTGGCTATCACGGCCAGGAAGTGAAGATGGACGCCCAAGGGCGGTTTGTGCTGTCGCAGATCCTGCGTTCCAAGACGAAGCTGGAGGGCGACCTTGCGGTGATAGGCAGGATTACGCATCTCGAGGTGGTAAACCGAGCGCTGTTTGAACAAGATCTCGCGGTCAAGGTTCCCACGAAGGACGATCTCGAGGCGGTCGATGCAATTCTCTCCGCGGAGAGCGAAGCTTAAGCCCCCCAGGGGGCGCGCATGACGCAGCCGCAACGACGCCATGTGCCTGTTCTTTTTGAAGTCGCGATGGATTTTCTCGGCGTGCGGCCGGGCGGGACTTACGTCGACTGCACGCTTGGACTTGCGGGCCATGCCGAAGGCATTGTGCGACGCCTGGGACCGGCGGGGCGGTTGATTGGATTTGATCGCGATCCCGCGGCGCTGGAGCTGGCGAAAGCGCGGCTGGCAGCAGTTGGCGAGGAGTTAGGGGGCCAGACGCCGCAAGTGGAGTTTTTCGGCGAGGCGTTCAGTCGAATCGCCGAGCACGTGAAGCCGGCCTCAGTGGATGGATTGCTCGCCGACTTTGGCGTGAGCAGCCTGCAATTCGATGAGGCGCACAGAGGATTCAGTTTTCAGGCGGATGCCCAGTTGGACATGAGAATGGACACGCGTTCCGGGGTGACCGCCTATCAAGTGGTGAATGAGATGAGCGAGCGGGAGCTGGCAAATCTCATTTACGAATACGGTGAGGAAAGGAGGTCGCGGACAGTCGCCAGAGCCATTGTGCGGGGGCGGCCGGTTACATCCACGGTGCAGTTAGCGAGGATCGTAGCCTCAGCCGTCCCGCCAATGAAACACCTTCATCCGGCAACCAGGACCTTTCAAGCGCTTCGAATTTTTGTGAATCGGGAATTGGACGAAATCCGGGCGTTGCTTGAGGCCGCACCAAGTTTGCTTAAGCCCTCGGGCAGGCTCGTAGTGATTTGCTTTCATAGTCTCGAAGATCGCATCGCAAAGGACAGTTTCCGGGAAGGCGTACGGCAGGGGATCTGGAAGAGCTTGACCAGAAAACCAGTGACCGCCGGCGAAGAAGAGATCAACCGTAACCCGCGCTCACGCAGTGCGAAGCTGAGAGCGGTGGAAAGAATAGCTACTAGCTTCTAGCTACTAGCTGCCAGCTTGGGAAGAGCAAAAGAACCGGGCTCGCGAGAGACACGATTTTGGGGTTGGATTAGGAACAAAGTTGAGAAGGATTGAGCTAGAGGCTAGGAGCTAGAAGCTAGCGGCTCGGAGGAACGAACATGGCGGCATGTGCAACAACCTATTTTGAATCCGGACGCAACTGGGGCGCGCGGATCGCTGAACGAAATGCAGAATTGATGGCGCAGCAGGCCCAGCGCCGCCGTCGCGTGCGCACGCCGGAGTTCTTCTTTGCCAAGCATTTTGACAACACCCGCATCGTCAAGGCTTCAGACCCGGTGCGCGTGCGGGAAATGCGCGTCTTTGCGGCCGCGGCCACCGTGCTGTTTTCGCTCATCATGGTCTATGGCCTGCAGCACTTCTCCGCGATTGAAACCAGCTACCGCGTGGAGACCGAGAAGCAGATACTCGATCAGCTGCGCGAAGACAATCGCCAATTGCATCTGAGCGAGGCCCAGCTCACGCAGCCGGCACGTATCGATCAAATGGCGCACCAGTATGGCCTCGCCGAGCCGCAGGCCGGCCAGGTGGTTTATCCCAGCGACCGTCCTGATTCCGGCTCCCCCACGCTGGCGCAGGCTGTTCCACAGGCGCGATAAAAGCAAGCTGCTAGCTTCTAGCTCCTAGCTAAATGAGGCTGACGAGCGCTGCGATGGAAGGAATCTGGCAGGAAGCAAGGCGCACCGAGGAACCACAGAAAGTGTGCATGACGGGAATGCAGCTAGAGGCTAGAAGCTAGGAGCTAGTCGCTGAAAATGTCCGCCGCCGTCCAACCCATCCGCAGCCGTGGCACCACCCCGCGGTCCGTTCCCTTCAGGCGCTCGCGATTCTTCGTCGTCTGCATCTTCTTCTTCATCTGGGCATGCGCCATATCGGGCCGCCTGTTCTGGCTTCAGATCGTGCGTCATCAAAACTTCGTGGAGCGCGCCGCAAAGCAGCAGGAGCGGACCTTCGAAGTAGCTCCGCGCCGCGGCGTCCTCTATGACCGCAACATGCTCGAGCTGGCCATGACCGTGCTCGTTGACTCCATCTACGCCGATCCCAGCCAGATCGACGACAAGCAGGCCGCGGCACGCACGCTTGCGGCAATCGTCCACATCGATCCCGAAGATGCGCTCACGACGCCGAATGAAATTGCAACGCGTCTCAATGGCGGCCGCAACTTCGCCTGGATCGCGCGCCGCGTGAGCCCCAGGGTTGCAACCGCAGTCAGGGCCCTCAACATGAAGGGCATCTACTTCCAAAAAGAGTTTCAGCGCTTCTACCCTGACAACCAGCTTGCCGCACAGGCGCTGGGCTACGTGGGTGTCGACGACGACGGACTGGGAGGTCTTGAAGAAAAGTTCGACGGCGAACTCCACGGCCGCCCCGGGCTGATGTATGCGGCTATGGACGCGCGCCGCAAAGTTCTGGGATCAAGCGAGCGCGATCCGCAACCTGGCCGCAACCTCAAGCTCACCATCGACGAGAATATTCAGTTCATGGCCGAGCGCGCGCTCGATCACGCCATGGAGAAGACCCAGGCGCTCAGCGGCACTGTTGTTGTGCAGGACCCGCACACCGGCCAGATTCTCGCGCTGGCGATTCGCCCCACTTTCAATCCCAACCAGTTTCGCCACACCAATCCTGCGCTCTTGCGCGATCACGCGGTGAGTGACGTTTACGAGCCCGGTTCCACATTCAAGCTGGTGACCTATGCAGCGGCGATGGATGCGAAAGTGGCCACGCCCGACGACATGATCGACTGCCAGGGCGGCCAGATCAATCTCTTCGGCCGGGTGATCCATGACGACAAGAGCGATCGCGGCATCGGCACCGTCTCCGTGGCCACCGCTCTTGCCCGCTCCAGCGACGTGGGTGTGATCAAGCTGGCGATGAAGCTCGGACCCGATCGCCTCTACAACTACATTCGCGCTTTCGGCTTTGGCCAGCGGACCGGCATTGAACTGCCCGGTGAAACGCGCGGGCTGCTGCGCCCCGTCAAGTACTGGCAGCCGGCGTCCATCGGTTACGTCGCCATCGGTCAGGAAGAAGCCGTCACTCCGCTGCAATTGGTATCGCTGGCCTCCACCATCGCCAATGGCGGCACATATCTTCCTCCGCATATCCTCACGCCGGGCCAGGATGGCTCAACTCCGCAAGATCCGATTCCTGCTCCGGCGGCTGACCAGCCCCAGGTGAAGCAGGTTTCAGCGGTGCTGCATCCATCGCCCTTCAAGCCGGATGAGGAAGTCCCCAATCCTCTGCCGCCCGGCGCGCATCGGGTGATCAGTGAACTGGCTGCCGCCCAAATGCGCAAGATGATGGAAGGCGTGGTGCTCTACGGCACCGGAAAGCCGGCGCAACTCGACGGCTATTCCTCCGCCGGCAAAACAGGTACCGCGCAAAAAATCGACCCCGTCACGCATCTCTATTCCAAGACCATGCACATCGCCTCGTTCGTGGGCTTTGCGCCGGTCAACAATCCGGTTGTCTCCATCGCTGTTGTCATCGATTCGCCTCACGGCGATTATTACGGCACTGCGGTTTCCGCGCCCGTGTTTGCGGAAGTGGCGCAGGAGGTGCTTGAGTATCTCGGCGTTCCGCACGACATCGATGTTCGGCCTGCGACTACGGCCTCCACAAAACAGGAATCGGTCACTGAAGACGACGCGTCAACTCCGGACGAAGACATCCAGGCTCTCTACCAGGCCGCTAACGATCTGCCCAGCGATGATCCGCTGCGCGCAGCGCCGGCAGTGCCCGCGCCGACGCCATCCGCGCCTCCATCGCAAGCTGCCGCTCCTGCTGCAAATTCCAAAGCCGGCGCTTCTCCAGTTCCCTCCCCCAATGCCCTCCCCCACTCCTCTGAGCCGCCCGGTGCAGATCCGCCTGCGGCCAACGCCGTTGTGATCGCTGCTGGAAATCAACTGCGCGTCCCGACCCTCATCGGCCTCCCGGTGCGCGAAGTGATTGAGCAAGCCGGCATCGCCGGGCTTCAAGTGGAAATCGCAGGTGACGGCACCGCGCGCCAGCAGGCTCCCGCTCCTGGCTCCATGGTTTCCCCCGGCACCAAAATCGTCGTCCGCTGCGAACGATAGAATCCCTTCCCCTTCTTTCGCGCCCGGCACGTGCGATTGTATGATCGAAAAATCATTGGAAACACCGGACAGCCGAAACCACGGGCTTCTAGGCAATGTCGCCGTGCCGAAAAAATACCCGGTTGGTTCTGTGTTACCCCTGCGACATTGTCGTCGAATCTTATGAGTCTCTTTCTTCGGATTTATTCCGTACCGTTGGAACTGCGGAGATGAACTTTCACCAATTCGGCCAGGCTTTAGCGAACACGCCATGCGTTTCACGTTCCAATCCACGCTCGCCCGCTCCAGCCAATACCGTCCAGACATCGACGGTCTGCGCGCCGTCGCCGTTTTATCGGTCTTGTTCTTTCACGCGAAAGTCCCGGGGGTTTCCGGCGGATTTGTCGGTGTCGATGTCTTTTTCGTGATCTCCGGCTATCTCATTACTTCCATCATCGCCAAAGATATCTCGTCGGAACGGTTCTCATTTATATCGTTTTATGAACGAAGAGTACGCCGCATCTTTCCCGCGCTCTTCTTTCTCCTCTTCGTTTGCACGTTCATCGCGGCGATCGTATTCGCTCCTGAAGATTTCCTGACCTTTGCCCAGGCCATGGTTGCCACGACATGCTTCCTCAGTAACTTCTTTTTCCTCCACCATTCTGCGACGGGCGGCTATTTCACCAATATCTCTGACTTTCAAGCTCTCTTGCACACCTGGTCCCTGGCTGTCGAGGAACAGTTCTATCTTCTCTTTCCTGCTCTTCTACTCTTGCTCACGCGATGGGCAAAGCAGCGCGCGGCGCAGCTTCTCTTCGTGATAGCCATCCTCTCTTTTGCTCTAAGCATCTGGCTAACCTATCGCAATCCGTCCGTCGCTTTCTACATGCTCTCCTCGCGTGCTTGGGAGCTGCTCATGGGCTCTCTTCTCGCTTTGAAGGCTGTGCCGCCAATCAAGATGCGCTCTGTTCGCGAACTCTTCGCAGCGGCCGGACTCGTGCTGATCCTGTGCGCCGATTTCCTGTTCACCAGCCAGACGCGTTTTCCCGGCCCGAGCGCGTTCCTCCCCTGCTTTGGCGCTTGGCTCATCATCTATGCCGGTGAACAAGCTACCACCACATGGACGAACGCCCTTCTAACCTTTCCTCCGCTCGTTTTCATCGGTGTCATTTCGTATTCTCTCTATCTTTGGCATTGGCCGCTGATTGTGTTTAGTCAATACTTTCTCCTTGGCAATCTGGGTAGAGCCGCCACTGTTTGCGTCATCGCCAGCTCCGTCTTCATGGCATTTATCTCCTTTGAGTTCGTTGAGAGCCCCTTCCGCGGCCACGGCTCAGCATTTTCTAGGCGCCAGGTCTTCTCTTTGGGCCTTGCAGCAAGCCTCGCGTCTCTCGCCCTCGGACTCATCATCTATAGAACGAATGGTCTGCCGCAGCGTTATGACGCCACCACAAGACAGATTGTTCTCGAAAACTCCAGCCGGCGGCATGACTATCCAGAGGCCTGCTCAAACTGGAAAACAGATCCCCACCGATTGGCCGATATTGAGTTTTGCAACATTGGACCCAATGCAGCCAAGAAGATCCTGTTTTGGGGCGACTCCCACGTCGAGCAGCTATATCCCGCGGTCAAACACTTATATAACAACGGGGAGTTGCAAGGCCGCGGCGCCGTCTTTGCTGTTGCGAACTCGTGCCCGCCAGCTGAGCACATGAATGATACGCGGAAAGAATACCATTGCGACACATTTTCCAGTCTCGTGATGGAGCGCGCCGCGATGGACGATATCGACATAGTGTTTATCGGGTTCAGCACATGGTGGGCCTATAGTGAGAACTCGATCTGTCCATCTGTGAACGGAAAATGCGTCCGCACCGTTTCTCTCGATGAGATTCGCCGCCTCTTTCTCTCGGACTTATCTGACCAGATTCACCGGCTGAATACAGGCGGGAAGCGTGTGCTCATATGCCTTCCATTTCCGATATACGAC
>OKRB01000098.1:0-8924 GCA_900290245.1 Candidatus Sulfuritelmatomonas gaucii | reverse complement strand
TTCCATTTCCGATATACGACAAGCCGATCCCGAATCTCGAAATCAGGAATGCGGTCTTCTCCAGATTTGGAATTACCGGCATCCCGAAAGATTCAACTTCACCCGTTCTCCGGGAACAAATCCTCGACGTGACGAGAACTTCCGGTGCCGATGTCTTCGATCCCCGCAAGAGCCTTTGCAGCAGCGACCTGTGCATCACACAGATCAACGGGGTCTCCATCTACCTCGATAACAACCACATCGCAGCCAGTCAAATCGGAATCCTCGAAGACAATCTCCGGCGGGTTTTGGACAGCCAGCCGGCACCACCCACTTCGCAGGATCAGCAAATCCAAAACCACTGACCTGGAATCATGGTCGCCATCATCGCCATTTCGCGCCGACAAGCACCCACCTCCGCACATACGATCAACCAATCTCAAATTGCAATCTACAATTAACCTCAAGATGATTTGGAACAGTCTCATCGCGGAAATCACCGCCGTTGGCTCAAGCGGCGCATCGGCCGCGCCCATCACCGGGATCGAGTACGACTCGCGCCATGTGCGGCCGGGTGCGGTTTTCGTCGCCATGAAGGGCGGCTCGACCGATGGCAATCGATTTGTCGACAAGGCCGTTGCCTCCGGCGCGCTCGGCATCATCACTGACTCTGCGCAGACCTTCGACCATCTGCTCACTTACCACCCCGGCCTGCCGGTCCTTGAGGTCGAGCACGGACGCCACGCCCTCTCCCAGGCATCGGCCGCCTTCTTTGGCCATCCCGAACGCAGGCTATCCGCCACCGGCATCACGGGAACGAACGGCAAAACGACCACTGCATATCTCGTAGAAGCACTGCTCAACGCCGACGCGCGCCCCACCATTCTCATCGGCACCATTGAATACCATGTCGCCGGCGAAACACGCCCCTCCATCCACACCACGCCCGAGTCGCGCGACCTGTTTGAGCTGATGGCCGAAGGCGTTGCGCGAGGCGCATCGGAGCTGGTCACCGAGGTTTCGAGCCATGCGCTCGGCCAGGGCCGAATGATCGGCATTCCGTTCGACGTCGCGGTGTTCACCAATCTCACCCGCGATCACCTCGACTATCACCAGACGATGGACAAATACTTCGCCGCCAAGCGGCTGCTCTTCGACGGCACGGTCTATCCTGCTCCGCGCGTCGCCGTGATCAATGCCCACGATGCACGAGCTGAGGCGCTTGCGGACGCGTCAAGAAATGCCGGCGCCGAGATCCGCACATACGGAATTGAGACGGGTGACTGGTGCGCCACCGAATATACGCTTACCCCTTCAGGCGCAGCCTTCACGCTCGAAACTCCCGTCGGCACCGCTCAGCTTGCTTCGCGGCTGGCCGGAGAAGTCAATATCTTGAACCTGCTGGCTGCGCTCACCGCCGCTCACGCACGCGGTGTCTCGTTCGCCGATCTCGTCGCTGGGGTCCCCGGGCTCGCGCCTGTTTCCGGCCGATTTCAGCCAGTGGATGCCGGCCAGCCGTTCACGGTCATAGTCGACTACGCCCACACGGACGACGCGCTCCGCAACCTGACCGCACTTGCCCGCAAGATGACCAAACCCGCTGGCACGCGTGTGATCACCCTTTTCGGTTGTGGCGGCGACCGCGACCGCACCAAGCGGCCAAAAATGGGCGAGGCTGCAGGGGAAGGCTCTGATTTTGTCGTCGCCACCAGCGACAATCCGCGCTCCGAAGACCCCGCCTCCATCCTTGCCGAGATCGAGCCCGGCTTGCAGGCCACCGGCGTTCAATACACCATCGAGGTCGATCGCGCGGCCGCTATCCGCCTCGCGCTGGAGGCGGGCAAACCCGGCGACGTTGTGCTGCTGGCCGGCAAAGGCCACGAAACAGAGCAGATTCTCGCTGACCGCACCGTCCCTTTCAATGATGCTGAAGTCGCCCTTGCCGTCCTTGAAGAATTGGGTTACAGCGAATCCCTGAAAAATCAGCATCCAACGCAGTAGCCTGCCGCGCGGGTGGCGCGGACGCCAATCGCCGGTTACGAAAGGGTTTCGAACGGCAACAACCGGCATTGCATGAATCGGGAATTCGATCTATCGTGGAGGGCAACGAATCGGCCAATCGCGAATCTACACTGTGAATAGTCATCTGTGAAAGACGAACCGTGGACCGTAGAGTGTCGACCACGAACCTTGAACCGGGAACTGTGAATCATAGCTGAACGCCGATCACTGACCACTGTTCTTGTGAGGGGTAATGAATCTTACGCTCGCAGAAGCGGCGATGGGCTTCGGCGCAGTGCTTGAGGCGCCAACCAGCGTTCCCAACGCTGGCGCTCTCGTCGCCTTCGGCTATTCCATTGACTCGCGCACAGTCGCGCCCGGCGAGCTGTTTTTTGCCATCCGAGGTGAACGATTCGATGGGCATGATTTTGTTGCCGCTGCGTTCGAACGCGGAGCCGTTGCTGCGGTTGTCTCGCGCGCCCGCGTTGCTTCCCTTCCCGACGCCGCGCTCGCTCACCCGCTCCTTATCGCCGAAGATCCGCTTCCGGCAATGCAGTCGCTGGCCTCGCACGTGCGCCGGCAGTGGGGGCGCCGCATCGTGGCCATCACCGGCTCAGCCGGAAAAACCACCACCAAGGAAGCTATCTCCGGAGCCCTCGCTGCAAAACTCAATGTGTTCCGCTCCCAGGGAAATCTGAATAATCACATTGGCCTGCCTCTGCAACTTCTTCGTCTCATGCCCGAGCACGAAATCGCCGTCGTCGAAATGGGGATGAATCATACCGGCGAAATTGCCGCGCTCGCGCGTATTGCCGCGCCCGACTGGGGAGTAATCACCAACATCGGCACAGCGCACATCGAATTCTTTGCCGAAGGCCAGGCAGGCATCGCTCGCGCCAAGTTTGAGTTGATAGCCGCCTTGCCTCCAAACGGTATCGCGTTCCTCAACTGCGACGATATCTATGCCGCGCAGTTCGGTCGTGATTTTCAAGGGCGTGTCGTCTACTTCGGCACCGGGCCATGCGCCGATCCGCAGATTCTCTCGGCCATTGAAGATGTCGACGGCCTGCACGTCCGCTTCCGCGCAGGCGAGCGCAGAGGCGAATTTACGCTTCACCTGCTTGGCGCGCACAATGCCTCGAATGCCGTTGCGGCGATCGCCGTTGCGCTTGAAGCTGGTGTCGATCTCAATGCCGCCGTGGCTGCTATCACCTCGCTGACGGCCGGCGATAAGCGTGGAGAGGTGATCGAGATTGCGGGCGCGACCATCCTCAACGACAGCTACAACTCCAATCCCGAAGCGCTGCGCTCCATGATTCGCAGCCTTGCTGCGCGTCCAGCCAAGGGACGCCGCATCCTCATCGCAGGCGAAATGCTCGAGATGGGTGAGCACGGACCTGAGCTCCACCTTGCCTGCGGACGCGCCGCCGCAGAGGCCGGCCTTGATCTCGTCGTCGCCGTGCAGGGCAACGCCGAGCACCTGGCCACAGCCGCATGCGCCGGTGGAGTTTCGTCAATCTTTCTCCGCGACGCCGATGCCGCCGGCCAGTGGCTCGCGCAAAATCTTCGCGCCGGCGATGTTGTTCTGATCAAGGGCTCGCGCGGGGTGCACCTCGAGCGCGCGATCGAAATCGCCAGGCACCAACTCGCCAGTCCAGTTACGCCATGAAAACAAGACCGTTTGCCGCCGCTATCTCCGTCCTCAATTCGCTCCTGTTCGTTTTCACCGCTGCCGCGCAATATCCTGCGCCATGGCTGCGGCCCTTCCCTGCCTTCCGCATTGCCGGGATTGCACCGCCGTCTCCTGGAGCAACTCCTGATTTACGAAGCGGCCTCTACTATGTGGGCAGCGAAGACCTCGCGTCTTATTTGATCGCAACACCAAAAGGCCTCATTCTCATCAACTCAAGTCTCGAAGCCTCGGTGCCGCTGATTCGCAAGAGCGTCGAGTCTCTCGGCTTTCGCTTCTCCGACATCAAGATTCTCCTCATCAGCCACGCGCACAACGATCATTGCGCCGGCAGCGCCCAGATTATCCGGCTCACGAAAGCGAAATACTATGTCATGGCGGGCGACGTCCCAGTCGTCGAATCCGGAGGCAAGACTGACTTTCAATACGGCGCGGAGAAACTCATGCGCTATCCCCCAACGCATGTCGATCGCGTGCTGCACGATGGCGACACGGTTCGCCTTGGAGGCGCGGTGCTGACGGCGCATCTCACCCCAGGCCACACCAGGGGAACAACCACCTGGACGATGGATGTAACCGAAGGCGGCCGAATGCTGCACGCCGTGATCGTGGGCAGCCCGAACGTAAACAATGGCTACAAGCTGGTCGGCAACAAGGTCTACCCGCAAATCGCCGCGGATTACAAGCGTGGTTTTTCAGTGCTTAAGCGCCTGCCCTGCGACATTTTTCTCGGAGCGCATGGCGGTTATTTTGGTCTCACCCAAAAATATCCGCGATGGAAGAACGGCGACCATAACGCTTTCATCGATCCCGCCGGATACAAGGCCTACATCGCCGATCGCGAGCAGGCATTTGAGAAGGAGCTCCAGCGCCAGTCGGCTGCGCGCAAATAGAGGCGCTTCACACTTGGTGCGGGTACCGAGAGCCATTGCGGGCAGCGTCGGAAAAGCAATCGTCTATTGGCTATTCCCTGCGGTCTATTCCCTGCTCTATCAGCACCGTTGCCGCATGCGCTGTCGTCACTCCGCGCAGCAGAAACACTTTACTCCGCGACAACTCACCGGACACCAGTTCGATTGCGCTCTTCGGTACGCCGAAGGTTGCCGCCAGAAATGCAATCAACGCCCCGTTGGCACGGCCCTCAAGCGGAGGCGCCTGCACGGCAATCTTGATTTGGGCCTGAGATCCCTCGCCAAAAACGCCGAGGATCGCCGTTCGCTTTGCGCCCGGCTGCGCGCGCACCATCAGCGTCACTCCGTGCGCGGCGGCCTTGAGCATCAGTCCTGCTCCGCTCGCGGCTCGCGCGCGCCAAACAGCGCCGTGCCGACGCGAATCCGCGTCGCGCCCTCCGCAATCGCCAGCGCAAAATCCCCGCTCATCCCCATCGACAGCACATCGAACTTCAAGTTTGGGTGCGCCGCCGCCCACCGGTTCCGGCAAATTCGCAAATTTCGGAAGCATGCGCGTGTAACTTCTTCCGGCGCGCCCCACGGCGCAATCGTCATCAACCCGCGCACCTCAAGATCGAGCAGATCGGGCAATCGCTCGAGCAGCCGCGCCGCCTCTTCACCCTCTGGCGCCACGCCCGTCTTTGTTGCTTCCGGGCTCAGCTTCACCTCAATCAGCACTGGCAGCCGCTTGCCTGCATTTCCCGCGGCTTCACTCAGCCGCTCAGCCAGGCGCACGGAGTCCAGCGTATCCACACCATCAAACAACTCTGCCGCCTTCGCCGCCTTGTTTGACTGCAGATGCCCGATCAGATGAAAGCGCAGACGCGTTCGCGGCGCCACTTGACTCGACCAAAGGCCTGCTGCATGCAATGCCTTGGCTGCAAACTCCTGCACGCGATTCTCGCCGAAGAACGTTAAGCCCAGCGCCGCAGCTTCGGCGATCGTCTCAGCGGGGAACATCTTGGACACCGCCATCAGCTCGATCTCGCTGCGCGCGCGCCCGGCCTTCCGGCACGCCGCCGCGATCGATTCTTCCAGCCGTTCCAGATTTTCTTTGAGCGCCGTCATCGCGCACCCATCGCGGCTCACTGCCCGTGCTCGTCGAGATACTTCTCCACCTCGAGCGCCGCCATGCAACCGGACCCCGCTGCCGTCACCGCCTGCCGGTATCTCCGGTCTTGCACATCGCCGCAGGCAAAGACACCGGGCACGATCGCGTCCTTCCAGGTGGTGAACACGTTGTTCGTGGTCCTGATGTAACCTTCGTCATCCAGGTCGATCTTGTCAGCAAACATCTTTGTGTTCGGCTCGTGCCCGATGCCCAGAAACAGGCCGTCGATCTTGAGCTCGGATTTCTCGCCGGTGGCCACGTTGCGCAGCCGCAACCCTTTCACTTCCTTGTCTTCCACACCCAGCACCTCGTCGACCACGGTGTTTGTGCGCATCTCGATCTTGGGGTTCGCCTTGGCCCGATCGAGCATGATCTTCGAAGCGCGGAAGGCGTCGCGCCGGTGCAGCAGCGTGACCTTGGTGGCAAATCGCGACAGGAACATCGCCTCTTCCATCGCCGAGTCACCCCCGCCGATGACTGCAATTTCCTTGCCGCGAAAGAAAAATCCGTCGCACGTGGCGCAGCTCGACACGCCATGCCCGATCAGCGCCTGCTCGCTGGGCAGTCCCAGCCAGCGCGCGCTTGCGCCGGAGGCAATGATCAGCGTGCGCGTCTCGATCTCGCCATTCGAAGTGTGCAGCTTGATGGGACCGGCGCCCAGCTCCACTGAGTTCAGCAGCGCGTGCTCATACGCCGCGCCAAATCGCGCCGCCTGCTCCTTCATCTTCTCGATTAGCTCCGGCCCATGAATCCCTTCGGGCCAGCCGGGAAAATTCTCGACGAGGGTGGTAATGGAGAGCTGGCCTCCCGGCTCGTGCCCCTCCAGTACCAGCGGTTTCAATCCGGCGCGCGCCGTGTAAAGCGCTGCCGTCAATCCGGCGCAGCCGGAGCCAAGAATCACAGTTTCTCGTGTCTCTGCCATGGGTTGTCCCGTGTCGATTGTAGACGGAAGGGGGCCAGGCTCCCGTTTCAATGCCCAACATAAGATGCCGGACGCGCCGGATTCGACTCTTGCGGGTGTGATCTCCTACGCGCTTCAGGCGAAGACAGCGCGTGGCTGGAATGCGTTGCGGCCTTTGAATTAGAAGATTCCAATGAGCAATTCCTCATCGAATGCGTCCCCGCGCTCACAGAAGTATCCGATCTCGTTGAGCCGGCGGTGCCATAGAAGATTAGGCGGTTCATAAATTAGAGAACCTTAATTTGCGCCGCCTGCCAACGGATGAGCCCTTGCCCGTTCACATGCGGGAGTTTTCCCGTGCATTCAATTTGGTTCCTGCCCACCGTTTCCGCTCGACCGCGCCTCGTGCTCGCCTGCGCAGTGATCTTTCTCTCGCCGCTGACGGCTCTCGGGGGCGGGCCCAAATACATCGCGGGGGCCTCCTACTTCAATCCCGCGGCGATGGGCCAGCCCGTTCACTGGGCGGGCGGCCAGATCAACTACTACGTCGACCAGGGGCCGTTGAGCGCTTCCGTCTCAAACCAGCAGGCCACGGCCATGGTTGATGCAGCGGCCGCCCTCTGGAGCGCCATTCCCACTGCCGCGGTCACGCTGACTGACATGGGCCCGCTGAATGAAGACGTGAGCGCCGCGAACATCCAGGCGAACTCCTCCGGCCAGATCACCGCACCTGCCGACGTGGCTCCCTCGGCCACCAACTACCCGCTCGCGGTTATCTTCGATGCCGACGGCACGGTGATCAATGTGATTTTTGGCCCGAATGCGAGCGAGCCCGATGCTTGCCAGACGAATAGCGTCTACGTGTGGATCGACAACTTCTCGCCCGACGCCACCATCGCTCACGGAGTCATCCTTCTCAACGGCCTTTGCGCCACGAGCGCCAATCTCCTCGAGATGATGAAGTTCCAGATCGAGCGCGCTTTCGGCCGCATCCTCGGCCTCGACGATTCGCAGGTCAATCCCGGCGCGCTCACCGACGGCGAACCCGGCGGCGCTCTGGGCTGGCCCGTGATGCAGCCCATCAGCGGCGTTTGCGGCGCAACCGGCGGCGCCTGCATCCCCAACCCTGCAACCCTCAGCTACGACGACATCGCCGCTCTCAATCGCATATATCCAGTTACCGCCGCGAATCTCTCGAGCTTTCCGGGCAAGCAGCTTACTGCGGTCAATACCATCTCCATCCAGGGCAAGGTCGCTTTCGTTTCGGGCTACGGGATGCAAGGCGTCAATGTCGTCGCCCGCCTGCTCGACTCGAACGGCAATCCTCTTTATCAGTACACGGCCACCGCCGTCACGGGCGCCCAGTTCAGTGGCAACCACGGCAACCCCGTGACCGGCTTCACCGATTCCAGGGGCAACGCGCTCACGATGTGGGGCTCGAATGACTCCTCACTGCAAGGATTCTTTGACCTGAGTGGAATTCCGCTGCCGCCCGGTGCGACGTCGGCCAGCTACCAGGTCAGCTTTGAAGCCATTAACCCGCTTTATATCCTTTCGAACTCCGTCGGCCCATACACGATGGGGCAGGTCGCGCCTTCCGGCACGCTGCAAGCAGTCACTCTGCCCAATCTTTCTGCGGGCAGCGCGCAAACGGTGAACGTCACCGCTGCTAATTCCGCTGCCGCTGCGCTAACCGCCGTCATCGGCACCGAATCGCAGCCGCGCCCCATGCCCGTGGGCGGCCAGTGGGCGGGCCGCCTGAGCCAGATCGGCCAGACCGACTGGTTCACATTTCCGGTTCGCGGCAATCGCATCTTCACGGTGGTCACGCAGGCACTCGACGAATCCGGGTCTCCTTCGAATGCCAAGGCCATGCCGTCCATCGGCATCTGGGACGCGTTTGATCCGGTCGGCGCGGCAACCGTGGGCGCGGCGCCCGGCCTCAACGGCAATGCGCCCGGCGAGACCTGGCTGCGCGTCGCCACCAACGGCGACGACATCGTCCGCATCGGCATCGCCGACCTGCGCGGCGACGGCCGGCCCGATTACGCATACGATGGCTGGCTGCTTTACGCTGACACCGTTTCACCGGCGCGCCTGCCCGCGTCCGGCGGCCCCATCACCATCGAGGGCATGGGCTTTCGCATTGCCGACAGGATTCTCGTCGGAGGCCGGCCCGCGCAGGTCACAAGCATCTCGCCCAACCAGATCACCGCCATTGCGCCGCCCGCGGCCTCCGGTGTCACCGGCTCGGTCGACGTTGAGGTTGACGACGAGCCTGCGTTTTACGCC
>OKRB01000100.1 GCA_900290245.1 Candidatus Sulfuritelmatomonas gaucii | reverse complement strand
CGCCCGTTATGCGGACACTTCACTTGCTAAAAACACCGGACATATTATTAGCTAACGACAATCCCATTCCCGACCGTAACTGATTGTTAACCGGCCGGCGCGCTCGTTCGTATAAGTTGACGTAACCGTCGTTCTGTTTTCTTTGTGGCCAGTGCGTGTCAACAAAAGACAGGTCCAACTCCAACTTCCCCTTTGCTCAGGAGATTATGACCTTCAGGCATCACTTCCTCTCTGTCTTCTTGCTTTTCGTTGCTTTGGCGGTGCCCACGCTAACTACGGCGCAAACCGCCACTTTGCACGGCCAGGTGCAGGATCCCAGCGGCGCCGTCATACCCGGAGCCGCCATCTCGCTCACCTTCGGCGCGCAAACCCTCCAGACAAAATCTTCTGCAGACGGCCAGTATGTGTTTCATGCACTGTCGCCGGGCGCTTACACCATCACCGTGACAGCGAACGGTTTCGCTCTACTCACGCTCTCAAATGTTTCGATCGCTCCCGGCCAGTCGAAAGAACTGAACCTTCCGCTCACCATCGAAGTCGAAAAGCAGGAGGTCACCGTCGAAGAACAGAACCAATCCGTCAACCTCAGTCCTGACCAGAATGTCGGCGCCATTGTCATCAAGGGCAGCGATCTCGACGCGCTCTCCGACGATCCCGACGAACTGCAGAATGAATTGCAGGCGCTCGCCGGTCCCGCCGCCGGACCCAACGGCGGCCAGATCTACATTGACGGCTTCGAGGGCGGCCAGATTCCGCCCAAATCGTCCATCCTCGAGGTCCGCGTCAATCAAAATCCCTTCTCTGCCGAATTCGATCGCATCGGCTACGGCCGCATCGAAATCATCACCAAGCCCGGCTCACAGAAATTGAAGGGCAGCATCAGCGGCTACGGCATTGACTCGGCGCTCAACACCGCCAATCCCTTCCTCGCGCAGCAACTCAGCTACTACCGCTACGGCGTCTACGGCGATGTCAGCGGGCCGTTGACGAAAACCTCCGCCTATTTTTTTCATGCCCAGCGCTTCAGCAGCCAGAATCAGACCATCGTCAACGCGCTCGACCCGCAAAATACCAGTGCGCATCTCGCTGAAGCGTTTCCCACGCCCACCACTTACCTCTCCATCGGCCCGCGCATTGACTTCGAAATCGGCAAGAAGAGCATGTTCACGGTGCGCGAGGCCTTCTTCCGTCTTACGCAGTCGGGCAGCGGCGTCGGCACGCTCGATTTACCCAGTCTCGGAACAAACGGCACAACCACGTACAACGAGCTGCAGATCGGCGACACCATCATCCTCAGCTCGCGTCTCCTCAGCGAAGTGCGCTTCGCCTGGGATCGCACTCGCACCGGCCAGACGCCCGATTCGCTCGCTCCTACCGTCACCGTGCAGGGCGCCTTCATCAACGGCGGCAGCGGCGTGGGAGCTTCGCAGAACCACTCCGACCAGCTCGTTCTCCAGGACTACTTCACTGCCACCGCAGGCAGGTACGCATTCCGCTTCGGCGCGCGCATCCGTGCTAATCGCGATGCCAACTATTCCCAGGGCGGCGTCAACGGCAGCTACTACTTTTCCAGCGTGGCGAACTACCTTGCGCAAACGCCCACGCAATATTCAGCCACCGTCATCACCAATCCACTGGCGCGCGCCACGGTCGTCGACGGCTCGCTCTTCCTGCAGGACGACTGGCACTGGAAACCAAATCTCATGATGGGCTTCGGCCTGCGCTACGAAGGCCAGAACTGGATCGGCGACCACGCCGACTTCGCGCCCCGCATCGCCGTCGCCTGGAGCCCGGGCCGCACCGGCAAGGCTCCCGCAAAAACCGTTGTCCGCGCCGGCTATGGCTGGTTCTTCAATCGTTTCGCAGGGCCCACTGCCTTCAACGGCGGCGGCGCCGTGCCCTACGTCATCCAGCTAATCCACGACAATCTCATCAACCAGAAGAGCTATACCGTCGACAATCCGAACGCGGTTTTTCCAAATAATCAATTCGATCCCAACAACACTACCGCCATTCCTCCGAAAACGCTCGCCTCCGCCCCCTCATCCATTCCCACCGAGCACACCATCGATCCGCACTTCCACGCCGCGCTCGACATGCAGGCCGGCATCGGTGTCGACCGCCAGCTCGCCAAGAAAATCATGGGCAATGTCACCTACCTCTACACGCAGGGCGTGCATCAGTACTTCAGCAACAACGTCACCGCGCCCGGCTTCGATCTAGCCGACTACACCACCACAGGCCCGGCGCCCACGCTCTACAACTATCGGTACCAGTCCGGCGGATTCTACCGGCAGAATCAGCTCATCCTCTCGTCGAGCATCGCCCTCAAGCACCTCACACTCAGCGGCAACTACACTCTCAACGAGGCAAAGAGCGACACGCAGGGTGTCAATTCCTTTCCCTCCGTTGCAGAAGATCCCGGCCTGGACTACGGCCGCGCCACGTTCGGCATCCGTCACCGGTTTACGCTCATCGAAAGCTACACGGCGCCTCACGGTTTTGTCATCGCCGCCTTGCTCACAGCGCAATCCGGTACGCCCTACAACCTTACAATCGGAAGCGACCTCACCGGCAACAACCAGTTCAACGCGCGGCCCACCTACGGAACCTGCGGTGCCTCAAATGTTGTCAGCACGCAATACGGCTGCCTCGACACCGATCCCATCGGTAAAGATGAGCCTCTGGTTCCATATGGTGTCGGATTGGGGCCGGCCAATGCCGTTCTTCACGTTCGCATCAGCAAAGTAATCGGAATCGGGCCGCGCATCAAAGAGGCCGGCGAAGGCCAAACCTACAATCCAGGCGAAAACGGCAATGTAAGCGGCCGGGGGCTCAGCGGGGGTGGCGCAGCCATTCGTCTGGATGCCGCCGCGCCGCGCCGCTTCAATCTCACCTTTGTTGCCGGCGCCAACAACATTCTCAACATGGTCAACCTGGGCACGCCCAACGGCGTCCTGCTCTCGCCGCTTTTCAACCAGACGCAGTCGCTCGCCAACGGTCCTTACGGCAGCCCCACCCCCGGTAACCGCAACATCGTCTTTCAAACCACTCTAACGTTCTGATTTGCCGGATCGAACTCGCCGCTCCCCAGAGAGTCTCTCTTTTCCCTGTTCCCTGTTCCCTGTTCCCTGTTCTCTAATCTCTAGTCCCCAGCCTCTTGCCCCCAGCCTTTAGCCCTCGCGTTAGGCTCGTCACCTTCTCCACGTCGTGGCTCTTGCACCAGGCCTCCAGTCCTCGCGCCAGCCGCTCCGTCGCGCGCGGATCGGCGTAGCTCGCTGTGCCCACCTGCACAGCCGTTGCGCCTGCCAGCAGGAATTCCACCACATCCTCCGGCGTCACAATTCCGCCCATGCCGATCACAGGAATGTTCACCGTATTGGCAACCTCATACACCATGCGCAACGCAATCGGCTTGATCGCCGGTCCTGACAATCCTCCCGTGACGTTGCTCAGTCTTGGCTTCCGCTCTTCCGCATCGATTGACATGGCCAAGAACGTATTCACCAGGCTCACCGCATCCGCGCCCGCCTCCTCGCAGATCCGCGCCATATAGCTGATCGAGGTCACATTCGGCGAGAGCTTCACCATCAGCGGCTGAATCGCGACTTTCTTCGTCCGGTCCACCAGTTCTTCCAGCGAATACGGATCCGCTCCGAAACTCATTCCGCCCGCATGCACGTTCGGGCACGAAACATTCAGCTCATACGCCGCAATCCCTTCAGCATCGTTCAGCCGATCAATCACCGCCACATAATCGCTTGCCGTCTGTCCGAAGACATTCACAATCACTCTGCAATTCGGATAGCGCTGCATCGGCGGCAGCTTTTTCTCGACAAACTCCTCCACGCCCACATTCTGCAAACCGATGGCATTGAGCATCCCTGCGGCAGTTGGCACAATCCGCGTGGGAGTGTGACCCGCCATGGGTTCGAGCGAAACGCCCTTGGTAACGACAGCGCCAACCCGCTCCAGCGATACGATCTCCTCAAACTCAATGCCGTAGCCAAAGGTGCCGCTGGCAGCGATGATCGGATTCACCAGTTCCAGCCCGGCGAACGAAACTTTCATGTCGGGTTTCACGTGCGGCTTCCTTCCCTCATCTGTCGCCGAATTCCCGCTCAGCGGTTGCCATCATCAATTCACGCGGGTCTCCGTTCATAATACCCGCCCCGCCGCGCCCCACCGCCAGCCGCAACGCGGCTGGAAGGTGTCTCTTTACGTATTCGCCGCCCAAAAAGTAAAGGCCCTACGGCACTCGCCGCAGGGCCTCGCTCTTGCTTTTGTTCTTGCTTTTACCTTTCCTATTCCCTACTCCCTATTCCCTGTTTCTACGCCGTCACCGTCTCGCTTGAGTCCACTTTCACCGGTGTCAGCCAGCCAAAGCGGTCCGGCTTCAGTCCGTTGGCAATGCCAAAGAACTCGTCCGCAATCCGCTTCGTAATGTCGCCCGGTTTTCCGTCGCCGATTACGACGCGGTCGATCGACCGAATCGGCGAAACCTCCGCCGCCGTCCCCGTAAAGAACACTTCGTCGGCGATGTACAGCAGCTCGCGCGGAAGCGCTTGCTCAGTCACCGCCAGCCCCAAATGCCGCGCAATCGTAAGCACGCTGTCGCGCGTAATCCCCGACAGCGCCGAGTTCGCCAGCGGCGGCGTATACAGCACGCCGTTGCGCACAATGAAGACATTCTCGCCCGACCCCTCGCTCACCAGCCCGTTTACGTCCAGCGCGATCCCTTCCTGGTAGCCGTTGGCCTCAGCCTCCATCCGGATGAGCTGCGAACTCATATAGTTCGCGCCCGCCTTGGCCAGCGCCGGCATCGTGTTCGGGGCCAGCCGGTTCCAGCTCGATATGCAAACATCCGCGCCGCCGTGGCCGGAAATGTACTTGCCCCACGGAAAGTTCGCGATGTACACCTCGATCGGCGAGCCCTTGGGACTCACTCCAATCTCGCCGTACCCGCGCAGCACAATCGGCCGGATGTAGCACGGAGAAATCCCGTTTGCCTCAATGGTGTCAACCACGCCCGCGCAAAGCTCCTCAAGGCTGAATGGAATCTGCATCCGGTAGATCTTGGCCGAGTCCAGCAGCCGCTGCATGTGCTCGGGCAGGCGGAATACCGCCGAGCCCTGAGGTTGTGCGTAGCAGCGAATCCCCTCAAACACGCTCGAGCCATAATGCACCACGTGGCTCATCACGTGAATGGTGGCCTGCTCCCACGGAATCAGGTTGCCGTTGTGCCATATCTTCTCTGTCGTTTGGATGGGCATTGGGGTTAAGGTGCTCCTTCATGTGCGCGGAAACCGCACCTGAATCAAGGTTGTCATGGCCGGGCATTCGCTGGCAAGCAGACAATGCAAGGGCCGGTCGCTAGTCAGGAACTTCCCCGAAAGTAGCAGCGGCAAGCACCGCCCGCGCCGCATTTTCGGCGCTTCAATTCTTTGCTTCCACGGCCGACGCAACCCCCGCTGCCTCCAGCACTTGCTCTTCGAGCCCGCACCGGCCCAGCTCCACGCGAGCCTCCTCCGCAACCGCGCCATCCGCGCTCTTCATGCGGACCTTCAGGTACGAAAACCGCAGCAGCTCCCGCGCGTTTTCACCGCCGTGCCTGCTCACCCGCACCGTCGTCCAACCCGAGTCCGGTAGCCAATGATGCTGCTCCGCCCTGCCCGCTGCAATCAGCGCATCCCGCACCCGCACAGTAAATGGAATATCGACGATGCCGAACCAGTGCGCGTGCCCGATCTCGCGCCCGCCCACGCGAAACTCGGTTCCGCCGAATCGATGCTCATGACTCGTCACGCCCGGCCACCCCGAAACCTCATCCACCAGCGCCTTCATCCACTCCGGCATCCGCTCCTGCCCTCGCTTGGTCTTCCCGCTGCCAGTTTAGATTCACTGAGGACACGAAAAGGTGCGGGCGCTGCGGCAAATCCGCCTGTCGCTCAAAAATCATGATGATGATCGATCAACGGCGGCATCGTGCGCGCTGCATCCTGCGCAGGCGCAGGCAAGTCCGCATTGGCCTCTTCGGCTCGTGTGCGAACGCGGGCCACCGTTATCCAATTGTCCTTATGCGGTTGCTCGGCCATCCAGGGCGGCAGCGGCATCCGCAAAAACCGGCTCAACGCTTCGGCGTATCCCTCGTAAAGCGCGCGCATCTCGCGGAGCCTTTCCTGCGAGAACTCGTCGCGGCACAGCGTGGCGCTGCTCGCGCACAACACTTCGAACAACTTTTGATAGCGCTCGGGCGGCAGCCGGTCCGGCGCCTGATTCGCCGGCCGCCTCGAAAAAATCTGCGCCAGGTCCACCAGTGCGTGACGGGCCATGGCAAATGTCAGCTGCGCTTGCCGCGCCTCCTGCCCGCGCACGCCCGAGATCAGCAACGCCGACGTATCGAGGATCGCCGTAAGCGCGCTCAGCCAGCTTTGGTTGGTGTGCTGTGAACGGAAGTAGCAGAGCTGCGGATACGAGATGTGACTCTCCAGCAATTCCGCCGACCAGCGTTCCCACTCCATCAGCAACATGATGAGCGCCTGCTCCGCGCCTTCGTACGAATGGCGGCGCATCAGCTCCGCGGCCGTCGGCGGCGAGCCCGCGCGCGCATCCAGCAGCGAGATGCTCACCTCGCGTCGCGAAAACGCGCTGTAGAGCACCGGGAAATACCCCATCACCACCGCCAGAAACCCAAAGCCTGTGCCCGCCTCGACAATAACCAGCGCGCGCGACCAGGGATCCAGCGGTGTCACGTCGCCCAGCCCCAGCGTGAAAATTGTCGTTCCACTCACGTAAATGTCCGAGCGGAAACCCGCATGTCGCCCCGCATCGATGAACGGGCTGCCCAGCGCAAAGAAGACCAGCGCGAAGCCCAGTACCATCGCCGTTGCCCAAACCATCAGCAAGAAGATCAGCGACAGCGGCCCGTAGAAGCTGAACGCCGTCTCGCGCATGCGCGCATTGCGTAGACGTTGCGCGGCCCACCCCCATGGCATCCAGGTAACGATGTAGAAAATGCGGGTCAGCCGGAAACGCCCCGTCGCGCGCCGTGGCAGGATGATGGTCTGAAACGCGTCAAGCAGCACCGTCAGCAGGCAAGCTACCCCGGCAATGAGAGCAACAACGCGCACACACCCCCCTTCCAACCCAACCGTCCGGCGGGCGCTCACACCCGCCCGTTTCCCTGCATTTTATTCCCTGCTCCCTGCCGGAAACGGGTGCCCCACCCTCGCGGCGTCCGCCGCGGCGGATCTTTGCCGCTCTCTCACCAGCGAATAGAACACTTCTGGCTTCTCCAGGTATACGAGGAAGCCCGCATCCGAAACCACCACTCGCTCCGCGCAGGCATCCCCGGATCACGCGTTGTTCTCTTGCCTAATACCAGCCACTATATTTTTCAAAGCAACGAGACCGACGTTCTGCGCGAAATCAATCACCTCATCTCTTCCATGCCCTGAGCGCAGCTCCCACAAATCTTGATTCTGTTGTCGCAACCGATCACCGGCACGGTACAATGCAGAGACTCGGCGCCAAAAAGGAGATCCCCATTGATGAGCAAGTTTGGTCGGTGCACTGCTGTGTTCTGCGCAATCGCGGTTCTGCTGGTGGGCTGCAAATCATCTTCGGGAACGTCAGCCGCTGCCACGGCGAGCGGTGGTTCGGGAGTACAGCCAGGTGGAAAAGCAGGGGCCGCGACGTACGTCTCCGCCTCGCCGCTCTCGAATCAGCTAACCACCGCAACCATCACCGACCCGTCCTTGAGCAACATCGTCTCGGCGACTCTGACGATTCCCGCCGGCTGGAAGCTGCAAGGAATCACCATGATCAGTGCCTGCACCTTTTCGCCGTGGCCCGTCTTCCGCGCCTACTCGCCCGATGGCTTGATGCAGATGCGGATTGAGCCCGTGATCGGCTGGCAGTGGCACCCCAACGCGAAAGGCACGTTGAACAGCGGGTGCGCGAATATCTCCGGCCAGATTTCGGCGGCCGCCTTCCTGCAGTATTACCTGGGAACGATGCAGGGTGGCGTGCACGTGGTGGGCACCATGCCGATCTCCTCGGCTTATCAGCAATGGGCGCAGGGGCTGGCGGCACAAAAGAACCAAATGCAAAGTAGCGCGCCGCCGGCCATGCGGAACAGCAACACGGCAGACACGGCGGCGTTGCGGATCGAGGTGGTGAACGGGTCGTTTGTGGTCGAGGAGCGGCTGCGGACGGTGGTGGAGTGCACAATGAACAATGATCGGAGCACGCCCATGAGCAACGCCCTTTACGGCGGCACATGCTGGGCCAGAGTCGACGTGCTCACCGCTCCCCAGGGCAAACTCGATGCGCTGGTGCAACTGGTCGACAGCAACAATCTGCCGCACGGCGTGAACTCCCCGCAATGGACGCAGGCCGCGTTGCTGCGCCAGCAGCGACAAGGCGCCCAGGCAATAGCCAACTTGACGGCTCAGGAACAGCAGGAGAGCAAAATGATCTACCAGCAGTTCCAGCAGATCATGCAGAGTTCGGCGGCTGAGCATCAGGCCTTTATGCAACAGCAGGAGTCGCAGTTTCAGAGCGCGATGAACGACGCCAACGCGTCGATGAATGCACAGAGCACGGCTGCTTCTGACTGGGTAGATTACTCGCTCGATCAGCAGACGGTGATGGGTTCCGATGGAACCCTCGCCAAGGTTTCGAGCGCCTACTCACAAACCTGGACTAACGGATCGCAGTGGTATCAGACCAACGATCCGAACTCGGATCCGAATGGGGTGCTGAGCGGAAACTGGACCCAGACGACGCAGGTCCACGGCAATGGAACACCAAAATAGAACTGTCACCGTCCATCGAACTTTGGTAAAGCACCTCGATCGCAGCCGCCAGCTCCGCGCCAGTTGACGAGCGCTGCTGCCACGGATCACAGGGAGGCGTTTGCAGATATGTGGTGGATCGTCTTCGTGGTGCTCCAGGGCGTCATCATCCTCTCCGGCATCCAGCGAGAGAAGCGCGCTGGAAGGTGGAGTTGGTCGAAGTTTGTCTTCGCCCTTGGATTCGCTGCCCTGGAAGTGTTGATCGTCACCGCTCCGCTGGCGTTGATGGACTTGAAGAACCGTTATTTTTGGCCGGTCTATAGCGCCGCCTGGGTTGTGGCTGCGGCGAATTTTGTGTGGTTCATCATCGTGGCCCGCCGCTGGAAGCTTCCCGACGGCCGTACTTCGCTCGAGGCGGATCGCGATCAACGGCGGTAGACGGGCGCGTATCACAGCAACGCCCCATTTTCTTTGTTACCATCCCCCTCGTGCAATCCGAACAATTCACCTATCCGCCATACACCATCCCGCTGGTTGAAGCCTACGGCAACCTCTTCGAATCCGTCTTCATCGTTCTGCATCCCTTCGTGCGCGTCCCGCAGTCGCTCGCATGGAGCGCCACGCGGCACTACCCGGGCGACACGCAAATCCTCGCACACGGCGCAAAATGCACGTGGTCCGAGGCTGCCGCGCGCACCGGCCTCAACTCCTGCGCGCGCATCAACCAGGCGCTGCTCACCTCCATCGGCTCACTCGCCGATCACCTCGCCGACCCCTTCGCCCGCGACACGCTCAAAAACTTCCTCGAATCGCAGCCTGTCTGGATGCCCGTCGAAGGCCGCTTCGAGCCCCTCTTGCAGTCCGACCTGCTTCAGGCCTTCACCGCCGCCGGCGCCGATGAACTGATCTGCGTCCCCGAATTCCTCGCCACCGATCCCGTCATCACGCTTCCCATCGCCGACTTGGCAACGCGTTCCATCCCGTTTCCCACGCGCGGCACGCTCCTCGCCCGCGACCACTCCTTCCTCTTCACCGTCGATTGGGACAGCTTCTTCACGCTCTTCTACGGCCAGCGTTCTTTCATCACGCGCGTCGCCTCCGCGCTCAACCTCGAAGGCTTCTTCGCCACTCCCAACACCGAGCACGTCTGGTACAACTACTCCTTCGGCTGCGCCACCGTCACCCTCTCGCCCGAGCACTGGCAAACCGCCTGAACTCGTTGCCCTACAATGCGCAGGCCTTTGCCGCGCAACCATTGTGTAACGAGGCGCGAACAAAGCACACATCTCGCCTCGTGCGCATGCATCTAACCTTGCTGATGCCGGGTTTCGAAGTTTCCCGGTTTCATTTTTAGATTGCAGTTTGCACGGAACCCTCACCATCGACGGCTAGCGCCTTGTCTCGCCATTGCGTGACATTAAAATTCGATATTTCTTTCTGCTCGACGAACGGGCTCTGGCCTGATTCAAGCGTATGAATACAAATTCTGGAAGCGGGCTTCTCGGATCCTGTTGAACGCGGCGAGGTTTAAGTGCCTTTTGCTTCAGGAGGCTTCCTATGCGAATCCCGCGTCTCGTCCTTATTTCTCTAACGGCGCCACTCCTCCCGTTCATGCTGATTGGCTGCGGCCGCACCACGATCATTAACGATCTCGGCAGCCCCGGCAATCCCCAACCCGGCGGCTCAGGTTCGACAGCGGCCTTTGTCTACGTGGTCAGCCAGTCCACCAGCGGCACACCGAACCAGGTTGTTGCCTTCACCGCCGATGCCAACGGACTACTCACGGCGGTGCCGGGCTCGCCTTTTAATCAAGATGTCACATCGATCGCGGCGAATGGCAAGTACCTCATGGCGACCGCCAATTCCCAACCGGACATCAACACCTACACCATCGCATTGAATGGCGCGCCTACCTTGGCCACTCAATTCAACTACGGACAGGATGCCGGTTATCGGTCAAATATCGACACCACCTGCGGCGGCATGGGGGGTCTCCTTTTCGATCACAGCGGGCAGTCCCTGTATGCGGCTGTGGGCAATATCAACTGCTCCAGCAACAATGCGATTGCTTCCTTCGCCGTCGATCCATCCACCGGGAGCCTGAGCTACCTCGGCAATGTGAACATCGGCTATAACAGCTCGTCCGACATCGCGTTCCTCGGTACGAACGACTTCGCTTATTCGGCCCTTCCCGGCATGTATTGGTCAGTGATGTCTTTCGAGCGCGGCAGCAACGGCATGCTGGACCGCAACGGCTCTTTCACATCTGTGCACTTGATGGCTGCGCCGCCCGGGTCGAGCCTGGGATTGATCAACGGTTACACTCCCGGACTCACTGGCACCGACACCGCTAACCACGTCGCGATCGCGGAGTACCCCGACTTCACGGTGAACGGTGCTCCTCAGCCGGTTCAACTCGCCTCCTATACAGCCGACGCAAACGGCAACCTGAGCACGAACGACACGTATGCGACCATGCCGGCGACGTCCGTCACCACCCCTCTCGATCTTGAGATCTCTTCCTCGGGCACGCTTCTTGCGGTGGGCGGAGTTGGCGGGCTGCAGGTATTCCATTTCAACGGGGCGAACTCGATCACCGGCTTTACCAGCCTGCTCACAGCCGACAGCATCAGCGGGATGTCGTGGGATAACAGCAACCATCTATACGCATTCACCCTGACCGGAGCCGCGTACGGGTCGAACTCGGTAAGTCCGGGCAAGCTTCACGTGTTTAGCGTTACAAATACAACGGCCAGCGAAGCGCCGGGCTCGCCTTACACCATCCCGACTCCGGTAGCCATCGCCGTTCAACCAGCCGTCGCCGCTCAGCCAGACTGACAACTGAATCGCTGTCGCACTGCTTTCAGTGCAGCTTTTCAGCGTCGAGGCTGTAACGTGCCTGGAATCATGTGTAATGTTCGCTCAAGTGGTGCGTTGCACACGTGAAACGTTCGCTTAAGTGGTTACGAATTGCATCAAAATGTAACCACCAGAGGTTGCGATTCTACGACGCAATGACCTCTCCAGGTGCCATTTTGCATGCAAATGTAACCTTCGCAGGTTGCGAAATAGAGCAAAGCGCACCATATAATTTCGCGAAAGTGGAATTATTTGCAATTAAATGCAATTATTTGACCTCTAAAACGCCGATTTGAGCCTCATTTTGACGCGTTTTGGCACGCCAGAGCGCGAGAGAACAGAGAGCAGAGATCGGTTCTTTCGCCCGCTGAAGCAGGCTGAGGCGTCCAATTTGGCCACACGCGTTGCGGGCTCAAGAGCCGGACACCGTGCGAGTGCAACCACCCGGCGGACCGCGCCACGCGTCGCACCCTCGACCCGGCCAGACAAAGGAAGCCCCAGGGGAGCGGGTATTGTTTTCCGGGGCGTGCGCCTTCGGCCATGTGGCCCTTCAGACGCACAGGACACTTTGCAGCTTGGCAATCAGCTCTTCCGGGTGAATCGGCTTGCAGATCAGCTCGAACTCCTGATTCCGTTCACGCGCCATTTGAACGAGGCCCTCTGCCGCCAGTTGGCCGGAAAAGAGCAGGACCTTGCAGGCGGGCAGCATGTCGCGGACCTGGATCGCGGCTTCTATTCCCGTCATGCCGGGCATGACAACGTCGGTAATCAGCATATCCGGGCAGAAGTTCCGGGCCATCGCAACCGCCATTTCGCCGCTGTACGCGGCGCGCGTGTCAAATCCAGATTTGCCCAAGATCATCGTGAGTGAGTCGGCAATGAGCCGTTCGTCATCGACAACAAGCACTTTGAGGTTGCGGTCGTCCGTTGCTTGAGTCATCTGTCCCTCCGGGTTTCGGCAGGGCCCGACTGTTGACGAGATTTGAGAGTAGGTATGAAGCGAAAAGGGGAAGGACCGATGTGCGTATCCTACAACACTCGGCACGTGGTGGGGGCCCGTGAGCGGACAAAGGACATGGTCGCCGAGCCGTCCATTTGCGTTGCTTGGCAGAAACGGAGTTCTTACGCCCGCTGAAGCGGGCTGGCACGTCGAGCTGTGCATTCATTCCCCAGTCTTGCGACTGGGGCTAGCCTATACCGCCCACGTTGCGGGCTCTGGAGAGCGAAAGAACATAGCGCAGGAATTAGCGGCCAGTCATCGGGAACGACGCCGGCAGGGCGAAGAATCGCCGCGTCGAGATTGCCGATCCGTGTTGTTCTGCACATTCGACGCAGGCTCGCACAGCGCTGGCCGCGGCGGTTACTTTTCAGGTCAACTCACCCGCGGACGCCGTGTGCCACCCGGAGGCAGGGACGGGGCAAGAGGAACCATTCTAGGCCCTATCACTGCCATTCGTTTTACGGCTTGTAGGCTTCGCCTTGGGCTGCCTTTTGGGCTTCGCAACCTTGGGGGTCTGAAAGACAGCCGTAGCCAGTTTCTTAAGGTTCTCGCCAGCCTTGGGGCCTTCGTGGTATTCGTGTTTCATCTCCCCTGTGTTGTGCTTCCTTTCAATTCCGAGGGTCTGGTATGCCTTTGCGGCCTCATCAGTTCAAAGCCTTCAGAGAATTCTTTGAGAATCTTAAAGCAGACCTCGCTTCCCTACGGCAGACGATCCAGGAGAGTTCCACCTCCATACGCAACCAACACGTAGAAGAACAACAATCCCAACAAAGTGAGAGGGAAAAGACGCGAAAAGTTATAGCAAGTTTGCGACCAACGCCAGACGAACAAGCTGCCGCTGAGACCAATCAGGACCGCCGCCACCGGGAGAATCTCCGAATGCAGAGGTGGCTTACAGTCGGGACTTGGCTCGCATTCTCCGCCGCTGCAATCTATGCATGGATCGCTGACGAGCAATTCAATGAATTGGAGAATTCTACGGAGACTGCCCACCAGCAATTGACTGAAACTCAAAATACGCTGGATAAAGACATGAGTCAGTTTGATCGCACGATGAGCCAAATGATCAATCAAACCAGCGCCCAAATTAAATCTGCCAAAGCCGCTGAATCCGCGGCAAATACCGCGCGAGATGCTCTGGAGATACAGACTAGACCTTGGGTAAAGA
>OKRB01000101.1:57168-61867 GCA_900290245.1 Candidatus Sulfuritelmatomonas gaucii | reverse complement strand
ACTAGCGGGGCCTGTGAGGGCCAGGAGGCCGGTACCTACTCGCCACTGAAGGGGTTTGCCTCCTGTGGCTTCAATGTGGTGGGATCCTGGGCGGCCGATTCCGGCTCCATTTCCTGATTGCGCCCGCCTGAGGAGGCTGCGGCGCTCGAGGGCGTGAAGACGCGATTGGGATCGCCGGGCAGCATGTGATGCTCTTCGAGAGCGAGCCGGACGCGGCGCTGAAACTCGCGCATGGGGCCGTACTGCTGCGTCGCGCGGGTTTTGAAGTTGACCAGAAAAATCATCTGCGAACCCTTCACGACGTCGATTCCGAGCACTTGCGGATCGGCCACGAATACGTTTTTGAATTCCTCGCTGTTGCGCACGTCCATGGCGATCCTGGTGAGCAGAGCCTGAACTTCGTCGGGATTGGCGGAAAAGTCGACGCTCACTTGGATCGTTGCCACGGAATAGCCGGCGCTGAGATTGGCAACCGTAGTGATCTGCGAATTGGGGATGATGTAGAGGATTCCGTTGCCATCGCGGACGGTGGTTTTGCGAAGGGTGAGCGCTTCGACAACGCCGTTCACTCCTGCGATGGTGACGGTGTCGCCGACGCTGAACTGGCCTTCCACGAGGATCAGGAAGCCGTTGAACATATCCTTGACAATGTTCTGCGCGGCCAGACCAATGGCGATGCCCGCTACTCCAGCCGAGGCGAGGAGGGGAGCGAGATCGAAACCCATGGCGTCAAGAAACTGGAGTCCGGCAATGAGGGCGATGATCGCCAGACCCGTGGCGCGAATGACGCCGGACATCGTCTTGACCTCAGCGAGGCGAGCCGGCCCAGCGCCGCTCCGCTCGGCCGCACGGGCGATATGGAAGGTGACCAGGCGCAGCAAGCGACTGAGCACAAAGGCGATAATTGCAATGCCGATCAGGCGTGGCAGCTTGGTGTGAAGGAATTCCTGGCTGTCGGCGATCCACTCGTCCAGGACCTTGCCCATGAAGCGCCCTTCCTGGAACCAGCCCCAGCGCATCGCCAGCAAAATATTTACATTGGCGAGACAACGAAACATGCCAAAACTCCTCTTACTAGACTAGACTGTGCGCAAGGAATGGCCGGACCTGTGATTGCTTTTCCGAAGCAGCCCTTCAGCCATGGCGAATTCGATGAACTCAGAGCGTGACAGCGGCGCGACACCCCCCGCGATCTGGGCGAGGAAGCGGAGGGGATGGCTCTGCGGTCTGGCATGTCTGACGGTTCTCGTGCTTGCGGTGGGCGTGGGACTCCGCCGCGGCCACGCGCAGCAAGCTTCGTTTTCACTTCCTGCAATTGATCCTCCCAAGACCGCAGCCAAGTCTGCGACAAACGCCAACGAACCAGACCAGCAGCAGGCTCCGGAAAACCAGCAACAAACTTCGTTCTCACTTCCGGCCATTGATCCACCTAAAACGGCGGCCAAGGCGGGGTCCACGCCGGCGCCAAACACCGACGAATCAAACCAGCATCAGGCGGCGGGCGATCAGCAAACGTTCGCAGGGGCTTCTGATCCGAATCAGCCACAGGTCGCCAGAGAATGTGCCGATCTGCTGAAGATGGCCGCGGATCTGAAGGCTGCAGTCGAGAAGACGAACAAAGATACGCTTTCCGTGACCGTGGTGCGCAAGGCCGATCAGATCGAACAATATGCTCGAAAGGTAAGGCTCGGCCCAGGTAAGAGTTGAGGCAAGCAGGCAAAGGATCGCCAGGGGCGGTGCAATATGGATAAAGCAGGGCGCAGATGCAGCGGTCGCCGGTTGCGGCTCATCAGATTGCCGTTGCGCCTGGCATCAAGCGTGGGACTTGCGCTGGCGTTCGCCTGCATTCCCGCCGGCATCGCTCAGACCAGTAATGGATCAAACGGGGGCCAGGGCTCGCTGCGTGGGTCTTTCCCGGGGCATGTGGACGTGGGTCCACTTTCAAGCGATGAATACGACCCTGTCATGATAGAGCGCCGAATGCGGGCGCTCAACATCGAGCGCCAAAAGGAAATGGTTTCCGACACAAACAAGCTTCTAAGGCTTGCCCGGGAGCTAAACGCGGAGGTTGCCGCCCAGAGGTCCAACGCTCTGACGCCGGATCAGCTCCACAAGATCGCAGAGATTGAAAAACTGGCTCGCAGCGTGAAGGAAAGGATGACCAGCGCCGTCGGGGGGCCACAATCGGTGATTCCCCCGCCCGCCGTTGTGTATCCAATGCATTGAAGGCCAAGGGTGCTTCAGATTTGGAGGCCGAAGCGGGACGGACCGAAGGGCCGTTCATTGAGGGCGGGGGGACAATTGCCCGCCGCTTGTAAATTGCTACAATCAAACCAGGCAGTATCCGGAAAAGGGTGTGCGGCAAAGCCGGAGGAGCCAAACCTCGCTCCGCGGTGATTTGAACGGGGGTCGACCGGGATGGAAGTGGCAATTTCCAGCGCTCGTGCGTCTGGACCGTTTCCAGCGGCGGATGCATTGACGGCGCAGCACTTGGTTGAAATCTACCGCTTGATGTTTCTCTCCCGCGCGGTAGACGATCGCGAGATCAATCTCAAGCGACAGCAGAAGACCTTCTTTCAAATTTCGGCCGCAGGCCATGAAGCGCTTCAGGTAGGCGCGGCATTGGCGCTCCGATCCGGCTATGACTGGTTCTTTCCGTATTATCGCGATCGTGCGCTTGTGCTTTCGCTCGGCGTAACGCCTTACGAGATGATGCTGCAAGCGGTGGGCGCGGCCACCGATCCGGCGAGCGGCGGGCGCCAGATGCCCACGCATTGGAGCAGCCGCGCGCTACATATCGTGAGCACGTCATCCTCGACCGCGACGCAGTTGCTGCATGCCGTGGGATGCGCGGAGGCCGGGCGGGCGTTCAGCGCACGGCCCGAGATGGCGGCGAAGGCTGAGGACGACTATCGCGCCTTTCACGACGTGGACTTCCATGGCGACGAAGTCATGCTGGGTTGCATAGGCGAGGGATCGACATCGCAAGGCGAGTTCTGGGAGGCGATGAACACGGCTTCGAACCAGAAGCTGCCGGTGATCTTTTGCATTGAAGACAATGGTTATGCCATCAGCGTTCCGGTTGAGGTGAATACTCCGGGTGGAAACATTTCGCGGCTGGTTGCCAACTTCCCGCATTTTTACTTTGCCGAGGTGGACGGAAACGATCCTGTGGCAAGCTTGCATGCTTTTCAGCAGGCGGCCGCGCACTGCCGGGCTGGTCTGGGGCCGGCGCTGGTGCACGGCCATTGCGTGCGGCTTTACTCCCATTCGCTTTCTGATGACGACAAGCTTTACCGCTCAGCCGCAGAACGCGAGTCGGACGCGATGTGCGATCCGATTGCCAGAATGCGGGCGCGGCTGATTGGCGAGGGGATTTTGACGGCGGTGGAGATCGAGGATCTGGAGCGGGCGCTGGAACACGAAGCTGCCGAGGCCGCGGAGCGCGCTCTCGAAGCGCCGTTGCCCGAGGCGAAGGGAATCACAGTCCATGTCTACTCCAAGGACCTGGATCCAACCCGGGCAGCGTTTGCCACGGAGCGGCTGGAACCGGCAGAGAAGGCAAATGGACAGAAGCCTCCGGCACGGACCATGGCCGACCTGATCAACGCGTGCCTGCGCGACGAGATGCGCCGCGATCCGCGAATCGTGATTTATGGCGAGGATGTAGCCGACGCCAGCCGGGAAGAGGCGCTTGCCGAAGTGAAAGGCAAAGGTGGAGTATTCAAGCTAACTTCAGGACTGCAAACGGAATTTGGGTCCGAGCGGGTGTTCAATTCGCCGCTAGCCGAGGCCAACATTGTGGGCCGCGCCGTGGGGTATGGGCTGCGCGGTATGAAGCCCGTGGTAGAAATTCAATTCTTTGATTACATCTGGCCAGCTATGCATCAGATTCGAAATGAGATGGCATTGATGCGCTGGCGCTCGAACGGGGCATGGGTGGCGCCGGCGGTGATCCGCGTACCGATTGGCGGCTATTTGACGGGCGGCGCGATCTACCACTCGCAGTCGGGCGAAAGTATCTTCACGCACATTCCCGGCTTGCGTGTGGTGTTCCCGTCGAACGCCCTTGACGCCAACGGGCTGCTGCGCACGGCGATTCGCTGTGACGACCCGGTGCTGTTTCTCGAACACAAGCGACTCTATCGCGAAACATACGGGCGAGCGGCGTATCCGGGATCGGAATTTGCGATTCCGTTTGGGAAAGCGAAAGTGGTGAGGCCCGGCGCGGATCTGACGCTGGTGACCTATGGCGCGCTGGTGCCGCGCGCGCTTCAGGCTGCGCAGCAGGCGCAGCGCGAGCATGCGATCGAGGTCGAGATCGTCGACCTGCGCACGCTCAATCCTTACGATTGGGACGCGATTGCCACGTCGGTGCGCAAGACGAACCGCGTGATCGTAGCGCACGAGGACATGATCAGTTGGGGATATGGCGCAGAGATTGCAGCCCGCATCGCCGACGAGCTGTTCGACGAACTGGATGCGCCCGTGCGACGGATCGGGTCTCTGGATACTTTTGTTGCGTACCAGCCAATCCTCGAGGACGCGACACTGCCAAAGCCGGAAACGATTCTCAAAGCCATCGTGGATTTGAAGACGTATTAGGGCGAATGCCTCACTGTGCCGCAGGCATTCGAGCGTGTTGAGCCTGGCGAGCCGGCGAACCCTCTCGCTTATTGGTTTGGTGGCGGGTTCAGCA
>OKRB01000101.1:0-57161 GCA_900290245.1 Candidatus Sulfuritelmatomonas gaucii | reverse complement strand
CGTGTTGAGCCTGGCGAGCCGGCGAACCCTCTCGCTTATTGGTTTGGTGGCGGGTTCAGCGCTGAGCCGGAAGCGGGCGGCGGTGCATCGGGCGTGGCAGCATCTCCAGTCAGAATGCGCGTTTCAGCACGGAAGCGGTGATACTCAGTGAATTGCACGTCATTCACTTTGGTGACTGAGGGACCGGGCATCGTGGTAGCGGGTCCATATCTGCTTTGAAAGCTCGGCGCGGAATTGAATGTGCGCACCACGCCGAAGGAGACGCTTCTTATCGGGCAGATATAGCTCGCGCCGCCGATTTCCACTGGACCATATTGCACCATGACGTCGGCTTTGGACATCGGGCTGTTCGCATTGAGTTCAGCTACGGCCGTCAAGCGCCGAATGGTGCCGTCGGCCGGGTCGATGGCGATCTCCCCATGGTAGGCAACACTTGGTGGATTCGACCTTGGATCGTCGTTGACATTCACGGTATAGTGCGATTTTTCCCGGGGCACGGTGTAGCGGAAGACCGCCAGTGGATTGTCCGGCCCGCCCTCCCAATGGCTCCAGACAGGGCCGCTCGGCAGGATATCGGAGAGGACAAGCTCAATTGCTTCGCCAAACACGCCCTGCGTGTACAGTCCCTTGGGAGAAGGCGATGCGTGCTTATCCGTATTGGAGATGATCACCTCTTTGCCTTCGCGAAAATACGCTTTGTCGCTGGAGGTTCCCACCAGATGCATTTGCTTGTATGGGGAATTGGACATCGTGATCGTATTGATTGTTAATGGCTCATCGGAGAACAAGGTGGTATTGCGCGTCGCAAAGAAGTTTGGCAATTTGGGAATCGTATCCTCGATGTAGGTTCGGCTAAGTGTCAACAGGGAATCCTGCGCGTCGCGGCCGAGCGCTGGAGAGCCGGGAATTTCGTCTGGTGGAAGACGGAGAAACACTGAGGCATCGGCCAAAGCAACCATCGCCTGGCGGGACTTGGGGCCGGGCAATTCCGCCTCCCAACGCTGGAGCCTTGCCGAACTCACGCGTTCGGTGAGCTCCAGGTCGAAAAGCTCTTCGGCCACCTTTGCGTCTGACTTGCCATGCGCGTAAATCAGCAACTGGTCAACCATATCTACGGTGACGGGATTTGCCGCAAATGCAGGTGACGCCGTGCCCGCGAGCAACAGGAGGATGGCTAGTTTTCTCATTGTGCATCTCCGACGCCGGGAAGGCCCGAGGTCGATGCGCGATTCGCAGATCCCTGTCTAACACAAAGTGCAGGAGGCGTGAGTGACACCGCGAGAACACAGCCATCATACAGCGACGGCGATCATGCAGAGTTGTGTTCCAGCATGGATCTTTAGAGAAATACTCTGATGGCTGGCAGGCGATGGTTGCGGCCATCCGTTCGGGGCAGACTGGCTCACTGAGCCGAGACGCGGCCGTGATTCCTGCAGAAGCCTGGCAGAATCGGGCGCGAGCTCACGCCGGTTTCGCAAGCAGGGTGTCGACGGCGTCAGGAAGTGAAGTGAAGCGCAAGTCGGCGAGGGCGGATGCCTGCTGGACATGCGGTGATCGCCGGTCGGCGTCGACCTCGACAAATATTGTTGCCATCCCGAGACGCCGACCGAACTCAACATCAGCCAGCGAGTCGCCGATCATCACGCTGGTTGCGGCGGTGATCTGCGGGAATCGCGCGACGGCCTGTTCAAAGAGGCCGGGCAGAGGCTTGCGACAGTCGCACTCGTCGTGATCGTGCGGGCAGATGAAGAAGGCGTCGATATGCGCGCCGGCCTCCGAGAGCTTTCGCTCAAATGCCGCGTGGATGGATTCGACGTCTGCAGATGTGTAGAGACCTTTTGCGATGCCGCGCTGATTGGAGACGACGATGGTGAGCAGACCAGCTTCGTTGAGACGGCGCACCGCGTCGGACACGCCGGGAAGCATGTGAAACTCATCCCAGCGCGTGACGTACTGACCTTCGGGCATCTTTTCGTTCAGAATTCCATCGCGGTCGAGGAAGACGGTACGCAATACGTGCGGGAGAACCTGATTGAGGGGATCGGTCACTTGGTCATCATAGCAACGCCGGCAGGCCGCGACTGTGCGTAAGCCTTATGCTTTCATCGCGCGTCGCGCCATGTAACTGTAGAGACGCGCACTGCCTTCGTCGAAGGTGCAAGCGGCGCAGGGTGTCAGACCCGGATACAATACGGAGATGGACTTCCACAGCCATCTGCAGCAGAGAACCAAGGGCAGATCGCGCAAAGCAGGCCGAGCGGCATGAGGAATTTCTTCCGCCTGCTGCGCTATGGGCTGCCTTACGTTTTGGAATGGCTGCCGGGCGTGGTGCTGTCGGCTGTGGTGGGCATTCTGGACGCCTTCCGCATCCTGCTGCTGCAGCCGATCTTTGACCGGGTGCTCGCCCCGACATCGCCGGAGGGACCGATTGTTCTCGGCCTTCCGAATACCAGATGGCACTTCGACCTGAGAATCCTCGTTCCGCACTTCATGCATCTGCACAACGCATGGGACGTGGTGGCCTACGCGCTGGTGCTCTCCACGATCCTGAAGGGCCTCTGCGACTATGCAGGCACTTACCTGGTGAACTACGCGGGCTTCGGCACCATCACAGATTTGCGCAACCATCTTTACGAAGCAACCTTGCGCCGTTCTTCAAGTTTCTTTCACCGGCATCCGACGGGCACCATCCTTTCCACGCTCATCAACGATGTTGACCGCGTGCAAATCTCCCTGAGCTCGGTGCTCGGCGATTTTCTGCAGCAGTTCTTTACTTTTTTGGTCGCGGTGACGCTCATCATCAAGATTGGCGGCTACCTGAGCTGGGCGCTGGTTCTCTTTATTCCGGTGGTTATCACCTCCGCGCGCAAGATAGGCAGGGAAGTGCGCACGCGTACGCGAACCGGCCAGGACAAGCTGGCCGAGGTGCAAAACATCCTGCACGAAACGGTGACCGGCAACCGCATCGTGAAGGCGTTCAACACTGAGCTGTGGGAAGTTCTGCGCTTCAAGAACGCCGCCAAGCGACTTTTCCGCGCAAATTTGCGCAGCGTGCGGATTCAGTCAATCAGTTCGCCGTTAATGGATACAGTGGGCGCCATCGCCATGGCGCTGCTGCTTTGGATCGGGCGCAGCGAGATCAAGGCCGGCCATATGACCCTTGGTGTATTCGGCGCCTTCATGATTCTGCTCTTCAAGCTCTATGATCCATTGCGCCGGTTTGCATTTTTTTACAACAGCTTTCAACAGGCGATGGGCGCATCGGCTTCGATTTTTTCTTTTTTTGATACCGAAGATGACGTGAAAGAACGCCCGCACGCAGCGACGTTCACGCGTTTTCGCCAATCGATCAAATTCGACGATGTCGGATTTTCCTATTCGACCGGCGAAGGGGAGCACCAGATTCTTCACCACGTGGATCTGGAAGTGAATGCGGGCGAGGTTCTGGCTGTGGTGGGGCCGAGCGGCGCGGGAAAATCGACGCTGGTGAACCTGATTCCGCGCTTCTTCGATGTGACTTCGGGCCGCATTTTGATTGACAACCTCGACCTGCGCGAATTGACGCTGGCATCGCTTCGCCGGCAGGTAGCCCAGGTGACACAGGAGACCATCCTCTTCAACGACACGGTGCACCACAATATTGCCTATGGCCAGCCGGATGCGAAGCACTCCGTGGTGGAGCACGCGGCACGTAATGCGCTGGCCCACGAGTTCATTCTGAAGATGCCGCAGGGCTACGATACGGTGATCGGCGAGAAGGGTTTCCGGCTCTCCGGCGGCGAACGCCAGCGGATTGCCATTGCGCGGGCCATCCTGAAGAATGCGCCGATTCTGATTCTCGACGAGGCAACTTCGGCGCTTGACTCCGAAAGCGAATCGCTCGTGCAGGAAGCGCTGGCGAACCTGATGCAAAACCGCACCGTGGTGGTGATTGCACACAGGCTCTCGACCATCCGCCGCGCGACGCGCATTGCCGTGGTTGAGGATGGGCGCATCACGGCCATCGGATCGCACGACGAGTTGCTGAATACCTCACCCACCTACCAGAAGCTTTACCAATTGCAGTTCATCGACTCGCCGGAAACGCCGGAGAACGGGACAGCGAATCATTTGGCACTCTATTTGCCGTTCGACCAGACGGCCGCCCATCCCGCAGGCACGAGGGAGTAAGAATGGCCATCTCTTCAATGACAGGATTTGCGCGGGTGCAGGTGAGCGTGCCCTCTGGCGCTGAAAGCCAGATGAGCTACACGTTGACCATCAAGAGTGTAAATCACCGTTTTCTCGATCTTCAGTTCCGGTTGCCCTCCGGATTGGATGGGTTGGAAATGGAGTTGCGGAGATTGCTGAAAGAGAATCTTACGCGCGGCCATGTCGACGTGACGCTCTCTGTCGATCGATCTTCGCAGACCAAGGCCGGATACAATCGCGAGCTGGTTGGCGGATACCTGGCTGCCTTCGATGCGGCGCGGCGCGAGCACAGGATTCAGGGTGAGCCGGACCTGAATGTTGCATTGCGCCTGCCCGGCGCCCTTCAGTCGGAGGATCGCGGAAGCGACGATCTGACCGCACTTGCGAATAGCGTGCTTGAGCAGATGGTTCCGCTTGTTGAGCAGTTGAAGGCCATGCGCGCACGCGAAGGCCAGGCGCTCGAGGCCATTCTTCGCGGCACGCTCGGCCGGCTGGCCGCAGCGACGGCGAGCGTCGCAGAGTTAAGGCCAGAGATCGAGCAGCGGTACCAGGAGCGGCTTGCACAGCGGCTTGCGGCGGTCGCAGGACCGGAGTTCAATCAGCAGCGCGTGCTCGAGGAGGTGGCCGTGCTGGTGGAGCGCAGCGACATCAGCGAAGAATTAGCGCGGATGACAACGCATATCGAACATTTTCGAGAGTTGCTCAGCGCAGGGAACGACGCCGGGAAGAAGCTCGATTTTCTCCTCCAGGAGATGAACCGCGAAGCCAATACTTTGCTATCGAAGACCGGCGGCGTAAGCGGAAAAGGGATGCGCGTCACCGAGCTGGGCCTGGCGATGAAAGCGGAGATCGAAAAAGCGCGCGAGCAGGTGCAGAACGTGGAATGAAGCAGGGAACAAGGGACTAAGGGAACAAGGGAAGAAGAAGACAGGAACTGGGGACTCGGAAGGGGATCACAAGAAAGTGGCTGGAATTCTTTTTATTATTTCGGCGCCTTCGGGCTCCGGCAAAAGCACACTGGTAGGCGAACTGCGCCAACAAGTGAGCGGGGTGGATTTCGCGGTGTCGTGGACGACGCGTGCGCCGCGTGGTTCAGAGGAGGATGGGCGCGAATACCACTTCACCACCCGCGAAGAATTCCAGCGCATGACGGATGCCGGGCTTTTCCTGGAATACGCTGAGGTCTTTGGGAAAGACCTTTACGGCACGCCCCGCCAATCCCTCGATGATGCGCTGGCAAGCGGTCATGACCTGATGCTCGATATCGATGTGCAGGGCGCAGCGCAAGTGCGATCGAAGATGCCCGAGGCGGTGAGCATCTTTGTTTTGCCGCCGAACCCGAAAGAATTGCGGACTCGTTTGCGCAATCGCAGCCGTGCTGAAGGCGTGATGAACGAGGGAGAGCTGTACCGGCGCCTGAGCGAAGCCAGCCGGGAGATTGAGAAATATCGCGACTACGGCTATATTCTGATCAACGACAGTTTGCCCCGGGCGGTAGCGCAGCTTGAGGCCATTGTGCAGGCAGAACGTTTCTACCGCAATGGCGAGACGATCGCATACCGTTCCCGCAGGGTGTTGGAGGTCGCCGCAGCCTGCCTGCAATCGAACTCGCAGGAGCGGCTTAAACCTGTGCTGGAAGCCTTCGGCATCGATGGCTTAACCGGCCAGCAACAACTTCCCTTTGGAGATGACTCCGATGACGATTGAGACCAGTTTCGATTCCAATTACCGCAAGGTCCTGGTAGCCGCCCGGCGCGCTCGTCAATTGCAGAACGGCTCACAGGCCCTTGTCCCCACAAAATCGAGCAAGGCCTGCCGCATCGCGCAAGAAGAGATCGATGCGGGAAAGATCGCCTATGTGAAAAACGAGGTCGAGGTGGCCAAGCCTCTCGTTGAAGGCCCGGCGATTCCCATCCTGCTTAGCTAGATTCTGTTTTCTCGATCGGCCCGCGGCAGTGAGTGCGGCGATGGTGTGCCCTTGAAATGGGTGACGCGGATCGTGCGGGGCTCTGTCGTTTTGTCTGCTGCAATACAATCTTCATTATGAGAGTCGTTGTCGGCGTCTCCGGCGGGATTGCTGCGTACAAGGCAGCCGAGCTCGTGCGCGCACTCCAGCGCCAGGCGGTCGAGGTGCACGTGGTGATGACTGCAGCGGCGCAGCGCTTTGTGCAGCCGCTGACCTTTGCTGCGCTTACCGGATACAAAGTGTTTACGAGCCTCTGGGAGGAGGCGAGCGATCCGGGCGCGGAGCAGAAGGGCATTGACCATATCGCGGAGGCACAGTGGGCGGACGCGCTTGTGGTGGCCCCGGCCACGGCAAACATTCTGGCGAAGTTTGCGCATGGAATCGCCGATGATTTTCTTTCGACGCTCTATCTCGCAACGACTTCGCCGGTTCTGGTGGCGCCGGCCATGAACGTGAATATGTGGAACCATCCGGCAACGCAGGCCAACGTGGCCACGCTGCAGGATCGCGGCGTGCGCATCATTGAGCCGGGGACTGGCGAGCTGGCCTGCGGCATGGTTGGCGAGGGCCGCATGGCGGAGCCGGAGGCGATTGCCGCCGCGGTGCTGGGGGTGCTGGGACGGCGAAATGATCTGGCCGGCGAGGTTGTGCTGGTGACGGCCGGCGGCACACGCGAGGCGCTCGACCCGGTGCGTTTTATCGGGAACCGGTCCAGCGGCAAGATGGGCTATGCCCTGGCTGAAGCGGCGCGCAGCCGCGGGGCAAAAGTCATCCTGGTCAGTGGGCCGACGGGCTTGCGCGCGCCTCGGCAGTGCGAAATGGTGCAAGTGACGACGGCGGAGGAGATGCGCAGTGCGGTTCTTGCGCGCATGAACGACGCTACGCTGGTGATCAAAGCTGCCGCGGTGGCCGATTACCGGCCAGTGAGCGTCTCAGAGCAGAAGTTGAAACGCACCGGGTCGATGACGCTGGAGCTGGCGCCGACTGAAGATATTCTTGCCGAGGTGGTTCGGCGGCGGCGGCCTGGACAGCTCATTGTCGGCTTTGCCGCCGAGACCGAAAACCGCATGGAAAACGGGCGCGCCAAGCTGATGAAGAAGGGCGCGGATGCGATTGTGGTGAACGATGTGTCGGGCGAGGGCGTGGGCATTGATGCGGATACCAATGCCGCTACATTTCTGAGTGCGGCGACGTCCGTAGAGATGCCGGAGATGCCGAAGCGCGAGCTCGCTGACCGGATTTTGGATGAGATTCTGGCGTTGCGGCGGCCTCGGCCGTTGGTCGCGGAATTCGGTGAACACCAGGATGCGAAGACGCGCGACGAACAATCGGCGCAGGACCGCGTGCTCAGCGAGAGCATGCCCAGCGGCGCGGGACGCCGGCAGTTGATTGTGGAGTAAGAACGTTGGCGCGCGCGCTGGATTCCGCAATCCGTGAGGCACTGGCCGAGCGCATGCGGTTTTATCGCGAGCTGGGGCTGACAGATTTTTACCGGCGGCCGGTGGATGCGGCTGTTGCAGAGCAGGAAACGGGCGCGGTTCCTGGAGTTGCGGAAGGCGCGGGCGAGCGCGAAGCGGACGGTGCGGAGCGGGGTCAGGAAGCGCCGGCTCCGGAGATTCAGTCAAACTTTTTTGGAGAGGAGCCGGCGATCAAGACGCGGAAGGGATTTCATGCGCCGGAGATTGGCGTCGCGATTCCTGTGGAGGAGCGAGCCGACGCGCTAGCGGCGATTCACGAGGATCTGGGCGAATGCAGGCGCTGCGCACTGCACAAAGCGCGTAACACGATCGTGTTCGGCGTGGGAAACCCGGCAGCGCGGCTGATGTTCGTGGGCGAGGGGCCGGGCGCCGATGAGGACGCGCAGGGACTGCCGTTTGTCGGACGCGCCGGTCAATTGCTGAACAACATGATTACCGCGATGGGGCTGACGCGCGAAGAGTGCTACATCGCCAACGTGGTCAAGTGCCGTCCGCCGGGCAACCGCACGCCGGAACCGGACGAGGCGAATACCTGCTCGCCGTTTCTGTTTCGTCAGATCGATGCGGTGCGTCCGCAGGTGCTGGTGGCGCTCGGGGCAACGGCGGCAACGTATCTGCTGGGCGCGCGGCAACCGCTGGCGGCGCTGCGCGGACGCGTGCACGCGTTCCGCGGGATGAGCCTGATCGTGACCTATCACCCGGCTTTTTTGCTGCGCGATCCGCGCCAGAAGAAGGAAGCGTGGGCGGATCTTCAGATCGCGATGAAGGAGCTGGGGCTGAAAAAGACAGGGAATAGGGGGTAGGGAATAGAGAACATGGAACAGAGAACAGGGAGCACCCAGAGCGCGATTTTTCGCTCGCTGAGTGACTCGGCGATTTCGCGCCAATTGAATTCCCAAATATGCGAAACTTCGAGATTGCGGGCGATCAACTAAAGGCGCTGTAGAATTCCGTCTGATGAGACGAATACGCGCCGTTACCGGTTCAGCAGTATTCCTGGCCATTGCACCGGGAACCGTTGCGGGTTACATCCCATGGCGGATATGCCGATGGCATGTTGAAGCACCACTGGCCGGAATCTATTTGTTCCGGATTCTCGGGGTGTTGTTGATTACCGCCGGGCTCCCCATCCTCCTGGATTCTTTCGCACGCTTCGCTTTTCAAGGCCTCGGTACGCCTGCGCCGGTCTTTCCAACACGCCATCTAGTCGTCAGCGGTCTATATCGATATGTGCGAAATCCTATGTATGTGGCGGTTGCATGGTTGATTCTCGGGCAGGGGTTGTTTTTTGGCGATGTCGGTGTTCTTAAATACGGTATTGCCGTTTGGGCGGCATTCCATCTATTTGTCCTCATCTACGAAGAGCCTACCTTAAGGAGCGCCTACGGGCCTGAGTACGAAGACTTCTGCAAGAATGTCCACAGGTGGGTTCCGCGTTTGCGACCTTGGAGGCAGGGGGAAAACGGTTGAGTTTTGCCGGTGGATCGGACCACGGAAAATCGGAAGTTTGGCTCTCAACGGCTGATTTCAGTGCAATGTGCTCACTGACGTGGTTGCTGTCGCTCTTCGTCAGTCACCCATCTCTCAAAACAACCGCAGGAATCAGTGACGCACGCTAGCCGCGTTCGCGCCAGAGCGCCACGCCGCCGAGGATGCCGTCTTCGTTTGAGACGATGGAGACGTTTTTGGGAAGCTTGAAGTCAATTTTCTTGGTGTTGCCGCCGCCCAGATAAAGATGGTCCCAGTTAAAGGTGGCTTCGGTTTGCGCGATCGCTTCTTTGAGCCGCTTGTTCCAGTATTTCTTGCCGTACTTCTCGAGGCCGCGGCGGCCGAGGTAGTCCTCGTAGGTTTTTTCGCGCCAGGGGTGATGGCCCAGCTCGAGGCCCGGGCAGAGTTTCCCCCCGGTGAAGATCGCCGAGCCCACGCCGGTGCCGAAGGTGATGATGAGCTCCACGCCCTTGCCCTTGACTGCGCCGTAGCCCTGCACCGCGGCGTCGTTGTTGACGCGGACGGGTTTGCGCCAGCGCTTCTCGAGCTCGCGCTGGAGAGGGAAGTTGACCCAGTCAGGGTGAAGGTTAACGGCGTTGTAAGTGATGCCGAGCTTCACCACTCCGGGAAAACCGACAGAAACGCGATCAAAGCCCGGCAGGCGGGCGCGCAGAGTGTTGAGCGCGCGCAACACGGCCCGCGGCGTTGGCACGGCCGGAGTGAGGATGCGCTGGCGCTCGCTGAGCGGCTTGCCGAGCGCGTTGAGAAGCATGGCTTTGATGCCCGATCCGCCGATGTCGATGGAAAGAGTGATGGGAGATGCCTTGGTGGACGGAGAGCCCGGCGCGGGAAGAGGGGATTTCGAAACCATCTGGGTGAATTGTAAAACACAGGGAACAGGGAGTAAGGGAGCGAGGGAGCTACGGCTGGCAGCAGCAACTACACTGAGTGTTGTCTCCCATGCCTGCTTACTGCGAAGTCGCGCTGCCGGTGCCGCTGGACCACACGTTTACGTATGCGATCCGGTTGGGGCAGTCGCCACAGCGTGGAGCGCGCGTGATTGTGCCCTTCCGCAACGAAAAGCTGATCGGTGTGGTGACGGCTGTGGATGCCAAGGCGCCGGCAGAGGTAGAAGTGCGGTACCTCGAAGCGGTGCTCGACGAAGAGCCGCTGCTCAGCGAGCACCTGCTGGAGTTGGCGAATTGGACGGCGCAGTATTACCTGGCACCGCTGGGCGAGGTGCTGCGCGGGATGCTGCCGCTGGCCGCGGAGGTACGGCGCACCGTCTACTACCGGATCACGGATCTGGGTCGGGATGTGCTGGCGAAGAGTTTGGATGGGGACGATGGTTCTGGAGTCACCCACCCTAGCGACAAAAACAAAGACGTCGCGAGGGTGGGGCACCCGCCTGACAGAAGGAGGCTTTCAAAGGAAGGGCAGGACATGGAGCGGCGTGTGCTGGAGCGGCTCGCTTCGGGCGAGCCGGAGGAAGGGCAGGACATGGAGCGGCGTGTGCTGGAGCGGCTCGCTTCGGGCGAGCCGGTGAAGGTGTCGACGCTGCGAACGGCGACGGCGGCTTCACTGCCGGTGCTGGCGAGCATGGTGCGCAGGAGGTGGATCGCGCGTGAGACGGCGGCGGCCGAACGTGATGCGCGACGCATGGAACGGTTTGCAGTGCTGGTTGCCGAGGGCCGGTTGCCCTCACTGACCGAGAAGCAGCAGGCGATTCTGGCGGAGCTGGCGGCGAGCGGCGGCGAGCTTTCGCTTGCCGAGCTGCGGCAGAGAGAACTGCCATCGTCGACGCTGCAGACGCTGGTGCGGCGGGGGCTGGTGCGCATCGAGGAGCGGCCGGAAGCGTTTCGACTGGGTGGACTGGCTCCGGCGAGCGGCGCAATCGATTTGAACGCAGCGCAGACCGCTGCACTCGCTACAATCACCGGGGCGCTGGGTTCGTTCCATCCGTTCCTGATGTATGGCGTGACGGGCTCAGGGAAGACGGCTGTGTATCTTGCCGCGATGCAGAAGGTTCTGGAGCGCGGGCTCTCGGCGATTCTGCTGGTGCCCGAGATCGGGCTGACGCCACAAACGGTCGGATTGCTCGATCAGGCCTTCGGTCAACGCGTGGCGCTGCTGCACTCCGCATTGACGCCCGAGGAACGCAGCGAGCAGTGGCGGCGGATCCGGCGCGGCGAAGCTCCGATTGTCGTGGGAACGCGCTCGGCAATTTTTGCGCCGGCGCCGAACTTGGGATTGATCCTGGTGGATGAGGAGCACGACCAGAGCTACAAGCAGGAAGAGACGCCACGGTACAACGCGCGCGATGTGGCCGTGATGCGCGCCAAGCTGGCCGGCGCCGTGGTGGTGATGGGTTCGGCTACGCCGTCGCTGGAGAGCTGGCAGAACGCGGCACGGGGCAAGTACACGCGCATCGAGCTGCTGGACCGCGTGATGAACCGGCCACTGCCTGAAGTGGAACTGATCGACATGCGGCGTGAATTCAAGGAGACGGGCCGCGATGAGCTGTTCTCGCGCTCGCTGGTGGAGCAGACGAAAGCAACGCTGGAGCGAGGCGAGCAGGCGCTGATTCTGCTGAACCGGCGCGGCTACTCGTTTGCCGTGATGTGCCGCGCTTGCGGCGAAAAGCTCGAATGCCAGAACTGCGCGATTGCGCTGACGCATCACAAGGCGTCGATGGAGGACCTCGGCGAGGCGCGCGTGGGGGAACGGCTGGAGTGCCACTATTGCGGATACAAGCGCACGGTTCCGGCGCGATGCCCGAAGTGCGACAGCGAGCACCTTTACTATCTCGGCGCGGGATCGCAGCAGGGCGAGGAGCGGCTTGCGGAGATTTTTCCCGGCGCGCGCATTGGCCGCATGGACCGCGACACGGTGCGCGGGCGCTACGACATGGAGCGCCTGTTGTCGCGGCTGCATTCAGGCGAGATCAATCTGCTGGTGGGGACGCAGATGATCGCCAAGGGCCACGATATTCACAGCGTGACGCTGGTTGGCGTGGTGGGCTGCGACTACGCGCTGTCCATGCCGGATTTTCGCGCGGCTGAGCGCGTCTTCCAGCTGATGACGCAGGTGAGCGGACGCGCAGGCCGGGGAGATTTGCCGGGGCGCGTGGTGGTGCAAACGTATTATCCCGATCACTACTCGATCGTTGCTGCGACGACGCACGATTACAAGGCGTTTGCCGAGCGTGAATTGAAATACCGGCGCTGGATGCATTACCCGCCGTTTGGCGCGCTGGCCAACGTGCTGGTGCAATCGCAAAAGCTCGAAGAAGCTGCGGGGTGGGCAACGACGCTGGGCAAGCACCTGCAGAAAGCGAAGCCTGACGGGCTGCGTGTGCTTGGGCCGTGCACGGCGCCGATTGCACGCATCAAGGGCGTTTATCGCTTCCACATGATTTTGAAAAGTGCGTCGCGGAAGGCCTTGAACGAGACGCTGCGCGGCATGCTGGCGCACGCGGCGGAGGCGGGAGTGCCGCGGCGGAATCTGATCGTGGATATCGACGCGCTGCGACTGATGTAAAGCAGCATGTCAGCGAGTCAGCAAGTCGGCGCACTGGTGTGAGCCGGCTGGGCAGACGACCGCGAAGACGGTCCATAAACGAGTGGGCCGGCGGTTAGCTGCCGGAGGCGTTGCCTTCGATGGCGTGGAGTTCTTTCCCGGGTTTGAAGCGCACTGCTTTGCCGGGGGTGATGGTGACCTCGGTCCCGGTGCGGGGATTGCGCCCGATTCCGGTTTTTCGCGCGCGGACGCTGAATACGCCAAATCCGCGCAATTCAATGCGCTCGCCGGCCGCAAGAGCCTGCTTGAGTCCCTCGAAGACGGTGTCCACTGCCGCTTCTGCCTTAGTGCGCGGCAGACCGGTGCGCTCGACCACGTTATGAACGATGTCCTGCTTGATCAATGGAGCCTCCTCGTTTGACGGGAAGTGGTTCTTGAGCGTGCTACGACCTACAACGCTCATACTACAGGCTTTGTCGGGAATAGGGAACCGCGGAAGAGAGAAGTTGTGGATTTTTTCGTGTGCCGGGCGCCCGCGGCGAGCCCGGGAGTTGAATGGCATGCGGCAACAAGCGCAGAAGATTGTCAACGAGAGCAGGTGTTGCTTAAGATGAGACTTCGAGTCGAAGACTCTGCCGGTACCCTTACCGGAGGCCACATTCACCCCCGAACAGGAGAAGCATGTCGATTCAAAGCGACCGATGGATCAGGGAACAGGCCCTGAAACACCGCATGATTGAACCGTTCAGCGAAAAGCAGGTGGCTGGCGATGTCATTTCCTTCGGTCTTTCGTCTTACGGTTATGACCTCAGGGTTTCAAACGAATTCAAAATATTTACAAACGTCAACAGCGCGATCATCGATCCCAAGGCCTTCGACGAGCGCTCATTTGTCTCGGTGCAAGCGGATTCAGTCATCATTCCTCCGAATTCTTTTGCGCTGGCACGGTCCGTTGAGTACTTTCGTATCCCCCGCGACGTATTAACTATCTGCGTGGGCAAGTCAACTTACGCGCGATGCGGCATCATAGTGAATGTGACTCCATTCGAACCGGAGTGGGAGGGGTTTGTGACGTTGGAGATTTCCAACACCACCCCGCTTCCGGCGAAGGTATACGCGAACGAAGGACTTTGTCAGATCTTGTTCTTCCGCGCAGATGAGCCCTGCGAGACCAGCTACGCTGACCGCCAGGGCAAATATCAAAAGCAGCAGGGAATCGTTCTTCCCAAGCTGTAAAAAGTACTGCGTTGAACCTGCGGGGTGGGTTCAACAGCGGAATGAACAAGTTCTTCAGGGCCCTTGGTACCACCTTTTCACAATCCAGGGGCGACCCCGTTCATCGCCGATGAGGGCGCCATGACACCCAAGAATCCAGGTCCGCAGACCATTCGTGTGGGATTGATCGCAGGCGAGCCGGTGCGTGATGCCGGTCTGAAGACGATCTTCGATCTGCCTGCGCAAGACGATCAGGCGCAACTCGTTCCGGTGATCGGGAGCTTGATGGAACTGCTGGCGCTCGACGGGATCGAGTACGTTGTTGTCGATCTGCATTCGTCGCTCGGCGGCCTGGAGGCTCTGGAGACCATTCGCCGCGTTCGACCGGAGATCCGGTCGATTGTGATTGGTCCGGAGGGCGACGAGGAGCTGATGCTGACTTCGATCATCGCAGGGGCGAGAGCCTACCTTGGTCACAGCGCGGGTCCTGAGATCGTGCGGAAAGCGATTGAAGTGGTGACGACCGGATCCATCTGGGCGCCGAGACGCCTGCTTTGCCGGGTGATCGACCGATTGCTGAGCACCCCGAGTGTGCAGCAGGCGACCACGGTGCAGCAGCTCACACCAAGAGAGCAGCAGGTGCTGGAGCTCATCCTGAACGCGCACTCGACCCGCGAAATTGCCGCCCGACTGGGGATTGAGCAACGCACGGTAAAGGCCTATATCGGCCGGCTGATGCGCAAGACGGGGGCTGACAATCGCGTAAAGCTTTCAGTATCAGCGCTGAGCCGGTCCATGATGCCGGACTTCGAGGGCCGGAAGACGAGAGACAGCGTTACGGGGCAGATTACCAATTAGAGGCAAGAATAGTTACCTTAAGTCATAGCCCCTAAGTACTCTTGTGTAATTCCGGGAATTTCCACAATATCGTGTACAGAAACAACGCAGATCTGGGGAAAGGAGTTCCCAGGCAGCATGTTTCCATGAAGCCTGGGAACTCCTATTTTTTCTGATTTTTCGCGGAAAATCCGATTTGCGTTGCTTTCGACAGCCCTCCCCCCACTAATCCACGCATTTGATATCAAGGTTCGACCTCCTAAGGGGGTCCGGACCTGTGTTTGGCAAGGCGCTGGCGCTTTGCTGCCGGCGGCTGCTTTACCCGAGTGGTGCTATTCACAGGGAAGGGGTAGGGTTTTGCCCGGGATGCTGTAGGCTGTTCGAGGAGGATGCTTCGCTCCGGGCTCGGCAAACGTTCAAAATGGGTCCCTCTCGGCCCGGTGACTCCCAAGCTCCCGAACGGTTGCGCCAACACGGTGAAGCGTGTGCCTCCATCCCAAAGGTCGTGCGTCCGCGTCAAGGGTACCTGCGGAAAAGGAAAGGACATGGATATGAAAAGAGTTCTTGCTTCGATTTGCCTCAGTTTTCTGCTCGCTTCCACGGCTCTTGCTGCTTCAACCCGGGATGATTTGCAAGCCCGGATGGACTCGGCGAAGACAGTCCTTGACCAGATCATGGCCGCGAAGGACAACTCGATCCCCAGCAATATTCTTCGCCAGGCGACTTGTGTTGCGGTTGTCCCCAGCCTGGTGAAGGGTGCGTTTCTGGTTGGCGCGCAATACGGGCAGGGTGTTGTGACCTGCCGGACGGGCCATGGCTGGAGTGCGCCGGTATTCATCCGGATGGCGGGCGGATCGTTCGGATTCCAGATCGGCGGTCAGGCTACTGATCTGATTCTTGTGGCGGTGAACGAGCGCGGAATGCAGGATCTGCTCAGGGACAAGTTCAAGATTGGCGGCGACGCATCGGCGGCGGCGGGGCCTGTGGGCCGTGCCGGGCAGGCGTCGACTGACTGGAAGATGAATGCGGAACTCCTTAGCTACTCGCGCGCCAAGGGCATCTTTGCCGGCATTGACCTCGACGGCACCGGCGTGAGCCAGAACCGGGAAGACACGGAGATCTATTACGGAGCGCCACATGACTTCGACTCGATTCTGAGAGGCGACGTGGCCGTGCCACCGGGAGCGGTACCGTTCGTCCGCGAGGTCGCGCGATTTTTTGTTGAAGCGAAAGCCAATCACTAATCTTCGACTGCTTCGGATCGAATCACGACGGGGTGCCGTTCGCACGGCGAGCGTCGGCGCGACAGGGAGTAAATTAGGTATTGCATTCCCGGAAACGCCGTCACGATGCGGGAAAACATCGAGTATGGGCTGGTTGAAGCCGTAGCACGCTGCCTGGGGCGCATGCCACGCGCAGTTGCGCGCCGATTTGCCGCGTTCATCGCCTTTGCCGTTTACTGGTGCTTCGGGCGGCTGCGCAGGGTGGGTCTGCGAAACCTTGAGATGGCGCTGCCCGAACTGCCCTCTAAAACCCAAAAAAAGATTCTGCGGCGTGTGTATATCCACCTTGGCTGGCAACTGGTGGAATTCTGCCGCATGTCGCGCTACACGGCGGAGAATACGCGCGACTGGATGCGGACCGATGGATTGGAGCACTATCTTGCTGCGCAGGCGAAGGGCAAAGGCGTTCTGATTATTACCGGGCATCTTGGCGCATGGGAGCTTTCGAGTCTTTATCACTCGCTGATGGGTCATCCGATGGGGATGGTGATCCGACGGCTGGACAACCGAAAACTCGATGAATACGTGAACGGGATCAGATGCCTGCACGGGAATTTTGTTGTGCACAAGGATGATTTCGGCCGCGGGCTGCTTAAGGCGATGCACGAAGGCGGGACGGTGGGGATCCTGATGGACACCAATATGACGCCGCCGCAGGGCGAGTTCGTGAAGTTTTTCGGGATCGATGCCTGCACGGGAACGGGGCTGGCCCATATTGCACGCAAGACCGGCGCGGCAGTGCTGCCGGGCTTCATGTTCTGGGAGCCAAGCGAAAAAAAGTACGTACTGCGGTTTGGTGAGGAGGTTGCGATCCCGCACACGGAGAATGTAGGAGCGGACATTCTTGAGGGCACGCAGCGCTGCACGGCGGTTCTGGAATCGTGGATCAGGCGCTATCCTGACCAGTGGTTGTGGATTCACCGGCGGTGGAAGACGCGGCCGGCGGGAGAGCCGGGGTTGTACGGGAAGTGATCAGTGGTCAGTGTGTGAGCGGTCAACGATGAAGATTGGCGACCTAATTGCGAAATTCGGCGGCAGGTTGGCGCAGGGCCGGTCGGAGACACAGATCTCCGGCGTGAGCGGCCGCGAGCGTGTGACGGAGACGGAGTTGCTGTTCGCCGAGGATGCAGCCGCTGCAAAGGAAGCGCTGGCCAGTGCGGCGGGTGCGCTGGTGTTGAAGCCCGGCTGCCTGGAAAGCTACGCTGCCAACACCGCGATTACTGTGGTTGAGACGGGCCAGCCGCGGCTGTGGTTTGCGCGCGCCGCGAAGCTTTTGGCGAAACCGCTGCCCGCGGCGGGTGTGCATCCCTCTGCGGTGGTCGGCACGGATGTGAGGCTCGGCGCGCAGGTGAGCATCGGCCCGTGCGTGGTGATTGGCGACGGCGCGCAAATCGGCGCGGGCACACGAATCGATGCGAGCGCGGTGATTGGCGAAGGCGTGCACGTCGGCGAGAATTGCCGTATCTTTCCGCGTGTCGTGATTTATCCCGGAACCACGATTGGGAACCGCGTCATGCTTCATGCGGGCGTGGTGCTCGGCGCGGATGGGTTTGGTTACGTGCGGGACCCGGAGTCGGGAGCGTATACGCAATTTCCGCAGCAGGGAACCCTGGTGATTGAAGACGATGTGGAGATTGGCGCGAATAGCACAATTGACCGCGGCGCGCTGGGAGAGACTCGCGTGCGACGCGGCGCGAAGTTCGATAACCTGGTTCACGTGGGGCACAACTGCGACGTCGGCGAGGATGCAATTCTCGTCGCGCTCACCGGGATTTCGGGTTCGAGCACAATCGGCAAGGGCGCGGTGCTGGCGGGGCAGGTGGGCATCGGCGATCACGCGCATGTGGGTCCCGGAGTGATTCTTGGTGGGCAGGCCGGGGTCTTCAGCGGCAAGACGGTGACGAATGAAGGACTGAAGCCGGGAACGGTGCACTGGGGCACGCCGGCACGGCCGCTGCAGCAGGTATTGCGCGAGCAGGCTACGCTGGCGCGGATGGCGAGGAGAAAAGGGATTAAGGACCAGGGACCAGGGAATAGGGATTAGGGACTATGGACTAAGGGACTCGGGGCTATGGACGTGGAACTGCGGCAAGTCGCGCTGGAGGTCATGCATGATCAGAGGGGCGATTCCACTCCTGCATGTGTCGAATGCTGCTGCGGCTGAGTCGTTTTATTGCGGTCTGCTCGGGTTCGAGCTGGAATTTGCTCACCGGCCCCAAGGCGTTGAGGCTGATCCGTGCTACATGGGTCTCTCGCGCGATGGCATCTGGATCCACCTTTCTTCGTTTAGTGGAGACGGAGTGGCCGGCGGCGTGGTGAATCTGCTGGTGGAAGACGTGGATGCGCTGCATGGTGAGTTCGCCGCAAAGGGCGTTGCGATCGATATGCCGCCGGTAGATCAGTCCTGGGGCAATCGCGAAATGTATGTGAAGGATGCCGACAGGAACAGCCTGCGATTTCTTCAAGTGCCGGAGAAGGCGTGAGGGCTGGTGAGGAGTGGCGGAATGCCTGTGATTGTAGTTGGCGGCGGCGGGCGTGGCGCAGGGAAGACGACGCTGATCTGCGGGCTGATTCGCGCGCTGCCAGAAATTCAGTGGACCGCGATCAAGGTGACGAGCCACGATCATGTCAACGCGACGCCCGTCTGGGAGGAGACCACAGCAGGTGAGGACACGGATACGGCGTGCTATGTGTCCGCGGGTGCGAAGCGCGCGTTGCTGGTGACAGCGGACGATGCAGAGCTCAGCCCGATCGTTCAGCAAATTCTCAAGCAGTGTCCGCCGCCGGCCGGCGTCATCTTCGAGTCAAATCGTGTGCTTCGCTGCCTCTCTGCTGATCTTTGTCTCGCCGCTGCACTCAGCCTGAAGGGAGAGCGCAAGCCCTCGTTTGATCTGCTGGAAGAGAGAATGGACGCGATGGTGGAGCTGGCCGGGCACGATCATGTCATTCGCGGCGAGAGGCTCGGGTTCCATCTCGTTTCGTTCGAGCATCTCTCCGCGACGATGATCGCGTGGCTGCGCGAGCGGCTTGAGGCGACGGCGGGGTGATCGGCGCCTGATCAGTTCCGTGACCGGCTTCCTTGACTTTCAATGCGCTCGGCGGTACCGTGGGCGCAATCCCTGTGAACTGCGTTCGCGTTTTCTAAGACCAAGGCCGGAGTGTGTGAATTTTGGACACTGTACAAATTTCAGACAGTGGTGTGGATCCAGCAGCCGCGCCACGGAACAGCAAACAGCAGCAGACGGCGGAACTGGGCGAGGATCGCCTGGCGTGGCTGGCGCTGGCGCTGGCGCCAGGGTTGGGGCCCAAGAGGATTCTAGACGCCATGCGGGAGCTTGATTCCGCAGGCCAGATTTTTACATTGCCGCTCACGGCGCTGGAAGGGCTGAAGTTTCCCGCCGAAGCGGCGCAATTCATCTTTGACGGCAAGGCGCGGCGCGCGGCGGAAGAGGAGTGGGCTCGCACGAGAGCGCTGGACGCGACGGTGGTGAGCTACGCCTGCGCAGAATATCCAGAACGGCTGCGCGAGATTTACGATCCGCCTCCGGTGCTGTGGGTGCGCGGCGACGTGAAGCTGCTTCGGCGGCCGGCGATCGCCGTCGTGGGAACGAGGCATCCGACGCCGTATGGGAGCGGGATTACCGAGATGCTGTCGCGCGATCTTGCGGCGCGACGGCTGCTGATTGTTAGTGGGATGGCGCGCGGCATCGATTCTTGTGCACACAAAGGCGCGCTGGCGGCGCGGATGCCCACGGTAGCCGTGTGGGGAACGGGCATCGACGTCGTGTATCCCAAGGAAAACCGAAAGCTGGCCGAGCAGATTCTGGAAACCGGCGGCGCGATCGTGAGCGAGGTGCCGATCGGGACGTTTCCGGCGCCACAGAATTTTCCGCGCCGGAACCGGATTTTGAGCGGGTTGAGCGTCGCCGTGCTGGTGGTGGAGGCGGGAGAGAACTCGGGGACCCGGGTGACAGCCCGTTGCGCCGCAGAGCAAAACCGGGAGTTGTTCGCCGTGCCGGGTAATGTGACGAACAAAGGCTCATGGACGCCTAACACGTTGATAAAACAGGGCGCTAAGCTGGTGGCCACCTGGGAGGATGTGTGGGAAGATCTGCCATCGCATGTGGGGCTGGAGCTGGAAGCGGAGGCTCCGGCTGCATCCAAAGCAGAGGCTGGAGCATCCTTACTGCCTGATCCGGTGCTTCGACCACAGGAAGCAATGGTGCTTGAGGTCCTGCGCACCGACGAGAGCCTCCAAATCGATGAAATTCTGGAGTTGCTGGAGACACAACTGACGTCGTCTGAAGTGTTTACGGCGCTTTTCGAGCTGGAGATGGCGGGCCGGGTTCGGCAATTGCCGGGGAAGAATTACGTGCGGACAATGTGAGAAGACAGGGTTGGCCGCAGCGCGACGCGGAAGTGGGGCGCGGGTTGTTGCCGATCGATATTGGGTGACGGGGATTGGGTGGCGGGGCCGGGTTTAGGTGGAATCGCCGTGCGGCTGCTGGGCACGCAAAAGTGTCAGTAACTTTCGGGATGCGCTTCCCCTGGATTCACGCAAGAGCACGGTTTTGCGGCTGTTTAGGGGTCGCGGAGCCCGGCGGATACACCCTGAAATTGGGACCGCGGGCAGAGAAAAATCGGGGCTGCTGGTAGAAATCCGAGGGTATTCCATGTTAGGGTGCAACACTTGCGGCCAATTTTTTCCGGGGACCGGCGACCGGGTGGCTCGCTACCAACAAATTTGAAGGCTGCGCCGGAATGAAACGGAACACCGGATCGCGAGTCCAATCGTGAGTCGTGAATTGGAGGGGGCGCTTCGCCGGGATGGTTCGAGCCGTTACAGTGATGAAAGGTTAGTGAGAGGGAACTGGGTCAAGGAATGGCAGCAACAATCAAATCGTTGGTGATCGTCGAGTCGCCGGCCAAGGCGAGGACGATCGAGAAGTATCTCGGCAAGGGCTTCGATGTGAAGGCTTCCATCGGGCACATTATGGATCTGCCCAAGAACGAGCTTGGCGTGGAGCTGAAGAACCGTACCTTTGAGCCGGAGCTCGTGGTGTCTCCGGGCAAGGAGAAGGTGGTTGAGCAGCTCAAGAAGGCGGCGGCGAAAGCCGACGAGATCTATCTCGCGCCGGACCCGGACCGGGAAGGCGAGGCCATTGCGTATCACCTGGCGCTGAAACTGGGAACGAACGCAAAAGAGAGAAAGAAAATTCGCCGCGTGACCTTCAACGAGATCACGAAGAAGGCCGTGCAGGAAGCGTTCGCGCATGCGCGCGATATCGATCAGAACCTGGTGGACGCGCAGCAGACGCGGCGCGTGCTCGATCGGCTGGTGGGTTACCAGATTTCGCCGCTGCTTTGGGATAAGGTGCGGCGCGGGCTTTCCGCTGGGCGCGTGCAGACAGTGGCGCTGCGCCTGGTTGTGGAACGCGAGCGGGAGATTCGCGCGTTTCAGCCGCTGGAATACTGGACGCTCGAAGCGCTGCTCCATCCCGAGCGGCGTGCGGACGAGAAATTCAAAGCGAAGTTCATCGGCATTGACGGCGAGCCGGCGCGCGTGGCGAATGGCAAGGACAAAGACGGCAAAGAACAGTTCATCGCAAACGCGGTGCCCGACAAGAAGTCGATGGACGAGGTGGTGGCGGCGCTTGAAAAGGCGAGCTGGTCGGTCACCGGCGTGCAGTCGCGCGAGCAACAGCGGCGACCGCTGGCGCCGTTTATCACGAGCCAACTGCAGCGCGATGCCGCGAATAAATTGGGATTCAATGTGCGGCGCACGATGGGCGTGGCGCAGCGGCTCTACGAGGGCGTGGACCTCGGCGCCGAAGGCACAACCGGCCTTATCACTTATATGAGGACCGACTCGCCGCGCGTGGCTCCCGAGGCGATTACCGGGGCGCGTGAGTGGATTACCAAGCAACTCGGCGCGCAATATCTTCCGGATTCGCCGAACTCGTACAAAGGGAAGAAGGACGCGCAGGATGCGCACGAAGCCATCAGGCCGACGGACGCATCGCGCACGCCGGAGTCGATCGCGCGCTTTTTGAGCGATGAGCAGCTCAAGCTCTACACCCTCATCTGGAGGCGCTTTGTTGCTTCGCAGATGGTTCCCGCGGTTTATGACGTAACCACGGCGAACATTGCGGCGGTTTCAGCCAGCACCGGAAAGACCTACGATTTTCGGGTGAGCGGATCGGTGATGCGATTCGACGGATTCCTGAAGATCTACGAGGTGTCTGAAGACAAAAAGGACGACAGTGACGAGACGGCGAACCGGCTGCCCAGCCTGGACGGCGTGAAGACGCTGGAGAAGGATGAGCTGCTGCACGAACAACACTTCACGCAGCCGCCGCCGCGCTACAACGAAGCTTCGCTGGTGAAGGAACTGGAGGAGCGGGGGATTGGGCGACCGTCGACGTACGCGTCGATCATCAACACCATACAGGATCGCGAATATGTGGTGAAGCATGGCGGCTCGCGAGGGCGATTCTATCCGACGGAGATTGGCGTGGTGGTGTGCGATCTGCTGGTGGAGAACTTCCCGTACATATTCGATACGGCGTACACGGCCAAGCTGGAAACAGAACTCGACGACATTGAAGAGGGCACGGAGAAGTGGACCGACCTGCTGAACGCTTTTTATGACTACTTTGAAAAAGAGTTGAAGGACGCCGGGAAAAAGATGCGCAACATCAAGCGCATGGAACAGGTGACGAACGAAAAGTGCGACGTGTGCGGCTCGCCGCTGGTGCTCAAGTGGGGCAAATTCGGCACGTTCTATGCATGTTCGGCGTACAACAAGAAAGATCCGACAAGCTGTACCTTCACGAAGGAGAACATTGCATCGAAGCCGGACCTGAACACGCCGGAGGCGCAGGAAGCGGGTGATACCGAGGAGTACTGCGAGAACTGCGGCAAGGTGATGGTGATGCGGCGCGGCCTCTTCGGACCATTCATGGCCTGCCCGGACTACAACGCTGATCCGCCGTGCAAGACCTTCCGAAAGCTGAGCCAGAAGCAACAGCAGAAACCGGCTGAGCCTACCGGCGAGGATTGCCCGGTGTGCGGCAAGCCGCTGGTCAAGCGCCAGGGTGCATACGGCGAGTTTGTATCGTGCTCAGGCTATCCGAAGTGCAAGTATGTGAAGCAGAACCTGATTGAGGGGATGAAGTGCCCGAATTGCGGCGAGGGCGACCTGGCGGAGCGCCGCGCGCGCAGGGGCAACATCTTCTGGGGCTGCACGAATTATCCCAAGTGCGACTTCACGTCGAACTTGAAGCCTGTGGCGAAGAAGTGCCCGAAGTGCGGCAGCCCGTACCTGCTGGAGAAGACGCTGCGATCGGGCGTTTTCCTCGTGTGCCCAAATACAAAGAAAACCGCCGAGGATGAGGCGGCGACGAAAAAGCGCGGGAAGAAGGCAGCACCGACGGAGCCGGAGAACACGGTGGTTTGCAGCTACTCGAAGCGAATCGGCGACGCACCGCCCCCGCCCACGGCGGAAACGCATGGGCCGGTTGTGGAAAAGCCGAACGAGAAGCAGGAGCTGCAACCGGCGTGAGAAAGACAGGGAATTGGGATTAGGGGAAAGGGCGCGCCTCGTTGGCGCGCTCTTTTGGCTTGGGGGCATCAAGCCGGCGGCGACGAGAGTTTTGAAGCCATTTTCCTTCGGCGAAACTTCACGACACAACGTTGGCGAACCCTATACTATGGGCAGCGGAGACCCATCATGGAACGAATGCTGGCAACGCCGGCCGATGCCGAAATCATTTTGAAACTTTATCAACTGCGCACCGAAGAGGTGATGCGCCAGGCGCGCGCGTGGATTACCGGGGAGTTCTGGCCCAACACGGCAGAGGAATTCTTCGCCGTTTATGACAATCCGCGCGATCCGCATAATCCCTGGCTGAGGCAGGTGATCACCTACTGGGAGATGGCGTCGGCCATGGTCCTGCATGGCGCGGTCTCTGCCGAGCTGTTCGTGGACTGCAACGGCGAGGGGTTCTTCTTGCTGGCCAAGTTTGCGCCCATCCTCGATGCGATCCGCGAAAAGGTGCCTACCCTTTTCACGAAGACTTCGGAGCTGACGAACCGCTTTTCCGCGGCAATGCAGCGCTACGAGGCAACGGTGAAACGCGTGGAAGCCTCGCGTGGAAGCCGAGGGAAGAAATGAAGGCGGGCCGGTAAGGCCGGAGGCCACTTGTGGGAAATCGGGCTCGCGGTGCATGATAGGAACGGGTCAAAAGTGATTTTCAACTCCCCGGAGGTTTATATGAAGCGAAGCTTTTCGTTGCTGGCTACGGTTTTTGCGATGGGCGTGCTGTTGGCCCAGGCTGCCGACTCGAGCAGGGCCACTGGCTGGATCTCGGATTCGATGTGCGGCGCCAAGCACATGGGAACCGGCGCTGAATGCGTGAAGAAGTGCATTGACGGCGGGATGAAGCCCGTGTTTGTTGATGCCGGGAAGCACGTTTGGAGCATCGACAATCCGGATGCGGTGAAGGATTTTTATGGGGCGCACGTGACCGTGAAGGCGACCGAGGATTCGGCGCAGAAGAGCATGCATATCGACTTGATCGAAGCCGCGAAGTAAGGGGATCGAGGCGCCGCGAACCTCAATGGGACTCGTCACGCCGCGCAAACTCTGGTAGTGTCGTACCGACGCCTCCCGAAAGGCGGCTGGGTGCCGCCGATTGAGGGGGATCGCATCGACTAGAAGCGACCGGAACATCCATGGCGCGAGCAATCTGGAACGGCAGAGTCATTGCCGAAAGCGATCGAATCGAGGAATTGGAAGGGGATGTCTATTTCCCTGAATCCAGCCTCAAGCGCGAGTTTTTCCGCCCCAGCTCTACGACTTCAACGCATCCGTTGAAGGGCCAGGCGCGGTTCATGAGCATCGTGATTGATGGGCAAGACAATCAGGATGCGGCCTGGTACTATCCCGACCCCAAGCCGACGGCGCGCAAGGTGAAGGGCCATGTGGCCTTTTGGCGCGGCGTGGAAGTGGAGAAGTGACAGGGACCAGGGAACCAGGGATTAGGGATCGGGGGAACGAGGGAGCGAGGGAGCAAGGCAATCTGTGGTGGCGGAAAGCAGCCCTTGATGAGCCCACCGTTGAGGTGCCGGCTGAGTCCGCAAGAACCAACTCAATCATCATTTTTGTCGTTTTGAGAAGCAGCTTTCAGCTATCGGCCGTGAGCTTTCAGACGGCGCCTCTTCAGGACGGGGCGAGTCCCGTGCGCGGAATCAGTTGCAAGTGAGTTGAACGGTCTTTGTAACGGGAGCCGGCACAAGCTGGTTGAAGGTCCCGGTCAATGTAACGGCTCCGCTGGTTGCGGACTTGCACACGGCGGTTCCGTTTGTGTTGTCAATGGCGCTGCTGATCTGGATGTCGGTGGGGTCAGGGTTCGACCAGGTCCCATATACAATCGCGATCCAGGTGGGCACGGCGCAACCAGGCTCATGGGAGAACGGCTGCGCATTCGCTACAAATTGCACCTGGTTTGCCGGTGGTGCGGCAGCGTGGTTGATCGTTGCGGTAGTTGGGTTGACCGAAATGACGACGGTTTCGTTGCATTTGGTCGCCGCGGTCCCGCCGCATCCGCAAAGAACTGCTATGGCAAGGGAGAAACCGAGGGCGAGATCAGCTCGAATGAACGTTCGCATAAGAGCCCTCCAGACTGACGCGGAATTGCGGGTTAAGTTTACCCCAGGCGCGGTGCCTTGTGAGCAGCGTCGATGAAAAAGCTTTCAGCGGTCGGCTTTCAGCTCTCAGCCTTTTGATTGACGGGTCTGGCTCGTCAGGCCGATGTGGGCGGGATGACGCTGAAAGCTGAAGGCTGAGAGCTGACAGTTAGGGCAATTCCGCAGATGGTGCACCGATCCCCGACTGAAAAAACAACCGCAGATCCTTCGACTCTCTCCCGCTTTCCTTCGCGCCGCGAAGGGAAAGCGCTCGTCGCTCAGGATGACAACGTTGCGGTTGAATCTTAGGTGCAGTAGCCTTCGGATCGCACTAATATGCCTGGAGCTGATCGAGCGGCAGGCGTACGCGAAAGCAGGTCGATCCCGGGTCGGACTTCACGCTCAGATGGCCGCTGTGCTTGCGCACGATACGCATGGCATTGTCGAGGCCGAGGCCCAGCCCTTTGCCGGGGGCCTTGGTGGTAAAGAAGGGTTCGAAGATGCGCTCCTGCAATTCCGGAGGGATGCCTGGGCCTGTATCCCAGATCTCCACCAGGAGCATGTCGGCTTCGAGCCGGCAAGCCACACGGAGACGGCCGTGATTACCGAGGGCGTCGAGTGCATTTTCAATCAGCGCGGTCCATACTTGGTTCAGCTCGCCGGCGTAGGCGCTGATGCGTGGCAGGTCGGGCTGGTAATCACGCTCGATTTCGATGTTATCCATGCGCGAATGGAGCATTTGCAACGTGGCGTCGAGCCCGGCCGGGACATCGACCTCGAGAATCGGCGACCGGTCCATGTTGGAGTAGTCCTTTACCGCGCCGATGAGGTCGAAGATTCGGGCCGTGGAATTGACGATGGTTTCCGCGGCGCGAGAGGAGCGCAGATAGCGGGCGAAGAACTGAAGCGAGGTGCAGGCTCCTTCTGCGCCTAATATGGCACGCAGATCATCGAGATCGGAGCTGGTCACGCCCTGCTCGGCCAATTGAGCCGCAACCTCCCAGGCATCGCCGCAACCGATGGCGCCAAGCCAGGCGCGAAGCGACTCCTCACCGGCAATAAAGGCGAGGGGATCTCCTTCCTGCACAGGGTTGAGGGTCTCCGGAATGCGGCAAAGCATCTTCTCTTCCCAGGCCTCGACTGCGCGGACCTGTTCTTCGCTCAACGAGAGATTAACCAGCCGGTAGCGGTTGCTGCGGTTGGAGCGCAAGGCGGCAAGCAGGCTGGCGGCAGCGCGCTGGGCGGCTGAAGCAGGGTTGTTCAGCTCGTGCGACAGGTTGCCGGCCAGTTGGCCAAGCGCGGCAAGCTTTTCCGCCTGCTGCTCGATGCGCGTGACTTCACGCACGCGGTCAAGCAACGTGGAGACCACGCGCTGCGCCATGGTGGGGATGGCCGCCAGCATCTCCGGGAACTGCGAGCGGTGAATGAGCAGCGCCCAAACCGGCGAGACGGCGAAGCCCTGTCCGCCGTAGGTTTTCATGCGCGAAAAAGGCAGCACGCCGGTCATTTGGCCGGTGCGGCCAATGAACAAGGCCATGGGACCGCCGCGCTGGCGGCGGACATGAATCTCGCCTTTGATGATCAGCACCATGTGCTCGGCGGCATCGCCCTCTTCAAAGAGGGTGTCGCCGGCACCGGCGCGCACTTCCTTGCCGTGCTTCGCCAGCCACAGGCGATCGTCAAATGGCAAGTCATGCATAGGGCCGATGCGATCAAGCGCAGCGGCGAGTTCGTCGAGAGGGGTGAGTGCTTCCGGTGCGGCAAGGGCGGGGGAAAACATCGTGGACCTCCAGGATGTAGAAACAGGATAGAGGATTCCGGCGGGCCTTTTTCCACTCGCCGGCAAGAAAGGAAGGGAGGGCCATTGGGCCCCGGCGAGGTGCGGCCCGGGACGCGGGCGGCAGGGCATGAGCGTTTTTTTGCGCCTGTTTACAAAATAATTACGATCCGAATGCTAATTTCGAAAGTAACCCCTCGAGCGTAATCAACCGGCAGAGCGGCACGTCAAATTAAGTGCCAACTCATGAATGAAAGCAGCAGATTTGACTGAGAACGATCCAGCCTCCCCGAAGGACCGGCGGGCAGGAATGCGCCGCCGTCTCGCCGTCGTTCTGCTTGTTGCGCTGGCGCTTCGCCTCGCCGTTCTTCCACTTCCCAACTTCGAAAACCTGATGGATGCCGACCACATCCATGCATGGGAGCAGGGAAATGTGGCGGAGGCGTTGCTGGCCGGCCGCGGCTTTGGCAGCGCATTGATGTCGAATCAGCCTTCGGCAATCATGCCGCCTGTGTACCCGCTGATCGTGGCCGTAATGTTTCACTTCTTTGGCGTTCACACGCCGGCTTCAATACTTGCGGTTCACGTATTCGACTGCCTGATCAACACCCTGGCATGTATTCCCATCTTCCTGATGGCGCGGCGCAGCTTTGGGGAGCGGGCGGGCTGGTGGGCGGCGTGGGGATGGGCAATTTTTCCTTACGGCATCTACTTCTCCGCGGCATGGGCATGGTCGACGCACCTGCTGCTGCTGTGCCTCTGCTGGCTGCTCGTGCTGGCGCAGCACATGGAGGAGTCTCCGCGCCTCGCTTTGTGGGCGGGGTTCGGCCTTCTCGCCGGCTTCGCAGGGCTCACTGAGCCCTCTGTCCTGGTTGTAATTCCATTCCTGCTGGTGCTGGCATGCTGGCGGCTTGCGCGCGAGAAAAAACAGTGGATGCTGCCCGGCATTGTGTCTTCACTGGCGATGGCGGCAGCGCTTTCACCGTGGCTGATTCGCAACGCGATGGTCTTTCACCGGTTCATCCCCATGCGCGACAGCATGGGGTTGGAAATGTGGATGGGCAATAACGGCTATGACCTGCATTGGACCAGCAACGACCTGAACCCGCTACATGATCCACAGGAACTGGCCGCGTTTAACAGCATGGGCGAGCTGGCCTACATGAACTACAAAGCGCAGGAAGCCAAGGCGTACATCCGCGAACATCCAGCGTGGTATATGTGGATGTGCGTGCGGCGCTCGTTTTATTTATGGACCGGATTCTGGAGCTTTAATCGTGATTATCTGAAGCTGGAGCCGATGGACCCAGCCAACATTCCGTTTGCCACGACACTCACACTCCTCATGCTTCTCGGCCTGCTCACGGCATGGCGCGATGCGCCGCTCGAGGTCATCCGCTACGGCGGAGTGCTCTTTCTTTATCCCCTCATGTACTACTTTGTCCACCCGGAAGCATATCGTATGCGCCCGCTTGATCCGCTGTTCGTGATTCTTGGCTGCTATGCGCTTCTCGTCTTGCGCGAACGCCTGAAGGCAAGCGCGACGGTGCCTGCCGTTCCCGGGACGGCCGAGGCGCCCGCGATGAAATAGCCAAAGCTGCTTTGCCTGAATGGATCAGTTGGCTGGCGGTGCTTGCGAAGTTGCTGCTCCAAGATTCGGCGATGACACGCCGGAAACGGTCCGGCCGGGCGCGCCTTCAAGGTCAAAAACGATCACGTCGTTGGCTCCCTTGTGAAGCCAGGGGCCTGGGAGGTAGAGCGTCATTTGCGGTCCGATGTTCCAGATCCTGCCTAATGGATGGCCATTGACCCAAACGAACCCCTTGGTGAAGCTGCCGGTATCGAGGTATGTGTCTCCGGCGTGATCGACCTGCAACGTGCCGCGATAGAAGCAGGCGCCGGTACAGTTGGCCGCGCGGAAGGGAAGCGTATCGGGGTTGCCCATGGGTAAGGAATAGATTTGCCAACCGGTGAGGGGGTTGCCGGCAAGGGTCACCTTGTGCGTGATCCCCTGGCGCTCGCCGCGGATGGCCCTCGTGAAGTTGACGCGGCCGGTGTTCTCAACGAGGATGTCGAGGCGCGTGTTGGGCTGAGTGAGGTTGACGTGCAGCGTGTTTTGTTCGAGGCGGCGATCGAGGGTACCGATCAGCTTACCGTCGGAGTAGATCAGCGCGTAATCGTGGAGTTCGTCGAGGACCAGGTCGCCGGAGACGGGCGAGGGAATCGAGGTGCGATAGAGAATGTAGCCGTAGGCCTGATCCAGATCCTCCATGGTGAGGACCTGCTCTGAGTGGAGCGGCTGAGGCAGCGATGTCCAAAACGAGACGGATTGGTTGAGTTGAGCTGGCGGCATTGCGATGGGCGGTGCGACGTCAGGCACGGGCGGCGGCGCCTTTCCCGTGGCCTCGGTAATCGCGTCGCGAAAGAGGAAATACTTGGGCGTGGGCCGGCCGCTCTCATCGAGCGCGGCGTCGTAGTCGTAGCTGGTGACGTCAGGCCGATAGGGAGTGTTATCCATATTGGCGCCATTCATCCAGCCGAAGTTTGTTCCGCCGTGAAACATGTAGATGCTGATCGAGGCACCCTGAGAAAGAATCCAGGAGAGCTCAGCGGCTTCGGCTTTGGCGTTGGTGGTGTGGTGCGGGCCGCCCCAGAAATCGAACCAGCCGTCCCACCACTCGCCTGCCATGATGGGGCCGGTGGGGCGCAGCTTGTGGAGTGTTTCGAAGGCGTGCTTGGCGTTGCCCGGAGCGAAATTGACGACAGCAGGCAATTCAGCGAGCGATCCGTTGGGCACCTGCTCCGGGCCATCGGCAGTGTAGAGCATCGCCTTGGTAAAGCCGGCGTCGACCAAGTCGCGGTGAATCTGGTCCATGTATTCATGGTCGTTTCCGAATGAGCCATATTCGTTTTCTACCTGAACAGCAATGATCGGGCCGCCATTGCCAATCTGAAGCGGCGCCAGCTCCTTTCCGAGACGGAGTAGCCATCGGCGCGCCGGCTGCATGAACTTCGGATCGCTGCTGCGGACGACGATGCCATGTTGCTTGAGCAGCCACGAGGGGTAGCCGCCCCACTCCCATTCAGCGCAAACATACGGGCCCGGACGAAGGATCACGTAGAGACCTTCGCTCTGCGCTTCACGGATGAATTCGGCAATGTCGCGCTGGCCTGAGAAATCGTAGACGCCGGGCTGCGGCTCGTGTTCGTTCCAGAACACGTAGGGTGTGATCGTATTGAGGCCCATGGCTTTGGCCATGCGAAAGCGCGCACGCCAATAGGCGCGTGGAATGCGGGGATAATGCATTTCACCGGAGATGATCTGGAACGGCTTGCCATCGAGCAGAAACTTGCCGTTCTCCGCCTGGAAGGAGTGTGAAGCGGTGTCAGGGCTGCGGTCGACGGCGCTCGACGGCGCGGCCGCTGCGAATGCGCAAGTGGAATCCAACAGGGCGATGACGGCAACGGAGAAGAGCAACTTCAATGGAATTTTCATCGGCGGTCTATCAAGGCGGTGAAGTTCGGAGTTCATGACGGGGTTGCAGGCAGCACAGCCGGCGACCGAGCACACGCCCCACTCATCATATGCCACAAGAGGCCGACAGATTGGCACGTCGATGTGGCTGTGCAAATTCGCGTAGTAGACTGAGCCTTGACTTCGCGAGGGGAGACTTTCCGGATGCAGATCGCATTTGCCGCTTCAGAGTGCACGCCGTTCGCCAAGACCGGAGGCCTGGCCGACGTGGTGGGTGCGCTGCCTCGTGAGCTTGTGAAGCTGGGCCACGAACTGTCAGTTTATTTGCCGTTCTATGCGCGCATTCGCAAGCAGTTTGAGGACGAGCCGAAGGTCTTGATTCGCTCGCTGACCATACCCTTCCAGTCTTACAGCCGGTTCGTGGGCGTATTAGACGGCGGCCTGCTGGATGGTGTGCAGTACTACTTTATTGATTGCCCGGAACTATTTGATCGGAAAGAGCTTTATGGTCCGAGCGGCGGCGAATATGCCGACAATGCCGAGCGCTTCGGGCTGTTCTGCCGTGCGGTCATCGAGGCATCAAAACAGATTGGCGTTCCGCAGATTTTTCACGTACATGACTGGCAAGCGGCGCTGATTCCGGTGTATCTGCGGAACACGTACGCTGCGGACCCGGCTCTAAGCGGTGCTGCAACTGTGCTCACCATTCACAATGCGGCGTACCAGGGCACGTTTCCGCCGAGGACTACCGAGGATCTGTTGTTTCCCTGGGAGATTTTCACCATGGAAAAGGTTGAGCAGTACGACCGCTTCAATTTTCTGAAGGGCGGCGTGGTGTTTTCTGATTTGCTCACGACGGTGAGCCGCAAGTACGCGGAGGAGATTCAGACTGCGGATTTCGGCGAGCATCTGGAGGGGATTCTGCACAAGCGCGCGAAAGATCTGCGCGGGATTTTGAATGGCGTGGATTACACGCAGTGGAATCCGGCGACCGACGGCAACCTGGCAGCGCACTACTCGCCGGAGAATCTTGACGGCAAAGCCGCCTGCCGGGCCGATCTGCTGCACGCATTTGGCCTGGAGAATGTTGCGGAAACAACGCCGGTCATCGGCATCGTGTCGCGGTTTGCCACGCAAAAGGGATTTGACATCGTCGCGCAGATCACCGAACAGATCGCCACGCGCGATGTAGTCGTGGTTGCGCTGGGAACGCACGATCCATACTATGAAAACCTTTTTCGCGAATGGGCATTTCGCTATCCCGACAAAGTGGCTGTGCAGATTCGTTACGACGAGGTGCTTGCGCACAAGATCGAGGCCGGCGCAGACATGTTCCTGATGCCGTCTCGATACGAGCCATCGGGACTGAACCAGATGTACTCGCTCAAATACGGGACGGTGCCCATCGTGCGCGCGACCGGAGGTCTTGACGACACCATTGAGGAGTGGGACGAGAAGAAGGGAACGGGCACGGGCTTCAAATTTGCGGGCTACGGTGCAAAGGATTTGCTGGCGGAGATCGACCGCGCGCTTGAGGCTTTCAACGACAAGACAGGCTGGAGGCGCTTGATGCTGAACTGCATGGCGCAGGACTACAGTTGGGCCGAGCCGGCTAAGGAGTATGTGCGGTTGTACGAGGAGGCGGCGCAGCGGAGGGCGTGAAGCTCTGCGCCGGCTCAGGAAGCCATGCGAAGCGGCGGCTCGGATGCCTGGTCGGCACTTTTTGCGGCTTCTGATTGCGAATCGAAGGGGAAAAAGACCGAGACCGCGGTCCAACTCTTTCCTGGAGTAGCGGAACTGCGCACGCGAATCGTGCCGTGGTGATGATCGACAACGCTCTTACACACCCAAAGGCCGAGCCCGGTTCCCACGTCGCGCTTGGTAGTGTAGAAGGGCTCGAAGATCCGCTGGCGCGCTGCGGGTGGAATGCCGGCGCCGGTGTCAGCCACCGTTATCCGGATCCCGGACTCAAGATCCTTGTGCCAATTCCGGCTGGTGGAGACGCGAATGCGAACCCTCCCTGCCCCCTGTACAGCATCGATGCTGTTGCTTAGCAGATTGGCGACCACCTGCCGGATCTCCCCGGGCACTGCAAAGATCGCCGAATCGTCCTGAATCTCCTCGCTGAACTGAACTCCCTTGTTTCGGGCGCGCGATGAAAACACTGAGAGCAGAGAGCCGATGATCTCACTGGGACGAACCGCGCGAGCGCCGGAGGTTTCCCGGTAGAAGCCAAGAGTCTGCCGCGTGAGATGCGAAACGGACGCCAATTGCTCTTCGGCTGCTTCGAGATAGCTTCGAGCCTGCCCTTGCGCTTTGGCAGTTTTTGCCAGATAAACCAGATTGATGACAGCTTCAAGCGGGTTGTTGATCTCGTGAGCGACGGTGGCGGCAAGCCGGCCCACGGCCGCAAGCCTCTCCGTGATGAGCAAGGTCTGTTCGGTTCTCTTGCGCTCCGAGATGTCGCGCGCGATTTTCGCTGCGCCGACAATTCTGCCTGACTCATCCTTTACCGGCGAAACGGTGAGCGATACCTCAATGGGATCGCCGCTTTTCCTGACACGGAATGTTTCAAAGTGCTCAATCCGATCTCCGCGCGCAATTGTCGTCAGAATCCTGGTTTCGTCGTCGCGCAATTCGGGAGGGATGATGGTGGTAATGGGCCGGCCAATCATCTCGTCCGAGGAGAAGCCGAACATCTTTTCCGCACCCGAATTCCAACTTGTGATCACTCCATGGAGATCCTTGCTGATAATGGCATCGTCAGAAGATTCGACAATCGCTGCCAGCCGTTGCGAAGCCTCTTCGGCGGCTTTGCGCGAGCTGACATCCTGCACAATGCCGAACATCCGCGATTTGTCCTGGAACCAGCATCCCTTGCAGTAGAGCCAGCGCATCCCGAGGTCGGGATGCAGGTAACGATATTCGAATTCCATCCGGCCCGTTTCGCCGCCTTGGTGCATGAGCAACTGGACTTTGGGCAAGTCATCAGGCCAAACACGCGCCGCCCATTTTCGCGAGATTTCGGGGTCGGCTGCTTCGAGGCCGAAGATTCGCAGAAGCTCGGAAGAGAGAGTTTGCGCACCGCTCACCGGATTCCACTCCCACGTGCCGATCTGTCCGGCAGCCGCGGCCAGGCGTATTTGCTCCGCGTTATCGTCCATTGGGGACGACTCGGCCGCTGGTTCAGGAATAGAAGGTCGAACCGGCTTGGGCCCGGAAGATGCCACCTTGGTGGACACCGCTGAGAGCGGAACGGCCTGAGGAATACGCAAGTCCATCGGAAATAAAGGCCCTGTCTTCGAACTTCTTTCGAATGGTGATCTCGCCTTTGATTCCCGACGAGGACTCATGCACTTAGTTGGATGCTATGCCTTTGTTTTTGGTAGGTTGGCGGCAGGTTGGCCGATAGACCCGAGCTTTGATCGTGCAGGAAGAAGGGTGGCGGAATCTGGATTTCATGAACAGGGCTTGGTGCGGCGGGTTCCCGGAAGGCAAGGAACAGGAGAGATTTGGTTGACGCTACCGCGGGCGCGCCAGCCAGGCAACGACGTACATGGCAGCAGAGAGCTCCACGTAGACGCAAAATCCGACGACGGCGATGGCGCCGACTGCTCTCAAGAACACGGTGACTCCGGAATCGCGCCGCATTCGGCTATAGCCCAGGAATGCGGCGGCGATGCCGAAGACGGCGGCGACTGCGACCAGAGAAATCGCATGGTGGTCGTGAATACTGACGGAATCGCAAGGGCAGAGCATCATGGTTGCCGTCGAGGCTGAAATGAGCGCGACGATTGCTGCGTAGCTGAGTAGCGATCTTGCGCGTGGCGAGAGCCACGAATGATGCGAGTCAGGGGCCCGGAGCGGTTTTGTATGGTCGAACAACATATCGAGCTTTCGCGAACTTGTTGCGTTGTTCCGGCGAGCACCCGCCTAGGGCCTGCTAACACTATTGGGATGGCGGCGACGGGTGCCGATTTTCGCGAATTCTAGGAGCGAGGATCGACGCATACCGGGTGTCTGCTAGCGACGAGCGACAACGAATTCGGGAAAATCAGCCCCGTCCCTCCGGGTTGCGGCGAAAATCCGGCCATCCTTCGTTGTCGTCCTAGGCTGTGGACCCGCCACAGCCGTTGTCCTCCGCCTCGGCTAACTGGATTTTCGATCGCAACGCCATCCACCCCAATAGTGTTAACAGGCCCTAGCTGTGCTTGCCCTTCCACTCGGCGTAGGGGCCCTGAAAATCCTCGATCTCGCGTTCGTGGAAGATCCAGAGCCGCGTCGCGACTTCGTCGATCAAGTCGTGATCGTGCGTGACCAGCAGCACCGTGCCTTCGTAGCGCTGCAGCGCGATATTGAGCGCGTTGATGGCTTCGAGGTCGAGGTGATTTGTGGGCTCGTCGAGAATCAAGATGTTGGGCTTGGTGAGGATGAGCTTGCAGAACGCCAGCCGCGCCTGCTCGCCTCCGCTAAGCGCCTTGGTCGGTTTGGCGCCCTCTTCGCCGGAGAAGAGCATCTGGCCGAGGATGCCGCGAATGTCTTCGATATGCGCGCCGGGCTTCCACTGATGCAGCCACTCGGCCACGGTAAGGCCATGTTCGATCGTTGAGCCCACGTCCTGCGGAAAGTAGCCCACTTGCGCTTCATGACCCCAGAAGACCGAGCCTGAGTCGAGGGTGAAATTTGGCTCGGCGAGGCCCGGATAGTTAGCGAGCAGCGATTTGAGCAGGGTGGATTTCCCGGCGCCGTTGCGACCCATCAGGCAAATCTTTTCGCCGCGCAGAAGATTTGCTGTAAATCCATCAATAACCGCAAGATCGCTGTAATACTTCGTTAAATGCTTTAATTCCAGGATGTGCTTTCCGCTGGGCCGTTCCTGGTCGAAACGGATGTACGGGCGCTGGATGTTCGAGCGCGCCAGGTCGTTGGTCTGCAGCCGCTCCACTTCCTTGCGCCGGCTGGTCACCTGACTGGATCGAGTGCCCGCCGAAAATCGCGCGATGAACTCATTGAGCTGCGCGATCTTCTTTTCGCGCTGCGCGATTTCCGATTCCAGGCGCGAGCGAATCTGCGTTTTGGCCATCACCATGTCGTCGTAGCCGCCGGTATACGTGATGATCGTCTGGTAGTCGATGTCGGCGGTGTGGGTGGTGACGGAGTTGAGGAAGTGCCGGTCGTGCGAGATGGAGATCAGCGTGCCGTCGTAATTGGTGAGGAAATCCTGCAGCCAGTGAATGGAGTCGAGATCGAGATAGTTGGTTGGCTCGTCGAGCAGCAGCGCCTGCGGTTTGCCGAAGAGAGCCTGCGCCAGCAGGACGCGAACCTTTTGGCCGCCCTGCAACTCGCCCATCTTGCGGCTATGCAGCGGCTCGGGAATGTCGAGGCCGTCGAGCAGGACGGCAGCATCGGATTCGGCGGTGTAGCCGTCCTCGTCGCCGATGACGCCTTCGAGCTCGCCGAGTCGCATGCCGTCTTCGTTGGTCATCTCGGGCTTTTCGTAGATGCGGTCGCGCTCTTCAAGTGCGGCCCACAGCGGGCGGTTGCCCATGATGACGGTGTCGATGACGCGGTAAGCGTCGAAGGCGAACTGATCCTGGCGCAGAACGCCAAGCTTGCGCGGGCGGACCACGGTGCCTTTCTGCGGCTCCAATTCGCCGGCGAGCACTTTCATGAAGGTTGTTTTGCCGGCGCCGTTGGGGCCGGTGAGGCCGTAGCGGCGGCCGGGAGTGAAGGCCGTGGAGACGTCCTCAAAGAGGATCTTTGCGCCGTAGCGCATGGTGATGTTGCTTACGCTGATCATTCGTTGTCGTTTTCCTGCGAGTGTCTCCGGTTGCCGGGCGTGTGCCGCAGCAGGGCGTTAACGGCGAACCGCCAGGAATTCTGAATTGATGCGCGGGTTCGAGCGCGCCGAAGCAGATCGCGCCGGAGAACAGTTGTAAATTCATTTTCTCACAGCGCGCGGCGAGCCCCGCGGCTTCATAGAATTGCATTGTGTAAGCTGCGGAGGTCGCAATGCATCGCTGGTGGACAACTGCATTTTTGCTATGCGCTTTGCCGGTGCTGAGCGCGCAGATGCAGATGGGTGGCCCGGCAGCGACGCTCAAAGAGAATGTACTGCGGCACAGCGCGTCTGGAACGAGCCTTGAGCCGGATTCGAGTGCGCCACTGATGCTGATGCGCGCGAGCGGAAAGTGGATGGAGATGCTGCACGGCGAGGTGAATGTGGCCGAGCAGCAGCAGACAGGCCCGCGTGGACGCGACAAGCTGTTCAGCGCGAACTGGGAGATGGGGATGGCGCAGCGAGCGGATGCGCATGGCCAGTGGACCTTCGCCAGCATGCTCAGCTTGGATCCGGCGACGATTTCCGGACGCTACTATCCGGAGCTTTTTCAGCAAGGCGAGACCGCCTACCGGAAGGCGATTGTCGATGGGCAGCATCCGCATGATTTTTTTATGGAGCTGGCTGCGATGTACGACGCGAAGATCGGTGAGCGCGGACTGGCGTCGATTTATGCGGCGCCGGTGGGCGATCCGGCGCTGGGGCCGGTGGCGTTTCCGCATCGCATGAGCGCGGAGAGCGACCCGCTGGCGCCGCTGGCACACCATTTGCAGGACTCGACGCACATTGCTTATGACGTGGTCACGGGCGGCGTGACCTGGGGACCGGCGCACATTGAGGCCTCAGGATTCCACGGGCGCGAGCCCGGCGAGAATCGCTGGACGATTGCGGCGGGCGTGGTGGACTCCTGGTCAGCGCGGATCACGGCGGCCCCTGCGCGCGATTGGATCGCGCAGTACTCGCTTGGGCATCTCCACTCGCCTGAGGCGCTTCACCCCGCGGAAGATGTTCTGCGGCAAACGGCGTCGGTGAGCTTGCACCATGCGTGGACGAACGCCGAACTCGATGCGACAGCCGTGTGGGGAAGAAATCACACTATCGGTACGGACGTGAACGCCAACGGTTACCTGATTGAGGCCGAAGCGCGCTTCCGTGAGAAGCAATCAGTTTGGACTCGCATCGAAAACGACGATCGCTCGACAGATCTTCTGGGAGTTTTGGCGCCGCCGGAGGAGACTGTTGTCGGTCGTGTTCAGGCATTCACCGGTGGTTACGCGCACCGCATCTGGCATTCCGATTGGAGCGCGCTGGAACTCGGAGCGCAGGCGACGGTTTATGCAACGCCGCCGCGGTTGTTGCCGGATTATGGCGCTCACCCGGTGGGAGTTGCTGGAGTGCTGCATCTGCGGGTCGGCCACTGAGGCGCGCCTTCTGCGCCCTAATGCGCGGGCAGAACCGCGTATCTTCCGGCCTTCACCCATAGAACATCGACGCTCTCGTCAGGCTGGCCGTAATCTTTCACGACGTAGAGCAGCACGGTGGTCGGCGCAAAGCACTGGCGGTACACCAGCCCCGCGCCACTCCCGTGGTTTGGCCGGATGAGATTGACGTCGAGCATGAAGTACGACGGCAGATTTCCCAGGCTCACTACGCCGTTGTGGACCTGATCGGTGATCTCGTGGATACCGCCGCCAGAAAAGGTTTCCGTACCGTCGTTGTGCACGCCGGATTCGTAGTGGGGAGGGTTGTCCTGGTTATAAGTAGTGTCGATGGCCACCTGGATGTTCGATATGGGCGTCATGGTCTTGGCCTGCACCACGCGTAGCACCACGTTGCAGGAAGTCTGCGAGCCGGGTCCGTAGCTGCCGTTCACAAAATTGGCCGCATCGTCGCCTGTTTCATCGGTCATGAGTTGGGCGGGTGTCCGCGGCGGTTTCTGGTTTGCGCACCCAGGCGGCAATACGAAGAGCGAAGGGTCGGGCGGAGCCAACGACACCTTCGTGATGTCAACGAGAGTCATGAGCGGAGCGCCGGCGCCTGTGACCTGGGCGCGCATCACGAGGCCATCCTTCTGATCGAACCAGATTTTTTCGCTTGCCTGTGCATTCGAGCCGGCATAGATCAGCGTGGGAATTCCGTTGATGGTCTCTGTGCCGGCGGGTTTCACGTCGCCGCTGGCAATGTCCTTGGTGAGCTCGGCGGTCATGGCGAAGGGGTCGCCCCAGTCGCCAGAGAAAGTTCCGGAGCTGCACGGGATCGGGTTGGTATCGGGGCTCCAGGTGTAGTTGATGCCGGCGGCGATGTCGTAAAGGCTGTAAATCCGTGTGGCGGGCGTAGATCCCTGCGCAGGCTCGTTGACGATGGCGAGAGCCTTTGAACCGCTGCGATAGACAGTGGTTACGGCGTCGGCCGAGTTGCCCTTTTCCGTGATGCTGTAGGAGGTCGGCGAGGTCTGCGCTTGAGTGAGAGGCGAAAGCGCGAGCAGGCCAAAGCAGGCAACGATGCGAGGAGTAGTCACGGGCAGAACTCCTTCAAGAGGGATCGATGAAGCCGGATATCTAGCAAATGCGCGTCAGAGGATGATAATGACCCGGGAAGGCTAGCCGATGATATCGGCCAGTAAAGAGCGAGTCAAGAAAGAAAGATGCAATCTAGAAGAGCGTCGCCAGCTTGGCGAAGGAGTCAAGCTCGATCAGGTGCTGCCCTTCGGGCGCGACATCGAGCGTGGCGTGTTCCAACACCCAGGTGTCTTTGTGGAAGAGAAAGACCGCGTGGAGGCCCGCGGCAAGCGCGGGGTTGATATCACTCTTTGGGCTGTTGCCGATCATCCAACTGGTATGCGGCGCGAGCTCGTGACGAGCGATCACGGCGCGATAGGTCGGCGGATCTTTTTCAGCGGCGATTTCAACCGCAGCGAAATACGGAGCGAGGCCGGATCGGGCGAGCTTGTCAGCCTGTTCGGCGTGGTCGCCCTTGGTCATCAGGATGAGTTGATGGCGGCCGGAGAGCTCGGCCAGAGTTTCTTTCACGCCGGGCAGCAGCTCAATCTCTTGCTCGGAGATGGTGCGGGCAAAGCTGCGAACCTGTTCGCGCTTGTCCTCTGTTACCGGCGCGGGGCTCAGGCGTTCGAAGCATTCCACCAGCGAACGGGTAAAGCTCGGGAGGCCGTACCCGTGCGCCAGGATGGTCTCGCGCTCGACGGCGTTGAGGGCGCGGCGCACCTCGGCGTTCGAGTGCGTTTTGTGATCGAGAAAGCTGATGAACCCGGCGATCGCGCGCTCAAAGTAGATGTTGTTTTCCCATAACGTGTCATCGGCGTCAATGAGGAGCGTTTGGCCGGCAGGGAAGCGGGGCATGGGTCGATGGTAAAGGGTGATAGGCGGGCGTTTCCAGCTTTCAGGTGGGCCACGCTGCCGAGCGGAGGGTTGACAAGTGTTAAGCAACAGGCTACACTTGAATGAGTGAGGATCAAGAGCTTCGCTCACAAAGGGCTCAAACGGCTTTACGAGGACGATGACGCCAGGGGCGTCGGGCCGGCCCTGTCGGATAAGCTGCGCAAGATGTTCCTGTTTCTCGATGAGATGGAGAATCCGGACGAGCTATTTGCGCTCCCGACGTGGAAGGCGCATGTGCTGACGGGCAATCGCAGAGGAACGTGGAGCCTGAGCGTGACAGCGAACCGGCGCTTGACCTTTCACATGGACCAGGTCAGACGCGAAATATTCGACGTAAATCTCGAAGATTATCACTAGACTCGAAGGAGCATTTGCCATGCCGATGAAGAACCCGCCGCATCCTGGAGAGTTTATCCGCACTGAGATGGTTGAGGCTGCAGGCCTGACCGTTACGGCAGCTGCCAAAGCGCTTCGTGTTTCGCGGCCTGCTTTATCGAGCTTGCTCAATGGCAATGCGGATCTTTCGGGCGAGATGGCCCTTCGGCTGGAAAAGGCGTTCGGAGTGAAGATGGACACGCTGATGCGGATGCAGAATGCGTATGACATCGCTCAGACTCGGAAGCGGGCCCATCGAATCAACGTGCAGAGGATTTCGCAGTTGAGCGCCGCCGATTTGAGTATCTAGGGCATCTCTCCTAAATCTGTAAAGTGTGGGTGCCCCATCCTAGCCGCGTTCTTGTTCTTGCGGCTAGGGTGGGATTGCTCTACAGCAAAAGGAGAGACGCCCTAAAGAACCCTTCGGTCCCCGATCTCGCTACACTCCGAGCTCATTTCGAATTGCAGCGGCGATGGCGTCAGCGTGACGGCGCATCGCCTCTTCGCTTTCGGCTTCGATCATCACGCGGGCAAGTGACTCGGTGCCGCTGTAGCGGACAACCACGCGGCCTGCATCGTTGAGCTCCAGCTCCGCGGCGCGAATGGCTTGCGTCACGGCGGGAACGGAGTCCAGCGGCTTTTTTTCGCGCACCTTTACATTGACGATGACCTGCGGAAAGACCTTGAGATCGGCGGTGAGTTGTTCAATGGACTTGCCGGTGCGGGCAAGCAGGTCGAGGACGACGAGAGCGGTAAGCAGGCCATCGCCGGTGGTGGCCAGGTGAGGGAAGAGAATGTGCCCGGATTGTTCGCCGCCGAGAGCCGCATTCTGTTTCTGCATCTCTTCAAGGACATAGCGGTCGCCAACGGGTGCGCGGTCCATGCGAATGCCACTGCGCTTGAGCGCGGCCTCAAGGCCCATGTTGGACATGGTGGTGGCGACGACCAGGTCGCCGGTAAGCATGCCGCGTGTCTTGAGGTCGCGAGCAGCCATGAGCATGATGGCGTCGCCATTAATCACGTTGTCATGCGCGCCCGCAAGCATGCAGCGGTCGGCGTCGCCGTCGAATGTGAGCCCGATGGACGCGGCGCGCGCTTTCACTTCGTTGGCCACGCACTCGGGGTGCAAGGCGCCACAGCCTGCATTGATGTTGCGTCCGTCAGGCGCGATGTTGAGGAGGGTCACCTGGACGCGTCCGTCGGGATTGAGACGCCGGAAAAGCTCGGGCGCGATAGCGGCCGCAGCCCCATTGGCGCAGTCGGCAACAATTTTCAGACTTGAGAGCGAGAGCCCGGGAACGCAGTCGATGAGGAATTGGATGTAGTCAGCCTGAAGATCGGGATTATCGACAACAGGCGCGAAGCAACGCGGATCAGAGATCTGCACCTGGCTGGCGTGGTAGAAGATCTCCTCTTCCATCGCCAGCTCAACCGCGTCAGGAAGCTTGAAGCCGTCGGCGCCGAAGAGCTTGATGCCGTTGTCCTGCCAGGGATTGTGCGATGCGGAGATGACAACACCGGCGTCAAAGCCGTGGGTCCGCGTGAGAAACGCGACAGCCGGGGTGGTGACGACGCCGGCACTCTCGACCTGCGCGCCTGCCTGGCGCAGGCCTTCGGCGAGCGTGGCAGCAATCCAGGGGCCGGACTCGCGTGTGTCGCGGCCAAAAAGGATCCTGGGCCGGGCCGTTGTCTTCCGCAGCGTGTGAGCCAGCGCGAGCCCGACACCATAGATCGTTGAGGGATCGAGCGGAGCCTCACCTGCGATGGAGCGAATCCCGTCAGTACCGAAAAGTTTGCGTGCTGCGGATGCGTTCATGATCCTGATTTCTTGCCTCGTTTTCGGGGTGTGACCGGAGCGTGGGGTGCGGTCGACTCCACGCGGCTGATGAAGGAGCCGTCGGCGAGGCGCGTGGTGACGGGATCGCCGGGAGTCAGTTGCACGGTGGAACGAATGAGCGCTCCTTCGCTCGAGAGAACCAGCGCATAGCCGCGATCGAGCACGGCTAACGGTGAAAGCGATTGCAGCCGCGCGTCGAGAGCGCCGAGCTTTGCCGCGGAAGATTCCAGGAGGCGCTCGGTTGAGCGCTGGAGGCGTGCACGAAAATCGGCGAGGTGCTCGCGCGCATGAGCCAGGCGGGGGCGCGGGTGGCGATGCAGAATGGCTTCGGCCAGCTCCGTCACTCGATTCCGGCGTGCGCGGAGGTGAGCTGTCATGGCGGTGTCTAAACACAGCACGGCCTCGTCGAGGCGTTGGGCGAGGCGATGCAGGAGAGCCGAGATGCGCGACTCGGCGCGGCTGATTTCCACTCCGGCAAAACCGTTGCGCGCCTGCAAGAGCCGATAGCCCGCGGCGCGTTCCAGGCGATGAGAAAGCGCTGCGAGAACTTCAGCGATCTTGAACTGGGCCTCTGTCACAAGCTCTGCTGCGGCTGAAGGCGTGGGAGCGCGCAGGTCGGCGGCAAAGTCGGCGATGGTGAAATCGGTTTCATGGCCGATGGCCGAAACCACCGGCAAGTGGGATGCAACGATTGCCCGGGCCACGCGCTCGCTGTTGAAGGCGGCTAGATCTTCAAGGGAACCGCCGCCGCGAGCAAGCACGATGAGATCGACGAGACCTCCGGAGTTCAGCTCGGACAGGGCGGATTCAATTTCAGCCGGCGCGGAGTCACCCTGAACGGACGCGGGACAGAGCAGGACATTCAAGCCGGAGTGGCGGCGGCCAACGATATTGAGAAAATCGCGGATCACAGCGCCCGTCGGTGACGTGATGATACCCACCGTGCGAGGAAACAGGGGCAGGGGGCGTTTGCGGGCGGCATCGAAGAGACCTTCGGCCTTGAGCTTCTCTTTGAGTTGCTCGAAGGCAAGCTGCAACGAGCCTGTGCCGACCGGCTCCATGGTTTCGGCCACAAGCTGCATCTGACCGCGCTGCTCATACACGCTCAGGCGGCCGCGGACCAGGACATGAAGGCCATCTTCAGGCCGAAAGCGGAGAAGCATGACGTTGCGGCGGAAAAATACGATGGGGAGTTGCGCCTCGGCGTCCTTGAGGGTGAAGTAGACATGGCCAGAGGGTGCTGGACGGAAATTGGAGATCTCGCCTTCGACCCAAACGTCACCGAATTCCTGTTCTACCAACTCACGTACCTGGGAGACCAGCTCGTGCACGGGCCAGATGTGGCGCGCGGGCCGAGGCTCGTCAAACCTCAGGTCCAATTGAGGCGTGACGTCCAGGTGCTGCGGGGATGAATCGTGGCGGGTCACTTGTGAAAAGTGTAATTCTTGAGGCCTGAGGGCCTGTTCACAGGTCCTAGCTCGTGGAGGGCCGATTCTCCACGATCGCGCGCAATTCGGCAGCGATTTCGGCAAGCCGCTCGCCGGAGTCAGAGCCGGGCGAGGTTTCCTGGGAATAGATGACCTCCAATTCGCGCGCAAGCACCGTGCCGCGCGCGAGGCTGAAGGTGCCTAGAACGCCGGCCAGCTTGTGCGCGGCAGCCTGGGCTTTCTCGCGGCGCGCGGCGGACAGTTTCTTCGCGGAAACGGCCGTGGCAGCGGATTCGAGAACCGCGACGCGCTCCCGGATCTCCGGAAAGAACCGCACCCAGAGGCGGTCGATGGCCTGGGAAAGTGCCTCCTCCGCCTGCTTGCCGGATTGGAGAGAAGATTTCATTTGCGCTTCGAGTCAACTCCAGCCCAATGCGCTCGAGATCTGTGCGGAAAGCGTGAGCGGGTCAAACGGCTTGAAGAGAATGGCCTGCACGCCAAGGTCGGCAAAGCGCCGCTGGTCACTGCCCTGGACTTTGGCGGTGAGCAGCAAGACGGGAATGCCCGCGGTGGCCGGGTTCTTGCGGAGCTCCCGAAAGGTGGTGGGCCCGTCCATTCCGGGCATCATCACGTCGAGGAGGATGGCATCGGGATGCTGTTCCGAGGCGCGGGCCACGCCCTGCGCACCCGAACTCGCCATGATCACGTCCCAGCCCGCCACGGTTTGCAGGCTCAAAGCGGCAACTTCGCGAATGTCATCTTCATCATCGATGATCAGGATTTTGTGCGCCAAGGCGTCAGGCCCTCCAGACCTATTTTGGAGTGCTGTAGCGGGATTGTCGATGGGCTGAGGGTGTCAATTAGGTTATGAATTCGGTACGGCGGACTCCCGGGGCGCAGTCTCGTCCATTTGCCGGGAGGAACGGAGCATCGTCAACACCAGAGCTTCAAGTTGCTGCGGCTGGACGCGGGCCTTGGCAAGGAAATAGGTGGGTCCGAGGGTGAGATGGCTGCGCTCAGCGTACGAGAGCTCGCGGCCGGAGTACACCACCAGCGGCAATCGGGCCAGGCCCTCGTGCTGGCGCAGCCAATCCACGACATTGAATCCGTCGCCATCCGGCAGCCCGATATCGAGCACCATCAGGTGGGGATTAAACGCAGAGCAAGCATCGACGGTTTCCTGGAGCGAATGTGCGATGCGAACGGCGATGTTGTCTCGTGTGAAGACTTCGCTGATGATCTGCGCCAGGTCGCGATCATCTTCGACGACGAGGATTCGCGCCTTGTCACCCAATCCGCGAAGGGCGCGCGACAGCTCGGCAAGCAGCGCCTCTTCCTGTGGCGGCTTGGCCGCGGGCTTCTCTGCTCCTCCTGACAAATCGTCATGGGACTGTGAATCCTCCACGCTCAACAAAACGACGGGGGTTTTTGAGCTGGCATCGAGCTGGCGCAGTTGCGGCAGAATCTCCCAACCATTGATGCCGCCGGGTGCGGAATCGAGAAGGATGGCCTGGGCGTTCTGGCCCGCGGCCGACAGCGTCTGTTCCGCCGTGGCCGTTTGAACTACGGAATAGCCGTGGCGGGCCAGCTGCGCGGCAATGCGCGGCCGTGATTCCGAATCGGCGTCAGCCAGCACCACAGTTCCGTGCCCAGTCTCGGTCTCCATCGGACGGCCGGAAGAGACGAGGGGAGCAGGTTCGTACGGAAGAAAGATTCGGAAGGTGGATCCGCGGACCGGATTGCGCTCGGCCCAGACGCGGCCCGAATGCTGCAAGACGATGGTGCGGCAGATCGCCAGTCCCAGACCGGTGCCGCCCTTTTGCCGGGAATCGGAGGCATCCACCTGCTGGAATCGGCCGAATATGGTTTCCAGTTTGTCCGCGGGAATGCCGCGTCCGTGGTCGATCACGGAGAGAATGACGCCGGTGACGCCAGGCCGCAGCATGACACTCACGGGAGAGTTTGGCGGCGAAAACTTGACGGCGTTGGAAAGCAGGTTGGTGACGACCTGGAGAAGGCGGTCAGGATCGGCCGTAACTTCAGCTGTTGTGGTGTCGTGGATGAGCCTTACGCCGGCAGAGTCTGCCATCGGCTGCATGTCTTCAATGGCCTGTTTCACGATGTCGGCCAATTGCACGGTGCGGAAGGCCAGCGGCTCGCGCCCGCTCTGGATTCGCTCGAGGTCGAGAATATCGTTGATGAGACGAACCAACCGGTCAGAATTCGTGAGCGCGATGCGCAGCAGATTGGTGGCTTTTTCGTTCACATCGCCGAGAATGCCCGAGGTGAGCAGGCCCAGCGCGCCGCGAATGGAGGTGAGCGGCGTGCGCAGCTCGTGGCTGACCGTGGAGATGAATTCATCCTTGAGCCGGTCAAGAGCGTAGCGCTGGCTGATGTCGCGGAAGCTGAGCACCGATCCGGAAAAACGGCCCTGTCCCCGAATCGGCGTAAGTGAATATTCGGCAGGAAAGAAGCTGCCGTCGGCACGAAAGATGTTGTCTTCGCCGCTGATGCTGCTGGACTGGGTTTCGGCTGAGCGCAGAGGACAATCCTGGGCGCATTGCCGGTCGGGCGGTGCGGAGCCATGCAGCAGTTCATGCACCGGCTTTCCGATAAGGAAGTCAGCTGGAGCGCCCAGCAAGCGCGCGGCTGCCTGGTTGGCAAAGCTCACTCCTCCGTTGCGATCCATACCGCAGATTCCGTCTGTCACCGAATCGAGGAGAATCTCCTGCTGGCGCTTGAGTTCGTCGGTCTGTCCCCGCTCCTGAGTTCGCGCGAGCACCTGGCCCAGCGACGCGGCTGCGGTTTCAATGGCAGCCATTGCTTCGCGATCCTCGCGCAGCCTGAAGCGGCAATAGAATTCCAACACGGCCAGGACCTTGCTGCCGGCACGCACGGGCGTGGCCCATCCTGAGGCCATTTCCTGGTTCAAGGCGGCTTCAATGCGAGGGGTTTTGCCCGCTGATGCGAGATCGGTGATCCAGACGGTGCGGCCGTCTTTCCAGGCCCGTTCGGGCAGGTCCGTGCTGCCTGCCAGGGTCATGCCCATGCTTCCCTGGATCAGGGTTTCGGCGTGCCGGTCCGGAGTGCCCCATGCGGTGCCGAACTCAAGATGTTGCTGCTCGGCGTCGACCATCCACTGCACGGCCACATCCCATCCCTGCGAGATGCACAACGCTTCCAGGATGCGCATGCCGGGCGGATCGCCCCACGCCTGTTCCCCAATGATCGGGCTGACGGCAAGCTGGAGGGCCAACCGATTTTCGCGCTGCTTCTGTTGCGTGACGTCGCGGAGCAGGCAGCGCACCGCCAATGGAATGCCGGCCTTGTGGCGCCGGCTCAGGCTCAATTCCAACTCGAGGAGGCGCCCGTCGGGCGTATGGTGACGCAGCGGAGCGCGCTCGATCATCTCGCCATCCAGCGCGCGGCGGAAGAGGGCGGCTGCCTCGCCGCGTGTAGTTGAAGAAAACGCGTCCTCGAAGGAATGAAGCGACATTAACGCTGCGTAATCCAACCCAAAACTGCGCTTCCATGCGGGATTGGCGTAGAGAAACTGACCGGCGGGGCTCAGTGTGGCGATCATCTCGCTGGAGTTCTCAAAGAGATCGCGGTATCGCTCCTGCGACTCGCGCTGCGCCTGCTCGCGGTGAAGGACGGCGCTCTGGTCCACGCCGACGGCTACCACTCCCGTGAGTTGCCCGGCAGCGTCGCGAAGCGCAGAGATGTGGAGAGTGACAGGAAAGATCGAACCATCCTTGCGTCGCACCTGGGCGTCAAAACTGGGCACCATGCTGGGCGGAAGCGAGCGCACGCAATCGAGATATGCGGCCATGCGGGCGGCAGGTGTGGACGGAAGCGACGGATCCGCGTGGCAGAGCTTCTGCATCTCCGTGACCAGGCGCTCACTTTCGCCGGGCGCGAGGAGTTCCGTTTGGCCCCATAGCTCCAGCAATTCTGCGCCACGGTAGCCTAAGAGGCGCTCCGCAGCCGGATTGCAATAGATCAGGTGCCCGCGAAGATCGGTTGCGATGACAGCCGGACCAGCAGAATCGAGCAATTCGCGCAGACCTTCTCCAATGGGAACCTGCGCAGGCGCGGCCTCAGGGCGAAGCAGCACGCGATTCAGAATGAGTGCAAATACGGTTGTGGCAATACCCGCTGCGAGGACAGGCAGCGATTCCCATTGAAAGGAGGGGAGGCGGCGGGCAAGGACGGCGCCGGCCCACAGGGCAAGGATGCAGCTCGGCAGAATCAGCCAAAGCTGAGGGGATCCGCCTCGTGCCGCTGGCACAGGCCGCACCCCCGTTCGGATACCCTTGTCCTCCGGCTGCTCGCTCATCGGGTCTTTCTTATCCCCTGGAACGCCCTTGTCGCTCACGAGCCCGTATTGCTATTGGCGGTACACCCCTTCAGCCCGGGTCTCTTTCCCGCCTTGAAATTCTGCCACAACACGCCAGACCACAAAAGTGCCGCGCGGCGGGGAAAATGGAAAAAGTCCGCATCCCTGCGATTGCAGTAAGTATATTAGCCTGTTTGCCGGGCTCTCCAGATAAATCGGTAAAGCGCGCCGGCAATTGAAGCATTCCAGTTACCGAAGGCACATGTTCATGGCTGGCCCGACGGTGCGATCTGCGGCAACCCGGCCAGCTGCAATGAGAGCCGAAGGGACAAACGCCGTATACTGGCTCAATGTTCCGTTCAATTGAGCTATTACGCGGATTCCGCATCCTTCTGCCCATCATCGTATTGTTCAGCGTTGTATCGCCTCCTCAAGCCGCTCACGCGTGGGGAAATGAGGGGCATCGCATGATCAACAGGCTGGCGGTCACAACGCTTCCCGCAGATGTGCCCGCGTTTTTGCGGGCGCCCGCAGCCGCCGACGAGATCGAGTACCTGGGCCCCGAGCCCGACCGGTGGCGATCAAAGGCGGAGCCCGAACTGGCAGCAGCGCAGGCACCAGAGCATTTCATCGACCTGGAGCTTGCCGATGCGCTGGGCCCCCTGCCGCACAAGCGGCTCGATTTTGAGGCGAAGGTCTTTGCGGCGAGCCAGCGGCCGGAGACGATCGGGCTGCAGCCGTGGCAGACCGATGAAGTGTGGGAGCGGCTGAAGGCGGCTATGCGCCAGTACCGGGAGATCAAAGCTGCCGGGCAGGATTCCAAGGACGTGGAAGCGGCGATCATCTTTTATGCGGGATGGCTTGGTCACTACGTTGGCGACGGTTCGCAGCCGCTGCACGTGACCGTGAAATACAACGGCTGGGTGGGACCGAACCCCAACGGCTATACCGTCGAACACAAGATCCACTACGAGTTCGAGAGCCCGTTTGTGGCCGCGAACATCCACCCGCCTGATGTGCAAGCGAAAATGACGCCTGTGAAGGCCATCGACGGCGACATGTTTGACGCGTACGTGGGCTATCTGCGCCAGACGGCCACTCACATCGAACAGGTCTACCAGCTCGATAAGGCCGGTGGATTTGCGGGCGCAGGCACGCAGGAGTCGCGCGACTTTACCGCCGAGCGGCTGGCAGCCGGGGCGAGCATGCTGCGCGACATGATCTACTCGGCATGGCTCGACAGCGCACAACCTGTGCCAGATCCATACGCGGGGAAATAATCGAAGGGCCTGCCCGAACCTGAGCCCTGACCTCTGCCGGCTCAGTCGCCGGCTTCGGCAGCATTCATGACCGGAATGCGGCGAAGCATGCGCGTGAGCATCAGCGTCATGAGAGCCACCGCCGGAATGGCGGCCAGCAGCCAAGCCAGCAGCGCTTCCCCAGCCAGTCCGCTGACGTGTGCGGCCATGTGGAGCGCAGGCAGATGGAAGACGGCGGCCGCAGTGATCGGGTGCGAGGGTTTCGCAGAGACGATCCAGCCTCCCATCCGCACAAAGGGCACAATGAGGGCCAACTGCAGCGGCATTGCCGCATAATTGGCAGCCTGGATGGCAGGCAGATTCAAGCGCAACGCGAGAGCCAAGGCAGCACAGAGAAGAGTGGGAATCCCGATTACCGGAATGCATCCGATGGCAAACCCAAGCGCGAGAGTGAGGGCCAAGCGCCGGGGAGAGACCCCCTGCCTCAGCCATTGGACGGCGGAGCGCTTTGCTGCCGCCCGAATCCCGCGCATGGTCATCGCATGGAACACTTGGGTTATCCCCTCAAAGGTATCGACACCATCAACACCGTTTGGTTTCCCTCCGATGAAACTTTTGTGGAGGAACCAAACTTGATACGAGATTGGATGCTTTGTGGTGCGATCGTGAATAGCTCTTTGGGGTATGGCCCAAAGGTCGCAGAAGAATCGTCTGCCGGCATCTGCGCTGTGGGTGCGAAGGATTGGTCCCTTCTGCGGTAAACTTGGACCCGATGAGGGTGTTCGGAATCGATTGCGGGACCGAGGTGACGGGCTTCGGTGTCGTGGATTCGAATGACGCCGCGCAGCTGCCTCAACTCAAGTTCTGCGCCATGGGAGCGATTCGGCTGGCGAAGACTCGGAGCTTGCCGGCGCGGCTGGAGCAGGTTTTTCTTGAATTGACGGCCGAAATCGAGCGCTGGCGCCCGGATGCCGTCGCCATCGAAGAGGTCTTCTACTCAGTAAATGCCAAGTCGGCCCTGAAACTGGGGCAGGTTCGGGGTGTCGCCCTGCTGTCCGCAGCGCGACTTGGAGTTCCCATAGCGGAGTATGCTCCATTGAAAATCAAATCGAGCGTGGTGGGGTATGGCCTGGCGAAGAAGGAGCAGGTGCAGTTCATGGTGGCGCGGCTATTAGGGCTGTCGGAGCTACCTCAGCCTGCGGACGCCGCCGACGCACTGGCGATCGCCATCTGCCATATTCATACAGCGCAGACGCTGGCATTGCAGGAGGCGGCACGATGAAAGCGGCGTGGCTGGTTCTTGCGGCGATGGCGCTGACCGCGCACGGCCAATCCGCTGCTGGAAAGGAGCCGGAGGGTCAGCGGCCGGTGGTGCAGGTGGATTTCTCCAATCCCGGGCTGTCGCCCCCGCAATGGACGCTGACACTCAACCCCGACGGTAGTGGCCATTTTCGATCGACGATGGGGAAAACACCTCCGGGGGGACTGAAGGAAATCGAAACTCCGAATCTCGACCTCGACATCCAGGTGAGCGCGCAATTTGCCAGCCGCGTCTTCAATACGGCCCGGAACCACAACTGGTTCAACGAAGCATGTGAAAGCCACCTGAAAGTGGCCTTTCAGGGATGGAAGACGTTCAGCTACACCGGCGGGAGCGGTATGGGCACATGCACATTCAACTACTCAAAAGACAAAGACATTCAGCAACTCGGGGATTCAATGCAGGCGGTAGCGCAGACGATCCTGGAGGGCGCGCGCCTGCAAGTGCTTCTGCAGCACGACCCGCTTGGTCTGGACCAGGAGATGGAGTACCTGACTGAGGCGGTGGGGGATGGCCGCGCACAGCAAGTTTCCGTCATTCGGGATATTCTGTTGCGGTTGGCAAAAGATGATGACGTCATGGAACGGGTGAGAAAGAGGGCCAAGGCGCTGCTTGCGCTTGGTCCCACATAAATGTCTGTGTTTGAGCGACTTTTTCCCGGTCGCAGGTGTCAAATTGATGTTGGGCTCCCGCCAAACGGTTGGGGTCGCCGCAAGGCGGGGAAAGGCGGGGCGCCATGATTCTCAAGGGGAATCGCAGAAAGTTTTTGGGGCTGGCGGTGCTGGCCCTCGGAGTGGCATATTTTGGTCCGGCGTTGTTCGCGCAGGATGCGCCTGACGCATCTGAATCAGCGCAGCCATCCACATCTGAATCAGGGCAACCGGCGCGGGCGATTCGGCTCAGCTATGTAGACGGCCAGGTAACGCTATCGCAAGGCGGCCAGGTTGTGGCCGACCAGGCCGCAGCCAATACGCCGCTGTTTGAAGGCGCGCAACTCACAACCGCGGACAGCGGAAAGGCAGAGATCCAGTTTGAAGATGGCAGCGTGGCACGGATCTCCCCCGACAGCACATTGACGCTGACCGTGCTGAATGGATCCGGCTCCTCCGCGACGGCCAAGCTCCAGGTGAACAGCGGGCTTGCATACTTCGAATTCCAGGGCGGTGGCCAGGCCGGCCAGATGAGTGTGCAGTTTGGTGATGACCTGGTGACCACCAGCGGATTCACTGTCATTCGCGTCGATATGGATAGTCCTCCCGGCCAGCTTGCCGTTTTTTCGGGGAATGCTCATTTGCAGGGCGCGGACGGCACGGCATCCGGCTCGCTTTCGGTGGATCTGCACGGTGGCGAAAGCGTGACGCTGAGCGGCTCTGATCCGAGCCAATACAACATGGCAGAGTCAATTGAACCGGACTCGTGGGACGCGTGGAACTCTGACCGTGACCAGGCGCTGACGACCGAAGCAGCCAATCAGACCGGGGCGCCGGCCGACGTAGGCGCGAGCGAAAATCCCGAGTGGAACGATCTGGACGCCAACGGGAACTGGTACAACGTTCCAGGCCAGGGTTACGTGTGGTCTCCCTATGATGCCGCGAACGCGGACTTCGACCCGTACGGGAATGGGTCATGGATGTACACGCCGGGCTTCGGCTACGTCTGGGCATCCGGTTATCCGTGGGGTTATCTACCTTTCCAGTGCGGTGCATGGAACTTCTATAACGGCTTCGGCTGGGGTTGGGCTCCTGGTATGGGAGGCTGTTTGCCGTGGTGGGGAATGGGCCGCTACGGTGGTCCGAATATTGGCTATGCGCCCCCGGGTTATCGCACCATTGCGCGTCCGCTTATGCCGCGGCACCCGATGCACGGACGGCCGCTTGAGCCAATTGTGGTGAGGCGTGGTTCGCAGCCGCTGAATCCAGGGCTTCCGCCGCGAGACAAGACGAGGATGGTGACCATCGCGGGAAAATCCGTGCTGCCAGTCGCAACTCAGCCATCGCGGCGTAGCTACGCTTCTGCGGGATTTGCTACGTCGAACCATGAGCAGCCAGGCAACCAGGGCTCGCGGCCTGCACCCGGACAAACAGCCGTTCCACGGCAGGGTTACATCCGCCCCTCCACGGGGAATGGATACAATCCCGGAAACCAAGGCAATCAGAATGCTCCAGGGGCAAGCCGCAACTCCGGAAATCAGGATCACGGTTTTGCTCCCGAGCCCAGTCGCACCTACACCCCGCCCAGCCGGAGTTATTCTCCTCCACCTGTTCATAACTCTCCGGCACCTGCGCCGGCTGGTGGAGGCGGCTCCCGCGGCGGCGGCGCGCCGAGTGCGCCCAGTGGGGGTGGCGGCTTCCATGGTGGTGGTGGCGGCGGTGGCGGAGGCGGCGGAGCTTCCCACAGCAGCGGCGGTGGTGGCGGCGGTGGCGGAGGCGGCGGCTCCCACGGCGGCGGCGGCGGTAGTAGTGGCGGAGGCGGCAATAGTGGTGGTGGCGGTCACCACTAGACGACGCCTGACGATTTCCGGCGCGAAGGGATTTGAAAGCGCAGCGATCATTGGGAACTCTTGTGTGCGCCGGCGCGCGTTGCGCTACTCCGCTTTGATGGTCGAAAGCACCACAATCTCTCCCGGTTGAACGACGATCTCAGAAGGAACGCCGGAGACCTCGTTTACTTCTTCAATGCCGGTGCGCTCCATCTCCGCCCACGGATGCGCGGCACCCTGCACTTTGATCTCGCGCGCAGTGTCTGAGCGGTTGACGACGATGAGCGTTTCATTCTGGCCGTCGGCGAAAGCGGTCGCCAGCAGATCGGGGTCGCCGCTCTCTGCGTTGATGCGCTTCATGCCTTTCAGGATGTGCCGGCTCCAGGCGCCCAGCACGCGCAACTCGTAGCTGGTCGGTACGGGGATCCATCCGCGTGTGCGGTCGGGCGCGAGCAACGAACGCGAGCCCGCAAAATTCGGCTGCTCCACGTCCAGCAGCGTCCAGCAGTACATCAAGGCAACGGCGTCCAGCTCGGTGAGGTTTTTGTGGTAGAGCTGCGCCACGGCGAATGCAATGCGATATGAAGGCTCCTGGTAGTGCGGATCGTTGACGCAGATTTCCGTGGCCAGAAAAGGCTTGCCTCCTGCAGCGTCATGCATCGCCTTCATGCGCGCGTCATAGAGATCGGGGTTGGCGATGAACTCCTGAAAGTCGTACTCGTGCGTGGCGGAGTAATCGATGGCCTGCCATGCCGCGGGATCCTTTTGCCAGGCGCGGGCGCGGTCGATGCCGAGGAACATGTAGCTGGCGTCGGCCATGTGGATCTTCGTCTGCGTGAAGCCGGCCTTGTTGAGCTCGCGGCGTAGCGCGATGGCCATGGCATCGAAGACTTCGGGCGGCTGATCGACTTCGTTCTCAATGCCGACGATGGCGGGCGCCGCGCCGGTGGCGGCCTGCGCCTTTTTGCAATAGGTGACGACGATGCGGGCGTACTCATTGGGATTTGCTACGCGCTTGATGGGCTTGCTCCAGGTGTCGGTGGAGTTGGGGCCGTTGTTGGGAACCGTGGCCCACGAGGGAAGCGCCCACAGCTCGTAAATCACGCTGCCGCCGAGCGCAAGAATGTGCTTGCTGTAATCGAAGCTGGAAACTTCGCTGTTGGGGAAGTTGTCGCCGTAGTAATGCGGCGTGGCGTCGGCGAGGTCGTCGAGATTGCTCAGGTCCGGCTTGAGCGCTTCGCCCATCGGGTATTCGCGGAAGAGCAGAAGGTTGTAGCGTTTGAGCGTCTGCCAGTATTCGCGCTTGCCTTCGTCGCTGAGCTCGGCATACGCGGCAATGCTGGGGCTGCCACCGAAGCCGAGCATGGTCTGGTGCACTTCTGCCGGATTGATAACGATGTTGGAATGCTTTAGATCGGGCTTGAGCAGAGTGCCTTCTACAACGTCGTGCGCGGTACGCGAGGCGGCGAGCATGAGCTGGTGGCGCGTGACGTCAAACAGCAGCGGAGATTCAAGTATCTGCCGGCCGTTCAACAACACTCGCACCGCGAGATGCGAGTCGGCGATCACGGTGAGCTCGCGCGCTTCGCCGGTGAATTGGCGCTCGTCAGAGATCGTAGTCTTCTCGGGAAAGTTGCCCTGGCCTGAGTAGAATGCCATCGAGTCGTAGTAGCGCTCAACGATGCGGAGTTTGCTCGACGTGAGCTCGACGGTGAAGCCGGCGCGAGGGCCGGTGAAGATCCAGCGCAACGTGGCGCGCGGCGGAATGTCGCCGTTGAGCGTGAGGGTGCGCGCGAAGAGCGCAGGCAGATTCTCGTGAAAATATTTTCGCGCGATCTCGTCGCCGCGGCTCCATCCGAGAGCTGCCGGGCCGTCGGAGACGAAGCGGAAGGTGTCGGCGGCCGGCGCGGCGGGAGTCGGCGGCGGCGGAAGCTGGATGGCTTGCTGGGCGAAGAGGCTTGCGGAGAAGAGGAATGAGGCGAAGAACCCGATCCGTCGCATGGCCCTGATTATCGGAGGCGGCGGCATTGAAGTGTCAAGCGCAGCGTCGGGTCTGATCCCTGATCACTGCCCACCGGACCCTGATCCCTGTTTTTCTAGTCCCTGGTCCCAAGTCCCTAGAACCGGTTGCATAAAAGGCTCTGTGTCAGGGCACGACTTTAGTCGTGCCGCAAAGGGCCCATAAAACGTGGGGCTTTAGCCCCTGAGGGACGTTTTACGAGCGGGCTCGGGGATTTATGCAACCAGCTTTAGCCCCTGTCTTTCGATCCCAGAGGTGACCAAAGGGCTTCCGGCTATCGAATTCCAAGGTGAGTCTAACTTTCGAGGTTGCTAATCTAATAGGTGTGAGTTCGCAGCAAGATAAGCGCTTGCGGATCGCGGCCATCGGGTTCCTGAATCCGGCGCCGCTGATGTGGGATTTTGAGCATCCACCGCTAATGGATGCGCTCGCGAAGCGCTATCGCATTGACCGCATGACCCCCGCAGAGTGCGCAGCGCGGCTGGCCGACGGCCGGGCCGATATCGGCCTCATTCCCATTGCCGCGCTGGCCACCACGCCCGGGCTGCGTATCCTGCCGGGCTGCACCATCGCCTCAAAAAGCCGTGTGCGCTCGCTGCTGCTGGTGCATCGCGCCAGCCGGCCGCTCACTGAGGTGCGCTCGGTTGCCGCCGACACTGCCAGCCGCACCACGCTTGCCTACGCGCGCATCCTGTTCCACAAGTGGGGCAACGGCGGTGTTCCGTTTTTGCCGCTGACCGCCGATCTTGACGTGATGCTTGACCGCGCCGACGCCGCTTTTCTCATCGGTGATCCCGCATTGCTGGCTCTTGAAGAGCGTAACAACCGTTATGAGCGCACCGGCGAAGAGCTTGTGTATCTCGACCTGGCTCGCGAGTGGCACGCGCTCACCGGCCTCGCGTTCGTCTCCGCCGTCTGGAGCGGTGCTGCGCAAGGCGGACCTTTGGATGAGCGTGTTACCGAGGACTTGATTCGCTCGCGCGACCATGGACTCGAAAATATCGACGCCATTGTGGCGGAGTGGTCCCGGCGCTTTCCCATCCCCGAAGAAACGATCCGGATGTATCTCACCACCAACATCCACTACGTGCTCGACGAGGAGTGCGTGGCAGGGATGCAGGGCTTCTTCCAGATGGCCGCCGAATATGGCGTCCTGCCGCCGTACACAGTGGCAGTCGAAGAGCTGGCCGCGCGATAAGCGCGGAAGCGCGCACAGATTACCTCTCAGTCACCCCCCCCAAAGAACCCCGCTGAAGGATTGCCGAAGGACGCCTAAACCTAAAATGTTGACACCTTGTCGCAACGAATAGGATTCTTTGACCAAAAGAAAAAGTGTAGCGGATTCCCTGGGCTAAAAAGTGGCGTAGCAGATTCATAAGAGTTTGTTTTGAGCCGGCAATAAAACGGTTGACGCACATGCCAGCCGTTAAGCTACCGTCGTTAGCGATATTTCTCCCCTTATTGGGAATCGCTCCAAAAGAGGGTCAGATCGGAGATGGTTCTAGCGACTGTCCGATTTCTGAGCAACTTACCGGGACCTTCCGTCACGCGATACATGAGCCTAGTATGGTAGGTCTTCGTGCCCACGGGGCCGTTGTAAGCAATACATCCCATCAGAACAGCTTTGGCTACCGTATGCCCCAGCGGCCAGTTTATCCCTCTATCTTGAGGGATAACCCCATCAGGACCAGGGAAGACTGTCGCTCCCTCGTAGTAGTAGTTTGCCGGATCACTCAAGATTTGATGCAAGAGGCTATCCGCTTCCTTGCAAGGATCGTAACGGCCGAAATAGTCCACAGACCGGCTCATTCCATCGACAAGGCCAAATGCGGACGTAACGTTAGCTGCGGGCAATGGGCCGAAATTTATGAGCCGCTCGTTGATCCGAGTTGGAATTGCCGGCCCCGTCTCGTCGGGGTCGGCAATTTTTGGTGTCCCCTCTATCTTTACC
>OKRB01000104.1 GCA_900290245.1 Candidatus Sulfuritelmatomonas gaucii | reverse complement strand
GAAGCGCTATGTCGAGGGGAAGGACAAGCTGGACCTGACGACACCGGTGAACTTCGTGACGACGAACGACATCATCGGCGGGAATTCCGGCTCACCAGTGGTGAATCGGAACGGGGAAATCGTGGGGCTGGTGTTCGATGGAAACATCGAGTCTCTTGTGGGGGATTTCGTATTTGACATCACGGCGAACCGGACCGTGGCGGTGCACACGGCAGCGATGACCGAAGCGCTGAGCAAGCTGTACGGTGCGCAGAAATTGGTGGACGAACTGCTTGGCAAATAGCTTGGAGCGTCTCTCCTAAAATGCTCCGAGCCACGAACCTGCGCACCTCAGGGCTGAAATCCCCTGAATTCGCGCATCTTTCCGGCACGGCTGAAGCCGTGCCCGCCCGGAAGCCATTTGTGAGATGGCTCCCAGGCAACTTCTTGCATGATTCGCGGAATCGCAGAAGGGTGAGAAGGTAACGCCGTGAAGCTTTTGCGGAGATTGCTGGTGATTTGCCTGCTGCCCGGGGCGTGGCTGTGCCTTACGGCAAGGCCCGCTCTGGCGCAGGATCCGCCTGCGAACGCTCCGCCGAAAAAGCAGGACGCACCCAAACCCAAACCCAATACCGATTCGGCGTTACAATCCGCGCCGGACCAGCCGAAGTGGGACCCTTTGCGCGCGGAAAAAGACCTCGAAGTCGGGAAGTACTACATGAAGAAGGGGGACTGGGACGCGGCGATCGACCGCTTTCAGGATGCCACCGACGCGAAACCCGGATACGCCATTCCCTTCCTGTATTTGGGCGAAGCTTACGAGAAAAAAGGAAAGAAGAAGCAGGCGGTGAAGGCCTATCAGCGGTACATTGATTTATATCCTCATGCTGAGGATGGCGACAAGATTCGCAAGAAGATCGAAAAGCTGCACGCGGAGATCGACAAAGAACGAAGCTGACCGAGCCACGGTAGTACGCCGGAAGGTAGTGCTCTAATTTGGGAAACAACTTACTTGACTCAGATTAGGAAGTGCCCATGAAGACGGCGCTGTGTGAAGTTCAGAGGATTCTCGAATCCATTACTGTCGAAGGAGCGAGCATCCCCGGCACTCTGCTCTACAACGAAGGTTGGCTTCTGCGGCTCGTGCTCGCAGCAGGATCGAAGGGTATTGACTGTCTGCCGTTTCGTTTCGAGCCGACTGCACGATGGTTCTCCGAGGCGCTCCTGTACTCTGCATTTCTGCCTCGTTTCCGGGGTGACCGACTGGCTGAATCGCTGACCCACGCCGATGGCGTCATCGGCCAATTTCTGTTCGACGCTGCGACGAAAGCCGGGCTGGTTTTGGATCCGGAATGTTCGCAGTTTGTGGTGTGCGAGGCAAAAGTGTTCAGCGGCTTGAGCGTTGGGACGAAGCGTGCGCCGACTTTCGATCAAGCAGCGAGAAACGTAGGTTGCATGGCCGAAACGCTTCGCAGGGCCAAACGATCCGTGCCACTTTACAAGTCGCTCGGTTTTTTCGTCTTGGCTCCAGAGTCACAGATTGATGCCGGGGTGTTTTCCAGCCAAATGAGCAAGGACGGAATCCAAGATCGCCTCCGCCAGCGTATTTCGATGTATGAAGGCGAGCCCAACCATATTGAATTAAAGGGGTGGCTGGACGAATGGGCGTTGCCGCTAGTCGACCGTATGGGATTGTCCTGCTGCTCCTGGGAGTCGGTCATCGATCGAGTGTCGGTGAGTCATCCTGAATACAGCGCATCGCTGCGCGAGTTCTACAAATTATGTTTGAAATATAATGCCGGAGCTGGGACCACAGCACCGGGGGCTGTCTATTAGCGTTCAGCGGCTAAGCTGATTGCGGATGCGGAAGGATTGGGATGTAAAGTTAGCTTGGATTCAGGACACTACCCGCCGGAAGGTATCCTACCGGGCCAAGTGGTCCAGGACTTTGCGGGCCAGGGTGAACTGGTCGAAGCGTTTTTCTTCGGCGCGAAATTCGGGCGAGTGGGAAACGAGCGTGCAGCCGGAGCGCCGCGTGGGATGC
>OKRB01000108.1:47422-112229 GCA_900290245.1 Candidatus Sulfuritelmatomonas gaucii | reverse complement strand
TGAAACCGGACACTTCATTTGCTACGAAAAGCGGACATTTTCACTTGCTAACGACATTGAAGGATGGCCGGTGATCCGACCGGAGTCCGTTGGACGGGACCATCGAATGGCGTTTCTCTCGCGAATTTGTCGCTAACGGAACCATTCTGGTGCAGTATGCAGAATTGCAACCGCCCTCAGAGACGCGGTGAATGTTTCGATGCGGTAAACTTTGTCGCTCATCCATGGCGAAGTTCGCGGTGCTATAGTTAGGCGGAAAATCTCAGGGGTGCGCGCTTGACGATCAATCGACGCAATTTCCTTTTCAGTCTTGGAGCTTCAGCAACGTTTCCGGCATTAGCGCCAATGAGCCATGCAGCGCAGCCCTTCACCAACGAAAGTCAGTCGAGAACGCGCGTTGATCTGAACGGAACCTGGGAGCGGCGGGTGCAAGCGGCGCACTACGACTTTATCTCCGTGCCGTCATCCAACCGGCCGATTGGGCAGTCGCTGCTGAAGCGTGAGTTCACGCTGCCCAGGCTCACGCCGGGGACGCGAGCCTTTATACATTTTGAGGCGATTACCTATTACGGACGCGCTGCCATCAACGGCGCACTTCTTGGAGAAATGGGGCCGTACACGCCTTACGAGTTTGAATTCACACCGACCGCAAGGGAGGGAACAAATTCAGTTTCACTCGATCTGGCTGACCTGGTTCCGTTTGCTGACGGCTCGGGATCGGACGAGATCGCGCTCGGCGTGAGTCCCGGCTGGGAAGCTTATAGCGGAATCATCCGCGATGTCTATATTGAGTTGCGCCCCGCGACGTTCATCGAGAATGTTCGGCTGGAATACGAGCTAACCGAGGATTTCAAGCGGGCGCGATGCACGGCGCAAGTAATGATTTCAAGCGCCGCTACGGCTAACGCCGAGATCTCGTTTCGTCTTGTCCACAACGATTTCGAAGCGGCGCATATGGCGCAGACGGCGAAGTTGCCGGCGAGCGAAGGGACAGCAGCCTTCAACTTTAACGTTGACAATCCAGCGCTATGGTCGCCGGCGACTCCCGCGCTATATCGGTTCGATGTGCAGCTCAAGTCGGGCGATGCCATCGACACATGGGCCTGCCGCACAGGATTTCGCGAGATGAAGGCCGTGGGCCGCGAGTTTCGTTTGAATGGAAAACGCTACATTCTCCACGGAGTGTGCCGCCACGACATGTGGAAGGACCAGGGCTTTACGTTGACGCACGCCCAACAACGCAAGGACATGCGGATGATCAAGGATCTCGGCTGCAATTATGTGCGCCTGGTTCACTATCCGCATGACCGGCACATTGTGGAGTTGGCCGATGAGATCGGCCTTATGGTGAGCGAAGAACCAGGATACTGGCAACAGGACTTTCACACCTTGTCGCGCGGCGAGACTGAGCTTGGTTACGAAACCCTGGAGCGCACCATTCGGCGCGATTGGAACTCCCCAAGCGTGGTGGCGTGGTTGCTCGCGAATGAATGCTCCCTTACGACGGAATTCCTTAAAGAAGGCAAACGCCGCTGCAATGCGATCGATCCGCTCCGCCGGTTAGTCTCGGCCGCGAACGATCGCAGGCCAGAGATCACAAAGCCAATGTATGAAGAGGCAGGGATGGACTTCTTTGACAGGCACCTTTACACGTTTCAGGTGGAGGATTTCGAAAAAGAAGCGGACTTCTACAGTTCAGGCAAGCCGCTGACGTTCACAGAGTGGGGCGGCAAGGCGATTGGGCAGGGACTGGCCGAAATGCAGGAGACCGTGAACATGATTTTGAGGCTGGAGCAGGAAGGTAAGATCTCCGGGACGTCATTTTGGTCGTGGCAGGACCTCAGGCAATACACACGCGTCGATCCCGAAATGCACGACGGCATTCTTGAGTCCGGCGTGGTGACGGAGTCGCGCGAGCCCAGGCCTGAGGCGTACATGGAGTTGAAACGGCTGTTTGAAGGGCGCGCGCAGTTTGCGACGGTCGAGCCGAGGCCGGCCATTCTTCCGCTGCGGAGGATTCCGTGGGCGACGCGCAGCGAATTCTTGCCGATTCCGCTTGACGAAGTACTCGCTGCAAACACTGGAGCGTGGAAGGCTTTTGAAGCGGCGATGGAAAAATACTGGCCTGCGGTACGCGCTGGGGATCAGTGGGAGCGCTCGGGATCGAAATTCGAGTTGTGGCGCCAAGACTCAGAAGACGAGATTCTGTTGGCGGGTGTCCAGTTCCGTCCGGCGCTCCTGAACGGACACGTTCGGCCGCTCGTCTGCGGCAGCGACTTCGAACTGGAGATTCCCATCCGGCAGCGCTGCACGCGGCTCCATGTTTTGGGAAACATTTCACTGCCGCTGGGATATCCCATTGCCGGGAAACCAGGTGAAGTTGCCGCGACGTTTGAGCGGCGCTGCAGCAGCGGCAAGGTGACGGAGATCCCGTTGCGCTGGGGGTTCGAAGTGGTCCAGGGCAATATGATTCACGATGGCACGCGCATTCTGCCCGTTGCTGCGGAGGCTCAGGCGGCAATCGAGTACATCAAGGATGTTGCTCGCGAGCAGTATCAGATCCTGCTCTACTCCACGCCGCAGATTAAAGCAGAAATGATCGCGTCAATGCGGTGTAAGGTTGTGGATACGCGGAATTGGCTTGCTCTTTTCGCGATCACAGCGGAACAGGAGCAGCGATCGTAGCGACCGGGGTTGGCGGATGCAAAAGCCGTAACAGCCACCGCGATGCGGAACCCTCAGATTCCACTTCTGGATTCCGGTCGAGTTGTCACCTCCCCCCAGTTGCAAACCAGAAAGCATCCGGAGGTCACAGGATTGGGCTGTGGCGGCTTCCAGACGATCGTGCTTTGGCAGCAAAAACAAAAACGTCAGGAGGGTGGAGCACCCTGGGGTTATGCGCGGCTTCGCCGCGTGCCTTGTTTTTCGGGAAAATGGTGGGCTCGTATCCCAGGGTTTCACCCTGGGCTAATTTCCATCCATCCCTCCGGGACGGTGCGCGCGGAACCGAGCGCTACAGCTACCCTGAGCGGTATGCGAAGAAGGTGCGCAGGTTTGTCGTCAACGCGCGCGCGGAAGCCTCGAACTAATTCCGGCCCTGATCTTCAACGCTGAGATTGCGGAAATAGCCCTCGGTCCCTGGCCCTATCCATAGGGCGATTGCGCCTTGCGAGTCTCCGAGCTTGAGATCGTGGACCAGCAGGCAGGGCTGCTCGGCATTTCCCACATACAGAGCCGCATTGGTTCCGTGGATCACGATGCGGAGGTGCGTCCACTCGCCCGCGACCATGTCGGCGTAGGATTCGTACACTCCCGGGGTCTCCTTGCGCAGCCGGTCCCAGGGCCAATCAGGAGCAGATATATATTGTGTCGAGTGATTACGCCGAAGCTGGTCGTCAGCACGCCCGTTGGTGGGCCGGATGTAGATGCATTCGTAGTGCGAGGCATCGGCACTCACGTGAAATGCGATTCCGATGAAGCCGCGCGCACCTTCGAAGGCGGATTTCGATGGGGCGCCGGCTACGTCCAGCGCGATAACGCCATCATGGAAGGTACGGTTCTTAAGGATTGCGAGCGCCTGAGCGGAGCCTTGGCTTGTTTCGGTGAGCTCGAGCGCCGACTGTCCATGATAGGTAGTCACTTCCGCTTGTGCGTTTCGCAGGTCGAGTTGAGAAACGCTTATGAGCGGAATCTGCGCTGCGCAGGATGCTGGCACAACGAGAAGAATGGCGAAAAGCGAAGCAGGAGTTTTCAAGGCATTGCCACCCCGAGGGGCCTCGAAATGAAGAGCCGGTCGCGGCCATCTTAGATGATAACTCGCCAAACTCGGTGGCAGGTCAGTACCCTGAAGCCGCGGACGGATTGTCGTCTACTCTTCAGTTGCTCTCCGGCAAACATCCGGAAGTGACAGGGTGAGGAGTGACGACCTCCAGACGATCCTGCCTTGGCGGCAAAAACAAAAACGTCTGGAGGGTGGAGCGCCCCGGGGTTAGACGCGGCTTCGCCGCGTGCTTTATTTCTCGAAAAATAGTGGGCTCGTATCCCAGGGTTTCACCCTGGGCTAATTTCCATCCATTCCTCCGGGATGGGGTGGGCGGGGCGACGTTTGCGCGCCAGGTGGCCCGCTCACCGATCCAGCCACCCGCCTGGGCTTCGCAAACAGGTAAGTCTGTGCCCTATTGATCGCGGCCTTATCGCGATGAGTGGTCCGCGAATTCTTGCCATCCACTGCGACTCGATTTCAACGACTCCTCGGATTCCGGTAGCGTAGTGGTTGAAGCTGCTCCATCGGTACTGCTCGGGCGATGCGACCAGTCCCCTTTTTACGGGCTTCCACCCCAGCGACGACGACCTGTCGCCGGGGCCCCCGGGGGTTTCGGTGGATATATCGGATCACTTCGGACCGGGCTGTTTCACCATGGATGTTAGCGTCAAAATAACGGTCCTGCCAAAACTGCCGGCGATCGCCCCGCAGTTCGCGTGAAGTGATCTGCTTGAGCGCCTATCAGAAACTGCGCCACCAGGATCAGCGGCGGCTCGTTGATCAGCAAGTGGATATGTTCAGGCATCAGGACGTAAGCGTAGACCCTGGCCCGGTGACGTGACCGAGTCTGTTCCAGAACGAATTCAAACGTTTCCCTGGTTGGCGGCGCTTCAAGGAACGGAAGACGGTGGAAGCAACTGAACGTAATGAAGTGAAGTGCATCGGCCTTCTGGAACCGGTTCAGGCCGTATGGCATGGTGCTATCGTTACTCCGCTGGGATCTTGCGCGGGGACCCGCTCATCGCGATAAGGCCGCGATGAACGGGGCACAGCTCCCGATACAAGGATGAGTTGGCCAGCTGCCGAACAACGAGCAGGACTAAAACCAGATGCTCGTGCTGGACGCTCGGCGCATTCATTGGATTGTGACGCTGGCGGCCTGGCTCCAGGCCGTGCCGTCTGTGTTCACCGCGAAGACAGTAATCGTGTGTGTTCCAGGGCTTGCGGCGACCGCGGCCGAGAGCGAGGTTGAGGTGGTCTCGGTGTATTCCTTCGCCGAGTCTACCCAGATCTCCATGCGCGCGAGCGTACCCGTGATATTCGAAGTTGCCTGCACCAGTACCGATTGCGAGGAGATGCTGGACCCGTCAGTTGGAGCGCAGATGTTTACCCCGGGCGACGTGGGAGCGCTGCAATCGGATGGAACCGTGAAATTGAAGTTGTATTGCAGGAGTGTGTCGTCCCAGTCAGCCGCGTAGTAGGTTCCGGAGTGCGTACCGGGCGCGAGCGTCGCGCTCAAGCTGAAATATGCGTTGCCTTCCCACGTGTTGTACTGCTCGCCGAGCTTGGTGCCGTCGACCCACACCTCGAGTTTGCGCAGATCACGATTGGAGTGAGCGGTGGCATTGAAGTTCACCTGGTTGCCCGACATGAGCGCCGGCGAGCACAGGCTGATGCCATTGCCGGATGCCGGATAGGGGCAGTTGCTCCAGAGTGCGCCGACGGTGGCGTTCAAACCAACGTACGGGACAGAAGTGTTGATTGCGTAGGACTCGGGGCCGGTGTAAGCAATGTACGCAATGTCGGGTTTTTCGTCATTGCTTTTGAAGTTGCCCGCTACCGGAAGCGAATCGATGCCGGAGCCGCCGGTAGGAGCCGACAAGTAGGGGGGTGTGTTCCATGTCTGAACATCGAACTGGCCGGGAGTGGCGTGGCCAGCAGGAAGACCAGAAACGAATCGGTATAGGTCTGCGCCGTTGCGACAAGGTCGTTCAGGCCGTCGTTATTGAAGTCCGCCATCGGCTGGAAGCTGGTTCGATATTCGGCCGGAGCGATCTGCTGGCTGTGGCTGGCAAACGTCTCGCCCCACTGCCCGTACCAGGTGAGCATGGTACTGCCAATCACATAGAGGTCAGATTTGCCGTCGCTGTTCAGATCACCCACGTTGAGCTGGCCGAGGGAATTGGGATTGTTGATGGGGATTGTATCGTTGAAGCCGAGATTTCCGTCTCCGTAAAGAACGTGAACCGTGGTGGCGCCGAGGCTTTCGCCGTTCTGTGAGCCGGCACTGATTTCGGCCGCCAGATCGGCGTTGGTGTCGCCATCGAAATCGCCCGTCAGCAACTCCCGGACACCCCCACTTCCATTTGGATAGGTCGCGACGTTGAGGACGGGGTCGACAGTTGAAAACAGACCGTTGCCTTCATCCGGCAGGACGTAAACCGTCTCACCGCTTTCGTCTGTGTTTACGCCAACCAGGGCGAGGTCAAGTTTGCCGTCATGATTGAAGTCGGCCGCGACGAACACCGGGTAGGAAGTAAGGACATATTGGTTGGACGGGAGCGAAATTACTGAGTACCAGGGATTCGCGAACGTGCCGTCGCCTTTGCCGAGATAGACGGCGATGGTGTCATTGCCGACGGGCATGGCGACGTCTACATTCCCGTCGCCATTGAAGTCGCCGAACGCCATGGGTATGTTGTACGGGCCGGTATCGCCGGGCGGAATCGAGGCGGGAGAATACTGATACAGAACGGGCGCCTGGAAGGTGCCGTCGCCGTTGGCGATGAACACGGCGAAGTCCGGCGACAGATTGTTGGCGTTTTGAAATACTTCATTTGTAACGAGATCGGGGACGCCGTCGTTGTTGAGATCGACAGCGTAAGTACTGCCGCCGTATAAACCGGGGTCTGAGCCGGAGGGGATAAGACTCCAATTGGTGTAGGACTGGGCGAAGCAAGCGGAGGCGGACGTCGCCGCACACAGGGCGGCGGAAAGCATACAACTTCTCGACAGCATGGGGCACTCCTGAGGGAGAACTCGCGAGCGAGCCGGGCATCTACATGAACGAATAGACAGGATCGACGTGAACGAGCAGCTAAATATCGATTTGAACCAGCGATTATAGGGGCCGACTAGATCCAGCAGCTATATAGAAGCTCGAAATGCAAATCGGGTTGTATCAGGATGTGGTTCGCGAATGCGTCGATGAAGCGCGCGGTTGCTACTTCCAATTGCCCATGAGGACGAAGGGCGCCCAGTAATATGGATGCGCGTAGCCTGCGGGGCCCGGCTGCGGCGCGGGTGCGCTCTCGACGACGCCGAGACCTCTGCCGCCGGCGCCGGGCTTCGGCGAAAGCCGGCCCTCGAGCAGGTCCAACTGCGCCTGGCGTAGCGCCTCCCCTTTGGTGACCTTGCCGACGCCATCAGCCCATCGCTTGTAGAAATCGGCCATCAGCGAGCCGGTGCTCACGTCATTCACGTCCCAAAGCGACGAGATGACCGCTTTCGCTCCCCTGAGCTGCGCGGTGGTTCCCAGGCCATCGACTTCGCGGCCATTACTCGCCGAGCCGCTCATGCCGGTTTCGCAGGCGGAGAGCGTAAGCAGATCGGTATTCTCGAGCGAGAGCCGCTGATCGTCGCGGAAGTCAGCAACGGTGAGATGATAGCCGGCGCTGTCTGTGTCCTTGCCGGCGAGCAGCAGGTACGACTGGCTGTCGTCGCCGGGCCGGTAGACGAAGTGGCTGGCGATGTGGACGACGGAAAAATCGCGCTCGAGGAGGCGGTCCATCGCCTGCTGCGTAAAGTCGCCGTTGAGAAGGATGGTTCCCGGCAAGGGGCCGTGAGCGTCTTTGGCTTGCGGATCCTTTACCACGTCGTCGAGCTCGACAGCGACGGCGGGCAGCGCGGGAAGATCGTTTTGGTACTGGCGCGAGATGCCCATGGCGGCGATGCTCAGGTTGGCCACTTTGGGCGGAGTGTCGAGGCTGGCGATGCTCGCTGGAGTGATGGTGGCGATCGAGTATTTCTCCACGAGATATTTGCTGCCGTCGAAGAGTGCGGCCATTGGGATGTAACGCAGCGCGCCGTCGAGCGACCAGACGAGGGTCTCGGCCCTGGCTTGATCGAGGTCGGCGGCGGCCGGGCCGACGAGAATCTTGTAGAGTTCGGCGGCGAGCGGCCTGGGATCGCGCGCAGGATCGCGGAGCACCTGCTGGAAGGCAGCGACTTTGGCGTTCAGATCGGCTTCGGCGATAGGGAATTCGCGGGCAACAGCCGTTGCGCCGGTGATGACGATAACGCTGTAACGGTCCTTGCCGACCAGGGTGTAGAGCGCCACGGTGTGCGGCGAATCCTGCAGAACGCGCTTCAACCGGCTCACGTCGCCCTTTACGTCAGCCAGTTGCCGATTGGCTTCAATGTTGCTGCCGAATGCGACATAGAGGCGGGCGTAGTAGTCGTTGAGTCCTTTGCTGGCGGCGTCGAGCTCGTCGAAGAGTTGCTGATAGGTTTTTTCCTGCTCCGCGGTACGGGCGCTGTTGTTCTTGAGCGCGAGCCAATGCTCCCCGAGGGCAATCATGTGCGCGGTCGACTTGTCGTATTCGACCTTGGCTTGCTGCTCGGCTGGCGTGAGGGCGAGTGGCTGAAGCGTGTTCGCGGTTTCGCCGCGGACGTAGTCAGCGTATTCCTGTTCCTTGAGCAGGTCGAGGACCTGTTGCGCTTCGGGCAAGCGGCCCCGTGCGATGAGCAGCGCGGCCAGGTCGCGGTAGTAGTCGGTCTTCGTGGCGAGGAAGCTCTTTTGCAGCGCCGGGTCTAGACCCTGAATCTGGCCGCGGACGTGTTGCAGCAGGTCGACGCCTTGTTTGCCGTAGAAGACGGCGAGCGCAGGGCGCGCGGCTTTTTCATTCAGCATCATGTTGTGAAAGATCTGCGCTTCGCGCAGCGGGTCATTGACCTCGGCGGCGAGCGGGAGGGCCTGAGCAAAGTAGGAGCGCGCTTCATCGGGATTGCCGGAATCGGAGATGAGGCTGCCGATGTTATCGAGAACCTGCGCTTCGCCATCGCGACTGCCGACTGCGTGCCAGATGGGCAGCGCCTGCTGGTAACTCTCGAGCGCCTTTTGCTTTTGGCCAAGGTCTTCGTAGACGAGGCCCATGTTGTTGAGGGTGCGCGCTTCGCCGTCGCGATTTTGCGCGGCCCTTTCAAGCTGTAGCGCCTGATTGTGAATCTCGAGCGCATGTTGCTTCTGGTCCGGCGCGTTGTAGATTCCTGCGATGTCGTTCAGCGCTGTCGCCTCGCCGTCAGGATCGTTCAGATCTTTGTACATGGCGAGCGCGCGCGTGTAGTAGCCGAGGGCCTGCTGCGGCTGGCCAAGATCGTCGTAGACGACTCCGATGGCATTGAGCGTGTTGGCCTGGCCGCGAGGTTCGCCCGACGTGGCAAAAAGCGCAAGCGAATGTTCGAGAGCCTCAAGTGCCTTTTGTATTTCGCCCAGCCGAACCCACACTTCGCCGATGTTGAGCAACACGCCGGCCTGGCCTACGGGATTGTTCAGGCTCTGATCGAGGATCAATGACTGGTTGAAGGCATCCAGGGCTTGCTGATTCTCGCCGAGCTGCGAGTAAACATTGCCGAGATTGTTGAGCGCCGCGGCTTCGCCGTTGCGATTTGCCAAAGCGCGTTGCAATGGAAGGATCTCAAAGAAGTAGCCGAGCGCCTTCTGTTCCTGGCCGGTGTTTTTGTAGAGAACACCCATGTTGTTCAAGGCTCCGGCTTCGCCGGCGCGATCGCCTGCCCGATGATAGAGAGGCAGCGCCTGGGTGTAGTCGGCGAGAGCGGTTGAGGGATCACCGGATTCGGCGGCAAGAATGCCGAGATTGTTCAGGGCCTTGGCCTGGCCGTCGATGTCGTTTGCCGCGCGCCATTTTCCGAGCGCCTGATTGTAAAAATCGAGCGCTTTCGAGGTGTTGCCAAGATCGTCGTTGTCGGCGCCGATGCGGTTGAGGATCTGGGCCTCGAGATCGAGATCGCCGGCCTGCCGGGCGAGCGCGAGCGCCTGGTTGTGCAGGTCCAGACCTTTCTGGAGGTCGTGGGTATTGTCATTCACCCATCCCATGCCGTTGAGGGCAGCAGCCTGACGCTTGATGTCGCCAGCGGCTTGCGCCAGATCGAGAGCCTGCTGATACGTGCGGTGCGCATCATCGTTCGCGGATTCGGTTCTGCGGCAGTCCGCGATTCCGATGAGGGCGGAGGCCTCGAGGGTCGGGTCGTTTGCGGAACGGGCCAGGGCGAGCGCCTGGTTGTAGGCGTCGAGGGCTTGCTTTTCTTCGGAGATGACGAGATTGAAGTCGCCCAGTTGGATCAGCGCCGCCGCTTCGTTTTTGGCGTGATGCGATGCGTGCGCGGAACGGAGGGCGGCCTGGAGATGATTGAGCTTCTGTTGCGCTTCGGGGCCCAATGCGGGCACGGCGGATTCAGCGGTGGAAGAAGTTTGCGCGGCGCGGCCGGAAAGGCAAAGGAAGGAATTCGTCGCGGCGAAGAGTGCGATCGCGGGGCAAAGAGCGGTGAGAATGGTTCGGTGGCGCAAGGTCCGGCCCCCGGGCTGAAGGATCACGCGACGTGGATTGCGTTTATTGTAGGCCAGAAAACAGGGAGTAGGGAGCAGGGATGGGGCGACCACGTTCTCGAAACTCACCCTTCGCATAAGGCGCGAAAGGGTGGGGCAAGCCGGAGCAAGTTGAGAGAGTGAAGTAGCGCGGCAAATTCTTACCCCGCCCTAGCAAAGCTAGGACGGGGCACCCCAGGGTTCCCACCTTACCGACAAACCCACGTTGCTGCTTAGTGTTCGTCCCTGCCGGGGCGGAGCATGAGATCGCGGATGGCTTCGCGTGGGTCCTTGCCCTTGTTGAAGATCAATTCCATTTGCGCGGTGATGGGCATTTCGATGGAGTGCTCGCGAGCCAGGCCGAGAGCAACATGGGTGGTGTGCACGCCTTCAGCCACTTTGCCGCCGAGTGCGGCCAGCGCTTCAGGAAGTTTGCGGCCTTCGCCAAGAGCGAGGCCGACCGTGCGATTGCGGCTGAGGCTCCCGGTGCATGTGAGGACGAGATCGCCAATGCCGGAGAGGCCGGCGAGGGTTTCACGGCGCGCGCCGCAGGCCACGGCGAGGCGCGTAATCTCAGCGATGCCGCGGGTGATGAGCGCGGCGATCGAATTATGTCCCAGGCCGGTGCCCACGGCGACGCCGGCGGCAATGGCGATGACATTCTTGAGCGCGCCGCCCAACTCAACGCCGACGACGTCGGTGGAGGTGTAGAGGCGGAGGAATTCAGAGGAGAATTCCTGCCGGATGAGCGAAGCGACTTGCGGATCGCTGAACGCAACGGTCACGGCGGTAGGCTGGCCCATTGCCACCTCCTGAGCGAAGCTGGGCCCGGAGAGAGCGCCGATGGAGACCAAAAGCCCGACCGGCTCCAGGGCCGCTGAAAGAACTTCTGTCATGCGGTAAAGTGTTTGGTCTTCAAGACCCTTGGTGGCGCTGACGATGAACTGGCCGATGCGCAAGTGGGAGCGGACCCGAAGCAGAGTTGGACGAAGAAACTCCGAGGGAATGACGGAGACCACAATCTGGGCGTCGGAGATGGCGGCGCCGTCGCCAGTGATGATGATGCCATCGGGAAGCGGGAAGCCGGGGAGGAATTGACTGTTCTCTTTGGCTGCGAGGATCTCATGGGCGAGCTCGGGCGTGTGGGCCCACAACGTGATCTTGTGGCCGCCGCGACGGTGGAGAGAGAGAGCGAGGGCGGTGCCCCAGGCGCCGCAACCCAAAATAGCGATACGACTCATGCAGTCTTCTTGGCTCCGAAGCGAGATTCGGTGCCGGCAAGCAGGCGCCGAATGTTCTCGTGATGCTTAGCGATGATGAGCAAGGCAACGGCGCATTGGACAACAAAGAAGGCAGGGGGGCGGGGGCCGGTGACAAGAAACCAGGCGAAGAGGGGAAAGCTGGCCGCGCCGACGATGGACGAGACGGAGACGATGCGGCTGATGGCGAAGACTACGGCAAAGACGCCGATGGCGGCCAAAGCAGCAAGGGGCGAGGCAACGAGGAAGACTCCAAAACCAGTGGCCACGCCCTTGCCACCGCGGAAGCGCAACCAGCAGGTGAACATGTGGCCGAGGACGGCGAAGAGAGCGGCGATGGCCTGCGCCGTGCGCAAAGGGACGTCGGGCATGAGAAGCGCGCCGAGCAAGCCGCCGAGCCAGACCGAGGCGCTGCCCTTGAGGACGTCGAGAAGAAACGTGGCGGCGGCGAGCCCTTTGCCACCGGCGCGGAGAACATTGGTAGCGCCGATGTTGCCGCTGCCGACCGAGCGAATGTCCTCATGTCGAAAAATGCGGACGAGCAGGTACCCCATGGGAATGGATCCGAGGAGGTAGGCTGCGGCGGCGATAACGAGGCTTGCGAGGGGCACGACCAGAGTGAGTTTAGCAGGTAAGGGTCGGTCAAAGAACTAATGCCGATCTGCCGCTCACGCCCGATTCCGAAACCGACAATGCTGAGCTGGAAGATTAGCTGACGCACGTTGCCGTTCGACAGCCGGCGAGAGCGAATGGTCACGCAGACCGGAAGTTTTTGCGGGCTAAAAGAGGGCCTTGCGGGCGGTGCGAACTTCGGCGGCAAGAACCTGCAATATTTTGAGAGAAAGTGCGGGATGCGCGTTCATGATCGCGAAGAAATCCGCGCGGCTGACGAAACTTACCTGCGCTTCGGCACGGGCAATCGCACTGAGCGAGTAAGGTTGATCACTGACGAGCGCTGGAAGGCCGAGCACGGAACCAGGCATCGCCTGGATGGAGAAGATCGTTCGTCCATCGTGGGAGTTCATCGTAAGCTTGACCGCGCCCTGTTGGAGGAGGTAAACGCCATCTGCCGGCGCATCTTGCTGGAAGAGAAGACGATCTGTCTCACACGGGACGGGGGTAGACCGTTCCTGAAGGGCTTGATGTAGCTCCGGATCGGCGACAAATGCTGATGAATCTGGCGGCACAGCTTTGCTTTCCTTATGAAAATTAGGAGTTTATCCGGCCCGAGCCCGATTGAGGCGACGCAGATATCATCGCATCGGTTGTCGCTCGGGTTGTGTGATGTAAATCACAGTAGAGTCCCGCGTGATTCCCGGTCAGGGACGAGCCGGAAGTGTGTTGCGAGAGGTCGACACGAGCTAGTAGAGGGCGCGGCGGGCGCTGCGGACCTGGGCAGCAAGGACCTTCAGAATCCTGACGGACAACGGAGGGAATGACAACATGAGCCGAGAGAAGTCTTGCCGGCTGATAAAGGAGACTCGCGCGCCGGCGCACGCTGTCGCAGTGATTGTGTACGGTTGATTGCTGACGACGGCGGGAAGGCCGAGCAGGGAACCGGGCAGCGCCTGCGCGGCGAAGAGCGAATGGCCATCGTCGGAAATCATGCTTAACGTAACCATGCCGTCGCGAAAGATGTACAAGCCCGCGGGCAGGTCGCCCTGCCGGAACAGAGCACCATCCGCATCGCAGGGTGCGGGAACCGAATGCTGTTCAAGCAGTCGAATCAGTTCCGGGTCACCGACAAAACCTTTTGGGTCCATTTGCGCCAGGGGTCGTTCTCGGGGGCTAGAGGCTGCCATGGATCTCCTCCACAGGAACGTTGAGGCTAATCATTCCACTGATTGAGGTTTGGCATTGGTGATGGATGTCACGATGGGGAGTGATCTTCAGCGATCTGCGTTGGCAGGCGCCGGGAGAAGGGTTGGCGGGGCAGCCAATTTTGGGCTTTGGAGTTGGCCGCAGGCGTGGAGCGGCGGGTGTCGCCGGCTCAATTAGATTAAAGAGGGTGGTTCATGGCCGGGATCCTGAAGAAAATTCACACCACGCTGGAGATGATCAAGTGGGAGCACTCGATCTTCGCGCTGCCGTTTGCGCTGACAGCGATGCTGCTGGCGGCAGACGGGCTGCCGGGCTGGCGGACGGTAGGTTGGATTGTGGTGGCCATGGTGGCGGCGCGGTCGGCCGCAATGGCATTTAATCGCTGGGCTGATGCGGACCTGGACGCGGAAAATCCGCGAACGAAGAGTCGCGCGATTCCGGCGGGGCTGCTGTCGCGGGGCTTCGTGCTGGGGTTTACGTGCATTGCCGTGGCCGTGTTTATGGCGGCGGCCGCCGAGCTGAACCGGCTGGCGCTGGAACTGACTCCCGTGGTGCTGGTGGTGCTGCTGGGCTACAGCTATCTGAAACGAGTGACGCAGTGGTCGCACTTTGGCCTGGGACTGGCGCTGGGACTGGCGCCCGCGGCGGCATGGATTGCGGTGCGCGGCAGCCTGGATCCGCGGATCCTTGTGCTGACGGCGGCGGTGACGCTATGGGCGGGGGGATTCGATGTTCTTTATGCGTGCCAGGATTATGAGCACGACCGCACGGCGGGACTGCATAGCCTGCCGCAGGCGAGCGGGGTTGCGGTTGCGTTCTGGACGGCGCGGCTGATGCACCTGGCGATGCTGGCGCTGCTGGTATGGTTCGGGCGGCTGTTTGATTTTGGCCTGGCCGGATGGCTGGGAGTGGCTGCGGTGGGATTGCTGCTGGCTTACGAGCACTCCATCGTGTCGCCGCGCGATTTGCGCCGGCTGAATGCCGCGTTTTTCACAATGAATGGCGTGATCGCGATGGTGTTTCTGGGATTTGTTTCGGCGGACTTGTGGATGAAGAGATAACAGGGAGCGAGGAACGTTGCGAGCTTCCAGCTTCTGGCTCCGAGCTGCTAGCTCGTTTAGTGGATTGCGCGGCGATATTGAAGAACGAGGGAACGAGGAGCAGGAAACGAGGGAACAAGGGAGCAAGGTAGCGAGGGAAAAGAGGACTAAGAGACAAGTCCAGGTTTTCCGGCACTCGTAGGTGCGGAGTAACAGGCTGATGGGCGTGTGGTATGGTGCGAGAGGGAAAGACAGCCGGAGATCCTTCGACTCGGTCGCCGCGGCGACCTCACTCAGGATGACAGCAGTGGATTGTTGCAGGGCTCAGCAAGGGGACGAAGCGACAGCATGAAGATCGCGATTCAGGGGGAACCGGGGTCATTCAGCCACGAGGCGGCGCTGAAGCTGGTGGCAGGCGCGGAGATTTTGCCGTGCGCGCTCTCGGCAGAGGTGTTTGCGGCGCTGGATTCGAAAGCAGCGGATGCCGCGGTGATTCCCATCGAGAACAGCCTGGCCGGTTCCGTGCTGGAGCACTTTGACCTCCTGCTGAAACACGATGTGAAAGTCGTGCGGGAGACGCTGCTGCGCATCCGGCACAACCTGATTGCGATACGAGGCGCGTCGCTGGACGAGATCGACCGCGTGTTTTCGCATGCCGTGGCGCTGGCGCAGTGCAGGCGCTTTTTGGCGGAACACAAGAAGATGAAGGCGGTTGCCTTTTACGATACCGCGGGGAGCGTGAAGCAACTGGTGGCGCTGCGCGACAAGCACGCGGCGGCGATTGCCAGCGAGCAGGCGGCTATATATTATGGCGCTGAAATTCTCGAGACCGAAATTGAGGACGATGCGGAGAACTATACGCGCTTTTTCCTGGTGCACCGGGAGGCAGAAGCGGAGACCGATCCCGAGGCGAACAAGATGAGCGTGGCCTTTTCACTGGAAAACCGGACGGGGTCGCTGGTGGCGGCGCTGAGCGCGCTGAGCGCAATGGGCACGAACCTGACCAAGATCGAGTCGCGCCCGGTGCAGGGCAAGCCGTGGGAGTACATCTTCTACGTGGATTACCAGATCGGCTCAAGCGAAGAGGGAGCGCACTCTTTGGACGCGCTGCGCGCGCACTGCGGAATGGTAAAGGAGCTGGGGCGGTACCGGGAAGCAGAGATCTGAGGGCGGAGCACAGAATCCAGAAACGCCTAAGGGATGGACCTCGGTCCATCCCTTAGGCTTTCTGACCCCTGATCCCTGTTTTTAGAAGTGGTAAGCCACGCCGACGATGGGAACGGAGATGTTGTACCAGCGATTGGTGGTAAATTGCGAATCCCCGAAGGTCGGCACCTTAGTGACCCAGCCCTGGTATTCGGCGCGAATGTCGAAGCTGGGGCTAATTTCATAGGCAAAACCGGCGCCGTAGACTCCGCCAACCTCAGTCTGCCGCTTCACATCCAGATTCGTGGTGCCGGAGTTGCGGATGGGCATAAAGATGAAGCCGCCCGGGCCCGCTTCGACGAAGGGATTCCAGTTCTTGAATACGAAGGAGCGCACGTAAGCACCCGTGATTGCCTCGGTGCGGGTGAGGACCTTGTAGTTGTTGGGGACTACGTAGTAGTGGAGGCTGTTTTGGTAGGTGATGCCATAGCTGGCCTCGAGAGCGCTATTTGGCGTGAGCATAAAGCGATAGCTGAGCGCGGCGCCGTAGGCGGTGGTGGAGTGCACCTGCACGGTGGTGGAAGAAGCCATGAATGGCTCAATCAGCGCGGTTCCGCTAAGGCTGATGTCCTGGCGGCTCTCCTGCGCGCTGGCTGCGGCCGCGAACGCGGCCAACAGAGAGACTAGAAAGGCGATCTTCTTCATTCGATCCTGATCCTCTTATTTTGCACAACTGGGCGGCCGGCAACGAGCATGCCGATTTCCGCACTCTGGTCCGGCGCGCCGAATTCCCTACGGGCCCCGCTCAAAGCATTGTAAATGGCCGGGGCCGGGTCGCGAGCCCAGGGCACGTATGAAAGCTGCTGAGGCTATAGACGCACGGCAAGGGAACGCGGGAGCAAGGGACCGGGGGACTGCGGGACGACGGGACTGCGCAATGCAGAAGTTCGCGAGCCACGACGCCTCGTGGCGTTGGCCGTTCGGAATACCGCACTCCATGGTCTTCGTTGCAATAACATCAATACTTGCTCTCTGAGCGCGCGGTCTGCTGAGTCCCGTAGTCCCGCAGTCCCCTCGGTCCCTGCTTTTCACCCCGCCCGTTCGACATGGTAGAAGAAGGGCGGTCCTTTTTCGCGCGCGAGATTCCTGAGCGTATGGAGAAAGGCTTTGGCTGCGTAGGAGAGTGTGGCCTGGCGGCGATGTGCCATGCGGAGCACGCGGCGCACATCCAGTTCGTCGACTGGTACGCGCACCAGGTCTCCCGTTTCGAGTTCGCGGGCCACGGTGAGGTGGGGAACCAGCGCCACGCCATTGCCCATGGCCACAAATCGCTTGATGGCCTCAATGGTGGGCAGCTCGATGCCCATGTGCAGCCGAGTGCGGTGGCGCTGGAAGGCTTCGATGACCTTGCGGCGGAGCGGCGAGGCAACATTGTGAGCGATGAAGTTTTCGTTGCCGAGATCGCGGATGGAGACACTCTTTTTGCCGGCGAGTGGGTGGCGCGGGCTGACGATGAGAGCGAGGCTGTCTCCATAGACGGCGATGGAGCGGATCTGCGCGGGGTCGGGGCGGAAGGAGATGACGCCGAGCTCGAAGCTGCGCAGGCTGAGCTCCTCGGGGATGCGCGAGGCCAGCATGCGCTGCACGGTGACGTCGATGTTGGGGAATTCGCGGCGGAAGGCATCGATGGCGGGCAACAGGTACATGCAGGTGTACTCGTTGGCGGCCAGTTGCAGGTGGCCGCGCTCGAGGCTTTTGAGCTCGTCGATGGCGCTGGAGGCTTCGCGGCGGAGGGCGAGGAGGCGGAGCGCATAGTCACGCAACAACACGCCGGCGGCGGTGAGGGAGCCGTCGCGCGCGGCGCGGTCGAAGAGCGTTTCGCCGACTGCTTGCTCCAGCTTGCGGATGACCTGGCTGACGGCGGGCTGGGTGCGGTGCAGGCGGACGGCGGCGCGGGAGAAACTACGTTCTTCCGCGACGGCGAGAAAAGCCTCGAGTTGGGCGAGTTCCATGGCATCCTCCGGATGAGCCGATGCCACAGGCAACCTGCACGCCGCCCTGTTGACGCAGTTTCGGGTGCATCTGCCGGGCTAGAAGCTGAGAGCTAAAGGCTGCCTCTATAAGCAATTGTAATCTAATCTAAAAGAATTATAACTTTGTCTTATGGAGGGGAATCGGCGAAAATAGGATAGTAAGCAGGACGGCGGTTTTCCCCGGCAGGCACACAGCAAGAACTTGAGCAGGCGCACACATGAGCAGCGATCATGTAGTTTTTTTCGATACCACCCTGCGCGACGGCGAGCAATCGCCGGGCTGCAGCATGACCACGCAAGAGAAATTGACGATGGCCCATGCCCTCGAGGACCTAGGCGTGGACATTATCGAGGCCGGGTTTGCCATGGCCTCGGAGGGCGATTTTGCGGCGATTGCGACGATTACGCAGGCCATACGGAGGCCGCGCATCGCGTCGTTGGCTCGGGCAAAAAAAGAAGACATCGAGATGGCGGCGCGGGCGCTGCAGTTTGCCGACCGGGCGCGGATTCACGTTTTTCTGGCGTCGAGCGATCTGCACCTGGAGTACAAGCTGAAGATGAGCCGCGCGGAGGCACTGAATCAATGTGGCGAGTCAGTGAAGCTGGCGCGGTCGCTTTGTGACGATGTGGAGTTTTCGCCTGAGGACGCGACGCGCTCGGATCGCGATTTTCTGGTGGAGATGGTGCGCATCGCGGTGGAAGCAGGCGCCACGACCATTAATATGCCCGACACTGTGGGCTATGTGACGCCTGAGGAGTACGGTGGGATGTTCAGTGAGGTGCGCAAGCGCGTGCCCGCGGTGGACGAGAAGGGAATCGTGCTGTCGGCGCACTGCCATGACGACCTGGGGCTTGCCGTGGCGAATTCGCTGGCGGCGATTGAAGCTGGAGCGCGGCAGGTGGAGTGCACCATCAACGGCATCGGCGAGCGCGCCGGCAATGCGGCGCTGGAGGAGCTGGCCGCGGCGCTTTATGTGCGCGGCGACCGCTTTGGCGTTTCAACCGGAATCAAGCTCGACCAGCTTTACCCGACGAGCGAAGTGCTGGGACAACTCATCACGTTCAAGCCCTCCCCCAACAAAGCAGTGGTGGGCGCCAACGCGTTTGCGCATGAGTCGGGCATTCACCAGCATGGCATGCTGGCCAATCCACTGTGCTACGAGATCATGACTCCGCAACTGGTGGGCGTGGCGCGGACGCACCTGGTGCTGGGCAAGCACTCAGGGCGCGCGGCGCTGCGGCACCGGCTGGAGCAGCTCGGATTCACGGTAAGCCGCGACGAGCTGCAACATATTTACTACCGGTTTGTGGCGCTGGCCGACCGCAAGAAGAATATTTACGACCAGGATTTGGTCGGGCTGTTGCCGGACAACATTCGGGAACGGCGCAACGAGCCGGTGAGCGAACTGGATTAAAAAAGACAGGGAACAAAAGAGCAAGGGAACGAGGGACCAAGGGACCAAGGGACCAGGGGAACCAGCCGCCGCGACCGTTTGAAAACTGACTACTGACAACTGACAACTGAGAATCGGGAACTGACGAATGAAGCTGAAGATTTTAGTGACGGCCGGTGACGGCATCGGGCCGGAAGTGACCAACGAAGCGGTTGCGATACTGAAAGACATCGCCTCGCAGGGTGGACACGATTTTGTATTTACCGAAAAGCGCATTGGCGGCGTGGCGATTGTGCAGGACGGAACTCCGCTGCCCAAGGACACGCTGGACGCGGCGCTTGCGGCCGATGCGGTGCTGCTGGGCGCGGTGGGCGGCAACGAGTTCAATTCGCTGCCTCCGGATAAACGGCCCGAGGCCGGGCTGCTGGCGATTCGCGCGGCACTAGGCGGGTTTGCCAATCTGCGGCCTGCGTTCGCGTTCAAAGTGCTGGCGGTGAACAGCCCCTTGCGGCCAGAGATCGTGGACGGAGCGGATGTGTTGTTCGTGCGCGAGCTGCTGGGTGGGCTCTACTTTGGCAAACCGCGCGAGTGGAACAAGGCGAAGGGCGAGGCGTGGAACACGATGCGTTATACGCGCGAGGAAGTGGCGCGCGTGGCGCGGATCGCGTTCGGGTTGGCGGCCAAGCGCCGCAAGAGATTAACGAGCGTGGACAAGGCGAACGTGCTGGAGGTTTCACAATTGTGGCGCGCGACGGTGGACGAGGTGGCGAAGGAGTTCCCGGGCGTGATGGTGGAGCACCAATATGTGGATGCGATGGCGATGCACCTGATGAACCGACCGTGCGATTTTGATGTGGTGCTGACGGAGAACCTGTTCGGCGACATTCTGAGCGACGAGTCGGCAGTGATCACAGGTTCGCTGGGCATGCTGCCCTCGGCGACCATTGGCGGCAAGGTGAATTTGTATGAGCCGGTGCATGGGTCGGCGCCGGACATCGCGGGCAAGGGATTGGCGAATCCGCTGGGCGCGATTCTGACCGGAGCGCTGGTTCTGCGCCACTCGGGCGGACTGGAAGCCGAGGCCACTGCTATTGAGTCATCGGTGCGCAAGGTGCTGGAGCAGGGCTTCCGCACACCCGATCTCGCCCGCGGCAACACGCAAGGCATCACCGTGCTCTCGACGAAGGAAATGGGCGCGAAAGTGCGGGAGACGGTGAAGCAGCATTTGGTGAATGCGTGATTTTCAATAATTGTCGCGGAGAGGAACACACGCGAGTGAATTTCAAACTACTTATTATCGGTCTGCTGCTGGGAGCTATCGGAGGAGGATGTCAGGGCGTTCCTGCACAGGCCCCGACAACGGACGCGAGCCGCAACGCCGCATGGACGCGCGCATTTGCCGCGCCCGGCCCGCCGTCGACCTCGGGTATGCCAATCGGTCAGGAAAACCGGATCAACATGGATGCGCGGTTCGCTTCTTTGCTCAAGGAATCTTTTCCGCAGAAGCAATGGTTCTGGTACGACCATTGGAAACTGACGCCGCTGCCGGAGTTGATGCAAGTCTTCATGGGGGTTCCCGGTAACGCAATTCTCGATGAGGATCGTTATGTCTCGATCGATGGATGCGTGCCGCATGATTGTGACAATCGGGGCATGCTTTGGGTCGATACCAGGACCGATCCCGCCGTCATCATCTTCGCCGGAATCGACTCGATCACCAGCAATACCACGCCGTCGAAGAGTCACCTATGGATCTACACGAGCGAGAAGCTGAGCTGGCAAAAGATTCCTTCGCCGTTTCTGTCCAGTCTGCATCGCTGGCTTGTCACCATTGGCACGGATCCATACGCGGGCACGCATGGATATCGCTACAACTTTTCGCTCGCGACGATCGTGCAGCCGAATGGAGTCATGTTGGATATGGGACCAGAAATCTTCGGCCTCGGCGCAACCGGATCGCACGCAAGCCCTGGAGCAGGATCATGAATACACCAAAAACTCTCTTCGAAAAGGTCTGGGAGCAGCATGTGGTGGTTGAGCCGAAGGGCGAGCCCACGCTGCTCTACATCGATCTGCAGCTTGTGCACGAGGTGACCTCGCCGCAGGCGTTCGAGGGGCTGCGGCTGGCGGGGCGCAAGGTGCGCCGGCCGGATCGCACCGTGGCGACGGTGGATCACAACGTGCCGACGACGGTCGAGGGCAGGCTGAATATTGTTGACCAGATTTCGGCCACGCAGATAGCCACGCTGCGCAAGAACTGCGCGGACTTCGGCATCGAGCTCTACGATGTGAACTCCCGGGAGCAGGGCATTGTGCACGTGATCGGGCCGGAGCTGGGACTGACCAAGCCGGGCATGACGATTGTGTGCGGCGACTCGCACACGTCGACGCACGGGGCGTTTGGAGCGCTGGCGTTTGGCATCGGCACGAGCGAAGTGGAGCACGTGCTGGCCACGCAGACGCTGCCGCAGGGGAAGCCGAAGACCTTTCGCATCGCGGTGGAGGGAAAGCTGCCGCTGGGCGTGACGGCGAAAGACATTATTCTCGCGATCATCGGCCAGATCGGCACGGACGGCGCGACGGGCCATGTGATCGAATACGCGGGCTCGGCGATTCGCGGGCTTTCGATGGAAGGCCGCATGACCATCTGCAACATGAGCATCGAAGCCGGCGCGCGCGCGGGCATGATCGCGCCGGATGAGACGACGTTTGCTTATCTGAAGGGGCGGAGTTTCGCACCGAAGGGCGCGGATTGGGAAAATGCTGTCGCGGAATGGCGAAAGCTGCCGAGCGATCCCGGAGCGAAGTTCGACCGCGAACTGGTGATTGACGCAGCGGCGCTGGCGCCATATGTGAGCTGGGGAACGAGTCCCGGGATGGTGGCGCCGGTGGTCGAGAAGGTGCCTGACCCGGCGGCGGCCAAGAGCGAGATTGACCGCAAGTCATTCGAACGCGCGCTGGAGTATATGGACCTGAAGGCGGGAACACCGTTTGAGCAGATCGAGATCGATCGCGTGTTTATCGGATCGTGCACCAATGGGCGCATCGAGGATTTGCGTGCGGCGGCGCGGATTGCCGCGGGTCACAAGGTCTCAACGCACGTGAGCGCGATGGTGGTGCCGGGATCGCAGCAGGTGAAGGCGCAGGCGGAGAAAGAGGGCCTTGACCGCATCTTTCGCGAGGCCGGATTCGACTGGCGGGAGCCGGGATGCTCGATGTGCCTGGGCATGAATCCCGACATTCTTTCGCCGGGTGAGCGCTGTGCCTCGACAAGCAACCGCAACTTCGAGGGGCGGCAGGGGCGCGGCGGGCGCACCCACTTGGTGAGCCCGGAGATGGCCGCGGCGGCCGCGATTGCCGGACACTTTGTTGACATTCGCAACTGGCCCGTCCGCGAATTTGACCGCGAGGAGGTAAAGGCCTGATGGAACCTTTCAAGACATTGACCGCGCTGGCGGCGCCGCTCGACCGCGCCAACGTGGATACCGACCAGATCATTCCCAAGCAGTTTTTGAAGCGGATCGAACGCACCGGCTACGGCGATTTTCTGTTCTTCGACTGGCGGCAGACGCCGGACGGAAAGCCGATTGCGGATTTCGTTCTCAACGATCCGCGCTACAAGGGCGCAAAGATCCTGATTGCGGACAAGAATTTCGGCTGCGGATCGAGCCGCGAGCATGCTGCATGGGCACTGAGCGACTACGGATTCCGCGTGGTGATCGCACCCACCTTCGCCGATATTTTCTTTTCGAATGCGGGCAAGAACGGCATCGTGCTCGTGCGGCTGAGCGAACGAGAGGTTGGGGAACTGCTGAAGAACGCACAGCAGATTGCGAATTATCAGCTTACCGTTTCGCTCGAGGCGCAGACGGTGACGGACGGGCGCGGATTCAACGCGAAGTTCGAGTTCGATCCATTTCGCAAGTTCTGTTTGCTGGAAGGACTGGATGATATCGGACTTACGTTGCGGCATGCGGCAGCGCTGGACAAGTTTGAGACCCAGCATGATGAGGCAGGGTGGCTGAAGGCGAGAGCAGCTTCTAGCTCCTAGCTTCCAGCTACTAGCTGGTGTCAGCGGGCAAACAGCGGCGGCAGCAAGCGGGCGGGAAACTTCCCTCAGGGGCTAAAGCCCGCACCCTTCAAAGAAAAGGCGGATAGAGAGAATTCTTAACGGCAGCATGAACAAGCTAGAGGCTAGGAGCTAGAAGCTAATAGCTGGCGAGCGAAGCGAGCACAATGACTATCGAAGGCAAGCGACAAAGCATTCCGTTGACTGAGGGCCCAAGCCGCGCGGCGGCGCGGTCGTATCTGCGTGGGGCGGGATTCAAAAAAGAAGACTTGCACAAGCCGATTATTGGCGTTGCCAACACGTGGACGGAGATCGGCACGTGCAACGTGCACCTGCGCGAGATCGCAGAGGCGATGAAGCAGGGCATTCGCGAGGCCGGCGGCACGCCGATGGAGTTCAACACTGTGACCATCTCCGACGGCATCACCATGGGCACGCAGGGCATGAAGGCGTCGCTGGTGAGCCGCGAGCTGATTGCGGATTCGATTGAACTGATGGCGCGCGGCAATCTTTTTGACGGCCTGGTGGGTATCGGCGGATGCGACAAGAACATGCCGGGCATCATCATGGCGCTGTGCCGGCTGGATATTCCGGGGATGATGTACTACGGCGGATCGATTGCGCCGGGCAAGCTGAACGGCCCCCATGGCGAAAAAATCGACATCACGATTCAGAATGTTTTTGAAGGCATCGGCTCGTATGCCGCGGGGCGCATCGACGATGCGGGCCTCGAGGCACTGGAAGCGAATGCCTGTCCCGGGGCGGGCGCATGCGGGGGCCAGTTCACAGCCAACACCATGGCGATGAGCGGCGAGATCCTGGGTATTTCGCCGATTGAGCTTTCGGGCGTTCCGGCCACCGCTCCTGAAAAGCTGGAAGCGACGCGCAAGGCGGGCCACATTCTCATGGATGCTGTCCGCGCCAATCGCAGGCCTTCGCAGATCATCACTCGCAAATCTCTCGAGAACACCATTGCCAGCGTGGCGGCGAGCGGCGGATCGACGAATGCGGTGCTGCACCTGCTGGCAATCGCGCGCGAGCTCGGTGTCGAGCTCAATATCGACGATTTTGACGCGATCTCATCGCGCACGCCGTACATTTGTTCTCTCACGCCAGCGGGTAAGTATGTGGCATCCGATTACCAGGCAGCGGGCGGTTCGCGTCTGCTGGCGAAGCGCATGATCGAAGCGGGCCATGCGGACGGTTCGGCACTCACCATCAGCGGCAAGACGCTCGCCGAAGAAGCTGCGACGGCAAACGAGACTCCGGGCCAGGACGTCATTCACACTTTCGAAAAGCCCATCAAGCCCAACGGTGGCCTGGTGATTCTGAAAGGGAATCTCGCGCCCGAAGGCTGTGTAATGAAGATTGCGGCGGCGGGCAAGTACGAGCATCGCGGGCCTGCCCGCGTGTTTGACTGCGAGGAAGACTGCTTCAAAGTGGTGCAGGCCGGTGGCATCAAGCCCGGCGACGTGGTGGTGATTCGCTACGAAGGGCCGAAGGGCGGCCCAGGGATGCGCGAGATGCTGCAGGTGACTGCGGCCATCTCGTCGAACGCCGAACTGAGCGCGCAAGTTGCGTTGCTTACCGATGGACGATTCAGCGGCGCGACGCGCGGATTTACCGCGGGGCACGTGGCGCCCGAGGCGTTCGTGGGTGGGCCGATCGCGGCGGTGCGCGAAGGCGACATCATCGCGTTTGATATTCCCAAGCGCACGCTGAACGTGGAGATCAGCGATGCCGAGATGGCGGCGCGGCTCAAAGACTTCAAGCCGCCGGCGTTGCGCTGGCCGAAGGGTGTGTTTCGCAAGTACGTGGATCGGGTGGCGTCGGCGTCGGTCGGAGCGACAACGTAAAAAGCAGCTATTAGCTGCTAGCTTCTAGCTGATAGCCAGAAACCCAAACTAACGGCATAGGCTGAACCAGTTTGGTTTTGGAAGTTGGACGAGCAAGACGGGTTGCTGAAATGAGAGTTCTTGAGAGTGACTAGAACGAGCTAGAAGCTAGGAGCTTGAGGCTAGCAGCTTTTAAAGGAGCCGTTATGGGACACAAGGGAAACGCGAAGACGAAAGAGAACGCATCGAACGCAAACGCGGCAGCACCGAATGCAGATGCGGCAGATGCGAATGCGCACCTGAACACGCCGACGCGGCTTACGGGCGCGGAGATTCTGTGGGCCACGCTTGCCGGCGAGGGCGTGACGGATGTCTTCGGCTATCCGGGCGGGGCCATTCTGCCGGCGTACGACGCGTTGCGCAAGTTTCCTGTGAAGCACGTGCTGGTGCGGCACGAGCAGGGCGCGGCGCACATGGCCGACGGCTACGCGCGCGCATCGGGCAAGGTGGGCGTCGCCGTCGCCACCAGCGGCCCGGGCGCGACGAACCTGGTGACGGGCATTGCCACGGCGATGCTGGATTCGATTCCCATTGTGTGCATCACGGGCAACGTATCGAGCAAGGTGCTGGGTACCGACGCATTTCAGGAAGTGGACATCACGGGAATCACGCTGCCGGTGACAAAGCACAACTTTCTGGTGAACAAGGCGGAGGACCTGGCGAAGGTGCTTCGGCATGCGTTCCAGATTGCCAAGTCGGGGCGGCCCGGGCCGGTGCTAGTGGACATCACAAAAGATGCGCAGCAAGCTTCGGCGATCTTCGATTTTGAAGCGGCTAAACCGCGCCCCTATCAGCCGCATCCCATGCTGCGCGTGGAGGAGTCGGGACTGGCGGAGGCTGCCGAGTTGATCCGCAACTCGAAAAGGCCGGTGATCCTGGCGGGCCACGGGGTGATGGATTCGGGCGCGATGGAGCAAGTGCGAACGCTGGCCGAGCGCGCGCAGATTCCGGTAGGGCTCACGTTGCTGGGGATCGGGGGATTCCCCATGTCGCATCCGCTCTGCCTGGGCATGATGGGCATGCATGGGGAAAGCTGGGTGAATCACGCGATCCAGGAGGCCGATCTACTGATCGCGTGCGGCATGCGCTTCGACGATCGCGTGACCGGCAAGTTGACGGACTACGCGATGAAGGCGAAGAAGATTCATATTGAAGTCGATCCCGCGGAGATCAACAAGAATGTAAAAGTTGATGTGGCCCTGGTGGGCGATCTGCGCGAAGTGCTGGAGCAACTGCTGCCGCGTATCGGGACTCGGAACCAGGGAGGGCGCGATGGATCCGTGTGGCTCAAGACGATTGAAGCGAGCAAGGGCGCGGTGACTGTGCGAGACATCAAGAACCTGCCCGACCTCGGACATCTTTACGCCGCGCACGTGATGCACGATTTGTGGCGCATGACCGCGGGCGACGCGATTATTGTGACCGACGTGGGCCAGCACCAGATGTGGGAGGCGCAGTACTACAAGCACGAGAAGCCGCGCACGCTGATCACCAGCGGCGGCTTGGGAACGATGGGATTCGCGTTGCCGGCGGCGATTGGAGCAAAGATCGCCTGCCCGGAGAAAGAAGTGTGGGTGATTGCGGGGGATGGCGGATTCCAGATGACAGCTGCGGAGCTGGCCACCATTGTGCAGGAGAAGATCAAGATCAACATCGCCGTGATCAACAACGGCTACTTGGGCATGGTGCGGCAGTGGCAGGAGTTCTTCTACGAGCGCAACTACGAGGCCACGCCGCTGGTGAGCCCGGATTTTGTGAAGCTGGCGGATGCGCACGGAATCCCCGGACGCGCGGTGCGGAAACGCAGCGAAGTTGAGGCGGCCGTGAACGAAGCGCGTTCGTCTACGAGAGCGTTTCTGCTGAACTTTATGGTGGAGAAGGAAGACTCGGTGTACCCGATGATTCCGGCGGGAAGCGCGTTGCACGAGATGATTCGCAGGCCGGAGCAGGATCCGCTGGAAGAGACGGCGGAAGACAAGTAACAAACACAGCTTCTAGCTGCTAGCTTCTAGCTCCTAGCTGCATGAATGTGGCGACGAGCAGTAGCGGAGGTTGACAAGCAAGGCTAAAAGCTAGGAGCTAAAGGCTAGGAGCTGCTTTATGCTGCATACATTTGTTGCATACGTTGAAGATTTGCCGGGCGTGCTGACGCGCGTCGCGTCGCTGTTTCGGCGGTTGAATATCAACATCATTTCGCTGACGGTGGGGCGCAGCGAACGCGCCGGACTTTCCCGCATGACAATCGTCGCCGAGGCATCGGCGGAGGCAGGGCACCGCATCCGCGCAAGCTTGTTTAAACTGGAGAATGTTGTTGACGTGGACGACATTGCCCAGGCGCCTTCAGTGACGCGCGAGCTGGCGCTGATCAAGATTGCGGCGACTCCGCAGAACCGCGGGCAGATTTTCGATCTGGCAGAGGTTTTCCGCGCGCGCATCGTCGATCTGACGTCGGAGTCGCTCATCATTGAGATGACCGGCGTGGAAAGCAAGATAGAAGGGCTCATTGAGATTCTGCGCGAGGACGAAGGGCGCGTCCTGGAGCTTTGCCGCAGCGGAAAGATGACGATGCGTCGCGGGCATCACTTGAGCAGCGTGGTGAGGGCGATGGGCGTGAGCGAGGCCGAGTCTGCGGAGCGGGAAGCGGAGCTTGCTCCAGACATCGTCACAGGCGAAGTCGAGTGAGCGGAGGTCCTCGTTCTCTGCCATGACGGGCGAGGGCATGGGTTATGATTCTGGGGTTATGATTCTGGCTTGAGAGGAAAGACGGATGGACGCTGACACGAAAACCTGTCCAGTCTGCGGTGAGACCATCAAGGCCGCCGCAATCAAGTGCCGTTTCTGCAACACAGATCTGACTGCGTATTCAGCGACAAAGGAGCAGGAAACCGAAAAGGATCTGTTCGTCGGGCATCCGGCAGTTATCTATACCGTCGGTCAGCTGACACCGTTTGTCGTCGTGATCGCCGTCGCAATCATTGTCGGATACCTGATGAAGGCCGGGTACATTGGGAGCTCCGATCGCAGCATCGCTTATTTGAGCCTGTGTTTTCTAATCGCGTGCGCAGCGATCGGTATCCATTACTACCTGCGGAGCCGAAGAGTCCACTACGAGATCACAACGCAACGGATCAAACTGGAGCGCGGCCTGCTTTCGAAAGTTCAGGAGTCGCTCGAACTGTTTCGCATTGACCATTTTGAGTTGCGCAAACCGCTGGGGAAGCGTTTGCTTGGCCAGGCATCCCTGCATCTGTTTTCATCCGATGCGGAACTCGAGAATTTTTCAATCTATGGAGTACCTCACCCGGAGTCTCTCGCGGATGAATTGCGGAACTGCCAACTTCGCGAGCGCACCCGCCGGGGGTTAACGACGTTTGTAAAGGCTTAGGCGGCTTGAGGCCTCCATTTTTTCAATCGAAAAAGAACTTGCACGGATTTTTCGATCTCTTCGCGGCTGCAGTTTGGAATGAGTGGCATTGTGCCATTGACAGCCAAACGAGTCCGATCAAAAGAAATCCCGACTGAAAAGGAAAACCAAGAAAACCATGGCGAAAACTTATTACGACCACGATGCCGATCTCTCTTTGATTCAGGCCAAGAAGGTGGCCATTATCGGTTACGGCTCGCAGGGGCATGCGCATGCTCTCAACCTGAAGGACTCGGGCGTGCAGGTGAAGGTGGGCCTGGCGGCCAACTCCAAATCGATTGCCAAGGCGCAAAAGGTGGGGCTTGAAGTGACGACGGTCGCCGAAGCCACCAAGTGGGCTGACGTGGTGATGATTCTGGTGCCAGATCAGACCGCGGCCAAGCTGTATGCCGAAGAGATTGCGCCAAACCTGAAGCCAGGCACGCTGCTCATGTTTGCGCATGGATTCAATATTCATTTCAAGACCATTGTGCCGGCTCCGGGAATTGACGTGGGCATGGCCGCGCCCAAGGCTCCGGGGCATCGCGTGCGCGAGGTCTTCACCGAGGGCGGCGGCGTTCCCTGCCTCATCGCGGTCCACCAGGATGCGACCGGCAAGGCTCATGCGCTCTGCCTCAGCTACCTGAAGGGCATTGGCGGTACCCGCGCCGGGGTTTTGGAAACCACCTTCAAGGAAGAGACTGAGACGGATCTCTTTGGCGAGCAGGCCGTGCTGTGCGGCGGCGTGAGCGCGCTGATCAAGGCGGGCTACGAGACGCTGGTCGAAGCCGGGTATCAGCCGGAGAGCGCCTACTTCGAAGTGCTGCACGAGCTCAAGCTGATCGTGGACCTGATCTATCGCGGCGGCCTCGCGTACATGCGGTACTCGATCTCGGACACGGCGGAATATGGCGATTACGTGAGCGGGCCGCGCGTGATTGGGGCGGAAAGCCGTAAGGCGATGAAGCAGATTCTGGCCGAGATTCAGAACGGGGCGTTCGCCAAGAAATTCCTCGCCGATCAGAACTCCGGCAAGAAGGAATTCCTGGCTTTCCGCGAGGCCGAGGCGAAGCATCCGGTTGAGATTGTGGGCAAAGAACTGCGCGCGCAGATGCCGTTCCTTGATCCGGTAACGGTGGAGGAGATTGCGAAGACGCGGTAGAAAGCAGCTCAAAGTGCGGTTGGGTGTTGGCTCCAACTTGGTGCTAAGAGGTGCCGCTTGTGGAGGCTTGGTTTCTTAGCCGGCTGATGCAACCACCGATGGTCAGCAAGCCGAGGGCGCCCATGACCACACTCACAAGGTTGTGCGACGGCCGCGGATGCAGCTGGACCATCACGGCCAGTGCAAGATACCAAAGACTGACCGCCATGCCGAGCCATAGCATCCAGCGCGGAGACCCCGGTCCCCAAATCCCCATCGACCAGCCAATCAGATAGGGCAGAATCAGCATTCCCCACCACATGGAATGTCCAGAGCCGCCTCCAAAGCCTCCGAGACTGCTCAACGCCCACAGCGCTCCCACTCCAACCGCAACTAGAATGAAGACCAAAACCCTGTAAGTAATCAACCGGCGTTCGCCTCGCTCGAGGTAGGTGCCAAGCGCCACCAAGCCACAGCCCGGAAGAATCACTGCCGATCCCTCCATTGGATCAATCGCGCCAACCAGCATGCCCAGGTCTCCAAGAACGACGAGAACTCTCGGCAACAGGCTCGAATAGCTTGTCGATTTCACTGGAACCTCCTCTTTGACTGGAAAGACGGCACGATTCTATACCCATATCCAAGGCTCTAACAATGTGCAACGGGCACCCGGCCCCACCTGGACGGAATGCTTATCTTTGGATTCTCCAGAGACCGCTTAATGCTTCTCGGCCCAGGCTTCGAGTAATTCGATGGCGCGGCCAAGGACGCCGGCGGAGCCGCGGAAATTGGCGGAGCCGCGGGGGTGGTTGTCGCGCGTCCACCACTCGTAAAAGCCTTTGACCCGCTCGACGCGCGCGATCATCGGCCGGATCTCGCGATAGGCATCGGCGGCGTATCCCTCTTCGACAAGGTCCTGGACCATGCGCCCGCCGAACCAGGTCCAGTCGCCGCCGTTCTGGTAGGTGTAGGGCGCGGTCAATTCCGGATTCTTGAAAAAGCCAAGCGGGTACGCCGGGTACATGGTGAGGCCGATGGTGGCTGCGCCAGCGTCGCGCACATCGGCATCCATGCGGGTGACGGCGTGAGCGACCTCCTTGTGTGTGAGGACGCCGGCTTCGATGGCGACCGCCGTACCGCCGTGGTAGTTGATCGCGTTCTCGTCGAAATCTTTGGGGAACGGCGAGCCGTCGAGATAGACATGCGGGATGAACTTCTGATCCTTCGCATCCCAGAGGTATTTACGGATGTTTCGTTTGAGTTCATCGCGGGTTTTGCGCCAATGAGCGGCCTGGGGATCGTTTGGGCCGATGAGCTGGAGATAGTCATTGATGGCGAGGAGCAGCATGGCATTGTCGTAGACCGAGAGGGCGCGATGCGAATTTGCGTCGAGCCAGACGCCTCGCGGCGACTCCGGCTGCACGTCGCCCCAATCGGCGCGGGTGGCGCTCCAGATCAGATCGTGCTGCGGGTCGTAGCGCTGGGTGAGGAGGTATTGCATGGCAAAGCCCATGCGATCGCGGACGGTTCGATCGGCGATGCGCTCATCGAGGATGGAGCGATCGCCGGTGACGGTGACGTACTTGTAGACGGCCTGCACCAGCGAGGATTCCTGGTCAACCTCGACGGTGTTCTTGTAGGAGGTGAGCCCGGGAGCGAGCGGAGTGAGGCGGTAGGGCTTCTCCTTTTGCGCGGGGTCGAGGGTGCGGTAGCCGTCGACGATGTCACCCAGCGGGCCTTGAAACTTGAAGAACGTGAGCAGCGCGTCGCGGAGGAGCGCGGGCGGATTGGCTTCAAGCGACAATTCAATGAAGGTATTCATGTCGCGAATCCAGACCTGCCTGTAACCGCTCCCGGCGTTAAGGCCGCCCTTGAGCAGGTCGAGCGCCATCTGATGCACATGGCGCAGCGATTGGTCGGCGCGGATTTGTTTGGCGAGCTCGGCGTCGTTTTTCGCGACGGATGCGCCGGGGGCTTGCGCGGGAGCGAGGGGCACGGTCAGCGCGACGATCATGCAAATCAAAATGAGGGTTGATTTCTTCATGGAGTATCCCTTGTTGTTGAATGTTTCAAGACCGGTTGAGCCGGTTCCCACCCTTTCGCAAAAAGGCGCGAAAGGATGGGGCAACATCGATTTAAAGCAAATGCAGATCCTTCGGCTTCGTCCGCCGCAGCGGACTCCGCTCAGGATGACAAGCGGAGGTTAATAATGCAGCGATCTCAAATCGGCCTCATTGCTGTTGCTCGATGCTCAGCGAGGGCGGCGCATCTTGCGGCGCAGCGCCCCATGCGTGATTGGGAGCGGTGCCGAGCGTGAAGTGGAGCGTACCGCCGGCAGCGATGTCGTGGAACGAGACCCAGTTTTCGTGATGTGGATGTCCGTTCAGATCCGCGCTCTCGATATACGGCGAGTTGCCGGCCGCGTCTGTGGCGACAATGGTGAAAGTCTTGCCCGGATAGGGATCGTGGAGATGAACGACGACCTTGGGGAAGACCGGGCCGACAAGTTCGTAGGCAAGGCTTGCCGGATCGACGGTGTAAATGCCCATCATGCTGAGAACCGCCCACGAGGACATCTCGCCGCAATCGTCGTTGCCGGGAACGCCGTCGGGAGTTGCGGTGTAGTTTTCGTTGAGCACGCGGCGGACGACACGCTGCGTTTCCCACGGACGACCGGAGAAGTTGAATTCGAAGGGCGCTTCAAGATCGGTTTCGTTGTAGGGGCTGTAGTACTGGCCGTACCAGCCCGGCAATTTGTAATTGAAGAATTCCGAGAGGCGCTGGTTGAAGAGGTCGGGCCCGACGGCGTGAACGAGCCATGCCATATCAGACGGCGCGAGCCATTGATAGTGCCAGCCAGTTCCTTCAATGAAACCGTGGCCGTCTTGCACGGGATCGAAGTTCGGAACCCACTGGCCGTCGGCGTTGCGCGGGCGGAAGAAGCGGTCTTGGGTGTCAAAGACGTTGCGCTCATCGATGGCGCGGTCGTAGAGCATTTTGGCGTCATCGGGTTTTCCCAGGTCCAGCGCGAGACGGTAGAGCGACGCGTAGGCGATCGCGTCTTCCTGAATCTGCGAGACGGAACCGTAGGTGACTTTGTCATCGGGCACGAAGTGAACTTTGTTGATCCAGTCGATGCCGTCTTCGCCTTTGTAGGGATGGCCGGGCGGCGGAGCCTCGGTTGCGTCTTTGAGCATCCCCTCCCAGGCAGTCTTCATGTCGAATCCGTGCAGACCGCCGAGCCACGCGGCGGCCAGCGACACGGTGAGCGGGCTGCCTGACATCACATTGGTGTAGAGATTGATCTGCGGCCAGCGGTCGACCCAGCCGCCCTGCTGGTACATGAGGACGACGGATTGCGCCATGTCTTCCATGCGGCGCGGTTCGATCATTGCCAGCAACGGCATTTCGCTGCGATAGATGTCCCAGCCTGAGTAGTTGGCGTAGATGAGATGGCCCTGCTCGACCTGATGGATTTTGCCGTCGAAGCCGAGATAGCGCCCGTCGGCATCGCTGAATATGCTGGGCATGAGAAGGCTGTGATAGAGCGCGGTGTAAAAGACAGAGCGCTCGGCGGCAGTGCCTCCCGAGACATCAATCGAGCCCAGAGCCCGGTTCCAGGCGGCCAGCGCATCACTGCGAATCGCGGAGAAATCCTTGCCTGCCGACTCGACCTTGAGATTGTTTCTGGCTCCGTCGAGGTCGACGTAGGAGATGCCGATTTTCACGGTCACGGTTTGCGGATGCTCCTCGAACGGCCAGGTGAGGTAGGCGCCGATCCACTTGAACGGCGCCGACTGAGTTGCGGTGCGGCTGCCTTCTTCGATGGATTCGGGGCCACGGGCATTCGGGTCGTTCCAGGTGCCGAACCGCGCAAACGGCCGGCTGAAATCCATCACGAAGTAGACTTTGTAGGTTTGCTGGTTGCCGCAGAAGGCGCGGTCTTCAACATAGCCCTCGACCTGGTGATCGCCGACGATCTGGACGGACGCCGCGGTCGTGAAGTTCAGCGTGTGGCTGACGGGCACAAGAATATTGGCGGGCGCGCCGGCGGGAAAGGTGAACTTCGCGATACCGGTGCGGTCGGTTGCGGACAACTGGGCGTCGATGTCCCACTGCAGCAGCTTTACCTGGTAGTACCCGGGCGCGGCGGATTCAGCGCTGTGCGAGAACGGAGACTTGTAGTCATTCACAAGCGTATGGAGCGGTCCGGTGGTCGCGGTGAAAGACACGTCGCCCTCGTTGGTGCAGCCGGGGCCGCTCATATGCGTCAAGCTGAAGCCCTGGATGTCGTATTGGCCGTAGTGATAGCCATAGCCGTGGCCCTCAGTGTCGGGGCTGAGCTGCACCATGCCGAACGGGGTGGTGGCGCCGGGGAACAAGTTGATATTGCCGCCCGGTCCGTCGCCGGTACCGATCAGCGGGTTAACGCTGGCGGCGGGCCCGGTGGGTGCAGGAGATTGGGCAACGGCGACGCCGGCAAAAAGAAGCAGAGCACATGCCAGCGCGAAATGTCGTGAAAGGTGAATCGAGAGACCGATCTCTGAAGCCGACGCAAACTTATGAATTCGTTTCACCGCAAATCCATCCTCTCAACTGAACTACAAAAATTGTAATTCCCGCTCGCGGGCCGCTGGTGGCAGCGCGGAGATGTCGTTGCAGATGCGGCATCGCATGCGCGCCGGTCTGCGCCAGGCCCCGTAACGGTAGAATCATCCTGAAACCCGTCTCATCAAGGTCTGGAGGATCCTTGCTTTACTGGCTGCTGTACGAAAAGCTGTTTCCGTTCTTTCACCCGTTCCGGATCTTCCGCTACCTGACGTTTCGTACGGCGTTTGCTTCGCTCACCGCGCTGCTGATTGCGCTGTTCATAGGCCCCTGGGTGATTCAAAAGCTGCGCGAGTTCCAGATCGGGCAGTTTGTGCGCGAAGACGGGCCACAATCGCACTTGAAGAAGACCGGAACCCCGACGATGGGCGGCGTGCTGATCGGCATTGCGATTCTGCTGCCGACGGTGCTGTGGTCCGATCCCGCCAATCCATTTATCTGGATCACCGTGTTTTCGACGTTCGCCTTCGGCGCCATCGGCTTCGCTGACGACTACATCAAGGTGGTGCAGCGGCGCAACCTGGGGCTGACGGTGCGCGCCAAGCTGTTTTGGCAATGCATGGTGGGGTTGCTGGTGGCTGCGGCGCTGGTGGCGATGGATCAATTCAAGCTTTTCTCGACCAGGGTTTCTGTGCCGTTCATCAAGAGCCTGCGGCCTGACTTGCTGTGGCATGCGTGGCCGAGCACGATTCCGCATCTCGCGCTGTTCGCGTTTGTGCCGTTCGTGATCTGGGTGATGCTTTGGCTGGTGGGCACGTCGAACGCCGTAAATCTGACGGATGGGCTGGACGGGCTGGCCATCGGCTGCACGATTATCGCCGCCGCTGCGCTGGCGGTGCTCACCTATGTGAGCGGCCACGTGGTCTTTGCCGATTACCTTGAGCTGCAGCGCATGCCCATGGTGGGCGAGCTGACGGTGTTCTGCGGATCGATGGTGGGCGCGTCGATCGGTTTCCTTTGGTACAACGCCCATCCGGCGGAGATCTTTATGGGCGACGTGGGCTCGCTGGCTCTGGGCGGGGCCATCGGCACCGTCGCCATCATCATCCGGCAGGAGCTGCTGCTGCCGTTTATTGGCGGCATTTTTATTATCGAGGCGGTGTCGGTGCTGCTGCAGGTGGGCAGCTACAAGCTGCGCAAGAAGCGTATTTTCAAGATGGCGCCGTTGCATCACCACTTCGAACAACTGGGCTGGAGCGAGTCGAAAATCATCGTTCGCTTCTGGATCGGCGCACTGGTGTTTGCATTGTTTGCACTCACTACGCTGAAATTGCGTTAGGCACAGCCCGCGGCGCGCGGTGCGCGGTGCACAATAAAGTTGTCGCACCCGGCCTTAAGGATCGATCAGGATGATGGAGCTGAAGGGCAAAAAGGTTCTGGTGGTGGGCCTGGGGAAATCCGGGCTTGCGGCGGCGCTGTTTTTGCGGCATCAAGGCGCGCAGGTGACGGTTTCCGATATCCGGTCGGCCGAGTCGCTGGCCAAGGAGATCCCTGCGCTCCTGGATGAGGGAATTATGGTGGAGGCCGGCGGGCATGGGTTGCTGACTTTTCGCCGACAGGATGTGATCGTGGTGAGTCCCGGGGTGCCGCTGGAGACGGCGGAGCTGGTGCAGGCCAGGAACGTAGGGCGGCCGATTATCGGCGAGCTGGAGCTGGCTGCGCGTTTCCTCAAGGGAAAGATTCTGGCCATCACGGGATCGAATGGGAAGACGACAACAACGGCCCTTGCAGGCGAAATCCTGAAAGCGGCCGGTTATCGCACGCTGGTGGCGGGCAACATCGGCGTGCCGGTGGTGGGCCTGATCGAGCAGAGCACGGAGGACACGTGGTCGGTACTCGAGGTTTCGAGCTTTCAGCTTGAGAGCACGGAGCAGTTCCATCCTGCGATTGGGGTGATCCTGAACATCACGCCCGATCACCTGGACCGGCACGGCACGTTTGAGAACTATGCGATGGCCAAGGAGCGAATCTTTGCCAGGCAGGACGAGAACGACTCACTCGTGGTGAATGCAGACGATGAGCGGACGGAAGCTGCGGCTGTCCGTTCGCAGGCGCCGGTGTACTGGTTTTCGGCCAAACACTCGGTGTCGCCCGGCGCGTTTCAAGAAAGAGGCTGGGTGGTCTATCGCGCCGTTCACCAAGGGTCCATCGAGCGCGTGATGCCGGTGAACAAGATTCCGCTGAAGGGCCAGCATAACGTGGAGAATGTGCTGGCAGCGGTGTGCGCCGCGCGACTCGCGAGGGTGCCGGCGGAGACCATTGCCGGCGCCGTCGAAAAGTTTCAGGCAGTGGAGCACCGGCTGGAGTTTGTTGCCGCGATCAATGGAGTGGAGTACTACAACGACTCGAAGGCGACCAACGTAGATGCGACAGCCAAGGCGATTGCGGCGTTTGCTGGGGGCATCCACCTGATTCTCGGCGGCAAGGACAAGGGCGCGCCCTACGCGCCGCTGGAGCGGCTGCTGCGCGAGCGCGTGCGCACGGTGTACACCATCGGCGCGGCGGCGGGCAGAATCGAATCGGAGTTGCGCGGGATTGCGCCGATCCAATCTTGCGAGACGCTCGCCAATGCCGTGAAGGCTGCGGCGGCTGCGGCACGGCCAGGCGAGGTGGTGTTGTTGGCGCCGGCATGCTCCAGCTTCGACCAGTTTGAAAATTACGAGGAACGCGGCCGCATCTTCAAGCAGCTCGTGGCGGAACAGCGCGACTGGAAAGTGAAAGAGAACGCGTAAAGCGATATGGCGAAGCGAGTCGGGGTCGATAAATGGCTGTTCTTCACCACGCTGGTGCTGGTTGTGACCGGCCTGGTGATGGTTTTTTCCGCATCGGCCGTCGTCGATCAGGCGCGGTACCATTCGGCTTACACTTTCGTGCTGACGCAGGGCATTTGGGCGCTGCTGGGTGTGATGACGATGCTGGTTCTGATGCACGTGGACGTGAGCCATTACAACTCGCCGCGATTTATTTATCCGGCCCTGTGCATCACCACGGTGCTGCTTCTGCTGGTCTTTCTGATGCCGGGCTCGCATCACACGCATCGCTGGATTCGCTTCGGCGATTTTTTCACCTTTCAGCCCTCTGAGATTGCCAAGCCCGTCCTGGTGCTGTTCCTGGCGTGGTTCCTGCACAACCGGCTTGGGCAAATGCGCGACTGGCGGCAAACGCTCGTTCCCGCGGCGCTCATCCCTGTGCTGTTTACCGTGCTGGTGGTGGCGCAACCTGACCTGGGCACGGCGCTGGTGCTGGCCGGCGTAACAGCCATGATGCTGGTGCTGGCAGGGATGGAATGGAGGTATCTGCTCGCCGGAGCATGCGCGGCCGCGCCCGCACTGGCAGCTCTGTTGCTTTGGGTGCCGTGGCGGCGCGAGCGCCTGCTGGTGTTTCTCAGTCCGGAGTCTGACCCGCTGGGCGCCGGGTATCACATTTACCAGTCGCTGATTGCCGTGGGAACCGGCGGCCTAACCGGCCGCGGCTACATGGAAGGAATGCAGAAGCTGTTTTATCTGCCCGAGGCCTCGACCGACTTCATCTTCGCCAACATCGCCGAGGAGCTGGGTTTTATCGGCGCAATGTTCATCGTGTTGTTGTTTGTCACGTTTGGCGTGCGCGGGCTGCGTACGGCTTTCCGGAGCAGCAATCCATTCGCGCGGCTGGCGGCCTTCGGCATCACGATCACGATCCTGCTGCAGGCGTTTTTCAACATCAGTGTGGTGCTTTCGCTGGTTCCCAACAAGGGCATTCCGCTGCCGCTGATCTCGCACGGAGGGACGTCGCTGTTTTGCACGCTGGCGTCGATCGGGATTTTGCTGAGTATCTCGCGGCAGGCGGAGTGAAGCGCCAGAGGCCAGAGACAAGAGATCAGAGATCAGAGCAAAGGAATGGCTGAACTGAGAATCCTCATTGCCGGCGGGGGGACGGGAGGGCATGTGTTTCCCGCGCTTGCGGTGGCGCGGGAACTGGTGAAGCGGCACGGGGCAGAGATTCTTATTGTCGGCACGGCGCGCGGGCTGGAGACGAGGCTGATTCCCGAGGCGGGATTCGAACTGCGACTGATTGATGTCGGCCCGTTGAAAAGCGTGTCTTGGATGACCCGGCTGCGGACCCTCGCGCATTTACCCGACAGCATCTTTGACTGCAAAAAAATCATCCGGCGCTTCCAACCCAGCGCGGTGCTGGGCGTGGGAGGCTACGCTTCGGGTCCGGCCATGGCGGCGGCGCTGTGGACGAAGATTCCGACGATGGCATATGAGCCGAATGCCATGCCGGGCTTCGCGAACCGGCTGGTCGGCAAGCGGGTGCAGGCGGCGGCGATCAGCTTTCCGGCGGCGGCGAAGTGGTTCCGCAATGCCGAAGTGACGGGCGTTCCGGTGCGAGCGGAGTTTTTTTCTTTGGCGCCGCCGCCGAGTGGAACGCTGCATCTGCTGGTGTTTGGCGGTTCGCAGGGCGCGCGCTTATTCAACACGCACATGCCGCGGATTGTGAAAGAGCTGCTGGCGGCGGTTCCGGGGCTGACGGTTCTGCACCAGAGCGGGCTGCGGCATTTTGAACCGACGCAGGCAGCATATGAAGCGAGCGGCGCCGATCCTGCACGCTGGGTGGTTCGCGCGTTCCTCGACAAGATGGCGGAGGAGTTTGCGCGGGCGCACCTGATCCTGTCGCGCAGCGGGGCGACTACCGTGGCTGAAGAGGCTGCTGCAAACAAGCCGGCGCTGCTGGTTCCCTTTGCCGCGGCGACCGATGAGCACCAACGGCGCAATGCCGAAGCCATGGCGGCGGCCGGAGCGGCGGTGATGCTGACGGAGACGGACCTCGAGGTTCCGGGGAAACTGCTCGATGCGTTGACCGGCTTGCTGAAAGATCCGGCGAAGCTGGCGGCGATGGGCGCGGCGGCGCGGACACAGGCGCACGCCGGCGCGGCGGAGCGGATTGCGGATCGGCTGGCGGAGATGGGAAAAACAGGGAATAGGGAATAGGGAACAGAACCTCAACGCCACTATTTGCAGGATTGGGCTGTGAAAAGGATGGGGCACCCGATCCCGATACCCCGCCCAAGCAGAGCTTGGACGGGGCACCCATTTCTGGTGACATGCGCCATTCCCAGGTCCCAAAATCGGGACCTGAGGCACCCAGTGGAGTGAGTTATTCCCAAATGAAGTGGGTTATTTTTCGATGGGGGCGCCGACGATGCTGCCGTATTCAGTCCAGCTGCCGTCGTAGTTCTTCACGTTGGAAAGTCCAAGCAGATATTTGAGCACGACCCATGTGTGACTTGAGCGCTCGCCGATGCGGCAGTATGCGATGGTGTCTTTTTTCGCATCCACGCCCTTGTCTTCGAGATAGATCTTGCGCAGTTCGTCGGCGGACTTGAAGGTGCCGTCGGCGTTGGCTGCCGTGCTCCAGGGAATGCTTTTGGCGCCGGGGATGTGGCCGCCGCGCTGCGCGGTTTCGGTCATGCCCGGAGGCGCGATGACCTTGCCGGAATACTCGTCGGGACTGCGCACGTCGACCAGGTTGTGGCGTTTTTCCGCCTGCACTTTCAGCACTTCAGGCAAGAGGGCGCGCAGGCTGAGATCGGGGTCGGAGGCGCGGTACTGCGTGGGAGTGATCTTCGTGGGCTCGGTGGTGAGCTCCTTGTCCGATTCGTTGAGCCACTTGACGCGGCCGCCGTTCATCAGCCGGACATCCTTGTGGCCGTACATCTTGAACAGCCAGAAGGCATAGGAAGCGAACCAGTTGTTGTTGTCGCCGTACAGGATCACGGTATCGCTGGGGGAAACGCCAGCGTCGCTCATCAGCTTTTCAAATTCCTGCTTGCTGATGATGTCGCGGCGGACCTGATCCTGAAGCTGGCTCTGCCAGTTGAAGCCGACTGAGCCGCGGATGTGGCCTGCGTCGTACGCTTTCGTGTCCACATCGACCTCTACAAGTTTGATCCCGGGTTTGCCGAGATTCTGCTTCACCCAGTCTGTGTCGACCAGGATTTCGGGATGAGCATACTGTGTCATGGAATTTCCACCTTTGCGTCTTGAGGTTTGAGTTCGGGGATGTGCTTGATCATGTTGGAGGTGTATTTGAAGATGTTGTCGGGGAAGATCATGACGCCGAAGCCGCTCTTGTCGCGTGCGGCAATCTGCAGAGCGCCTTCAAGAATGAGGCCGGAGCTGGGGCCGGCCATGAGGCCTTCATTCTGGCATAGTTCAAGGGCGCGGGTGTAGGCGTGGTTGAAGTCGATTTCGAGAATCTCGTCGACCAGCGAAGGGTCGAAGAGCCTGGAGACGCTGAGCTGGGAGACGTTGCGGAGGCCAGGCACGTCGTGGCCCTCGGTGGGCTGCACGGCGATGATCTTGATTTTTGGATTTTTTTCGCGGAGATACTGGCCGATGCCGGTGACGGTGCCGCAGGTGCCCAGCGATGTGAAGAGGTGCGTGACGCGGCCGCCGGTCTGCTTCCAGATCTCAGGCCCGGTGGTTTTCAGGTGGGCCTCAACATTCTTCGGGTTCTCATACTGATTGGGCATGACGTACTTGTGGCCCTGCGCCTTCGCGTAGGTTTTGGCCAGGTTGATGGAGCCGTCGCCGAGGCCGGGTGCGGGGCAGAGCTCGTCGGAGACGATGTCGAGATCGGCGCCGGCAATTTTGAGCAACACCTTTTTCTCGAACGGAACTTTGTTGGGGACGATGGCCAGCATGTGATGGCCCCGGGCGCGCGCCATGCCGGCAAGACTGATGCCGGTGTTGCCCGAGGTGGGCTCGACCAAGCCGCGGCCGTCGGAAAGCTCGCCGCGTTCTTCAAGGTCGCGGAGGAGGAACCAGGCGGCGCGATCTTTGACTGAGCCGAAGGGATTCATCCATTCGAGCTTGGCGTAGAGGGGAAAGTCCGCGTTGGGATTGAGCCGGTTGACGCGTACGAGCGGCGTGGGATTGTCCTCATCCGGCATCATTTCAAAGACGTTTTCGTAAACGCGTGTCTGGTGATTCATAGCTCGTTAAGTCTCGACAGGACGAGCGTTAGCTCACTTCCAGGATGTCTGTTTTGCGAATGCCCGAAGCGGCTGGGGAACAGCCTGCTAAAGCGATTGGGAAGATTCGGGCGAAGCGATCACGAATCCATGTTACTCCGCCGGGCGGGACGGCGTCCCGAATGGGGGGAAGCACGAGGAGCAGGGACCAGGGATTAGGGATTAGGCGAATTAGCGAGTGAGCGGATCCCACCCTTCGCGCAAGAATCGTGCGAAGGATGGGGTAACACTGCAAATGGGGCAAGATTGGACGTATGTAAGAAAAGAAAAGGCCCGACTGCCGAAGCAGGCGAGCCCTTCCTGGGATTGGGCGGGACTACGCCCGCCGCTAACGATGCCGGAAATTACCGGTGTCCACCACCGCCGCCACCGTGTCCGCCGCCGCCACCACCGTGGAAGCCACCACCACCGCCTCCGCCTCCGCCGCTGAAGCCGCGAGCGCCACCGCTGAAGCCGCCGCGAGTGCCGCCACTGAAGCCGCGAGCGCCGCCACTAAAACCGCCGCCGACAGGGCCGCGGGCTGGACCACTGAAGCCGCGAGCGCCGCCACTAAAACCGCCGCCGACAGGGCCGCGGGCTGGACCACCGTAGGATCCGCGGGCACCTCCGCCGACAAAGCCACGGCCGACGCCGCCGGCATAACCGTGGTTGTATCCACCCGCGTATCCGTGGTTATAGCCATTGGCGAATCCGCGCCCATACCCGCCGCGATAACCATAGCCGCCGCGATAGCCGTAGCCACCGCGATAGCCGTAACCGTAACGGCCCCAGCCACGACCCCAACCATACCATGGTCCAGCGCCGATGAAGACGCCGCCTGCAAACCAGTCAGGACCATAAAAGCCGTAAGGAGCGCAAGCATAGGGGTAATAGGAGTAGTAGCCCCACTCGCAATCGGGCGGGCCGTAATAACCGTTGTCATATTGGACGACTGCCGGGCCGACACCCACTCCGACCGCGACCTGGGCATTTGCCATGACGGCAAAGGGTAGAACCAAAAGCATTGCTAAAACAATGTAGCGGACTTTTTTCATACCGCCCTCCTTGTGCCGCCCTGTCCTTATTTCTTCGGACTGGGACCCGGAGTTGCCTCCGGCGCCAGCACCCTCCGGCCGTTCCTCTTTCATCTTTGGCCGGCCTTCATCTACTTAAACAGCATTTTCGCTTATTTGTTGCGGTCCGGCAAAAGAATCGGTCCACGATTGACACAAGCAACAAGTTGCCGCATTTCATCAATTTAGAACGCAAAGACGCGCCCCGGCGGACGGGGTATGCCAGCCAGCCCTTATGAGACGCGGCAAAAAGCCAAAGGACACAGAAAAAACGGCCTCTCCAGTTTGGAGAGGCCGTGCGAGTGCAGGAAGCAGAAGGAGGAGCTACCTGCGAAAGTGTCCGGGGGCAAAGTGGCGATCGAAATCGCGGTGGTAGAAGGCCGGGCCGCGATTGACCACAATCCGGCCGCCGATAAACGGCCGGCCAACGCCCACGCCGACGAAGTTCCAGTAGCCCGGCGTCCAGTAGCCATTGGCCCAATATCCCGCGACCCATGTGTATCCCGGTCCAGGGCAAGGCGGAACATAAGCTACCGGCCCGCGAACGCCGACGTAGACCCCGATGCGCGCTGCCTGTGCAGGCGCTGCGCTCAGTCCAAGGGTCGCGATTGCCAATGCCGCTCCCAACATCCATTTCTTAATGCTGCCCATAATCCCTTCATTCCCGGCGAGCCAGCTTTCGGATCGCCACCGGTTCGCCACCACCTTTGGGGCTTGGTTTCCGCCCCCTGGCTTTCCGGTTCTGCCCATTTCAAACACCGGCAGGAGCAAAGGTTGCGGATGTTCCGCGAAAATAAAAACGCGCAACTTTTCTGCTGCGGGCGCGTCAAACGGCGGCGGTCAGGGCGATATTCTGAATTGCATGCAATGGATGCCGATCGTTGCGGAGCAGTGTTCTACTTTGCTCCGATCGGGCTGTTGAAGGGAGTTCCCGATGCAAAGTGCACACGGTACATTCACCGTCGACATTCGCCCGCTTACGCCTGCGCCGGTTGAGGGGGTGGGACGCTTTTCGATCAACAAGCAAATCCACGGCGACGTGGAAGCGACGACGCTCGGCGAGATGTTTACCTGCGGCGATCCGAAACAGGGAGCGGCGGGATACGTTGCAATTGAAGTGGCGACAGGGATGTTGCACGGCAAGCATGGGAGCTTCGCGCTGCAGCACTTTGCCACGATGGACGGAAGCGGGCCGAAGATGCAGGTGATCGTGGTGCCGGGATCGGGGACGGGCGAGCTGAAGGGGATCGAGGGTACGTTCACGATTCGCGTGGAGGACGGAGAGCACTTTTACGAGCTGGAGTATCTGCTGCCGGAATGAAGAACGGCCACGGCGGGAGTTTGAGGAACCACGACAATGCTGCGAATAGCAAGGACCATCGCGGCCGGAAGCTTTATGGTAATCAGCGGAGCGTTTGGGCCGGCGCAGGCCGCAGCATCGACGACCGTTGCGCCGACGGCATTCGAAGTTGCAACCGTCAAATCGAGCGACCCAACAAGCATTGTGGCGATCCGTTATTCACCGGGAGGGCGCTTTATCACATCAAACACCTCTCTCCGGCTGCTGATTACCTGGGCCTACGACATCACCGCTGAGCGGTTAGTGGCAACGCCGGGTTGGCTCGACTCGGCGAGATTCGACGTTACAGGCAAATCGCCGATCGAGCACCCGACCCACGATCAACTACACCTCATGGTGCAGACGCTCCTTGCAGATCGCTTCAACCTAAGGGTTCACAGAGAGCAGAGGCAACTTTCGCTCTACAGATTGGAAATGGACGACGGCGGTCCGAGAGTTCATGTTCTTGATCCAGAAACCGTCGTGAGCCAGGACCCGTTCAATATGATGGTGCTGGGGCGTCTTTCGGGTACGCACGTCACCGCTGCAATGCTGGCGAAGGTTCTATCGAACCAACTTGGACGCTACGTAGAAGACAAGACGGGATTCAATTCGGTTTTCGATTTCACCTTAGTGTGGCGGCCCGAGGGAGCTTCTCCCGAAGACATGCCGGCAGATGACGATCGGCCATCGATCTTTACGGCGATCCGCGAACAGCTTGGATTCAGACTTGTTCCAGTGAAGGGTCCGGTCGAAGTGATTTCGATCGACCATGTCGAACGCTATCCAACAGCAAATTAGCCGTGCATCGCGCTACGAGGCGACTTTTGGTTGATCGCCGACCTCTAACCGCTGTCCTCTGCTAACCTGAACCTTCACCTCTCATGTTTGCTACTTCGCAGCACGCGCACTTCATCGGAATCGGCGGGATCGGCATGAGTGGAATAGCCGAGATTCTGCTGAACCTGGGGATGAAGGTGTCTGGCTCGGATTTGAGGCGCAGCGCGTTGACCGACCGGCTGGCGCATCTGGGCGCGACCGTGTACGAGGGGCACAACGCGGCGAATGTGACGGGCGCGACGGTGGTGGTGACCAGCTCCGCCGTGAGCAAGAACAATCCCGAGGTGCTGGAGGCGCACGCGCGCAAGATTCCCGTGATCCAGCGCGGAGAGATGCTGGCCGAACTGATGCGGCTGAAGTACGGCATCGTGATTGCCGGGATGCACGGCAAGACGACGACTACATCGATGGTGGCCGCAGTGCTGGCGGCGGGCGGACTGGATCCCACGGTGGTGGTGGGCGGACGCGTGGATGCGATGGGATCGAACGCGCGGCTGGGAACGACGCAATACCTGGTCGCCGAGTCCGACGAAAGCGACCGCTCGTTTCTGAAGCTCTCTCCGATTCTCGCCGTCGTGACGAACCTGGACCGAGAACACATGGATTGCTACCACGACATGGCGGACGTGGAGCGCGCGTTTGTAGACTTCATGGACCGCGTGCCGTTTTACGGAGCGGTAACGGCGTGCGTGGACAATGCGCTGCTTAAGGGAATTCTGCCGCGGGTGAAACGGCGTGTGTTCACGTATGGCGAGGCGGCGGGTGCTGATTTCCGGCTGGAACTGCTGGGCGGTTGCGAAACCGCAGGCGGGGCGGCCGGGCTGGAAAGCTGTTTTTCGCGATTCCAGGTGCATACGGCGAGCGGACCGCTGGGGCCGTTCGAGCTGCACGTTCCGGGACGGCACAACGTGCTGAACGCGACGGCGGCGGTGGCGATTGCGCGGCAGCTTGAGATTTCGCCGGAGAAGATCGCGGAGGGAATCAGCCACTTTCGCGGTGTGGACCGGCGGTTCCAGCAACGCGGGCAGGCGCGCGGCGTGGTGGTGGTGGACGACTATGGGCATCATCCCACGGAAATTCGCGCCACATTGGAAGCGGCGCGCGCGTACAGCAAAGGCAGGCTGCACGTCGTTTTCCAGCCGCACCGGTACTCACGCACCAGGGATCTTCTGGAAGAGTTTGGCGGCGCATTCAAAGATGCCGACACCGTGATTGTGCTGCCGATCTATGCAGCGAGCGAGGAGCCGATTGCGGGCGTGACGGCGGAGCGGCTGGCGGAGCGCATCAGGAATGAAGCATTGGGGAATAAGCCGGCCGGGCCGCAAGTGGAATTTGTCCCGGAGTTTGGTGATGCGGTGCGGTCGGCTGCGGCGGCGGCGCGCGAAGGCGATTTGATTCTGACGCTGGGCGCGGGCAGCGTGAGCCAACTCGGTCCGCAGATTCTGGCGGCGCTGAACGAGCGGACCGGCTGATCGAGAATTCCGATGCAGAGCTCCGATCGGAGAATCGGGGCCCTTTTTTCCACAGGATTGGAGTTGAAATTTCTGTTTTTTCGTCTTTCCCGTTATCTTTTAGATACCCCTACGAAACCCGCGTAAATCCTGCACGAAACCCCGTTCTATAGTGAAATCTGCGGCAGTCTCAGAATGTTGAAGAACATTCTGAAATTGCGCTGGCGACGTGCACGACCCAGCTCAGGCGTGACGAACCAAGGGAATACCACAAACCGGCCGTTGTTGTGGGAGGATGACCCGCCCGCGGAGATTCGTCCGCGGCGCGCGCGGGAGGGCTCGCCTGCGGCGGGAGCGTTCCGGCCAGCCGCGGCAAGCAGGCGCGGCGGACCAGGGATGCCGCTGGAATTTGAAGATCCAGACGGCGACGGCAATCTGCGCCCCATCAAAGATCGGTTTGCCAAACCAAAGACTCCGTGGTGGCGGCCGGCGGGCAGGGTGGGACGCATCTTTCTCGCGACCGGCGCGGTAGTGGTGTTGGGCAGCCTGATTACGGCCGGCCTGATGATGAAGCGCTCGCTCGACCGCGACGCGCGCTTTCGCATTGCAGGATCAGAGAACATTCAAGCCACCGGGCTGACCGAAGTGAGCCGCGCGCAGATGCTGCCGGTCTTCGGCGAAGACATCGGGCGCAACATCTTTTTCGTTCCACTCAGCGAGCGGCGCAGGGAGTTGGAACAGATTCCATGGATCGAACACGCGATCGTGATGCGGCTTTTGCCGAGCCAGATTCGAGTGTCGGTTGTGGAGCGGACGCCGGTGGCCTTCACGCGACACGGTGCGCAGATCGGGCTGGTGGACGCGAATGGAGTTCTGCTGAACATGACGCCGGCGACCATGGCGAAGCGCCACTATTCGTTCCCAGTGCTGACAGGACTGGATCCGGGCGATTCGGCGGCCGGGCGCAAAGAGCGGATGGAAGTGTATCGGCGGCTGATGTCGGAGCTGGATGCGGGCGGGAAGCACGACTCCGAACAGATATCTGAGATTGACCTGACTGATCCCGAGGATGCGCGCGTGCTGATTCCTGAGCAGGGCGGCGATATCCTGGCGCATTTTGGCGAGGATCATTTCCAGGAACGCTACGAGCGATACCAAGCGCACATCGCGGAGTGGCGGCAGCAGTATCCGCATCTGGCTTCGGTGGATCTGCGTTACGACAACCAAGTGGTGCTGCAGATGGTGTCGGGCAAGGAAGCTGAGCAGACAGCGCCGGGAAGTGCCGGGCCGGCAAACGCGGCTGCAACGGCCAGCGACGCAGCAGCGGCGGATGCGAAGGCGAAACCGGGAACGAAGGCCGCCGGAGGTGCAACGAGAAAGAGCAAACCGTCGCATGTGAAGAAGCACGCGGCGCCAGCGAGGCGGACTGGCGCGCAGAGTGGAAAGAAGCTGATTCCGCGCGGCATGGACGCTGCACGTACCGCAGGCCGGAAGGCCGGCGCTACAGCGGGCTTGTCGCAGGGCGGGTGAAGAGGATGGCGCAGAAGCAGGACAACCTGATCGTGGTGCTCGACATCGGCAGCGCATGGACGCGCGTGCTGGCCGCCGATGTGAATGAGGGAGTCTTGCGCTATCGCGGCCACGGCGCGGTGGAATCGGTGGGAATGCGCAAAGGCCTGATCGCAGAGCTGGGACCGGCGGCGAAGGCGGTGCGCGCGGCCAGCGAGCAGGCGGAGCATGTGGCTCGCATGAATATCGACGAGTGCGTGGCGGGCGTGGGCGGCCCGCACGTTCGCGGATTGAACACGAATGGCGGATTCCAGTTGAGCCGCGGCATGCGCGAGATTACTCACGAAGATGTGCGCGCTGCGGTGGATCGGGCGCGCGCCATTGAGCGGCCGCCGGATCGCGAGATCCTGCACCTGCTGCCGCGGCAATTCATTCTCGATGAGCAGCCGGGTATCTTCGACCCGGTGGGGATGGTGGGAGCGCGGCTGGAGGTGGAATTGCACATCGCCACCTGCTCGGGCAGTGCCCTGCAAAGCACGGTCACCTGCGCCAATCGCGCGGGACTTGAGGTTTCAGAGGCGGTGCTGGAATCGCTGGCTTCGGCGGAGTGCACGCTCTCAGCCGACGAGCGCGAGCTGGGCGTTTGCCTGCTCGACGTCGGCGCGCATTCCAGCGACCTGGCCGTATTTTTTGAGGGCGCGGTTGCGTACACCGCGTCGGTGCCAATCGGCGGAGCGCATTTCACCAACGATCTTGCCATCGGCTTGCAACTGCCGTTGGCGCAGGCGGAGGAACTGAAGAGGCAGTATGGGAATGCGGTGGTAACCGCGGTTCCGCAACTGGCAACGATCGAGATCACGAACCCGCAGGGAGCGGCGGCGACATTGCCGCTGCGCATGATTGCGGAGATTCTGGAGCCGCGCGCGCGGGAACTGATGTACTACGTGAAAGAAAGCCTGCGGCATGGCGGCGTCATGGAAGCTCTGGGCGCGGGATGCGTGCTCACTGGCGGTGGTTCGATGCTGGCGGGAATGCTGGACGTGACGGAGAGCCAGCTGCGCGTGCCGGCGCGCGCCGGTTTGCCCGTGCGCCTGCCGCAAATGCCGGTGGACTTAAACCACCCGGCGTGGGCAGCCGCCATCGGCATGGTTCTTTACACGCATCGCACCAAGATGACACGAGCGAGCGAGGACCACAGTTTGCGCGCGAAGTTGCGGGCGATGTTTGCGGCGAGTTTCTAGAGGCAGGGAACAGGGATCAGGGAACAGGGAGCGGAAGCGAGTTCGAGAACGGCAGAGCAGGACATTTGAGTTGAGGGGAGCAGAGCCCAATGGAACAGAAAAAGAGTGAAGCCGGAGAGATGCGCAAGAAGAATGAAGGCGGAGAAATGCGCCAGAAGAATGAAGCCGGAGAGATGCGCATTACATTCCACGACGAGACGGTGCGTGGCGCGCACATCAAGGTGATCGGGGTGGGCGGAGGCGGGAGCAACGCCGTGAATCGCATGATCCAGGCCCACATGGAGGGCGTGGATTTTATCGCCGCCAACACCGATGTGCAGGCTCTCAAGCTGTCGCAGGCTCCGGTAAAGCTGCAATTGGGAGTACGGCTGACTTCGGGGCTGGGCGCGGGCTCGAATCCTGACGTGGGGCGCAGGGCGGCGCTGGAGGATTCGGAGAAGATTATCGAGGCGCTGGAGGGCGCCGACATGGTGTTTGTGACGGCGGGCCTTGGCGGGGGCACGGGAACGGGCGCGGCGCCGGTGATTGCTTCGTTGGCCAGTGAGATGGGCATTCTGACTGTGGCCGTGGTGACGAAACCCTTCGCGTTTGAAGGCAAGCGCCGCCTGGCGCAGGCCGAGCGCGGCCTGAAGGAACTGGTCGACAGCGTGGACACGATGATCGTGATTCCGAACGAAAAGCTGCTGGCCGTGGCCAAGGACGCGGGGTTCTTCGAGAGCTTCCGCATCGCCGACGATGTGCTACGGCAGGGCGTGCAGGGAATCAGCGACATTATCACGATTCCCGGCATTATCAACCGCGACTTTGCCGACGTGAAGACGACGATGGCAGGGATGGGGCAGGCGGTGATGGGTACGGCGGTGCGCGCGGGCGAGAATCGCGCGCTCGAGGCTGCGCAGGCAGCCATGGCATCGCCGCTGCTGGAAGCGGGAGCCATCGACGGCGCGCGCGGCATCCTGATCAACATTACGGGATCGAGCACACTGAAGCTTTCCGAGGTAAACGCGGCGTCGTCGCTGATCCAGTCGGCCGCGCACGAAGACGCCAACATCATCTTTGGCGCCGTGCTCAACGAGAGGATGGGCGAAGATGTGAAGATCACGGTGATTGCCACCGGCTTCCGCGACCAGATGCCCGAGCGGCGCGCGCGCATGTTGAATGTGGAGGAGACGCCGGTGGTTTCAGTGCCGGTGGTGGCGACCAACAACTGGATGCGGGAAAACAAGCCGCAGCCTGCGGCCGAGCCAGCGCGTTTTATGAGCGAGGAAGAGGAAGCCGAGGAGACCGGCGACGATGGATTTTTCTTCGCGGCGGCTGCGCCAGGAGTGGCAACCACTGTAACGGTGGCCGCACCGACCGACAGATCCGATGCGGATCTCGACGGCAAGTTCGGAATGGAGAGCGGGAATGCCGCAGCCAAGACACCGTTGAACGCGAGGAGCGACGGGGCGGAGCGCCCGGCAACGAATCGCGATTACGCGGGGGACTTCACGGAGAACGCAAACGCAGTGGCCGAGCCAGCGCAGAACGGCGGGCAGGCCTCGTCGCCGATGTTCGCCGAACCCGCCGGGCAACCGGAACGCGATCTGGACGTTCCTACTTTTTTGAGACGTTTGAAGTTCTAGACGATGACCTGCTGGATCGGCCCTGTTTATTTGAAGCCGACACGTGTGCCGTTAATTTGAATCAACCCGGAACCCGGGCCCCAGTGACGAACGAGATGCGAAAGTGAGTGCGATTCGTCACCGTTGTTGGGACGCGGAAGTTCCAAAAAAGGTAAAAAGCGGTTATAGTAACCAAAAAGCCCCCCGAAAGTTGTACGAAGGGTGATGGCAACCCGACGCGGTTTTCTGCTTTCCGGGTTATTGTAAGAAACAAGCTATGACCGAGTAGAGGGTCGCGTTCCCCCTGTGTGGGGCAGCCTGTCGGAAGAAACGGCAGGTGGGGCCGGAAATGGAAGTCGCTCCGGGGCCGGAAAGAGAAGATTGCCGAATCGCGATTCGCGAAAGATGCGTTTCGGGACCGGCAGCACGGAGCGCGCCGCTCACGGGTGAACGCGCGGCACGAATTCCAAGGGTTGAGAGGATGTCGGCTGGATGAGGTTGTCTCGCGTTAGGGCCATTGCATTTTTTCTGTTTGTCTTCGGCGTCTTCTGTGCCGGAGCGGCGGCGTTGAACGTCCCGCAGTCGACGACTGTGCACCATTCAAAATCAAAAACCGCTTCGCACGTTTCCAGCGCGCGTCATGCAGTGGTGCATCACAGCGCCGCGACGACGTCAGCCCGCGCGAGTTCTGCGCATACATCCAGCAGGTCAACCCACTCGTCGAGGACCCACGTTGCCTCGACACGCTCGACGACATCACACATCGGTTCTGCTCATCTCATGGCAGGCGCAGCCGTTGTGAGCGGGACAGCCACGACGAGAACCGCTTACCTGCGCAGGACATCGCTGCATCGCCGCCATCGTTATTACGAGAGGTTTACGGCGAGTTCATTTGTCGTGGGCGGCGTTGGAGAAGGCGATATCACGGCGGGCGAGGACCCGGTGGTGCGGCAAGCGGCGATCGACGCGCTGGGCGACATGAACGGCACAGCGGTGGTGATTAACCCCTCCAATGGGCGCATCCTGGCGATGGTGAACCAGAAGCTGGCCCTCTCGCCGGGCGCCGAGCCTTGCTCAACCATCAAGCTCACGGTGGCGCTGGCTGCGCTGTCAGAGGGACTGGTCACGCGCGACACCATGGTGCAGTTGCCGGGCTTTCGCATGAATATGACGCAGGCGCTGGCCAAGAGCAACAACCTCTACTTTGAAGAGTTGGGACGCGAGCTGGGCTTCGACCGCGTGCGCCATTATGCGACAGAATTCGGCTTGGGTGAGCTGGCCGGCTACGAGATTTCCGGAGAGCAACTGGGCGAATATCCCGACCAGCCGATTCCCGAATCGGAAGGCGGCGTGGCCCGCATGTGCAGCTTTGGCCAGGGAGTATCACTGACACCGCTGCAACTTGGCGCCCTTGTGGCGGCAATTGCGAATGGCGGAACTTTGTACTATCTGCAGCATCCCACGACTCCGGAAGAAATCGCGAACTTCCGGCCCAAGGTAAAGCGGGTACTCAATATCGCCAAGTACGTCCCCGATCTTGAGGACGGGATGGCCGGGGCGGTGGAATATGGAACTGCGCGGAGCCTGCGCGTGAACTTCCGTGATCTGCCGGTTTTCGGGAAGACTGGCACGTGTTCCGACAACGGAACGCGGTTTGGCTGGTTTGCTTCCTACTCCAATTCGGCCGAGGGGAGCCTGGTGACAGTGTTTTTCCTCGAGGGAGGCAGGCCGACCTTTGGGCCCAAAGCCGCAGAACTGACGGGCGATTTCTATAGAGACCTCTGGGATCACGACTTCTTCCAGGTGAAGAACCAGGATGCGGGCAACTCGGCGACACCGGCTCCGGCTGCGGGGGCCGAGCAGTAGAGGCGTCGGATTTTCCAGAGCAACTGAATTGCATGAAGCCGCCTGCGGGCGGCTTTTTTGCTGTGGAGATGACCTGGACGAGGTTTTGTGCAGCTCATGTGGCTGGTGATTCTCGCCCTTTCGGTCGCCGGGGCGATAGGACAAGGTGGGGCAACCGCATCGCAGGCGCGGGCGTGGACGCCCACGCGACAGCCGGACAGGAGTCCGGCGCTACAAGCCTGCAGGCCGCCGCCAGGCTCCGAAATCAATCACGCTTCATTCCGAAATCACGCAGTTGTGGTTCCCGACTCACAGCGGCGGGATATTCTTACGGAGAGATGAGTAAGGTGCGTTGGGTGCTGGCGGGGATCGGCGACATTGCGCGCAGGCGCGTGATTGCGGCGATCCAGGCGGAAAAGCGAAGCGTGCTTTACGGATTTGTCACGCGCGATCGGGCCAAGGCCGAAGCATACACCGGCACGCGGGTGTGGGCCACGGTTGAAGAAGCTGTCGCGGACCCGGCGGTGGATGCGGTCTACATTGCATTGCCGGTGGCGATGCACGCGGGGGCTGCGATCGCGGCACTGCGCGTAGGCAAGCACGTGCTGTGCGAGAAGCCGATGGCGCTGAATTATGCGCAGGCGGAGCGCATGGTGGCCGAGAGCCGCGCATCGGGGCAGCTGCTGGGCGTCTCGTATTATCGGCGGCTGTATCCCAAGCTGATCCGCGCCAGGCAACTGATTGCGGAGGGCGCGATTGGAGCGCCGCTGCTGGCCGATGCCAATTGCCATGGCTGGCTCGAGACCCAGGGGCGCGATTGGCTGCGGGATCCGGCGCTGGCTGGCGGAGGACCGCTGTTTGACACGGCGTCGCATCGCATCGATGCGATGAATTTTCTGTTCGGCAAAGTGGAGCGCGCCTGCGGCATGCGATCGAATGCGGTGCATCGCATGGGCGTTGAAGATTCGGCGACGGTGGTGATGAAGTTTCCGGGAGGCGTGCACGGCGTGGTCGATGTGCGCTGGAATTCGCGCGTGGCGCGGGACCAGTTCCGGATCATCGGCGTGGACGGAGAGATCGGGCTCGATCCCTTGAACGGGCCGAAGCTGCGCGTGGCCGGGCGCGTGGAAGAGCTGCCGCCGCATGAGAATCTGCATTATCCGGCTGTGGAGAATTTTGTAGATGCCGTGCTGGCCGGCAACGCGGCGCTGCTGGCCTGCCCCGCGGAGCAAGGCGCCTGGACAGACTGGGCGATCGAGCAGGTGGCCCGGTCGCAAGAGGCCAAGGCCTGAGACGGGGCCACCCGGCGATATTTTCCTTGCGCTTCTGCAACGAAATTCGCGCCGCAACATCCGATAATTAGAAAAGGCTGCCTGATTGTCGTTGAAGACGGGTGGCGCGATTCCCCAATCCCCGTAGACTGGAAGTCCAAATGGCGCTGCCGACACACGTGCTGATGATGTACGGATACCTGCTGCTCTTCGCCTGGGTGTTTGTCGAGCAGATCGGTGTTCCGCTGCCGGCTACGCCTGTGTTGCTGGCTGCAGGAGCGCTTTCGGTCGACGGGCCGATCCGGTTCCCCCTTGCGCTGTTGGCCGCCGTGGTTGCCGCACTAAGTGCAGACTGCACATGGTTTCTCATCGGGCGCAAACACGGGCACCACGTGCTGCGCATTCTGTGCAAGTTGTCAATAGAGCCAACCACTTGCGTTCGTCGAACCCAGGACTCGTTCGGCCGGCGCCGCGGCGTGATGCTGATGTTTGCCAAGTTCGTCCCTGGCCTGGGCATGCTGGCGCCACCGGTGGCTGGCCAGAACGGCATGGAATTTGGCCCGTTCTTGTTCTTTGACGCGATCGGCGTCACGCTGTGGGTGAGCGTCCTGCTGACTGCCGGACGGCTCTTCGGCGACCTGCTCAATCGCAACCCGAGCGTGCTGAATTGGGCCGGCCGGTTCTCGGGCGCGCTGCTGCTGCTTGGCATTGCGGGCTTTTTCGTGGCGCGCGTCCTCCTCCGCCGCGTGATATTGAAAGCGCTGGCTGCGTCACGGCTCGAGCCGGAGGAACTGATGCGCCAGCTCGAAGCGGGCGAGGAGGTCTACATTGTGGACCTGCGCCATCCGCTGGAGCTCTTGCCCGATCCGTATACGCTGCCGGGCGCAGTGCACATTTCGCCCGAGGCTCTGACCGCGCGCCAGCATGAGATTCCGCGCGACAGGGATGTGGTGCTATATTGCACGTGCCCCAGCGAGGCTACGTCGGCCAAGACCGCGTTGGCGCTGCACAAGCTCGGCATAGAGCGGGTGCGCCCGTTGCGTGGCGGCTTTGACGAGTGGAAGCGGCTCGGCTACCCAATGGATGCGATCCCGCCGGTGATGCCGATGATCCAGGCGGTTGCGCCGGCCAAGTAAAAACTCACGTTTGCGGTTCAAAGATCACGGCAATGCTCGAGGCGACCGGCGATCCGATACCGGTGCAGGGGTCGGGACCGACGGCAGCGTTGTAGAGTCCGTTGCCGCCCACGGTGATGTCGTGGAAGGCCTTCTGGTTTTTCCAAAGAGTGGGGGTCACGAATCCCAACTTGGTTCCAAAGGCAGCGAATAGGCCCGCGTAGAGTGGAGCCACGGCGCTGGTTCCCCCGACCACCGTGACAGATCCGTGAACATAAATGTTGTAGCCGGTGTTGGGATCGGCGTCGGCGCTGACGTCGGGTACCATGCGGCCGTTGCCGTACTGAGTGTTGGCCGGTGCCGCCGGCGCGCCGATCTGGAAGCTTTGCATGGGAAAGAGGGTTGAGTAGCCGCCGCCGGTTCCTTCGCCGTTGGTCTGGCCGGGGTCGTCGTTCCAGACGGTCTCCTGCGTCGAGGTTTTCGTGGTGCCTCCGCAGCCCACTACATGCGGGCAAGACGATGGGCAATCGACGTTGGCTGGAGTGGAACCGCCGTCGCTGGAGTCGTTATCGCCGGAAGCAGCGAAGACAATCATGCCGCCGGCGACGGCGGACTCGGCAGCCGACTCCATCTGCTCCGCCGCGGTTGCGCCCCACTCGGCTTCGTCCGCGCCCCAAGAGATGCTGCATACATCGCAGTGGTCGGAGGCGGCTTTTGCAACGGCTTGGCCGATGTCCTGCGACCAGTACATTCGGATGGTTGCGGCGTGGCCGGTGGCCGCATAGTAGGCCGCGCCGGCCACCTCAATATCGAGCGCGACTTCGTAGTCGGCATCGCCGGCCGAGCCGCTTTGATTGGGAGTGTTCTGGGTGCCGTCCACTGAAACGTCTGTGACAGAAGGCGTGGGCTGGCCGAGGGACTGGAAGAATGCATCGATGTCGGACGCGACCCATCCGCCGCCGAGCTCGACGATGGCAATGACTCCGCCGCCGGGCTTGCCGCTGGGCCAGTTGTAGGCCGCGCAAAGGTCGGGCACATTCCATGCGGTAGCGGCAGCGGCGCGAGGGTCCTTGGGCAGCTTGAAGTAGGCCCTGCTGCCGAACGTGGGGGAGTTCGTCATGAAAACCTCCGATTATTCAAAGCGAGGATTGCACAATCATGCGATGAAGGCAAAGGCCCTTGGCAGGGTTGTCAGGCCGCCGATTATGACATCGCCGGTGATGTGATATCATATTCATAGTGAGAATTGTGCTCGACACCGATGTGGTGGTGGCCGCGATGCGAAGTCCGCGGGGAGCATCTGCTGAATTGCTGCGGCACATTGACGGTGGCCGGGCAACAATGCTCGTGAGTGTAGCTCTTGCCTTGGAGTACGAAGCGATTTGCATGCTGGCGGAGCACCGGCTGGCGGCTGGACTTTCTTTGGCGCAGACAGACATATTTGTGACCGGCCTTATCGCAATGGCAGAGCCGGTTCAGTTGTTTTTTCGCTGGCGTCCGCAGCTTCGCGATCCCGGAGACGAATTGGTTCTCGAAGCCGCAGTAAACGGACGAGCTTCAGCAATTGTGACGTTCAACGAGAGAGATTTGCAGGAGGCTCGACGAAGTTTCGATATTGAGGTTCTCCGCCCAGGCGAACTTCTCAGGAGGATCAAACCATGACCACGAAGGTAGCGACTTTCCCGCTTCGCTTGCCTGTTTCTTTGAAGTCGGCAATCGAGACGATCAGTGACCGCGATGGGACCAGCATGAATCAATTCCTCGTGATTGCCGCTGCGGAAAAGATTGCCGCGATGCAGACCGAGGAGTTTTTTCTCGACCGGAGAAAACGCGCGGACCGCAAGGCATTTCTGCGCATCCTCAACCGCAAGGGCGGCGAACCGCCCAGACGCGAAGATACGATCGACTGAGAGCGGGCGCGTGGCGAAACTGCGGGTGGGGTTCGGGTAAACGGCTTTCCCGCGTTTCATCCATCATTCCTGCCGTAACATGGTTGATGAACTGTGGTTGAGGAACGGTGACGACCGCACGGAGCACGCCTTTGGCCTACAAGGATTTGCGCGACTGGATCAAGACGCTTGAGAAGCACGGCGAGCTCAAGCGCATCCGCGAAGAGGTTTCGCCGGAGCTCGAAATTACGGAGATTACCGACCGCGTGAGCAAGATCGGTTCCGGTTCCCGCCCTTTCCGCAAAGAGCGCGGAAAAGATGGGGCAACCGATTTCAGTGGGAAGTATGCTCCCGGGGGGCCGGCGCTGCTATTTGAAAATGTGAAGGGCCATCCGGGTCACAAGGTTCTTATCAATCAATTCGGCAGCGAGCGGCGCATGACCATGGCGCTGGGCGTGGAGCGGCTGGATGAGATTGCCGAACGAATTACCGGTTTGATGAACGTGAAGGCTCCTGAGGGGCTGTTCGACAAGTTGAAGATGCTGCCGCAACTTGGCGCGCTGACCAGTGCATTTCCCAAAACGGTGAGCGGCAAAGATGCACCGTGCAAAGAAGTGGTGCGACACGAGAAGTTTGATCTGAATTATTTTCCGATTCTCAAGTGCTGGCCGCACGATGGCGGACGGTTCATCACGCTGCCCTGCGTGCATACGCGCGATCCTAGAGGCGGAGGGGGAACGGGCAAGCGCAACATCGGCATATATCGCATGCAGGTGTACGACGGGCAGACCACGGGCATGCACTGGCAGCGGCAGAAGGTGGCCGCCGAACACTATCGCGAGGCGCTGCGCAATGCTGCTGCGGCGGGAGCGGAAGAAGACCCGACGCTGAGCGCGAAGGCGGCGCGCGTGGCGATGATGGCGGAGTCGGCCGGTGGCGCAACGAGCTTTGCCGATGGAGCGGTGGGCCAGGTTGCGGTTGGCAATGTGAAGGGCTCGCGGATGGAGGTGGCCGTGGCCATTGGTACGGATCCCGCGACGACCTTTGCCGCGATTGTGCCTGCGCCGCCCGAAGTGGAGGAGTTTCTGATAGCGGGATTTCTGCGCGGGGAACCGGTGGAGATTGTGAAGTGCGAGACCGTCGATCTTGAGGTGCCGGCGCAGGCGGAGATCGTGCTCGAAGGCTACGTGGAACTGGGTGAGCTCCGGCCGGAGGGCCCTTTCGGCGACCACACCGGCTTTTACACGCTCGAAGATGAGTACCCCGTTTTTCATCTCACGTGCATCACGCATCGCAAGGATCCGATTTATGCCGCGACCATTGTGGGCAAGCCGCCGATGGAAGACGCGTGGATGGGCAAGGCGGTAGAGCGGATTTTTCTGCCGGCGATGAAGATGACGATTCCAGAGCTAGTGGACATCAATCTGCCGGTCGAGGCCGTCTTTCACAACATGATGATCGTGTCGATCAAGAAGAGCTATCCGGGCCAGGCGCGCAAGGTGATGAACGCGATCTGGTCGCTGGGGCAAGCGATGTTCACCAAGTGCATCATCGTGGTGGATGAGGACTGCGACGTGCAGGATATGGGCGAAGTGGTGCTGCGCGTGGCCAACAATATCGATCCCGACCGCGACATCCAGTTCACCCTGGGGCCGGTGGACTCGCTCGACCACGCATCTCGATTGCCGAACTACGGATCAAAAATGGGAGTGGATGCAACGCGGAAGTGGAAGGCGGAAGGGTTCGCGCGGCCGTGGCCGGCGATGATCGAGATGGATCGCGCGACGAAGGCCAAGGTGGACGCGATGTGGGCGAAGCTGGGACTGTAGCGAGAGCGAATTACTGACGAGTCAGCGATCCGAAGTAGGAAGCGCTTGAGTTCGGGTCCGCAGAGCATGGCGCAGGCTCAAATGACAATACGCCCACGCTAATCGTCGTTGCGGTGGGTTGGAAGTGCCCACGAAACTCACAATCTGAAGATTCGCAGGTGGCGCGATTGTAGAGGACAGGATCACGCCGACGCCGCTGACGGTTCCGCTGAGAGAGACGCTGCCTGTGCACGTTCCGATTGTGTAGTTGAGTGAGCCGGTGCAGGAAACTGGCCGTCGGACTGCGGGTTGAGTGACTGCGCGAGGGTGAGCGAGGCCGTGGCCGATGGGCCGGTCCCGGGCGAGACCAGCGTGCCGGGAGTGAGCGTTCCGGTGAAAGTCCGGGCTATGTTTTGGAACTGCTGGCCGATGGCGCCTGTGGATGGGAAGGTGCAGGTCGAGCCGTCGACTTCGATAGATCCATTGCCCGCGTATGGTTGCTGCGAGCCGGTGATTGCGAGAAGAACTTTGACCGTGGTTCCGTTCGGCATAGCGGCTGAGGCGAGGGTGAGATTGTTTTTGGAATCGACGGCGCCGGTGATGGTTACGACCTGATCGAGGCCGCACTGCGTTGGCTGGGCGAGGTTCGCGAATCGGAATGTTCCGGCAACCTGGTTGCCGGTGCTCTGGAGCGCACCGAGAAGCAGGACTCCCACCGGAGGAACGATATTGGAGATGACATTGGATTGGATTTGCCAGTTGCCGGTGAGATCGAGAGGAGCAGAGTTGGAGGTGGAAGTGGTGGGTGGGGAACCGCAGCCCACCAGAATCATTGAAGCCCCAAAAAGAACGAAGAAGGCTTTCGCGTGCATGACGCGACAAGTATCGAATATATTCCCCTGCCCGTCAAACGAGCCCGGTGACCATTTTGATGCGGCATAATTCTGGATGAGATACTAAGAGATGACGAAACCCGGACAAAGTCTTGTATTGACCGATCGCTTGACGCGCGCCGTCGACTATGCGCGGAAATTGCACACGGAAACTCGCAAGGGGTCGCAGATCCCCTACATGGCGCATCTGCTGGGCGTGGCGGCGCTGGTGATGAGCGAGGCCGGCCGTTCGGTTCCTGTGACCGAAGATATGGTGATTGCCGCCGTTCTTCACGATACCGTGGAAGATCATGGCGGCAAGTCCCGGCTAGACGACGTGAGAAAGTCTTTCGGCGCGGATGTGGCGCGGATGGTTGAAGGGCTGTCGGACACACTTGCCGAGGATCACGACCAGAAAGAAGGCTGGGAGGAGCGCAAAGTCGGGTATCTCAGGAAGCTGCGCAATGAACCGGAAGACGTGCTCCTCATTTCTGCGGCGGACAAGCTCTACAACGCCAAGGCGGTCCTTGACGACTACAAGGAAATCGGGCCGGAGGTCTGGAAGAGATTCAAGCGTGGGAGAAACGAGCAGCTCTGGTATTTCGATTCGCTCATTGCGGTTTTTCAACTGCGGATGAGCAACCGGATCGTCGACGAGCTGCAGCGCGTTGTGGCGGAGCTCGCGTCGTTGAGCGCGAGCGAGGCATCGAAGACAACCGCCCGGAAGGTGGTTGGACGTGAGCCAAACGATAAGTGAGATGGAAAGCATGAAGCGGAATCTCGATTGCGGGTTGAGGGTGCTGCGCAGGCTGCACGGCGTCGCAGGCTTGCTGAGCCTGCTGCTGGCTTGCGCGATGGCGGCGGGAGCACAGCAACCGGCACAACAGCCAGCGCAGCAGCCGGCGCCGGGACAGAAGGTGATCCAGTCGAAGGCCGAATACGATGCCTATATGTCCGCCTTGAATACGCAGGACGCCACTGCGCGTGCCGAGGGGCTGGCGGCCTTTGTGCAGAATTATCCGACGAGTGTGGTCCTAGGTGGCGCCCTGGAGCAGGAGATGGCGGCGTGGCAGGCGGCGGGCGACTCGGGCGAAGTGAAGAAAACGGCTAAGCGGCTGCTTGATCTGGACCATGGCAACATTCGTGCGCTGGGCATCGTGGTGGCGCTCGACCGGGTGAGCGCGACGCAAGGAGACCAGGCAGCACTCAGCGAGATGTGCGCCGATGCTTCCGGAGGAATGCTTGCGGTTCCCATGTGGCAAAAGCCGGCAAACATGGCACAGGCCGACTTTGTGTCGTTAAGCAAGCTCATGAACGCTCTGTTCACCGGGGCAGAGGGCTTTTGCATGGTGCAGAATAAGGATTATTCGCAAGGAAAGAAATGGCTTACGCAGGCCTTGCAGATTGACCCAACCAGCGCACAGGATGCGTACGAGCTTGCGATTGCGGACCTGGAGACGACACCGCTTGACACAAATGGATTCTGGTACTGCGCCAGGGCGATTCAACTTTCGAAGAGCGCGGCCTTCCCGCAGGATGCGAGCGACATGGAGAAGTACTGCAAGGGGAAATACACGACGTACCACGGCGCCGATGAGGGGTGGGACGCGCTGGTGGAATCGAGCGCGACGCAGGATGCGCCTCCGCGGGATTTTGGAAAGCAGATCAAGCCGGCGCAAAAGTAGGGTGGATTGGTGGTCCCACCCTTCGCAAAAAGAGCGCGCGAAGGATGGGGCAACACGGCGGGACAGCGGCTCTGTTATATCTAAATTCATGCAGGTTCACCTTGTCAGGCGCCTCATTTGCGGTGCCGCGGCCCTGGCCTTCACCATCCAACTCTGCGCACAGCAAACTTCAGACACGTTTCGATGGATCGACTTTCACTCGCCGAAGGATCAGAACATCGTTGCGTGGGTCACGCGATCCATGCAGGTGGAGGACTGGACGGCGATCCGCGAAATCGGCGTGGAATATGACGCGGCGCTCGTGGTCACCAGCGACCGCACCAATCCGCAAGCGCCGCCGAGCAGCGACACGTTCACCATCTGGAACGTCTCGCTTACCAGCCACGTGGTGGCTCCGCTGCTGAAGGGTGTGAACCTGCGGTGGCTGGACTGGGAGCACTTTGAGCAGGGCAAGCCGGAAGAGCTGACGATGCTCTACGACAATTGCAGCAACTGCGCGGCGAGCACCTACTTCACGGCGCTCTATTACGATCTTCCGCATCACATGTGGGCGGCGCGCTGGATACGCGGAGGGCAGGGCGCCCTGGCATGGAGCGCGGTTCCGCCGAGCAGCAACGGGATTGTGTGGACGCAGGTTTATGCCGAGCTGAGCGGAGGCAACGGGGTGGCGGAACTTTGCACCTGGAACCACTTCGACTTCGGAAAGCTGAAGCCGCCGAGCAACACCATTTTTTGCTACGATGTGGACCCTCTCAGCGGCCTGGACCGGACGGTGGAAGTGACGGGAAGAGAGAACGAGGAGGCAATGGAGCTGCGCCTCTGCCGGGGCCAGGACACAGTGCAGGGCGTGGTGCGGGGACAGGATTCGGCGCTTTGCGAACAGTTATTGAACAAGGAACCGCAGCGCAAGCCTGCAACCACGCCGCCCGCGAACAACGTTGGGCATTCGTCGCCGCCGGGCGGCCGGCACTAAGGACGGGGCGTTCCCTGCGGAGCACGAAATCATCAGGGCTGAAACTCGAATTCGAGTTTTTGCGAGACAAAGCCTCGCCGACGGCCCGCATCCAACGACTCATGGAAAACCAGGCAGAACAGCAAGGCGCAGTGTTCCCTGGGCGGCGGAATGCGCTTTTTGAGCCGGCGCGTGAAGCGATCGATTTGAGCCGTGCATGAACGCGAGAGACGATATTCGTGGCCGCAGCGTGGCATGGGTCTTTGCCGCAAGCACAATCCTGCTGTGTTGCGCGGCCTGCGGCGGTTCGCAACACATTGCGACTTCGGTTGCAAGCACGGTGTCATCGGTTTCAGTGTCCTGCGCGCCGGCGTCGATCGCTCCCGGCGCGACTTCGCAATGCAGCGCCACATTGCAGGGTAGCGGCTCAGCCAATCTGGCGGTGACGTGGTCGGCGAGTGCGGGAAGCATCAGCTCCAGCGGAGTCTTCACCGGACCGGCTTCTCCCGGACAGGTGACGGTGACAGCCACCAGCGTTCAGGACGGCACAGTCTCGGGCACCGCAGCGGTGACCGTCGCATTCATGATCCCGCCCAGTAAGCATGTGGTCATGGTGCTGGAAGAAAACCAGAGCTACTCGACGGTGGCGGGCAACACAACGGACTGGCCCTATTTGAATGCATTGATCGGCAAGGGAGCCCTGCCGACGAACTACTACGCAGACACGCACCCCTCGATTGGCAACTATTTCATGCTGACCACCGGCCAGATCCTGACCAACGACGACAGCTCGACACAGGTGTGGAACGTAGACAACATCGCGCGCCGCATGCTCGCAGCCGGCGTTTCGTTCCGGGTGTACGCGGAAGGGATCACGCAGGGTTATGTCGGCGGGGACACGGGTCTCTACGTGATCCACCACAATCCGTTCGCCATGCTCTCTGACGTAGCCGGCAATGCGCAGGTGGCTGGGCAGACGATCTGGCCGTTTTCGCAATTTGCCGCCGACGTGGCCGCAAACACGCTGCCCGAATTTTCATTTATTGTGCCCAACGTCGACGACGATGCGCACGACGGCACGCCGCTCGAAGCCGACACATGGCTGCAGGCGAATGTGGTCGCGCCGCTTTCCAGCACTGCAGCATTCCAAGCCGGCGGCGACGGCATCCTGATCATGGACTTTGATGAATCCCTGGACAGGGACACCGCGTACGGCGGAGGTCACGTGGCGCCGGTGCTCTGGGGTCCGGATGTGAAAGCCGGGTACCAGCAGACCTCCGCGACGATTTACCAGCACGAAAGCATGTTGCTGACGGTGATGGATGCGCTGGGGCTCACCAATCCGCCTGGCGCTACGGCCAATGCGCCGCCGATGGGAGAGTTTTTTGTGCAGAAGTAAATTTAGCTGAATTCGATTGGCCCATGCCTGCTGCGCCACCCGGTGGCCGCCAGAGACGCTGGCTGACCGCAGTTCATTGACAACCGACAAGTTACGGCTGAGGGGAACTATTTCAAGGGAATTCGAGACTTAGCTACCCGCGGCGGTGTTTAATCAATTAGAAGGTTGGAGGGTAAGATGAACACACTTCCTCGAATCGCGCTTTACACCTCGCTCGCTGCCGCAGTGGTCTTCATTTTGGCGGGATCACAGTCCAAGTTCACTTCGTCTGGATCAGTCGTCAGTGCCGCAGTGGCGGGTGCGCAGGATCAGGCGCCTCCGGCGGATCAAGGGCCGGATCCTGCCGCCGTAAACCAGGCGCCATCGGGTCCCTCGTACACCACAGAGGCCCCGCCGCTGCCCGACCAGTCGGCTGCTCCGGGCCAGGCTCCTGATGACTCCGGGTACGCCGAGCAGCCAACGGAAACAGCAGACCAGCCACCGCCGCCGCTGCCCGACTACCAGCAGCCACCGCCGCCGGGCGATGACTACATCTGGACGCCGGGCTATTGGGCGTGGGGACCGAACGGCTATTACTGGGTGCCGGGGGCTTGGGTCGAGCCACCTTATACGGCAGCGCTGTGGACGCCTGGCTATTGGGGCTTTTACGGCGGCCGGTATATGTTCTATCCCGGCCACTGGGGCATGCATATCGGCTTCTACGGCGGAATCAATTACGGATTTGGCTACGTCGGCCTCGGCTATGAGGGGGGCTACTGGCACGGCAACCACTTCTTCTATAACCGCGCGTACAACAACATCAATGTGCGCTCGGTGCACAACGTATACAGCTATCACGCCAACGTGCATGTCGAGAATGTTCCCCGCACGAGTTATCGGGGCGGGCAGGGCGGCGTGCAGGTAAGGCCAAGGCAGTCGGACGCGTCGGCATGGCATGAGCCAACGGCTCCGCGGATGAGCTCGCAGGTGCAGCACGCGCAGACTTATGGCGGGGTTCGCGGCCAATTTGCGGCCCAGAATCATGGCAGGCCTGCTACTCCAGCCATCAGCAAGCCGCTGCCAGCCGACCGCAATGTGCAGCCTACGCAGCGGTGGCAGAATCAGGGCGGGTCGCAGAATCGTGGCGGTTCGCAGAATCATGGCGGGTCGCAAAATCGCGGCGGGGGCCAAGGCGACCAGCATCACCGGTGAGATGACCAGCCGGAACGGCGAACACCCGGGCCACTAGCGAAGTGCCCGGGACTAGCCGGCCCCTGCATCACTCCCCTGAGAGCACATGGATGGCGGCGAGGTTGCGGACCCAGCGCGCCGGGCGCTTCTCGCGCGTGTCGATCAGCTTGAGCGGGCCGTCGGCGGTGAGCGGCTTGCCGTTTTCGGTGTCGGCCACAATCACCGTAGCATCATGCAGGCTGGGGTTTACCTCCGCGACTGCGTAGACTGCTTCATAGCCGTCGGAGCCAACGGCGACAAGATAAAGCAGCATGTCTTTGCCGTGCGGGACGGCGGGCACGCCCAGTTGCGTGAGCAGGTCCATTAGCGGCACGCCGGTGTAGGTTTCGGTGGCCTTGGTGTGCTCATTGTTGACCGTCACAGTGGTTTGCGGCATGGCGGCGAGTTGCGCCGCGGTCCAGTCGGTGGACTTGTCGCCGAATGCGACGCGCAGCACGCCGGGCGGAATGGGAGCGGCATTGCCATGATCCATCGCGCCGTGCATCATTCCCATGCAGTTGCTCATGTTCAT
>OKRB01000108.1:0-47412 GCA_900290245.1 Candidatus Sulfuritelmatomonas gaucii | reverse complement strand
CATGTTCATTTGCTTTGCGGAGCCAGCCGGTTGACTGGCGCTGGCCGGTTGGCTCATATCCATGCCGTTCATTGACCCCGCAGGTTGGTTCTGCGGCTGAGTCTGAGCCGCGGCCAGTGCAGCCATAAAGGCGATGTTAAAGAGTGCAAGTTTCATCATTGTCTCGATTCTCGTCCTTGATCGTGTTATTACCTGCTTTGCTGATTCGTTCGAATGCATGCGGAATACGATGCCAGGAATTGGTCGCGCAGGCGGCGATACTCCTCGATCGTTTGGAATTTGCGGTCCTGCGGTTCCTGATTCAGCATGTAGATCGTGGTCACGGCGTGAGCGGGGTCGTCAAACAGGAGATAAATGCCGAGCACGCCTCCTTCCAGCTTCTCCCGATCCAGCCCATGTGCCTCAAAGCCATTCAGAGGAGAGTGTAACGACGTGTTCATGATATTGCCGTGCCCGAGATGCTGCAGGTTGTCGAGCAGGAATTGCTTGAGTTGCGCGTAATTTGCGGCGGGCAGCAATTCTGCTTTTACATTAGCGTAGAAATCGGTGCCGGGATAGGCAAACATGATGCGCAGGCCGGCCTCAAGGTTGATTTGCCGGGAGCCGGAATCGGTTTCAACTTCGCGTGAAGTAATCTCCGAAGCCAATGGGTCGACCTGAACGACCTGAAGCCCGTCAGAAAAGTTGCAAGTTGTATAGGGCGTCAAGGCTGCCATGCCGGGGGAAGGTTGAGCGGGCAGAAGTCCGACTGTACCCGCCAGAAGAGAAAGGACAAAGGACGGAAGGAAGGCTTTCAAGGGGCGAGTGCGAATCATGATGGTCTCGCGCATCATCGTATACTACGGGTATGTCGATTGTGCGCAACATCGCGGGGATCGCCAAGGGTATGAGCATCACCTTCCGCGAGACTTTTGAGCCGACGCAGGTAGAAAATTACCCTGACGGCCCTGGGCCGACGCGCGGTGCGGTGTTTGAGCAGCGCTACCGCGGGGCGCACATGCTTGAGCGCGATGAGAACGGCTTGGAGAAGTGTGTGGCGTGCTTCCTGTGCGCGGCGGCCTGTCCGGCAAATTGTATTTATATTGAAGCGGCGGAGAACACGGCCGAAAATCGCATTTCGTCGTCGGAGCGTTACGCGAAGGTCTACAACATCGATTACAACCGCTGCATTTTCTGCGGCTATTGCGTTGAAGCGTGCCCGACCGATGCGATTACCCACGGGCATGGATTCGAGCTGGCTTCGCTGAACGCGACCAACATGGTGATGCGCAAGGAAGACATGCTGGTGCCGGTGGCGGCGCTGACTGCAAAGTAAAAGATCCTGCACGAAACCCACTCTTCCGGGAATTGCCATAACGCTCAAGTTCTGGTGCACTCCTGTCGATAAATTCATTGGCAGTTGCGTCACTGTGCTCGATTCCGCGAGCAGCAGGGCTTGCAGGGTGCGGCAGAGCGCGCCGACGTGCCTGCGGGGAGAAAGAATGGAATTCCGGCGGATTCCCGGCATGTTGGTTCCGCTGGCGGTGGCGTGCCTGGCGGCGCGCGCACAGGGGCCGCCACGGGAAACGCCACGCATGCTGACGACGGCGCAGGAGGTGCACAGCCTGACCCCCGAAAAAGCGGCTCGCGCCTACCCGGTTTGCTTGCACGCGGTGGTCACCTACTACGATCCGTATATCGATACGCGCCATGGCGCGCTTTTCGTTCACGACGCCAGCGGCGACGTGTTTATCTCTGTCCCGGCGCGGCCCATTCTGCCGCTCAAGGCCGGCGCCCTGGTGGCGATTAACGGGGTGACCGGGCCGGGCGACTACGCGCCTATCGTGGAGCGCGCGTCGGTGCGCGTGATCGGGCAGTCGCATCTGCCTCCCAATCCGCCGCAAGGGACCCTGGCGCAGATGCTCACCGGGGCGATGGATGCGCAATGGGTTCAGGTGGAAGGGCGGGTGCGCTCAGCGCATCTTGGGACCAACAATGTAGTGCTTGAGATCGCCACCGATGGCGGGACGCTGAGCGCCATTTCCACGCGTGAGGGCAGCGCCGACTACGAAGCACTGGTCGATTCCCTGGTGCGCATCCGCGGCAACGCGGCCCCGGTCTTCAACCAGCGGCGCCAGATGGTGGGCGTGCACATGTTCTTCCCGTCGCTGCATGAAGTCCGGGTCATCCAGGCAGCGCCACTCGATCCTTTTGCCGTGCCGGCGGTTCCCGTTTCGCAACTGTTCCGTTACTCGCAGGATCCCGGACTCTTGCACCGGGTTCACGTGCGGGGCAGTGTAACGCTCGATTGGCCGGGAAGCATGCTCTGCATTGAGGACGGCAAAGACGGCATCTGTATCCAAACCGCACAGGCAACTCCAGTCGCGACCGGGTCGCTGGTGGACGTTGTTGGCTTTCCCGCGATCAGCCAGTTCAAGCCGACGCTGGAGGACGCGACCATTCGCGAAACAGGGGGTCCAGTTTGGCCGGTGCCGCCTGTTTCCATCACGGCAGACCAGGCGATCCGCGGAAACCTCGACGGGCGTCTCGTCCGAATCGATGCGGAGCTGATCGGCCAGGATCTTACATCCGCGGAACCAACGCTCATGCTGCGCACGGGCCGCTTCCTGATCCCCGTCATGCTGCCCAAAGACGCTGCCGCAGGCGCCGCAATGCGATGGAAAGACGGGAGCATCCTGCGCATGACCGGGGTTTGCATTGTTCGCGTGGATTCTTTAAGAACCAATCTTGGAGAAGGCGCGGTGCGGCCGGGGTCTGTCGACATTCTTCTTCGCTCCGTCGATGACATTGCCGTTCTGCGAGCTCCTTCCTGGTGGACGCCCGAGCATACGCTGGAAAGTTTTGGCGCGACCGGAATGCTGGTGCTAGCTGCCCTCGGCTGGATTGTCTTCCTGCGCCACCGTGTGCGGCAGCAGACCCGGGCGCTCCGCGAGAGTGAGGAACGGCTGCGCCACCTTTCGGAGCACGATGCTCTCACCGGCCTGCCCAATCGCATTCTGCTGAACGATCGGCTGCAAATTGCCCAGGCGCGCGCAGCGCGGTTCCAGACATGCTTGGGCCTGTTGATGGTGGATGTGGATGGATTCAAAGAAGTGAATGGTGCACTCGGCCACCAGGCAGGCGACAATCTGCTGCGCGAATTGGCAGGCAGCCTCGGCGGGTGCGTGCGATCGACCGACACCGTGGCGCGCATCGGCGGTGACGAGTTCGTTGTGCTTTTACCGGATCTGCGCATTCCCGTGGAAGCGGAGATGATCGCGGCGAAGATCGTTGCTGCCGCATCGGGTCCAATGGCAATCGATGAGGCGCAAACGGCAATCACCGTGAGCATCGGAGTGGTGACGGATCGTGACGGCAGTTGCGACGAGCAGGCGCTGATGGAGCATGCCGACCAAGCCATGTATGCAGCAAAGAAGCGGGGCAAAAATGGTTTCCAGGTCTACTCGCCGGGACTCGCGGAGGATCGTGGCGGAGGTGAGCGCGCGTTGCGGGGCGCGCCTGGAGTTACGTTGTCGACGGGCAGAGCGTAAAGCTTGCGGTCGGCATTCGAAGAGTACCGCTTGGGGAGTGAGGGAAAGGAAACTCACGCTTCGAGAGCGCTGGTCGGCAATGTGGGTGTAAGGATCGCGATTGCCGCGGTCATTTCGGAAAGTGCGGGCGGCTGGATGTGATCCAAAACACAGACTGGCAGGAGCCTGATCCGTATCCTCGGGTCAGGACGTGAGACAGCACACCCAATTCGTTGCCATTTTGATGGTTTGCCTCGTTGCGGTTTTGCCGGCGATGGCGGGGTTGCCTTGCACAGCGGGAATGCACGCGAACTGTGCTCCCGGCTGCCCGATGGCCATGAGCGGCATGGGAGCGGATTGTCCCATGGCAAACCAGATGGCTGCGGGCAATTGTTTGCGGGACTGCTGCGCCAAGATTCATCCTCAAGCCATCGTTCTCCCGGCTGTTGTGACGAAACTGCATTTCGGCCTGCCGGCCTCGCTTTCTGCGGTTTCTGCGGAAATCGTAGCGGCAAGAACGGATTTCGCGCCACGGCCTCCCGTCACGGCCGAAACGGACCCTCCCCCGCTTTACCTTCTGAACCAGGTCTTCCGGATCTAAAAATCTCCTGACGTGTGCGCAGTTGAAGCGGCCTCGCACGAGGCCAAGCGATCCACAGTTCCATTCACATCAAGGTCACGTCAAGGAGAATTCCCATGAAACGTACACTCGCATTTCTTTCTTTTGCCGCCGTCCTAGCCATCACCGCACTCGCGCAGACCTCGCCTCTCTCGGCGAAGGCGACTTATTGCAATGATTGCTGCCATGGCAAGTGTGGCCAGACTTGCTGCCAGGGTGGTTGCACCGATAGCTGCTGCCAGAGCAAGTAACCTGAACGAAAGAGGTCCGGATCGTTAGGTGATCCGGACCTCTTTTGAACTGCCGAAGCAACGGCATGCTTCTCGGGAGCTGGTCGGCGTCCCGTGCTGCCGCCGCTCCGGCTCGGCGCGCTCTGCCTCCCGGTCGAGCGCGACACCTGGGGGCCCGACAGCTGGCCTGACGATCATCGCCCGACGACCAGGGTTCGACGGTTAAGGCTTGACGATCTTCTTGAGCCGCGGATCTTGCCACAGGCTGGCGAATTCCTTGTCGCTGTACACGTCAGCCATTTGAGGGTAACGTCCGTCCTTGGCGCGCTGCAGGTAATCGAGGGCTCCGTCCAGATTGCCTCTTTTCGCGTACAATCTCGCAATCAAGTAATCCGTGCGCGCCCGCTGTTCTGGCGTCTTGACCTGGGCGATCACACCCGCCTCACCGGAAGAGAAAATGTCGGGGTCAAGTTCAAGCGCCCTTCCGTACTCGGTCATAGCGCGGTCGATCTGCTCCAGCCCAGCCCAGGTCTCCGCCATATTCACATGGAAGGCCGCGTTCTGTTCATCGATCTCCAATGCCTTCTTCAGATAGCCAAGCGCAGACTTGTACTTCTTCTCAAGGCAGAGCAACGCGCCTAGATTGTTGAGTGCGGTCGCGTTTTTGGGGTCAGCCTTGATGGCCTGCTGGAAGCTCTTGCGCGCAGGGCCCTGTTCATTCAGCTTCAATTGGACGATGCCCAGCTTGTTGTAGATTTGCGAATCCGGGGTTCCGGTACGGAGAGCCTTCTGGTAATAAGCGGCAGCGGTCGCCCAGTCGTTGCGGCCACGGGCTGCGTCCCCTTTTTGTTCAGCGGCCTTCGCAGTCTCAAGAGTGATCCCCTTGGGCAGGTCGCGGAACGGAGCCCTCCATCCATACGCGGCAGCGCAGGACATCAGGCTCATTGCGGTGATGATGGTTGCCAGTCTCTTCATGGAATTCCTCTTTCTCGATCCGGGGCACTTGAGGGAGGGCTGCTCGTTCTGGTGCTTGTTGGATCGATTTGAGTAGAGACCCGACTGTTGCCGGCGCACAACGCTATACCTGCTACATTTCCGTGGCAGGTGCGTTACCGATTGAAGCTTCGCTTGCAGAGACTTGTGGTTCAGCAGGTTAGGGAGACCGTGAAACCTCGGCTCGAGGGAATTGGCGAGAGGTGTGAACGGGGTTACCTGCCGTTAAATGGTCCCTGTGAGGCGCTGACTACACCGTTAAAGGCTTTTCGAGCAGCAAACTCGCGCTAACATTACAATCGATTCAACGATCCCAGAACAGGCGGAAGGCGGCGAAAGATGGCCGTGGACAGCGCCGAGACGATCGAACTCATCGAGCAGCGCGCGGAATTGAAAGCGGTGCTTGAGTCAAAGGGGTTCGCCCGTGCTCCGACGCTGGCGAACCTTCTCTCCTATTTGTGCGAAAGACTCTTTGCCGGCGAGGCAAACCAGATCAAGGAGTACTCGATCGGGGTAGAGGTGTTTCGCCGAGGGGCCGAGTTCGATCAGGATTCGGATTCCATTGTTCGCGTGGAGGCGAACCGGCTGCGCCGGCGCCTCGCCGAATACTACCAAAGCGAAGGCGCGGCAAACAGGCTGCACATCACCATCCCAATAGGCCAATATGTTCCCAGATTTGGGCGCAATGCCGGGCCAGCCGAAGGAGGTCTCGCCTCGGAGCCGGGCACAGGCACGTTGCGCAGCAAAGACGCGACGGGCGCGCCCAGGCGGCAGTTTACTGAGTTTGCCCGACGCTGGTGGTGGCTTGCCGCAGCGGCCCTGGTTGTGGTGCTGGCGCTCGGGCTTACTTGGCGCATTACGCGGCAGGGGAGGCAGGCGCAGCCGAAGGTTGAATCGACTCCCTTTGCTGTAGCGTCGAACGATTTTGGACTCGGGCCGCCGAGTGGAACAGAATTACGCATTCTGGCGGGAGTAAACCGGAGTTTCGTCGATCATGCGGACAAGCTTTGGAGCGCCGACAACTGGTACAACGGCGGGACCGCGGTTAAAAGCTCGGACCAACACATCGCGCGCACGCTCGATCCGGGATTCTATCGGACGAGCAGGCAGGGTCAGTTTCGCTACGACATTCCGCTGCACAAGGGGATTTACGAACTGCGTTTGCACTTTGCCGAAACAATCTACGGGCCCGAATCTGCAGGAACAGGAGGAGAAGGCAGCCGCATCATGACTGTGCGAGCCAACGGCAAGCCTCTGCTCTCGGGTTTTGATGTGGTCGCCGACGCGGGCGCCGGCTCAACCGCCGACGTCAAGGTGTTCTCCGACATTTCGCCGGCCGCGGATGGGATGCTTCATCTTGAGTTCGCGGCGGACAATGGGCAGCCGGCGATTCTCTCAGCGATTGAGATCCTGCCGGGAATCCGGGGGCGCATTCGTCCTGTTCGCATTCTGGCGCGGCAAACGCCTTACTACTCCAACGACAGCCGCTGGTGGAGTCCCGACAACTACTTCGAAGGCGGACAAATGGCAGCGTACTCGTCGCCGGTGAACGGAACGGACGATCCCGAGCTATATGAGACGGAGCGCTGGGGGAATTTCTCTTATGCCATCCCTGTATCGCCGGGAAAATACGCCGTGAACTTGTATTTTGCGGCGCGCCACGGCGCCTGGGACGAGCCCTCCTCGGATGCGCTCGAAGGCAAGCCCGGAGTTGACCATGTCTTCAATGTGTTCTGCAACGGGAAGGTTCTGCTTGGCAACTTCGACCTGGCGAAGGAAGCGAGCGCTTCCGACGTTGTGATTCACAAATTCGCTGGCGTTGAACCGAACGCCCAGGGGAAGCTGCTCCTGAGTTTCGTGCCGGTGAAGGGATACGCCACAGTTACGGGGATTGAAGTACTGCCGCAGTAGGGGCTGGCAGGGAACAGAGAACAGGGAGCAAGGGAGCTAGGGAGCGGAACGAAAGGGAATAGGGAGTAGCCAGTAGGGAGTAGAAAGACAGAGAACAGAGAACAGAGAACAGAGAACAGAGAACAGAGAACGGCTCGCCGCTAGCTCGCGCCGGTGAGCAGACCGCGCATGCGCATTTCTGTCATGACCCGCTCCACCTTCCAATCGAGCGCACCGGTGCCGTCGATGACGAGATCGGCGTTTGCGGCGGAGGGCCGCACGTAGGCCTCGCTCGCTGGGCGCACGGTGAGGTTGTATTGGTAGCGCACCATTTCCGCGGTGCGACCGCGCTCTTCCATGTCGCGCTTGAGCCTGCGCTCGAAACACAACTCATCCGGCGTATCGATGTAGACGCGCAGGTTGTAGAACGGAGCGAGTTCGGGATAGTGGAGCGCGAAGAGGCCTTCAACGATGAGGAACGGTCCGGCGGCAACCTTCTGCGTGCGGCCTGTCATACGCGTGTAGGTGCCGAAGTCGTAGCAGGGCCGCTCGATGGTTTCGCCACGGGCCAGCGCTGCGATGTGCGAGGCGAGAAGAGGGACCTCGATCATGGCGGGGTCGTCGAAGTTCTTTTGCACTCGCTCTTCAAGCGGCATGTGCCCGAGGTCGAGGTAATAGTCGTCGAGATGGAAGCGAAGGCCGCCCAGGGTGCGTGCCAACTGATCGGCAAGCGTGGTTTTGCCTGAGCCGGAGCAACCGGCGACGGCCAGCACAGTGGGCGGAAAAGGTAATAGCGGCAGGGTGTCGACGGTTTCGCGGGCATGCTTGCTGTTAGCGACCGGGCTCACGATTCTGCGCCCACGGTTGCGGGGATTCGGGGCGCGAGGCGTTTGAGCAGGGCGGCGAGCCGGTTTTCGACCTGGCGTCCAGTCTCGGATACCTCTTCATGACTCAGCGGAGTGGAGCCGAGCCCGGCGGCGAGATTGGTTACGCAGGAGATGCCCAGCACTTCAATCCCCATGTGCCGCGCGACGATGGTTTCGGGCACAGTGGACATGCCCACCAGGGTGGCGCCGAGCGCGCGGAAGGCGCGAATCTCTGCGGGCGTCTCAAAGCTGGGCCCGGGCGTGGCCAGGTAGACACCTTCCTCGAGCGAAAAGCCTTCTTCGAGCGCGGCCTTCTTGGCAAGCGCGCGGAGGGCCTTCGAGTAGGCCTCGGTCATGTCGAAGAAGCGCAGTCCCGCAGCGGGCCGTACGGCGAAGCGCGGCTCATTGGGGCCATTGAGCGGATTCCAGCCCATCTGGTTGATGTGGTCGGCAAGCAAGACCAGTTGGCCCGGGTGGTATTCGGCGTGAATGCCACCGGCCGCGTTGGTGAGCACCACGACGCGCACGCCCAGCAAGCCCAGTACGCGCATGGGAAACGTGACCTCGAGCGGCGAGTAGCCCTCGTAATAGTGGACGCGCCCCTGCATGATGACGACCGGAGAGCCATTGAGCGCGCCTGCGACGATGCGGCCGGAGTGGCCTTCGACAGTGGATTGCGGGAAATGCGGAATCTCGGCATAGGGCACGATGACCGGGTTTGCGACTGCCTGTGCCGCGGCGCCCAGGCCCGAACCAAGGACAATGCCGACCTTGGGCGCGAGAGAGCCGAGGCGGGATTTCAAAAAGGCAGCAGCCTCTGCGACTTGGTCGTAGTAGGTCATGAGAAGAAAAAGCCGATGGCAGGCTTTTGGTCATTTTACAGGTTTAGCGGCTCGCCAAATGGTTGTGCAAATGGGGGTTCGGTGGGTGGAGGGCAGGGAGACGGCCGTCACATTTTGGAGATTTGATGCGGGGCTATAATTCCATCCGGCCCGGGCCTGCCGGAGGGCTTTTGGAGCCCAGAGGAAAACGGCAGGAAACCGGGGTATGGAGCGTGAGCAATGGCAACGCAGGCAGTAACGCACGAGTTGGTTCTGGCGCAGTGCATGTCGCGGCTGGGGACGGAAACAGCGTTTGAAGTGTTGAGCAAAGCGAAGGCACTGGAGCGGCAGGGCAGAAGCATCGTGCATCTGGAGATTGGCGAGCCGGACTTCGATACGCCGAAACACATTGTGGAAGCAGCCGTGGACGCGCTGCGCGCGGGATGGACGCACTATGGGCCGTCGGCGGGGCTACCGGAGTTGCGCGAGGCGATCGCAAAATATGTGAGCCGTACGCGCCGCGTGACCGTCACGCCCGAAGAAGTGGTGGTAGTCCCGGGCGGCAAACCCATCATGTTCTACACGATGCTCGCGCTGATTGACGAAGGCGACGAGGTCATCTATCCCAATCCCGGTTTTCCGATTTATGAGTCGATGATCAACTATGTCGGCGGCACGGCGGTGCCGATTCCGCTGCGCGAAGCGCGCGATTTTGCGATGGATGTGGATGAGATGGCGCGCCTGATCACTCCGCGGACCAAGCTGATCATTCTAAATTCGCCGCAGAATCCGACGGGTGGCGTGCTGGGGCGCAACGAGATTGAGCGCGCGGCTGAGGCGATAGGCGAGCGCAACATCATGGTGCTGGCCGACGAAATTTACAGCAGGCTGCAGTTCGAGGGCGAGCCATTCTCGATGATGAGCGTGCCCGGCATGCAGGAGCGCACGATTCTACTCGACGGCTTCTCGAAGACCTACGCGATGACCGGATGGCGCATCGGCTACGGCGTGATGCGCGCTGACCTTGCCAACCAGATCACACGGCTGATGACGAACTCAAACTCGTGCACCGCGAGCTTTACGCAACGCGCGGCGCTGGCGGCGCTGGAGGGCGACCAGAGCGCGGTGGACATGATGCGCGGGGAATTTGAGCGGCGCAGCCGAGCGTTTGTGAACGGGCTGAACCAGATCAAGGGATTCAGCGCGCGCATGCCCAAGGGCGCGTTTTACGTGATGGCCAACATTACTGGTACGGGATGGGCGTCGAAGCCGCTGGCGGATGCGCTGCTGGCGGAGGCCGGCGTGGCGGCGCTGTCGGGAACTGCGTTTGGGCAGTTTGGCGAGGGCTATCTGCGGTTCAGCGTGGCGAATTCCATGGAGAACCTGATGGAGGCGCTGAAGCGGATTGATGGGTGGGTGAAGGTGAAGTTATAGCGTTTGCGTTCCCACCCTTTCCGCGATGAAACCACGGAAAGGATGGGGCAACAGGCCGGAGGCCGGCGCGACACATACGGGTTTTGGCGCGAAGGAGAAAAGATAATGGCGCTACGAGATACAGCGACGGGGCTGGTGAGGAAGGAATACTCCATTGAAGAACTGCGCGATGCGGCGCGGATGATGCGCGGCTACGATCTTGTCGCGCTGTGCGCGGCGGGGTCCGGTCACCCGGGCGGCACGCTTTCGATCATGGATGTTGCGGCGGCGCTTTACCTGCGTGCGGCTGAGCATGATCCGAAGAATCCCGAGTGGCCCGATCGCGATCGCATTCTCTGGTCGGCGGGGCACAAGGCGCCGGCGCTGTATGTTTCGCTGGGGATGGCGGGATTCTGTCCGATCGAAGACGTTGTGACGCTGCGCAAGTTTGGCTCGGCGTTCCAGGGGCATCCGCACTGGCTCAAGCTGCCGGGCGTGGAGATTTCATCTGGTTCGCTTGGCCAGGGGTTGAGTATTTCAGTGGGCATGGCGCTGGCGGCGCGGATCGATGGGAAGCAGCACAAGATTTTTTGCCTGATGGGCGACGGCGAGCAACAGGAGGGCGAGGTGTGGGAGGCGGCGATGGAGGCCGGCCACTTCCACCTCGACAACATTATCGCCATTGTGGATTGCAACCGGCTGCAGATTGACGGCTGGGTGAAGGACGTGATGCAGGTGGAGCCGCTTGGCGCGAAGTATGCGGCCTTTGGCTGGGAGGTGCTGCGCATCGACGGCCACAACATGAGTGAGATTGTGGATGCGCTCGAGCAGGCGCGTGCAGTTCAGGGCAAGCCAGTGGTGATCCTGGCCGACACAATCAAGGGCAAAGGCGTGAGCTTCATGGAGGAACAGCCGGGATGGCACGGCAAGGCGCCAAATCGCGAGGAACTGACGAAGGCGCTGGATGATCTGGGGCTCGCGAACCTGCTGCCGGTGGAAAAACTGCTGGCGAAGGCGAAGAGCTGGCAGGACGATGCGACACGCGCAATCGAAGCAAAGATGCCGCGCTTCTCGCGTGACTACTGGTGGAATGCCGGCAGCGCCATGCAGGTGAAGATGGAGCCGACGCGCAGAGGCTTTGGCAAAGCGCTGGCTGAATGCGGAGACGATGAACGCGTGGTGTGCTTGGGGCTCGACATTTCGGGTTCGATCACGATTGCGGATTTCTACGCAGGCAAGCCGGAGCGGGCGAAGCGCTGGATCAGCATGGGAATTGCGGAGCAGTCGGGCACGGCCGCCGCGGCGGGACTGGCGCGCGAGGGCAAGCTGCCGGTGCTGGGGTCGTATGCAACATTCTCTGCGGCACGCAACCTCGACCAGATTCGCGTGTCGGTGTGCTACTCCAATTTGAATGTGTTTGTGGGCGGGGCGCACGCCGGTGTTTCGGTGGGCGCCGACGGCGCGACGCACCAGGCTCTCGAAGATTTGTTCGCGATGCTGGGGCTGCCCAATATGACGGTCGTGGTGCCATGTGATGCGATTGAAACACGCAAAGCGACAAAACATATGCTACTCGAACATGTGGGGCCAAAGTACGTTCGCTTTGCGCGCGAGGCCACGCCGATTGTGACCGACGAAGCGACGCCGTTCGTCTACGGGAAAGCCAATTTGATCCGGCTGCGCGCGGAGGGCCCGGAGTTTGCCAAGGCGTTCGAAACGCGAATGGCCGGCGACTGCGCGGACGAGCAGGAGGACCTGACCATCATCGCGTGCGGGCCGATGGTGCCTGAGGCGATGCGGGCGGCGTGGATCCTGAAGCACGAGTACGGATATGAGACGCGCATTCTGAATCTGCATACGCTCAAACCGATTGATGCGGAGGCGATTGTTCGCGCGGCGCGCGAGACAGGAGTCATCATTACCGCGGAAGAGCATCAGATCGGCGCGCTGGCGGGGCGCGTGAGCCTGGTTCTGGCCACGAATCCCAAGCTCTACGGCGTGCCGGTGATCACCAGCGTGATTGGCGTGAAGGACCGCTTCGGCGAGTCGGGCGCGCCGTGGGAGCTGGTGAAGGAATTCGAGATGAGCGCGGAGCACATGGCGCAAACGGCGCTGGAGCTGATGGCGATGAAGCGGCAGGCGGCCGCGCATCATCTGGCGATGGCGTAGGGGCAAGTGCGGGTCGGGAGACCCGCACGACAGCCGGACACCACCCCAAGGAACAAAGACCGTTTCTTGGGGACCCCGGGCGGCAGGCCGGCGCTACAACAAACACTCGGCGATGAGTTGGTCGCACTGACCGCTGATCTCTGTTCTTTATTCCGGTGGGCCCACTGTTACTACAAAATACGAGGTCGGCTCGGTCTGGCTGGCGTTGAAAATCGTGTGCTGATCACCGGCAATACAGAGGCCCATGTCGCCGGCAACCAGATCGCGGGTGACGCCCGCGGTCATGAGCCGCGCAGTGCCTTCGTGAATAAACCAAATCTCGGTGTGCTTGTGCGTGCCGATGGGCTCGGGCGGTGCGCCGGGCGCGAGATGCGTGAAGTGCGCCTCGAGACGAATGTTGTCGGGCAGCATGCCGATGAGGAAATGCTTCGACATGCGCGGCGACGGATGCGGGTTTGCGGCCTCAATGGGAGGGTAGCGGCCGGATACGAGTGGCTCAAGCGGTGCGTGTGCGGCGGGCGAGGTTGCGGGCGCCTGGCCTTTGGCGGCGGGCGCGAGAGTTGAAGCTGCGGCAAGCAGTGGAAGCAGGGAAGAGAATTCGCGGCGGTTCATGGGTGTCCTCACAGTTCGGTCAAGATAAAAGTCACGGTCGAGCGCGCTCGGGGTGTTGCACTTCAGTGGGCACATTCATCTGCACTTCGGCGCGGATTCATTCCTTCGGCAGGTAATCGGGTCCGACCGACTCCTCCATGAAGGCGAGCGAACGCGTGTAGAGTTCGTGCATCAGGCGCAGCGGCGAACCGAGATTCGGCTTCACGCGAAGCTGGCCGAGCGGCACGTCGTAGCAGGCGAATTTCTGCGCGGCGTCGTAGTGGAAGAGCTTGGGCGCGTGCTGCGTCACGGTGTCGAAGGCTTCGGCGAGCGGCTTGATCTGATCCGGGTCGGTGGTGAGAAGCGCGGCCTGCGCGCGCAGCCAGCGGTAGCGCCACAGGCTCATGTCGAGCGCGACGTTGCAGACGGCGAACTCGCGGAACCAATCGAAACGCGTGGCGATTTCTTCGGCCTGCGCCTGCGTTAGGTTTGGCTTGGCCGCCTCGAGCTCCGCAAACATGGCGTCGATTCCGGCAAGGCATTTTTGTTTTTCGGCGACGATCAGGTCGATGTTTTCTTTGGTGGGTTCGAGCAGCTTTGTGTATTCCGGCAGATAGTAGCGATTGGTATAGCGCAGCAGCGTTTCGCGACGCGCGATGTCACCGGCAAAATCGGAATTGGTGGACGAACCCTGGCCGAGCGGGGACCAGGTGAGATTTGCGGCCTGTTCCGAAAGCTGCATCGCTTTCGCCATGTGCGGCGCGGCTTGCGCGGAGTAGATTTGCGCGGCCCAGGCGGCATAGATGGCTTCGACGGTGGTGTTCCGGTCCCAGGTGAGCTCGCGCCAGGCGTAGATGTCCACACTGTTCAGGATGTCGGCGTACATGTCGTAGTTCGATTGCATGGTGCCGCCAGGCGTGATTTGTGCGCCGCCGTCGGAACCGATGAGGTCATGCGCTTTTTTCATGGTCCACGCGGTGTAGGCGACTGTAGCGGCAGGGAAGTAGTGGCGGCCGATGGTCTGGCCGACCATCTGATACTCGACAATCTCCGGGTGGGGCTTGCAATGACCGAGCAGCGTGGAGAAGCGCGGGTCGGGCTCGCAGTCGGAGTGATACACCTTGGTCTGCATCGGGATTTCTTTGGGTGTGTCGGTGATGACGCGCGACCAGAGTTCGTAGTGCGACTCGCTGAAGTTGCTGTATCCCGGAGCGTGCACATACTGATCGCCGAGCCAGTGCGGGCAGCCCGAGGACCAGGTGCGGAGGTGCAGCTTCTTGCCCGTGGGCTGAACGGCGGCATAGTAGTGCGAGATGGCCGCATGCAACTCGTTTTTGAACTGGTCGAGACCGTTCTGCTGGCAGCGCGGGTCGTGGCAGAAGATGCCGAACTGATCCCAAAAGGTGCAGGCTACGCCATCGGCCTGCGACTGGCGCGCGCACTCGCGCACGTAAGCTTCGAAGAGCTTCCACGTCGCGGGATCGGACGGGCAGAGCGCGGCCTTCTCCCACGAGTGATCTTCGGGAACGCCTTTGGCTGAGGGGCAGACGGCGAGAAACGCCTCGTAAAGCTCCGGCGACCAGCGGCTGAAGTTGTTGCCGTAGGGCAAGTCGGCGAAGACTTCGACGTCCGCATCGTGAAATTTTTTGACGAGCGCGGCGTTGCGCTTCATATCGTCAGCTTCGCCGGCGGCGAGGCGCTGCTGCGTGTCGGAGGAGAGCTTGGCGTAGACCTCGGGCATTTCATCTTTGAGGGAAACGCTGGCGTGAAGCGGCGCGACAAACGTGTTTGCGCCCAGCACCGACACCAACTCGGCGACACTGTGTTCGCGAGAATGTGAGGCGAAGCGAATGGCGAACTCGGGATTGCGTGTCCACGTTCCGTCAGTGCGATCGAGCCAGTGCGGGGTTTCTCCGGCGGCGAAGAGCAGGGAACGCGGGCGCGCGCCGCAAACGAGCAGGCCGCCATTCTGCGCCAGCACAGCGTATCCGTCGCGCTCAATGGGCCCCGTGAGCGTTGCCGAGACGCCCTTCGTTTCTTTCAGCGCGAGGACAATGAAGCTCTTGCGAAGTTTTGCTGCGCCCGAATAAGTGCGGATGGCGTCGGGCTTGAGGTTGATTTTCGTTGCCAGCGTCTCTGCGGCGCAGCGCACGGCAGGATGCGCGTCCTTAGGGATCAGGATGCCGGTGAATTTTGCGGGGGATTGCGCCAGCAGGTCGAGAGGGTCAGCCAGCGTGCCGGCGGCGGCGACAGAAGACGCGGTCTTCAAAAAGCTGCGGCGGGTGACGGGGAAGATTTCGCTCGCAGCATGCGTGCCGTTGGTTGGTTCCGTAGTCATTGCTGGTTCTCCTCCTGTTCTGCATCCTGCTGCGAGACCAGGCGCAAAGGGCCCAGGATTCCCGATGGCAGCGGTTCAAGATGATCCATATCCTGCGGCGTGAACTTCTCGCCGTAGCGCATGTTGAGCAGGCGGTAATCTGGCGCGGCGCGTCCGGCGAGCTCATTGATCGCGGTGTTGGCGACGACGATCTTCAGTTCATTTGTGCCCGCGTGAAGCAGCGGAGCGATGTTGAGCAGATAAGGCGGATGCCAAACATCGCCGGCCAGCTTGCCGTTGACGTAAACCTGGGCAACTTCGCGCAGCGGAGGGTCGTACCATGTGCGCGTTCCCGCCTGGTGAAGCTGCTCGCGGGGCACGGGCGTGCCCAGGCCGAAATCGAGCAAGACGTTTCCGGCCTTCGTCACGGGTTCTGGGATTTCAACTGTGCGCGTGTAGGTTGCCGTGCCGGAGTAATACTTTTCAGCTTCGTCGCCGGACCAGGAGTGGAGGGTCTGCATGGTTTCGGTGGCGCCGGTTTTTTCGAAAGCGACCTTCCAATCGTGAGTCAGGTCGATGGGCGCGAATTCTTTTGGCGCGGACTGATCGGGCGCCGGTGCATGGTGATCGCTGAAGATCACCACCTTCGATTCGTAGGGCGCAAGATGCATGCTCAGCTTGGAGCTTGTTCCTGCGTTGGTGGATTTGCCGGTGAAAGGATTCCAGAATTCGACGGCGGCCTTTGTGGTCCGGAAAGTTGCGTCGAAGGCGTGGGGGCGATTGTCGGTGTTGGCCAGGAAATAAATATCGGCGTCGGGCAGCTTGCGATGGATGAAGCCGACGGTGGGCGTTGCAGGAGAGATGGGGACATCCGGCTTGAGCACGGCGCCGATGGCTGCGCCCAGATCGCTCGGGCTGGCGACGAGTCTTGCACTCTTTGCATCGGGTGCAAAGAGATCCCGCGAAATTTGGTTTATGGGGTCGGAGTCGCGGGACAATTCGACAAAACCCGGTGCGAGCGAGGGAGGGCTCTTGACAGCAATCACGTAGCCGCCGCGGTTGGCGTATTCCTCTATCTTCTTGTAGGTTGCAATCGGAATGCGCTCAACGTTCGGCATCACAAGCACCGGATACTTGATGCCCACATGGTCGATCGCCGCCGAGTCGATGAAGTCGAAGTTGTAGCCTGCGTCGAGAAGTACGGGAGCGAGATCGGGCCCGAGCAGGACGCGCATTTCATCCGTGACCGAGACGTGGCCGGGACGGAATCTGGCCTGCCCGTCTTCTTCGGGCAGCAGGACGGCGATGTCGTTGGCGGGCTTTCCCTGGCGCAACAGGTAGCTCATGCGCGACATATAGCTCATCACGTCGGGCATCACGATCCACCAGGGATTGTGATTATTGAAGACGGCGGCAGCGTAGAACGACCATCCGGGATCGCCGGCCGATGGCGGCGAGTAAGGCCAGCCGTGGCCCACGAGCTGATTGATTCCCTGCAGAAAGAAGGTGTCGGCCTCGGCTTTCATATCGAGCGGAGTAGCGCGGAACGATGGCGAATGCAGCCACGTCCAAGTTTCGGACGAAGCGATAGGCCGGCCGTAGACGTGGCTGGCCGAAGTGGCCCAGCGCGTAAACGAAAAGGGACCATGCCACTGCGAGCCTTCGCCTTCGGGAAGATCGACGAGGGCATTGCTTGAGAGCGTGACGGCAGGCGAGCCGTAGCTTTGCGAGCGGAACTTTGTGCCGTGCTCATGCGCCCACGTGTTGAGCGGGGTGAGGTAGTGTTCGTCGATCAGCTCGGCGAGGGTGCGGCCCCAGTCATAACGCAGGTCGGCGGCCTCGGGCGTGGTGCCGGCCACCAGTTCGGGCAGATGTGGCGTGAGATCGTAACCGCGGCGGGCGCGGAATTCTTCAAGAAGATTCGAAGTCCAGTCGGACTCGTAGACTTCGAGGCTGTCGCTAAAGACCGAATAAGGTACGTTCTTGCCGCACGCCTCAATAAGTGGATCGGCGACGTGCTTGATGTGGTTCTGGATCGCCTCCATGCTGAAGTGATCGAGGACGAAGCCCTCGGCGCCGACGGCCGCGCGCTTCACCTGCTGGCCGGTGCGGCTGGAGATGAAAGACAGAGCGACGTGCGGGCCTGACAAATCTGCGGGCAGGGTCAGCCGGTATTCGCCGAGCGAATGCAATTGATGTGTGTGGTCGGCGTCATAATGTGCCGGAGTTCCCGACGCGAGAAATGCGGCGAGCAGTTTTTCTCCGTTGCGAATGGAGGGGATGGGAAGGGAAGTTGCGCCGTCGGGAACGGGTTCGGCCACGATGCGCAGGCGCCCGGCAGCGTCATTCACGGGTACATAGGATCCGCCGTAAGGCCAGCCGCTGCCGAGCGTGAGATTGAGGCGCATGTCGAGGTCGTGCGCGGTTTGCGCGGTGAAGCTGACCATGTCTAGAAAATCTTTCGAGAGATAAGGAAGGTTGCGGAAGCCCCTGGACGAATCGTCGAGCTCAAGCGCGTAGACGGGCTGGATTTCCGCGCCGCCGATGCCGCCGGCTTTCATGGTGCGCAGCTCGCGAGCGAGCTCATCCTTCTCAACCGCCGGGCCAAACCACCACCAGCGCACCATGGGGCGAGCATCACCGGGAGGAGATGAGAAACCTGCGCGGACGGCACCGAGCGGATCGGAATGTATTGCAGGTGGCTGGGCCGGAATCGACAGGGTGGGGGACAGGGCCAGGGAGAGCAGGACAAGAAAAAAGGAATGCGGACGGAAACAGGCCGCAGGCAAGCGAAGTCGGATCATGAAAACCCCCAGAAGATGGCGTGCCAGGCGCGCCTCCACGGTTTTTTGGAGAGCTTGAACGGGCGGGAAGCCCTCGGCGGACCATGTTAATTCGGCGACATACAAAAGGGGAAATAAAGTGCGGAGAGAAACTTCAAACGTGCCCAAGATGACGCAGCCGTTGTGGAATCGTTGTTCTGGAGTGGCGAAGGAAAATAATGTTTCTATTGACAACCACGCTCAGGTTCCGCTTAAATGCTTGGCTGGGGTTGGATCAGCTAGAACCTAGACGCGAAAGATCGCCCCGTTCGTAAATTAGCAAGTCCGCAGATCAAGCAAGCCAATTTTGAAGCTCAGCACCGCAAGTTAATGCGCGGCTATGTGCGTCAAGTTGCGCGAGAGTGCTGACCCTTCACATCAAATGGGGGTCCTTCAGTGTCCACGTTTAGGAGTCTTTCTTGTCTCGTTCCTTCGTTCGAGCAACGAAGCGCAAACCGGACCATCGCGATTCTCACGATGGCTTTCTTCGCAATCTGCCTGACCTGGAGCGCGTTGCCAGCCGCTGCGCAGACCGCAGGCGAGGGATCGATCGAAGGAACGGTGACGGATCCTTCGGGAGCAGTTGTTGCGAACGTTACAGTCACCGCGATCAGCACGACAACAGGTGTTGCGCTGAAGAGCACCACTACGCCGGAAGGCTTTTACGTCATCTCGCCGCTGTTGCCTGGAACCTACAATGTGACGGCCGGTGCCGCGGGGTTCCAAAAGTTCGCACAGCAAAACATCGTAATTACAGCGATGCAGGTGCTGGGCCTGAATATCCGGCTGACAGTGGGATCGGCCAATGAGCAGGTGACGGTTACGACGACTCCTCCCGAATTGGACACGACGAGCGCGACGCTGGGCGGAGTCATACAAAGCAATGTGTACCTGGAGTTGCCGATCCTGGTAAACAACCAGCAACGCGATGTGACCGCGATGTCGAATCTGCTGCCGGGCGCACAGCCGGGCGCGCGCTCCTCGCTGTTTTCGGGCACGGAAAGCCGGGTTGAGGAAGTGTACCTCGATGGCATTCCCATTACGACCGTGAGCCAGATTGGCGACAATCGCCCAGTCTTCAACGTGGTGCCGGCTGAATCGATCGGGGATATCAACGTGGTCACCAGCAGCGCGCCTGCGGAGTACCAGGGCGCGGGAATGGTGAATTACACAACGAAGTCCGGCGGGAATCAATACCACGGGTCAGTGGCCGATTTCATTCGCAACACGGCTTTCGATACGTGGGGGTTCACGGCGATCACGGCAACGAAGAAAGAAATCGTAAATGGCGTCGTGACCAGTGTGCCGGCAGGCAAGCCGGGAGATCACCAAAACGAACTGGCGGTTTCAGCGGGCGGCCCAATCTACATTCCGCATCTCATCAACGGCCACGACAAGCTTTTCTTTTTTGGCGCGTACGACAAGTTCCACGCGCGCAGTGCGCCGAATCCCGCGCAGATCACCATCCCGACAACAAAGATGCAGTCGGGGGACTTTTCAGAGCTTCTCTCATCGAACGGCGGCCCGGGCTATGTAATCTATGACCCGACGACTCAAGGGGCTTGCACGTCGCATAGCATCACGGGTCCATGCCGATATGCATTCGGGCAATCGTACAGCGGCACGCCGGGCCCCAACGGAGGTCCGACCGGAACGCCGACCAACATCATCCCTTCGGGCGAAATTTCACCGATTGCCAAATACCTCGAGCAGTGGCTGCCCGCGCCAACGACCTCCGGCATCAGCGGCAACTTTCTGGGCGGCCCGCCGACGGGCTACGACAACTGGCTTTACTCAGGCCGCATTGACTACAACATGACGCCAAAGCAGCGCATTTCGGTCGTGGTGACTGGCGGGAACCGCGTCGCCTGGCCGTTTACGCTAGGCGCCGCAGCCAACATGGCGCTGCCGATCCCATATACGGAGTCTGATTATTCAACCGTCGCCGGCCACTGGATCGACTTTGAGCACTCTTACACCTTCACACCGCACGTGGTGAACCAATTCCGCTTTGGCTGGAGTAACTTTGGCAGCCCTCCGCTGAAGAACCTGACGGAAGGCGTGAAGCAGGACGAAGCCGCCACGGCCGGCATCACGTTTACCGGCGTTCCTTCCAACGGTCAGGCAGTCACTGAATTTCCCACCGAGACCTTCAGCGGCGCAAATGCACCACAGCAGTGGGGAGATGGCGGATCTGGCCAGACATCAACCATCGTCAACGAGTCCTATACGGCGCTCGACAATCTGCTCTGGGTCAAAGGAAATCACGCCATGACCTTCGGCTTCCAGATGCAGGCGCTCGAGGACAACAACTCGTCTTACGATGGGCCCGCATCGTCACTCACGATGAATTGGAGCACCAACGAAACGGCCTGCATTGTGCCGGGCGGCAAGAATTCGAACTGCACCACCCCTGTTTCCGGCTCCGGCTACCTTTATGGCCCCAACAGTGGCTTTGCCTACGCCAGCTTCATGCTGGGGGCGGTCGACAGCACGGGGATTTCGCTGCAGCCGTTCTCGGTTCTTGGCGGCCGCTATCGCATATACTCTCCGTATTTCCAGGATGACTGGAAGGTGACACATAAGCTCACTTTGAATCTGGGCATCAGGTGGGACTACATTCCGCCGTATGAAGAAACACTGAATCGCTGGTCGTATCTGAATCCGAATATCGCGAATCCGGTGACGGGCAACAAGGGAGCGCTGGAGTTCGCCGGGACGTGAGGCGGGTCTGCTGTGAGCTGCAATTGCAGCACGCCTGTTCAATCCTTCTGGAAGAACTGGGGGCCGCACGTCGGCTTTGCTTATTCGCTGAACGACAAGACAGTGGTGCGCGGCGGATTTGCCACGCTCTACTCTCACGCCGGCGGGACCGGAGGAGCGGGCGGCGCCGGCACAGGGACATCTCAACTCGGATTCACGAGCTCGGTGAGTTTTCCGGCGAACTCGGCAGGCCCGGGAGCGGGTCCGGCCTTCTACTTGAACAACAGCGCCGGCTACACAACTCTTGGAGTTGCCAATGCCAACTTTGGCGGCCCGGGATATAAGGTTCCGGCGATCGTGCCTCCAGGAATGGTCAGCCGGACTCTGAATGTGGGCAACACCGTTGACAGCAGCGGCAACTACATCAAGGCCAGCGGTGCTCCGGGATTTGCCGACTTCTATTTTTCCGGGAGGGCTCCGGAGTTCAATTTCTGGAACTTCGGCATTGAACGAGCGCTTTCGAACAGCATCTCGATCTCAGTGAACTACGCCGGTTCGGAAAGCCACTTCATCTACGGCGCGAGCAACATGCGCGGGCTCTATGCCGGGCAGATCAACCCCGTTTACTACGCGCTCGGCTCATTGATCAACGCACCGGCGACAGCGGCAAACGTTGCGGCAGCGCAGGCTATCATGCCGTCCATCACCGTGCCGTACAACGGATTTGAGCAGGCTGCGGCAACATCGGGCGGCTCGGGCCAGGCGACCATTGGCCGCATGCTGACCTGGATGCCGCAGTTCTCAGGCAGTTCAGACACCTGGGGCGCAACCGCGAATGCCAACTACCATTCGCTGCAAATCTCGGCGCACAAGCGTATGTCGAGCGGGCTTGACATCACCGCCAACTACACTTACTCAAAGCAAATTGACGACGCAGGCTCGCAGCGCGATGGTTTCGCGATTCCTGCGAACTTCACCCTGAACGGGAAGGCGTGGGCGCAGGACCGGGCCGACCGCGGGATAAGCGCCACGAACATTCCGCAAGACCTTGCGGTCTACGGAACGTATGCGATGCCTTTTGGCGAGGGTCGGTTCGGCGGATCAGCGAATCCCGTGGTGCGCCAGGTGATCAAAGGTTGGAACCTCGCCGGAATTTTCACCTACTCCTCCGGCGCTCCGCTTTCTCTTTCGAGCTCAGCCTGCACGGGAAGCACCGAGCCATTCGCGGGAACCTGCATGCCCGATCTGAACCCGGCTTTCACGGGGAAGACAATCCGGCAAAATGGAAGCTGGGGCAAGGGAGTCACGGCGACAACGTTCAGTTCCATCCAGTACCTGAAAGGCGCCATGAGCGACACGACCCCTGGCAATGGAGTTTCCAACGGAACCACCAAGGTGGCTTGCGCCAACAGCACGGGCCCGTTTTGCAACTCGCAAGCATTCATGTTCGGCGATATGCCGCGCGAAATGTCCTTTGACGGCCTGCGTTCGCCGAGCTCCTATGGACTGAGCGGCAGCGTGAGCCGCACGTTCGACATCACCGAGAGATGGAAGTTCGTCTTCCGGGCCGATTGCCAGAACATTCCGAACAAAGTGACGTTTGGAGGGATCAACTCCAATGTCAACAGCACGACGTTTGGAGCTGTAGGCAGCGCGACCGGCAACACGGGCAGCCGCGACTTCCAGTTCTCGGGGCGCATCAACTTCTGAGCGGGAATCCTCAAACGAAATGCGGGCCGGGCGGCGCAAATCATGAGCGCTGTCCGGCTTTTTGCTTCAGGTGCGGTCAGGATCGTGGCAAGGCGATCGGGCGATATCAATATTCAGTGAAGAGTCAGAGGGCGGTTCCGGAGCGGAAAACCCGGCGTCGAGGCGTATGGTACCGTTCTAGTGTGCCCTCCGGAATAGAAGTGGCTCAAGGCCAGATTGAACCTGCAGAACCAGGTTCGAAGGCGAAGTTTACATTCTGGCATGGAGCGACGGTCGCGCTCCTGGTTCTGGGCTACTCCGGCTATTATTTCTGCCGATCCGATCTGTCGGTGGTGCTGCCGGCACTGATCAAGGATCTTGCGCAGCACGGCATCACACCGAACCAAGCGCAGATCCGGCTGGGCTTTATCGCATCCCTTGGCACCGTGGCCTACGCATTTGGCAAGTTCTTCTCCGGTCCCCTGGCTGATACCGGCGGTGGGCGCCGAAATTTCCTCGGCGGCATGGCCGGATCGATCTTCTTCACCATCATCTTTGCGTTGAGCGGCGGGTTCCCGCTTTTCACGCTGGCGTGGATCGGCAACCGGCTCTTTCAATCGCAGGGATGGGCGGGGCTGGTGCGCGTTTCGTCGCGCTGGTTCTCCTACTCGAGCTATGGCAGCGTAATGGCGGTGGTGAGCCTGAGTTTCCTTTTTGGCGACGCGGCATGCCGCTGGATGATGAGCGAACTGCTGGCGCGTGGAGTGGGTTGGCGCGGGGTGTTTTACTTCAGCGCGGGTTCGCTGGCGGTGTTGCTGGTGACGAATGCGCTGCTGCTGCGTGAAGGGCCCGAAGAGCGCGGACTGCCGACGCCAGAGGTGAATCCGAGGAACGTTTACGCCGATGAGGGGCAAGCGGGCGGCGACGAGCAGGGGGGAGTGGGTGCAATTCTGCGGCCGCTGCTGACCAGTTTTGCATTCTGGCTGGTGTGCGCCCTGGCTTTTGGAACCACGTTGTTGCGCGAGACATTCAATTTGTGGACGCCGACCTATTTTGTGCAGTTCGTCGGGCTATCTGCGAGCGTGGCAGCTAGCCGCAGCGCGCTGTTTCCGCTGTGCGGCGGCGTTTCCGTGCTGCTTGGCGGATTCCTGAGCGACAAGCTGGGATCGAACGGGCGCAATGTGCTGGTGGTGGCCGGGATGGCGGCTTGCACCGTATGCCTGGTGATGTTCTGGCATGTGCCGAGCCATGGCGCAGCGTGGGAGCCGTCGCTTCTTGTGGGACTGGTAGGGTTTACGCTGCTGGGGCCGTATTCCTATCTTGCCGGTGCGATGTCTCTCGATTTTGGGGGGACGCGGGGAAGCGCAACTGCGGCTGGAATCATCGATGGATTCGGATATATGGCCGGGTGGCTGTCGGGCGATACGGTAGCGCGCATCAGCGTGCACTTCGGATGGAGAGATACATTCCTTTGTCTGGCTGCAGTCTCGTTTGTCACTGCGCTTGTGGGCATGGTGCTGACGGCGCATGGGCGGGGGCGCAAGCTGCGCGATGCGTGATTCCCCCTGAGCAGAATCGGGAGCGGAGTCGAGCCACAGTCAAAAACAAAATAATTTTTCTATTGACAATCATTTACGTGAGCGGGTTAAATCCTTGCCTGAGGTCTGACCGCCCCTAATCCGGCCTCGGTAAGACCTAGAACCCTGGTGTGTCAGAAGTGGTGTTTGGTGCCGCCAGCCCGGCTGGAGGTATGCTCCCACGCAATCACTTTCACTTCAAGGAGGCTTGCAGGCGTTTCCCATGAAAAAATCTCAGAGAATATTCAATTCAATTGAAGAAGCCACCGGAAACCGGGTCAATTTCGCTTTGGCGGCGGTCGCCCTGGCACTGTGCCTGTTGTGGGCGGCGATGCCCGCAGCGGCGCAGACGGCCGGTGAGGGATCTCTCCAAGGAACAGTGCTGGATACAACGGGCGCCGTCGTGCCCCATGCATCGGTCACCATCACAAACGTAGCGACGGGCGTGAAGACGGTCAGAGAATCGACATCGGCGGGCTTTTTCTCGATCGCTCCCGTATTACCTGGAACTTACTCTGTCGAGATCGTGGCCAAGGGATTCAAGACCCTGGTGCAGGACAACGTGATTGTGGATGCCCTTCAAGTGAGAACCATCAACCCGATTCTCGCAGTCGGCACAGAGACGCAGACGGTGACAGTTACCGGTGCGCCACCGGTTCTTGACACGGCCGACGCGACGATCGGCATGACCGTAGAGAACACAACCTACTCCAACCTGCCCATCCAGATGAGCAACGCCCAGCGCGATCCCACGGCATTCGGGGTTTTGACGCCGGGTGCGCAGAACGCCAACAATGGCGGCCGCCTGCCCATCGTGGGCGGGACGGGAAGCTACCTCGGCCAGCTTTACGTGGATGGCATGCCGGCTGAAACGGTGAGCCAACAGGGCGATAACCGGCTGGTTTCTCTCACCATGAGCCTCGACGCTGTCGACCAATTCCAGATGGTCACCAGCACGCCGCCGGCCGAGTACATGGGAGCCGGCGCGGAAAACTTCACCATGAAGTCGGGCGGCCTGCAGTATCACGGCCAGGTCTCCGATTTTGTGCGCAACACGTTCTTCGACAGCTGGGGATTCACAGCGCCGTGGGCGACGACCAAGAATGCGGCGGGCCAGACGATTCAGGCTCCCAAGCCCGTGGAGCATCAAAACGAGCTCTCGGCGAGTGTCGGTGGTGTGGTTCCCAAGACGGGGAAGAAATTGTTCTTCTTTGTCGCGTATGACAAGTACCACGAGCGCAAAGGCGCCGCGTACTCCCTGTACACCATTCCCAGCACGCTCATGACGCAAGGCAACTTTACCGAATTGGGATGCCTGGCTGCCGGTGGCAACTGTATCGGTTCAGGAGCCGGCGCCAGCACTACACAGACGGCTGTTATTTTTGATCCGATGTCCACGAAGTGCACCGGCAACATCTGCACGCGGACGCCCTTCCAATACAACGGAATCCTCAACGTGATTCCCCCGGGCGACATCTCAACCATCACCAAGGGAATGGAGTCGTTCCTGCCCGCGCCAACCAACTCGGCAGTCCTCACGAGCAACTATCTTGGCGGCTTTCCCAGCGGTTTTGACAATCACGTGATCGACTGGCGGGTGGACTTCGATCTGAGCGCGAACCACCGCATCTCGTCGGTGGGAACTATCGGCGTGGAGAATTATCTGAACAACTACGGTTCTCCATTTCTGCCGCCCCCGTACATTGGCGGCGACCTGGCCAACATCTATCCGAAAAACTACATCGTTGAAGATGCGTATACATTCACACCGAACGTTGTGAACCAGTTGAAATTCGGCTTCACCCGGTTCTTCCAGAACATTCATGACGCTACTCAAGGCGTGAAACAGTGGGACATCGGCACCTTCGGAGTCACGAATCTTCCCGGGGGGCAGGCCGGAGAAGAATTTCCCGGAGCAGCATTCGGATCCGTCTCGACCGCATACGGCGGCCTTGCAGAGCAAACCTGGACGGGCAATGGCAACTCCGTTTCAACGCAGTTGACTACTCCGAACAACTACGCACTGACTGACAACGTGCTATGGCTCAAGGGCAAACATGCGATTACCATGGGCATGACGTACCAGTGGCAGGAAATCAATAATGCCAACCCTGCCACGCTCACCGGTGTTCTCGATCTTGCATTCAATCCCTACGCGACGTCGAACTTTACTGCCAACTCGAACACCCTCAGCGACACTGCCACCGGGTTCTCCTATGCCAGCTACCTGCTGGGCGCGGTGGGCGGGTCCACATCAACCGACGCGGCTGCTCCATCGATCGGCCTGGATTATGTGAGCGAACTCGCCGGACGATATAAGACGATTTCGCCCTATGTCCGCGACAGCTACAAGGTGACAAACAAGCTGACCCTGGACCTTGGCCTGCGCTGGGATTACTTGCCGCCCTACCACGAACTGAAAAACCGGTGGACGTACCTGAATCCGACATTGACCAATCCTTTGACAAACACACCGGGCATGCTCGAGTTTGCGGGCAGCTATGGCGGTCCAGGTGTAAGCTGCGGGTGCAAGACTCCTGTGCCCACGTATTGGAAATATTTCGGGCCGCGTGTCGGCCTCGCCTATTCCCTGAGCAACAAGACCGTGATCCGGTCCGGATTTGCCCTGGTATTTACGCAGGCCGGCGGAGTGGGCGGCCGTGGCGGCGCTTTTAACGGCACCGGACAGACCGGATTTAACGTGAGCGCAATTGGTCCCACGGGCAGCATCACGGGCAATACGCCGGGGCCTCCTTACTGGCTCAACGGCAGCAGCACGTATCTTGGCGCCAGTGCCAACACTGCGTTCCTTGGAGCGTCGACCACTTATCCGGCGGCGCCGACTCCGGGCGTGGCGGCGCAAGAACTCAATACCGGCTTCTATGTCAACAGCGCAGGTGGGGTGCAGAACGCCAGCAGCGTTTCTTTTGCTGACCCGCATTACTCCGCTCGCGCGCCTGAGCTGGTGCTGTGGAACTTCGGCATCGAGCGCGCCATCACCTCGTCGATGACCGCGGCAATCAACTACGTAGCCAATGAGAGCCACTTCATCGTCAACTCCGGGTCTACCGGCGGCAACGCCCGCGGTTATTGGACCAACGAACTGAACCCCTACTATCTCTCCGTCCTGGGTCCTGTTCTTGACTCGACGGGAACCAAGCCGATTTTGGGCGCGCAAGCGACCGCGGCAAACCTGGCAATCCTTGCCAAGTACGCACCCAATGCCCCGACACCGACGTTCTATACAGCCGCCGGAGCCAAAAGCAGCTCGGCCACCATTCAGCAGATGCTCGTGGCGTTTCCGCAGTACAGCGGCGTCAGCGATACCTGGGGCAACGTGGGCAACTTCAGCTACCACTCGATGCAGTTGCTCATCCAGCAGCGCCTGGCCCATGGGTTGACGCTCACCTTTAACTACACCTATGCCAAGAATATCGGCGACGACGGTACTTACCGCTCAGGCTGGGATATCCCTGCCGCCGATCTCTCTCGTTCAACCAATGGGATTACCCTCAAACAAAACCGTATCGACCGGTCGTGGACGGTGATCTCACTTCCGCAAGTCGTGCACGTCTTCGGTGTATACCAACTGCCGTTCGGCAAGGACCAGATTGGCGGCAACTCGATGCTGGTTCGCGCGCTGGCCGGCGGCTGGCAGATTTCTGAGAATTACACCTATCAATCCGGGACTCCGCTTGCCCTCAGTTGGTCGGGGGCCGGCAACACTCCTGGGCAGGGCACGGGTATGCCCGACGTCAATACGCTGTCGGAGGCCTACCTGAACCACAACGCGCGCATCAATGGCAGCTACGGAAAAGGGCCCAATGGGACCAATGCGTGCAACCTGGGCATCGGCACAGGGTGCAAAGCGATCCCATATATCGACTCGACTGCATTTGTGGCTCCAGTGAATGTCTCGACTGCGTCCGGCTGCTCAGCTACCTCGACCTGCGGCCAACCCTCCTACCTGATCGGGAACGCGCCGCGCACTGCTCCTCTTAACCTCAGAAATCCCGGCACGCAGAATATCGATGCCCGATTGAGCCGCTCGTTCCCCTTGCACTTTGAGCATTCGGAATTTGTTTTTGAAGCGGATTGTCTGAACCTGTGGAACAAGGTCACCTTCAATGCTCCGGGCGCGGGCTGGTCAGCCGGCTCCACGACGTTCGGCACCATCACCGGGGCAAGCGGCGCGCGCGACTGGCAGTTTGCCGGGCACATCAACTTCTAGAAACAGAGGCGCTGGCGGCATTAGCGGCGCTAGAAGAAGAACAGGCGTGCGGCTTTATCTGCGGCGAGATATTCAATCGCCGGGGATGAGGCGCACGCCTTTTGTTTGCGCGTGTGCTGGTGTTTGCGGTTAGTTCGATGCTGCGGCGAAGGCGTCGGCCTCGCGATTCAGCTCGTCGGCCGTAGCGGCGTGCGTGTAGATGACGACGCGGTAGAGAAAGGTTGTGGACTGGCCCTTCTCGAGTGTGTAGTCGAGCGGCGGCTGTTTGGGATCGAACATGTGTCGGCCGAGGGGATTGGCGGCGAAGAGCCCGTATCCGCGCGCATGCCAGTACGTTGGATAGTTCACGTTGCCGGGATGGTCGAAGATGGCGACGGTTACGGTGTGGCCGGCATCGTTATGACCGGTGAGCGAGCACCAGCGGCCGCGGGTTGACCAGGCTGACTCGCCTTTGACGCCTTCGCTGGTGAGGTATTCGCCGTTCGGCGGCGCTACGGCCGGTAAGGTGGCCGCGGTAGCCACCTTGGTCGCGTTGCCGTTGGCGTCAGTGAAGGTTCCGCCTTTTTCTTCGGGAGATTCGAGCCAGCGCGCGACGCGGAGACCAAGCAGACCGTCCTTATCGTCATTGAAGATAACGTGGTCGAGCGCTTTCAGCGTGACGATCAGGTCGATACTGCGCGTCGGGCCGTAATGCGCGAAGACGTAGCGCGTAGATTCAGCCAGGATGGGGTGATTCTGGCCGTCAATCCACGTGGAATCGGTGACCAGCTCTCCGTGGGATGCGCCGCTTTTGGCGGAGACGATTTTGTCGAAAACGATGGTGCCCATCTTCGGAGCGCGCTGCGGCGGGATGGCTTCTGAGTTGTTCCAGAAATCGAAGCCGTTCACATTCGAGTAGTTGAACCAGAGTCCGGCGTGGTGAGGATGGTCGGTGCGCTCACCGGGCCGGGGATCGAGCGGATAGCCACGGGTGATGGTCACACCGTCGGCATCGATGATGGGGTAGAGAACCGGCTTCTTGATCCGTGTGGGCCAGATGTACGAGGTGAAGGGCTGGCCGTCGATGGTGATGTCGACGCGGTGGTCAGCCGGCTTGGGCACGACCTGCACGCCGTTCGAAGGCGCTGCAAGAGCGGAATTGGCAAGGAAACTGGCGACGGACGCGAAGAGAAAGATGGTGCATTTGCGAAACATGACGTGAGCCCTCTGGGGCTGAAGCCCCAAACAGCTTTTATGCAGTTGCTGAACGGGCTGAAGCCCGTGCCCCTCAAGCGAAGACCTTGCCGCCGGCCAGGACTTGCTGGGTCTTGTCGTCGAAGGTGACCTTGAGGCCGGTCTGAATGGCGGCGACGTTCATGCACAGTGCGATGGAGTGGCTGTATCCCGCATCGATGGGTGCGTTGGGAGTCTTGCGCGAGCGCACACACTCCATCCAGTTGCGCATGTTCGCCGCAGTCTCGGGATCGCCGTGGGTGTCGGCATCGGTGGCCATTGCTTCGGTCTTTTCCAGCAGCGAAAAGCTGGGCAGCAGGTTTGGCTTCATATTCATCTCAGCGGCGAACCGCGCGGTCAGACCACCGGTCGGGCTCACGGTCTGCTTCGACATGTCGAGCATGCCGCCGTTGGAGTAGTAAAGCTCCTTGACACCGCCCGCGGAGTTGGTGAAGCGCGAGGAGTACTGCACCTGGAAGCCCTTGCTGGGGTCGTCGAGCGGGCCGTAATCAAAGACTGCGGTCATGGTGTCCCAGTTGGTGCGGCCGTCTTTCCAAAGGTAGATGCCGCCGTTGGCCACGCAGGAGCGCGGGTGGGGCAGGCCTGTGAACCAGTGCACTGTATCGATTTGGTGGACTAACCACTGGTCGGGAATTCCGGAAGAAAAGGGCCAGAAGAGGCGGAACTCAAGATACTTGCGGGCGTCAAACGGCCCCATGTTCCTGCCGAGCGAATAGCGCTTCCAGTCCGTGTCTTCTTCTTTCAGCAGAAGGACGACGTCGGGGCGGCGCCAGCGGCCCGGCTGGTTGACGTTCCACGTCATCTCCACCATCACGATGTCGCCAAACTGGCCTGACTTGATGTACTCGGCGGCCTTTTGATAGGCGGGCGTGGATCGGCGCTGCGTGCCCACCTGCACAATTTTGCCGCTCTTCTTCACAGCGGCGCGAATCATGCGGGCGTCCGCCATGGTGTGCGCGATGGGCTTTTCCACGTAGGTATCGCGGCCGGCATTCACGGCTTCAGCGCCGTGATAGGCGTGCTGAAAGTCGGCCGTGGCGATGATCACCGCGTCGACATCCTTGCGCGAATACAACTCGTCGTTATTGCGGACTGGATCGGGCCGATTGCCACAGAGCTTCTCGATGAAGTCGGCGCCTTCGTCTCGGCGGTGGCTCCAGATGTCCGACACAGCCACGATCTGGAAGTTCATGTCCTTGGCGTTCGCATGAAAGGCGGGGAGATCGCCGCCCTTCATGCGATCACCGCAGCCCACAATGCCCACTCCGACGCGATCGTTCGAGCCCATAATCTGCGCGTAGCTCCTGGCGTTCCACGAGACCGCGGTTGCGGCCAATGCCGCGCTGCCGGCTTTCAAAAACTCTCTGCGATTGTTCGGATTCGATTCCATGATGTGTCCCTCGGAGGTTGGCTTGCAGGTGAAATTGTAGTCTCGGGATGTGAGTGGCAGAAAGTGCTCCGCAATTTCTAATGGTCGCGGACTAAAATTGGGCGCCTCGGAAATCCCAGAATCAGGATCCGGGGCGCCCATTGTCAAAAACAATTTATCCGGCAGCTTAGAAGTTGACCTTGACACTGCCCTGAAAGACGCGGGCCTGGTTCAAGGTGGACGAGACCTGACCGAAGGTCGAGGACGTAAGAGCGGCGGCGCTTCCGGAGTTTCCGGGAAGCGAGCCGGTTGTTGTGCCGGATGGAGCGTTGAAGTCGGGATGGTTCAGCACATTGAACGCCTCGAGCCGGAGCGTGGTCGTCCAGTTCTCGTGGATGACGAAGATGCGCGAGATCTGGGCGTCGAACTGCAGCGAACTCGGTCCCCTGAAAGAATTCTTGCTGATATTTCCATAGGTACCCAAGGCAGGGCAGGCGTTGGCCGTGGCCGAAGCGCACCCGGCGGTTTGCCAGACTTGGGCGAAGGCCGCTGGATTTAGGAACTCGCGATTGGCTTCGCCGGTGGCATTGTGAAACTTTGCCTCGGCGTAGGGATTCACGCCGGCCACGAGGTTTGGACGGTCGTTGCCTACGTCAGTGAGAGAGTTATCCTGACCCGAAGTGACGGTGAAGGGCTCGCCGCTTTGAACGTGAATGAGCGGGGCCAGCTCCCAGCCATCGGCCAACAGCCTCTCAAAGCGGTTGAGGTGATTTTTGAAGGCGCTCGTGGCGACGAGCGAGACATTCTCGATGTGCCGGTAATCGGAGCCGCATGGGCCGTAATCCATGGCGAGATTACTAGGATTCTCGACCGTTGTGCCGGCGAGGTCGCCCTGGGCGTCTTCAATGTCAAGACACTTCGACCACGTCCAGTTGGCGAACAAACTGAAATTGCCCGCCAGGCGGTGATTGATGGAGCTGATCAGGCCGTTGTAGTTGGCCGTAGCCGAATCGCCAACGATGACCGATCCGGCCCCGCCACCAAGATATTGATTGCCGCCGACGGCGCTACCGGACGAATTTGTGCCGGTGGGATCCTCCGTCGTCAAAAGGAATCGCGACGTCTGGTTCGAGGTCGTGGAGCAGTTGGTTCCTGCGGCGCCCGCTTTCACCGCTGCCGGCCCCGTGGTGACGATTCCGGCGCAGCCTGTTCCGTTCGCTCCCCAAACGCCAGGGATAAAGACGGCCGGATCGAACGGATAGCCAACGGGATCGTGGCGAGTCGTGTTGCCGATGTAGTCAACCTGCGCTTGCCAGCCGTGGCCGAATTCACGCTGAATGCTCAGAGTCCACTGGATGGTGTAGGCCGGTTTGAACTGCTGCACCGTCACGATGAACTGAGACTGAGCGAAGAACAGTGCTTGTGACGGCGTTGGGACGGCCGGCTGCGGGAATGGGCTCGAAGTGAAGGTTCCCACTGACCAGGGAGCGGCGAAAGGTACAGGATTCGAGCTGCCCGGTGCCTGCGCGTTTGTGACGGCAGTAGCAAAAGGCGGGTTCTGCTGGTTGCGCTGCGCTGTGAAGAAATTCGGATTGTCGTACATCAATGCCAGACCCCCGCGCACGACGGTCTTTCCGTCGCCAACCGGATCGAACGATGCACCGAGGTTGGGCGAGAACTGCAAGTAGGAATTCTTGGTGAATTGGCGGCTCACGCCCGCGTCGCCGTAGTAGAGGGCACCGGCGGGGGCGTTGGGGTACACGGTGCTGGTCTTGTTGGCGAGGAAGTCGGCCTGGTTGAACACCACTCCGCGGTTGAAATAGTCGTAAGGCATGATGTTGGGGCCCCAGCGCAGGCCTCCAACAAGTGTCAGGCGATGAGTGGCATGGTATGTGTCCTGAACATAGAGGCTGGGGATCGGCCCGCGCAGCGCGTTCTGCTGCTTTTTGCTCTGCTGGAATGGGCTCGACGATCCCAGGGTTCCCATCAGGAAGTCCAGGTTCTGGTCGCCAATGGTGCTGCCCCCTTTGGGTCCACTGCCGCTGTATTCGCCGTTGAAGGTGAAGATGCCGTTGCCCTCATAGACGTTGCCGATATTGAGCTGGTTCTGCACCCATTCGCCCCCGAACGCGATCTGGTGCTTGCCGCGAACCCAGGTCACATCGTCGTCGATGGACCCGGTGTTGTCGTTGAAGTGAGCCACAGAATTGGTGCCGCCGCCGATGGAGAACTTGCCTTCAGTCATTTGCAGGCCGTTCGGTACCACTTGATAAACGTTGACGCCCAGCTTGGCGGCATTAATGTCGTTGGCATTGTATCCACGGTTGTCGACGCGCCGAAGAATGGAAATGTGCGCCGCGTTTACGAGGTTGGGCGTGATGGTGTATGCGTCGCCAAGCGTGAAGGTCTGGACGCGCTCAATGTTTCCCGATTGCGTGGTGATGAGGATGTTGTGTTGATCAAAGTAGGCAGGGAACTGGTAGCCGTCAACAAAATACCGGCCGTAGATGTTCTGTTTTGGGCTGACGGTGTAGTCGACCCTCGTGACAAACTGGTTGTCAGTCACCGCGTAGGGGATGGAATAGCGGACAAACCCGCAGTTGTTTGGGTCTGTTACCGCATTGGGTGTTGGCAGGTAGGCGTCCAATGCCAGGGCCGGCGCACTGTAGGTCGGCTTGGTTGGATATTTGTTTCCAGCGAGCGCTGTACCGGTGAGTGGGTCCAACATTTGGACCGCAAGACCGCTTGAATTACAAAGGTTGTCCTTAGGTTGCGACGCGGCGGGGGTGCCAATTGGGCCGGGAACGCCATCGGTCACTGACCAATCGCCATTCAGATTGGCTGCCGTGGGTACGGTGGCTGATGTGCTTGCCTGTGTTTGATCGGCTATCCAACGCTGGTAGGCCGCGAACGCGAACATCTTGCTGTGCTTGATCGGGCCGCCGAACGTACCACCGAACTGATTCTGGTGCAGCGTGTCTTTCGGTGAGCAGGTGGTAGCGGGGGGCACCGGAGTGCAGCTTGAAAAGAAATTTGTAGCATCGAGGTAGTTGTTGCGAATGAACTCGAAGCCTTCTCCGTGGTACTGGTTCGTTCCCGATTGGGTGACGACGTTGACCATGCCGCCCACGTGTCCACCGTCTTGCGCGCCCAGGTCCGTCGATTCCACGCTGAACTCGGCGACTGCATCTGGAAAAGGATAAGGCAGGTTGCCGTTGGCCATGTAGTCCTGGTTGTCGCCGCCATCGAAGCGCCACAGAGTGGTATTACCTCCGCCTCCTGCGATGGAAACGGAAATGGTCTGGTAGGAGTATTTGCTGCCGGTAAAGTCGCCAGCGGGAGCGATATTTGAGCCGCCGGAAGCATTGATCAGCGCCGTCATTTGCCGGCCGTTGAGCGGCATTTCGGTCACGGCGCTGTGGTCGATGGTCTGCTTGAATGTGGCGTCTTCAGTCTGCAGGGCGAGAGCTTCGGCCTGGACTTCGACAGTCTGCGATTGGGTGCCGACGGAGAGGCTCGGGTTGACGCTGATGCTGCTGCCGACCTCGAGAACAATTCCCTTTTGCTGGTACGTTTTGAACCCGGTTGCAGTGACCGTTACGTCATAGGTGCCCACCGGAACGCCGGGAAAGAGATACACACCGCTGTTATCGCTCTTACTTGTGCGCTTGACCTGCGTCGCCTCATCGGTGAGCGTAATGTTGGCGTCCGATACCACGGCGCCGGTTGAATCGGTGACCGTGCCCTGGATATTGGCGGTGCCTGCGATTTGCGCGTGTAGAGACGAGGGCGCCAGAACGATGGCGATCAACACGGCCAGGCAGGCGGTGATGACGGCACTGAACTTCCGCCCCGATGCAGCATGGACGCGCTGCGCGGGGTGCTTCGGATAGATGCTTTGCATTCTTGCCTCCTAAGGTTTGGGACCTAGTGCGCGCACCAGGGTGTCGCAATTCTCGATGTGTCTGGAAACGTATACGGGTGCGCGGAGTGGTCAGACCACGACCGTGAAGCATCTTTTCAAACCTGCCGGAGGGCTGTCAAGGGTTATTTTCGAATCGATTCTTTCGGGTATCTTCCTGAATCAACTCAATGGGATACGCTCATGCATGTCGGCGCGTTAGTGCGGCTTCAGCCGGTAGTTTCCGGTCCCGCCGTGGGAGCAAAAAGCCTGATCAAAATCCTGCCGCCATCGGGGCGCTCAAATGGGCCTGGGAACGGATTCTCGCGATCGCGTTTTGCGCCGTTGAAGTCGGTATCGAGGCGGACGGGTGTACCGTCGGCGCGCTCAAAAGGGAGCTTCGGAATCAGCGCGAGGTCAAGCAGATCACTGGTGACGAGCTTGCGGCGCCGGGCCGCAGCCCACGCGCCATCGAGGGTGATCTCGAGGTAGTAACCGTCGCTCTTCTCGATGAGTTGAATGTTTGGGTCGAACTGAGGCAGCAGGAGGGGATTCGCCTCCTGCGAGCAGGGTTGCGCACCCTTTAGAAATACGTTTCCCGCAAGCTGCATGGGCAGCGGGGTGGCGGCGCTGTAAGGCGACAGGTCGCCGCCTTGCGCGAAGACATTATTGAAGAAGCGCATGTCGCCGCAGGGATTGTCGTGGTAGCCGACTACCTGGGTCGAATGCGGCTGCATGTACGGCGTCATCCGGCTGTCGAAACGGTTCAGCCCCAGGCCGCCGCAAAAGAGGTTGTGGGCGTATGCGCCCCCCTGCGAGTTGATGTGCAGCGATTTTTTCGACAAGAACAGATTGTGATCCACAATGAACGGGCCGTGATCGACTTCGACGAAGAGGTCTTCGGATTGGCTGTCGTGGAACAGGTTCCCGGAAACGTGGGTTCCCTGCGCCATCCAGTCGAGCCAGATTCCGCGGTAGGTTCGATCGATATAGTTGTGGCTGATCTCAACATCGATCGCCGCATGGAACTTGATGCCCGCGATTTCAGCGCCGGAGAATTGCCGCAGCACGTGGATGTCGTGGATGGTGTTGCCCGTGACCGTGCTGAACACGGAGCCGAGGCTGCCCACAATCCCCGTCTGCTCGCAGTGGGAGATGGTGTTGTTGCGCACGATGTGATGGCCGATCTTCTCCTTCGACCAGCCCGATTGCCGCGCGCGCTCAATCGTCTTGACGTAACCTTCGGCGCTGTTGGCCGATGTGTTATCCCACTGGTCGCCGTATTTACCGAGCGAGACGCCGCAGCAAATTGAATGATGAATGCTGTTGTTTTCGATGATCCAGCCCTTGCTCCAGTGGGGGCCGATGATGCCGATCTGCTCGGCCGTCGGCGGCGCCCACGGAGTTGCCGCCTGGCAGAGATCGAAGCCGCGAACGGTGATGTAGTCGATGCCGGTCTTTTCCGGATAACACACCGTCTGTCGGACGTTGATTTCGGTTAGCTGCTGATTTGGATCGACGCCTTTGAACTGCGCCCAGATGGTGGTGTTATCGCTCTCGACTTGCGCGAACCAGAGCGGAGGATCGGCGGGGGTTTGCAAAACGCTGTCAAGCGCCGCTGCCTCGACGAACCAGTCACCATTGAGGTAGACCGCTCCCGTGTGATGCACGCGCCCCATGGGATCGAACCAATCGCCGTGGATCACGTCGTTGTATGGATTGAAGCTTCCGAACAAGTGGTTGGGGACGGCCACTTTCCACACGTCGTCCTTAACGCGCGCCCATCCCTTGATGACTTCAGCCCCGGTGATGACGACGCGCTCGCCGGGCGCGGCCTGGTAGACGATTCGATTGGCGTCGGACGCGCCGCCGCGCGGAGGTGAAACCCGCTCGCGATAAGTGCCTGCATGAACAGTGATGGTGTCACCGGGATTGGCGCGCGCCGCGGCCGCGGAGATGGTTCGCAAGGGCCTGGAAGATGAGCCGTCGTGCTTGTCGTTCCCCGCCGTCGAAACGTGGTACTCGCGCCCGGATTTGGCCATGGCTGCGGCCGAGAGACGCGGCATTCTGATGAAGCTGTACAACGCAGGCAGTGCGCCAAGGAACGATCTTCGGCTGAACATGGCGGTAGTTCTCCCAGAGCATTTTAGAAGAGGCACTGGCGCCGCCGTTTGCGCGCCGCTAGAAATCGATTTATCGTTAGGAGGCTCCAGGAATCGTAAGGAGAATTGCGATGCAGACTCGAAACTCCATTCTTGCTTTGGGTACCGCTTTTGCCGTGACTGCTGCTTTGGCGCAGAACGGGCCAGTGCGGCCTAAGATCACCGGAATTTCGCACTTGGCGGTGTACTCATCGGACGCCGCAGCTACGGAGCACTTCTACACCGCGACGGTGGGCGCGGCGAAGCTGCCTGATCCCGAGAATCCGCAGGGAGTGCGGTACGCGATCAGCGCGACGCAGTTCATTGAGGTGCTGCCGCTACCCGCGGGCCAGGGCATCAACCGCCTGGACCATACGGCGTGGAACACGGAGAGCGCGGAGGGGATGCGGAAGTATCTGGCAGCGAAGGGATGGAAGACGCCAGCGCACTTGCAGCGCGGGTCGGATGGCAGCCGCTGGTTCGAAGTGCTTGATCCCGAGGGCAACAAGGTCGAATTCATCGAGCCGCCCGCGCAGCCCAAGCCGGTGGATGCGCCGAATGCGATCGGGCATCACATCATTCACGCCGGATTCCTCGTGCACGATCGCGCAGCCGAAGACGCGTTTTATCGCGATCTGTTGGGGTTTCGTCCGTACTGGTGGGGTGGGCGCGACAACAAGGTGGAATGGGTGAGCCAGCAGGCTCCCGACGGCCATGACTGGCTGGAATACATGCTGGGAGCAGGGCCGGGCAAGGGGATTCCGCCGACGATGTCGCAGAATACCCTTGGCGTTATGGATCATGTTTCTATTGGCGAAGTTTCCGTTCCGGATGCGTACAAGGTGCTTACGGCGGGTGACCGGTTGGCAGGAAGGCACGACCAGGCGCCGAAGATCGGCCTCGACGGCAAATACCAGCTCAATCTTTACGACCCTGATGGAATCAGGCTGGAGCTGATGAACTTTCACGCGACCGAGAAGCCGTGTTGCTCACCGTTCACGGCGGAGGACCCTGCGGAGTAAGGCGGTTTCGGAAATACGGTGTCCGGTGAAAGCGATCCTCAGGGTCGTCGCTCCCTGGGGTCGCGACGACTTGACTCTACTGAATGCGGATGCACCATTTCCGGAACCGCTCCAGCGCTACTCCTCTTCCTCCATCTGCATGCTCAGGTAACGTTCGTAGCCGAGTTCCTTGATCTGGTGGAGTTGCGCCTCCAGCCAGTCCGTGTGGCCTTCTTCATCCTTCAGCAGAGAGACGAAGAGGTCTCTTGAGCCATTGTCCCGGTTCTCAACGCAGATGCGGATGGACTCGTTGTAGGAAGCTACGGCGCCCAGTTCGAGCTTGAGGTCCGACTGGATCATCTCATCTACGTTCTTGCCAATGGTCAGGTCAAGCGGCTGCATGCTCGGCGTACCGTCCAGGAACAAGATGCGTTCGATGAGTTTTTCGGCGTGCCGCATTTCGTCGATGGATTGTTTCTTGAGGAAGTGGCCGAGGCGCTCGTATTTCCAGTTCTCATACATCTCCGCATGCAGAAAGTACTGGTTGACCGCCGTCAACTCGTCGCGGAGGGCCTGATTCAGCCGTTCAATGACCTTGGAGTTTCCCTTCATGGGTGATCATTGTATACTGAGAGAGGCCTTGAGAGGGACGCAAATCCCTGTCTATCAGGCTCATGGCCGGGCGATTCAGCCCGTGCCATACCAGGACAACGAGAAGACAATGCCGAAGTTGAAAACCCATTCCGGCGCGGCCAAGCGCTTCAAGAAGACCGGCACCGGCAAAATCATGCGGGGCCAAACGAAGACGCGCCACATCCTTACGTCGAAGGGTCCGAAGACCAAACGCAAGCTGGGCAAGAGCGTGTTGGTGTCGGATGGCGACTACGCGAAGGTTGCGCGCATGATTCCCTACGCCTGAGGCGACATGTGTCCAAGGGGCTGCTGCACGCAGCGCCCCCCGCTGCTTGCGAAATGCGTTCGCATCCGGCGAGAGATCAGGCTTGAACAGAGCGAGTGAAGAGGTTGACAGCCGTAACGGCCTCCTGCCTCCAGCCGCTTAACCGCAGCCGTTAGCTGTCAGCTTCCAGCTTTCAGCCCGACGTGCTTGAACCGGATTCCGCGATTTTCCGCGCCATGCGGAAGACGAATCGAAGGAACCGAAAAAAGGAGAGAAGCCCATGCCCCGCGTAAAACGTGGCACCAAACGCATCGCCCGCCGCAAGAAGATCCTGAAACGAGCGAGCGGATATTTTCTAACGAAATCGAAGTTGCACCAGGCAGCCAAGGAGGCCGTGGAACGCGGCCTGAAGTTTGCCTATGCGGGCCGCCGGATGAAGAAACGGCAGTATCGCTCATTGTGGATCGTGCGCATTGCCGCCGCCTGCAAGCTGAACGGAACGAGCTACTCGCAGTTCATCAACGGATTGAAGAAAGCCGGCGTCGAGCTGGACCGCAAGGTTCTGGCAGAGATTGCCGTGAAAGACGCGGCTGGCTTCACCAAGCTGGTGGATCAGGCCAAGACGGCAAAGGCGAAGGCCGCGTAACGGAAGATTCGCATCATCCCACCCTAGCCGCAAAAACAAGAACGTGGCGAGGGTGGGGCACCCAGAGTAGCGGGGCACCGAAGATCCGAAAGAGGACTGGCGAAGAAGGAGCGGCCCGGAGTTCGACGAGGACTCCGGGCCGTCGTGCGTTTCGGGTGAAATGCTATTGGCTCAAGAAGCCGTTGATGGCTTTCTGCCACATCTGCGGTTGATCCACAAAGTTCATGTGGCCGGAGTTGGGCAGAATGACCAGATTTGAGCCGGCGATCTTGTCGTGCATTTCCTTGCTCAGGCTGGGGTCGCACTCGTCGTGATCGCCGACGACGATGAGCGTGGGCACGTGGATGGTGTGTAGCCGGTCGACCCATTCCACGGATTTGAGGTTGCCATCGATGATGAACTCGCCGTCCGATCCCCACATCTCGCGGTAGAGATCCCAATTGGTGGGCGCGTTGCCGGTGGCCGGGTCGTAAGCGGGATCGGGGCGCGCGCCATAGAGAAACGGGAAGTAGCCGTCGCCCCATGCAAGGGTTTCGTACTCGGGTTGATAGCGGCCGTGCTCCCAGATGGCGCCCTTGCCGAAGAGGCCGTTTTGTTCGAGCTGGTTCAGGCGAGTGAGCTTTTCGGGTGGCATCGCGGCCTTCTCGCGCGCCAGCACTTCGTTCATCTCGCGCGTGGAAGCAAAGGTGCTGTTGAGGATCAGGTGGCTGAGGTGCTGCTGATATTTGAGAGCGTAGGCCTGCGCGAGCACACCGCCGTAACTGTGGCCGAGCAGGTCGATTTTGCCCAGGTTGAGAGCGACGCGCACGGCGTCCACATCGTCGGCCATGTTTTCGACGGTGTACTTGCTCACATCCTGCAGGCGCTCGGATTGTCCCGAACCGCGCTCGTCAATAAAGATGAGGCGATGCGTGCGCGCCAGCGGCAGCAGCCAGGGCAGGAAGTAAGTGTGGTCGGCGCCGGGGCCACCGTGAACAACCATCAGCGGCGCACCTTTGCCGAGCTCAACGTAGTAAATCAGCACGCCGTGGGCGTCGACGTAGCCCTCCTGCATCGGATAAACGGCGGAGGGGGCTTGGGCGGCGGTGTGTTGGACAGCGGCGAGTGTCAGGACACACAAGGCGACGAGAACGATGGCAGCGGATTTTCTCATGGGCACAATGCTACGGCACGGCAGAGGCTACACTGCGGAGAATTTGGGTAGGTGCCGGACTTGAGCCGTGCGCGACAGGCGGCTCGCACAGTGATTTATCCTGAACCTTAAACATGGCGAACGAAGCGATACCCAATCTGACAGCGTTTGACGAGGCCGCGCTGGAAAAGGCATTTACCGCGCTGGAGGCACAGGCGCGCTCAGATGCCGCCTCACTCGAAAAGGAGCCTTTCCGTCTGAAGTGGTTGGGGCGCAAGCAGGGCCTGCTCAACGAGGTTTCCGATCAATGGCTGAAAGCCGCGCCACCGGAGGCGAAAAAGTCCGTGGGCCAGCGGTTCAAGACGCTCAAGGAACTCGCCGAGGGGCTCCTCGAACAGGCTTCGGGCGCGGGGCCGACGGATGCTTCGCTTAAGGCTGAGGCCATCGACATCACGCTGCCCGGCACGCAGCGGTTGACCGGGGCCGAGCACCCGATTACGCGCACAATGAACGAGATTGTGGCCGTGTTTGCTGCGCTGGGCTACTCGGTAGGTGTGGGGCCGGAGGTTGAGACCGACTTCTACAACTTTGAATGCATGAATTTTCCGCCAGGGCATCCGGCCCGCGACACGCAGGACACGCTGGTGGTGGCGAATCAGGAACGCAAGCCGCTGCGCGACCGATTGCTGCTGCGCACGCACACTTCGCCGGTGCAGATGCGGACGATGGAACAGCAACCACCGCCGGTGCGCATCGTGATTCCCGGCAAGGTTCACCGCAACGACGCGGCCGATGCGACGCACTCGCCGATCTTCCACCAAGTTGAAGGATTATGCGTGGACACAAACATCACCTTCAGCGATCTGAAGGGCACGCTGGACCACGCGATGAAGGCGCTCTTCGGCTCGTCGGTGAAGACGCGATTCTTCCCGTCGTTCTTTCCATTCACGGAGCCGAGCGCGGACGTGCAGATCAGCTGCATCTTCTGCGGCGGCAAGGGCTGCCGCAAGTGCAAAGACTCGGGCTGGATTGAACTGCTGGGTTGCGGCATGGTAGACCCCGCGGTCTTCGCATTCGCGGCTGAGAAGCAGCCGGCCTACGACGCGAAGAAGATTTCCGGATTCGCTTTCGGCATGGGCGTGGAACGCATCGCGATGATGAAGTACGGGATCAGCGAGATCGGGAGCCTCTTTGCCGGAGATATGCGATTTTTGGGGCAGTTTGCATAGAGATGAAGATACTCACCCAATGGCTTCGCAGTTATTTGTCGGGGCTCAGCGTTGACGACGCGCAACTGGCTGAGGACCTGACGCTGCGCGGGATTGCCGTTGAGGGGAATTATCCGCTCGGCGAAGGCAGGGGTTCGCTCTACGAGATGGACATCACTACCAACCGCGTGGATGCGATGAACCACTACGGCATCGCGCGCGAAGCGGCGGCGATTTATGGGCTCCCGCTGAAGCCGCTCGAGTTTGCGCTGCTGGCTCCGCGGCCCGCGGCCAGTCCTTTTCCTGTGCGGATTGAGGCGGAGGATGCATGTGGGCGCTTTACCGCGCGGGTGCTGCGGGGCGTGACCATTGGCGAATCGCGCGACTGGTTTGCAGGGGCCGAGGTGGCGACCTACTTCGCGCTGCTCGAGCAGAAGATGATTTTGAATGCTGTGGACGCCACCAACTTTGCCTGGCTGGCGATGGGCCAGCCGACGCATGCCTTCGACCTGGACAAACTTGAGGGCGGCATCATCGTGCGGCGGGCGCGCATGGGTGAGCGGCTGAAGACGCTGGATGGCGTAGACCGCGTGCTGGATGCCGATGACCTGGTTGTCGCCGACCACAGGAAGGCACTGGCGCTGGCCGGCGTGATGGGCGGCTGGGACACAATGATTACGCCGGAGACGAAGAATGTGCTTATCGAAGCGGCGTGGTTCGATCCCATGGCGGTGCGGCAAACTGCGCGCAGGCACGGACTGCATACCGACGCGAGCCACCGTTTCGAGCGCGGCGCGGATTTAAACGCGGCGCCGGTAGCGTCGGCGCTGGTGAGCGCCATTCTGCTTGCAAACGGAGGGTGGATCGAGGGTGAGCTGGTGGACGTGTGCGTGGCGGCTTTCGAGGAACGGACCGCGCGGCGCAAACCAATTGGCCTCGCGCTGAGCGAGGTGCGGCGGATTCTGGGCAAGACGGACGACGAAGAGGGAATTGGTGCGGCGACCGTGGGAGGCGTGCTGACCGCGCTGGGGTGCGGATTAGCGAGTCAGCCACCGGCGGCGCCGCAGACTTCCGGACAGGGGATGTGGAAGGTTACATTGCCCAGCTGGCGCCTCGATCTCGAACGCGAGATCGACCTGATCGAGGAGGTCGCCCGCGTTTACGGATACAACCGGTTTGCCAACACGCTACCCGCGTTCGGCGAGGGCGTAAAGGCGCTGCCCTGGGCGGAGAAGGAAGCGGCGTCGCGCAGCGTGATGCTGGCCGCGGGATTCAACGAAGCGATTGGCAGCACCTTCTGCTCGGCCGCGGATGGGGCGTTGACCGCGCCGCAACCAGGCCTGGTGGTGCCGCTTGGCAATCCCCTGAGTGAAGAGGCCGGCGTACTGCGGCCCTCGCTGGTGCCTGGCATGCTGGCCATGATTGCCGGCAACCTGAACCGCGACGTGGACGATGTGCGGCTGTTCGAGCTGGGAACAGTGTTCGGCGGTACAACGGAGAAGGTGGAAGAGCGTCCGTCGCTCGGCTTCGGCGCGGCGGGCAGCTTGCCCGTGGAAAGCGCGTTGCACACGGGCCGCGTGATCGACTTCCATGATGTGAAGGGCGTAGTGGAACAGGTGCTGGCAAAGTCTGAGATGCGCGGCATGTATTTCGACCGCTTTCCGGCCGAGGCCGGGTTGACACCGGAGTGGCTGCACCCGTATCGGGCGGCGCGCGTGGTGGCGGATGGCGCGACCGTCGGATGGTTCGGGCTGCTACATCCTCGCGAAGCCGCGGCAAGGAAGCTGCGGCAAGCGGTGTTCATTGGCGAACTGTATCTCGACAGGCTTTACAAAATGCCACTGCGCAAGCCGGTGGCGCGGGAGATTTCGCGCTATCAGCCGGTGCGCCGTGATTTCTCGCTGGTTTTGGATGAGAGCATCCCATGGGAAACGATCGATCGCGCGATGGCGGAGCTGCACATTCCTGAGCTCGTGGAGTGGCGTGTCCGCGAAGTTTTCCGCGATGAGCGGCTGGGCAAGAGTGAATATGCGCTGCTGTTGGGAGCAACATTCCAGGCGCAGGATCGCACGCTGCGCGAGGAGGAACTGCAGGCTTTTCAGGCGCGCGTCGTAGAGGCAGTTAGCAAGGCCGGAGCGCGGCTGCGAGTGTGAGCAAAACAGCAAGGCCCATCGGCGCTATACTCGAACGGAAACGGAGCCTGTTCGGAGGGTGACCGATGCCACAAACTATCACGGAGACGAGGGCAGCAGTGGAGACACAAAGTGAAGCCGGGACGCAGCCGGCGCTTGAGGAGCAGGGCACCCTGGCTGTAAGCGCGGACGATTTTTCGGCGCTGGAAGAGCGAGTAAAGCGCGCCGTAGACCTGGTGAAACAGGAACGGAAGGCACGCGCCGAGGCCGAAGCCCGCGCCAAAAAAGCCGAGGAGCAGCTGCACGTGCAACTGCCGGCAGTGGCGCAGTTGCAAAGCGAAGTCAGCGCACTTCGCGCGGAGCGCGACCAGGTACGACAGCGTGTTGACCGGTTGTTGAAGCAACTGGACGCACTGGAACTGTGAGGGTCATATGCCTCAGGAATCGCGTGGCAACCCGGGCGAATACGTGACGGTTGAAATTTACGACCAGCTCTATCACCTGTCAGGGCAGAACCCGCAGCACATCCGCGAGCTGGCCGCGCTGGTCGACACCAAGATGCGCGCTGTGGCAGCGCAGGGCAGGACGGCGGATTCGCTGCGCGTGGCCGTGCTGGCCGCCCTGAATCTTGCCGATGAAGTCTCGCAGGCTACGTCAGGCGACGTGCAATTGGGGCACAAGCGCGCCACCAGGCTGCGCATGCTGCTCGACGAAGTGCTGATCGACGAGCGGAAAGCCGGGACGTAGCACGACTGCGGAGCGGTCCCGGCAAATCAGCGTTTGATCACGCAATTCAGTCTACAAATTCGTACGCCAGTCGTCGCAGGCCTGAACTGCGAGCTATCAGCTGTCAGCTATCAGCGTTCAGCTTGCTTTCCCAGGTCTCATCTGCTGAAGCGGACGAAACCTGGAGCGCCCGGCGTGTCGATTCGGAGCCTCGGCGATGCGATTTGCAACTCGCGGGCCCCAGATAAGTGCTAGATTACTGAACAACACCAACTCTTCCATCATTGTGAGGGTCTGATGCCTTCAACAGGTACAGTTGCCGCTCGCCTCGTCGTCAAGCGCCGTCACATTCCAGGCCCATTCACCCTGCCGCTCGCGCTCGTTTTTGCGCAGCTGATTCTTTGCCTCGGCCGGGGCAGCGCGCAGGCCAACAGCGCGGCGAAGCCGGATCAATCCGCACCGCCCGGGGCAGTTTCGATGGTGACGATCAGCCCGGAACACGTGACGCTGGCTGCCGGCGATATCAAGCAGTTTTCCGCCGCTCCGAGCGGAACAGGCGGCTACGACAAAGGTCTCACGTGGTCAGTGAACGACGTAGATGGTGGAAATGCGGCTTTCGGCACCATCAGCAAGAGCGGGCTGTACGTGACACCTTATCCTGCACCGCAGTCGGTTGCGATCAAGGCGAGGAGCACGCTCGATCCGGCGAAGTGGGCCGCGGCTGTGATCACGTTTGCTGCGCCGCCGGTGGCCCGGGGGCCGTCGCTCACCGTGGATGCAGAAGCTGCGGGTCATGCGATCAACCCGCTGATTTATGGGATGAACGCTTACCGGCAGGAGGATCCGAACAATGAATCGGCCGAGGTTGCAAAGGCTGTGCGCCTGACCTTGAACCGGTGGGGCGGAGACGGAGTAACCCGCTACAACTACAAACTCGATATAAGCAACCACGGCGATCACTGGTTCTACGAAAATATCCCGAATTCAAACACGCAATACCCTGACGTCTCAGACTTCAACACGCAGGTGATGGGCGATCGCGAAAGCAGAACCAAGACCATGGGAACGGTGCCGGTGATGGGATGGGTTGCGAAATCGCGCACCATGGCCGGCAGCTTTGCTGTGGCGAAGTATGGACCGCAGCAGAAGACCGATCCGTACTGGAAAACCTTCGGCAACGGCGTGAAACCCGACGGTACCAAGATTACGATCAACGATCCAACCGATACCTGCATGAGGGTGGACGCTAGCTGGACTGAAGGGTGGGTGAAATACCTTGTTGGCAGATTCGGCGACGCGGCCCACGGAGGCGTGGCGATTTACTCGCTGGATAACGAGCCAAGCTGGTGGGATTTGAATCACCGCGATGTGCATCCTTTGCCTTTCACTTATGACGAGGTGACGGAGAACGGAATGAAAGTGGCAAGGGCGGTGAAAGAGGCCGACCCCACGGCAGAGGTGAGCGGGCCGGTGATGGACTACTGGTTCACCTATTTCTACTCGATGAAGGACCTTGAGTCGGTAAAGGGCACGTGGCCGAATGTCACTTATGATTTTTCCGATCGCACCTCGCACGGGAACCTGCCGTTCATCGAGTACTACTTGAAGACGTTCAGAGCCGCGCAGGACGCCGACCCGAAGCACACGCGACTGCTCGATTACCTTGATCTGCATACATATTTCGCCGCAAACGATGCGGGCTTGAAGCCCGCGGGCACAAGCGAGCAACAGAGAGCCGTGCTCGACTCGACGCGCGTGTTCTGGGACCCGACCTACACGGATCCGAATCTGCGGGACCCGAACAACTATGCCCAGATGATGCCGCCCATGATGATCCGGAGGATGAAGCAGTGGGTTGCAGCGGATTACCCGGGCACGAAGACGGCAATTACGGAATACAACTGGGGCGGACAGGAACATATCAGCGGAGCCGTGGCGCAGGCGGACATTCTGGGCATTTTCGGGCGCGAGGGACTCGACATGGGCGCATTGTGGGGCGCGCCGGAGCTGAACTCGCCGGCAATGTTTGCGTTCAAAATCTTTCGCAACTACGACGATGCCGGAGGGGAGTTCGGCGATACGAGCATCGCGGCCAGCAGCGCCGACCAAGGGAAGCTGGCCGTTTATGCGGCGGTGCGCAGCGTGGATGATATGGCCACGATCGTCGTGATCAACAAGACGTTTGGAGATCTGAAGTCGGACGTCGTTCTCGCGCACCTGAAGACAGAAAAGCAGGCCAAGGTGTTTCAGTACAGCAGCACCGATCTGAAGCAGATTCGCGCTCTGCCGGACGCCGTGGTCACGCGAGAATCGAAAAAGGAAAAGACGAGCGCCTTGAAGGACCAGATGTTTCCGGCTATGTCGATCACGGTGTTTGTAACGCGGGTGAAGTGAGAGGCGTCGCAATCTGAATGCAGGGCATTATTGCGTCGTCCGTGCGATCCCAGATCCGAAAATCGGGACCTAGGGCACCCAGTCGCACACGTCGTGACTCTCGGGCCGGGGGCGCCTGTCCTTCCCTTCCGTGTCGTTAGCAAGTGAAAATGTCCGCTTTTCGTAGCAAATGAAGTGTCCGGTTTCATAAG
>OKRB01000109.1:17755-22071 GCA_900290245.1 Candidatus Sulfuritelmatomonas gaucii | reverse complement strand
TGCTAGCTGCATTCTTTGCAAAAGGCAGGAACAAAGGACGACTCGTTCGGGGGTTGCGGGGTTTATAGGAGTGCGCGCCGTTTGCGCGAAAATGCATTTCAGGGGTGTAAACTTGCGCCGGATGGGCCCGTCTACCAAATCGATGGCAGCCGGCACAGCAGTAAAGCCGATGACCGTGGACGAAGCGGAAGAGATTGCTGCGCAAGAGTTTGCGAGCATTGTCGAGAGCCATCGTCCGCAGATCTTCCGGTTCCTGCTGGCCTCGCTGAGGGATGTTGATCTGGCAGAGACACTGACGCAGGAATGCTTTCTGAAAGCGCATCGGAACTGGAAGCATTTTCGCGGCGAGTCGACCGCGATGACCTGGCTGATGCGAATTGCCATCAATCTGCAGAAGGACCACTGGCGCAACCGGCGGTTGCAGTTTTGGCGGCATACGCGGGCCAATTCGGTGGATCTGGATGATGCCAGCGATTGGCTGCCAAGCGGCGAACGAACTGCGGAGCAACAGATGCTGGCGCGGGAACAGGTGACGCACGTTTGGAAGGCGGTTGAGGCTCTGAGCCAACGGCAGCGAACCGTGTTCTTGCTGCGTTACGTTGAAGAACGCGAATTGAGCGAGATTGCACGGGTCACGGGGCTGAGTGAGGGTACGGTGAAGGCGCATCTTTCACGAGCCCTCGCGAGAGTGCGCGCAGAGTTGAGAGGATCTCGATGAACATGCGGGATAAATGGGCGGGAGAGATGGATGATCCGGTGCTCGGTGAGGCGCTGAAGCACTTCAAGTCGAGCGTGGACGCATGGAGCGAAGCTGCTTACAGACGGCCCCGGATAGTGGACTCGCGCGTCCGCCGCGGCGGATGGCAGCTCGCGGCGGGATGGGCGCTGGGATGTGCGCTGGCAGTGGGTAGCTTGGTTGGCGGTGTTTTCGAACATCAGCATCGCCAGGAACTCGCGAAGATCGCGGCGATCAAGGCGGCGCAAAAAGCCGCACATGAGAGGCTGGTGGTCGCCCAGTCGGCTGCCGCTGCTCAACAGGCGTTGGCGGTGCAGACGACGGCCAAGAACACCAGTGCCGCCAGGCACGCGAACGACACCGATGAAAATCTGTTGGCAAAGGTTGACAAAGACATATCGCAGCAGGTTCCGGCGGCGATGGAACCGCTTGCGCAGTTGATGGACGACAACGAGTCACAGTAAAAGCCAGACTGGGCCAATGATTCCCAGAACACGAAAGGTTAGGAGAAAAGATGAAAGCGATGAAGACTGTACGACTGGTTTTGGCGGTAGCGGGAGTTCTGATGGCCAGCGGATTCGCGGGCGCGCAAGCGTCGGGTAGTGGTCCGGGAATGCGGCAAGGGTTCGGAATGCATCGGCCACCTATGGAGCGTGCTCTTGGGATGGCAGGCGGGCAGTTCTGGAACAATCCGAACATCGTAAAGCAATTGACCCTGACCGATGATCAGCGCAAGGCGATGGACGGAATTCTGCAAGACCATCGCATGAAATTGATTGACCTGCAGGCGAATCTGGAAAGAGCGGAAGTCGCCATGGGTCCGCTGCTGAAAGCCGACACGCCTGACCGCGCGCAGATTGAAGCGCAGATCGACAAAGTCGTTCAGTCGCGTGCCGCGCTCGAGAAAGCGAATTCGCTATTCCTGCTGGACCTTCGGATGCAATTGAAGCCGGAACAGTGGAAACAGCTGCAAACTATGCGCCAGAACCGCATGGCGGGTGAAGGAATGCACGAACGGATGCGCGAACACGGCCCCGACGCATGGGGCCAGGGGCGCCAAGGCGGCGAATTCCGCGGGCGGCAGATGGCCCCGCCTGCAGGTGCGCCTCCGCAGGCGCCGCCGGCCGGAGCGCCGCCGGGCGCAGGTCCGGGAATCGATCAGTAGTTGCGGCAAGCGCGACGATCATAGCGCGATTCGAGCGCAACCGGAACTTGAGAGCTCCACAGAGGGCAATTGCAGTTGACAGGCAAACTGGTGGCGGCAGGGGGATTTCCTCTTGCCGCCGTTTTTTTCGTGCTGCGCAGCAGAGACGCGCGTTCGGCACGTTTAGGCGACTCGACTGTGACTCTTTCGGCGCGTCGGACGCCCAGTCGGTTCTGTAACATCAGGAGGGAAGGAGCCGATTGTGCCGAGTCTCGCCCCCGCCGACTGGTTGATCCTGCTGATTTACTGCTTCTTCATGCTGACCGCCGGTTTTTCACTGAAGCGGGTGATGACCGGCAGCCGTCAGTACCTTCAAGCCGGCCGTGCTCTCCCCGGCTGGCTGTGCGGCATAGCGCTCGTAGGCGTCAGCCTTGGCTCGCAAGAAGTTCTCGGCATGGGCGCAGCAGGCGCTCGCTATGGGTTGGGAAGCCTCGGCTTTATTGTCCTCGGCACGATTCCGGCGGCGCTCTTTGCCGGTTTGTATCTGATGCCCATCTACTACGGGTCGAACTCGGGCACTGGGGCGCCCGATCATACCGCACGATCGATTCCCGAGTATCTTGGGCTGCGCTTCGACCAGAAGACGCGGGCGCTAAATGCATGCCTGTTTTCACTGGGGGCTGCTTTTAGCGCGGGAATCTCCCTGTACGCCATGGCGCGTGTCCTGACGGCTCTGCATATCTTCGAGCAGGTTTCGAACCGCCTCAGCTTGCCGGCTTCCGGCGTTCTTCTGCTCGCCATTGTCCTGCCGGCTGCACTGGTATTGACCTACATTCTGCTGGGCGGGCTCGGAGCAGCCATGTACAACCAGGCGCTTCAGTTCTGCGTCGTCGTTGCGGGATTGCTGCCAATCGCGCTGCTCGGCCTGAAGAACCTTGGAGGCTGGAGTGGGCTGAAGGCTGCTGTGCCGCACGACCTTTTGCATGAGTGGAGCGGTGCAACTCAGGCAGGCGCGCATTCCGCGGGAATTGGCGCGGTCGGCCTCCTCTTCGGCGTGGGACTTGTGCTTGGCGGTGGAACCTGGTGCACAGACTTCCGGTTGCTGCAAACAGCGATGGCCGCGAAGAACGCGGATTCAGCAAGAAGGGCTCAGTTGATCGCAGCAGCGGTGTGGGTGTTTGTGCCGTTTCTCCTGATTCTGCCGGGAATTGTTGCCGTCGGGTTGCCCACGCCGCACACAAGCATCGTTGTCCACAACGAAAACGGGGCCATCTACCACGACATCACGGTGGTTCCGGCGGCAGTTGAGGCTGGACAAGGCATGGTTCCAGCAAAAGCCGATCCAGGGACCGGAAATCCGATCATCGACGCCAACGGTCATCCGGTGCTGGATTACGCGATGGCAACGCCAAACACATTGCTGCATTTCCTGCCCATGGGTCTGCTCGGGCTGGGAGTCTCGGCTCTGCTGGCGTGTCTGATGAGCGGTGTGGCGGCCAGCATGACCGCATTCAGTTCGGTCTTCGCATGCGATATCTACCAGGCGTTCCTGGCAAAGGATGCGGATGACAAGCGGATTCTCACGGTTGCGCGCTGGTCGGCGGTCGGCTGCGTACTGCTTGCCATCGGCGCGGCCTGTGCTACTTGGCGGTTTAACAGCCTGCTCGATGCAATGGTGCTGGTTTTCGCGGTGGTGAATGCGCCGCTGTTCGCGACGCTATTGCTGGGCGCTTTTTGGAGGCGCGCCACAGGCCATGGTGCCTTCGCCGGACTTATTGCAGGCGCGGCCATTGCGCTGCTCCACCACGGGCTCGATCTCCCCAAGGGAGCGCAGCCGGGCATTCATGGCGGATGGATCGCCGTCGTGCACCATCCCGCCAGCGAACTCGTACTTGACCTGGGTACAGCCACACTTGCTTTTCTTGTGAGCCTGATGGTCACCGTTGCGGTGAGCTTCGCTACCAAGGCGCGGCCCAAGACGGAACTCAAAGGATTGGTGCACTCATTGATGGCGCGCGAACCCCTAGGCACGCAATGGTGGAAGCGGCCGGAGACACTGGCCGTGGCAATTCTGCTGGCGGCAATTGCAGTGAATCTGATTTTCGTCTGAGCACCGAGGAGAAGAGCGATGTTTTACGATGCGCGCATTTCGATCGGAATGCTGTTTACCTTGATCGGAACAATTCTGGCGGCCTTCGGCCTGGCCACCCGCGATAATGCGCTGGCATATGCCAGGAGCCTGGGGATCGATGCAAATCTCTGGTGGGGATTGGTGCTACTGGCATTTGGCGTGGCCGTGCTGCTGTTGGGGCGAAGAGGGCAGATGAAACTGGAGAAGCAATCGAATCACAAGGGGAAAACAGGGAGTAGGCAGTAGAAAGCGCCGCTTGACAGAGAGTATTTGCCCCTACAACTGTTCTCTGTTCTCTGTTCTCT
>OKRB01000109.1:0-17745 GCA_900290245.1 Candidatus Sulfuritelmatomonas gaucii | reverse complement strand
CTGTTCTCTGTTCTCTGTTCTCTAACCCTTGCTTTAATCCCCCCGCGCGCTGAAGCGCATCGTCCGACGTTCCGGTCTTTATTGACGCACGTCTCCACACGTGGATGCTCGATTCCCGACCCATCCTGTCTATGTGGTTGAACGAGTTCCCCTCGTCGTCCGCAACAGCAAGATTGACCAGGACGCCGCGATAAAACTGCGCCTGGCCTGGAGGCAACTGGCCGAGTTGGGCCTCCGCGCGGGAGTATTGATGATCCGCAAGGAGGCCCAGGAGCCGTGCGTCAGTGTCGAGGCCGCTCGAGGTTCCAGTTTGCAGTTGCGTTCCAGCGCCAAGCGCTCGCTGCTTTGTAGGCGCGGATTGGGTTTCGGGCGCGGACGGCTGAGGCATTGTCAGCTGTACGCCAAAAAGCGGCCGAATGCGGGATGAAAGCAAACGCAAGGGCCAATCCTGCGATGGACAGCAGCGAACCTGACGCAGCGTATGCCGACCCCGACTCTCTCGTGCCCCAAAACCACGGGCGCAATTCATCTACCCTTGGACGTTAACAGATCAACCGAGCCCCGGAATACAAAGAAGAACATTGCGTAGATTGCCGCTCTCCGCGCCGTCGCTGAAGGCGGAAAAGGGTGAAAACGCGGCAGCCTTTAAGACGATCTTTACGGATGCGCCGTTAAACTTGAAGCGTGCGATGAAGCGAAAGACGATTGCACATTACGAAATTTTGCGGCGGCTGGGCGCCGGAGGCAGCGGTGTGGTGTACGCGGCCAACGATACGCTGCTGCAGCGGCCGGTGGTACTGAAGATGTTGCGCACCGGATTAATGACCGCCGAGGAGATGCGGTCGACGGTGCTGCGCGAAGCCCGGCTGGCCTCGGCGATTGAGCACCCGAATGTCTGCGCCATTTACGAGGTGGGTGAAAGCGGCGACGAAGCCTACATCGCCATGCAATATGTCCCGGGTCAGCCGCTGGATGAGCTCATCAAGCGTGGGCCCGCAAGCTTGCAGCTAGTTCTTTCAGTAGGGATTCAGATCGCGGACGGCCTGCAGGCCGCGCACGCGCTCGGCATCTTTCACCGCGACTTGAAACCGCAGAATGTGATGCTGACCGATGGCGGCCTCGTAAAGATTCTGGACTTTGGGCTGGCGCGCCGGCTCGCGCCGGAAGATGCGCGCTTTGATCCCATAAAACCCACGCGCGCCGCGCATGCATCACATGCGACCACTCACACGGCGCGCGGAGGCACCATCCACTACATGGCGCCGGAGCAGTTCGTCACCGGCCAGTCGAGCGTGCAGTCTGAGGTATGGGCGCTGGGAGTGATCCTCTACGAACTGGCGAGCGGACGCCATCCATTCGCACGGGCTGATGCCGAGGATTTTCAGGCCATTCGCGCCATTCAATTCCTGGAACCGGAGGACTTGAGTGTCGTAGCGCCGGGGATTCCTCCGGAACTCAAAAGCGTAATTGCAGCGAGTCTTGAAAAGAATCCGGGCGCGCGCACGGCTTCTGCGGCAGAAGTGCGCGAAGGGCTGAAGACCATCATGAATGCCCTGCGTATCGATGCAGGAATGATTCCAAGCGATGCCGCAGCCAGTTCTCCGGTAACCGGGCCTGAGGCGGAGAAACGTGCAACCGGGCTGCTTTCAATGCTCGCGGAGCGTTTTCGCGAATCGGCGATCGAGGAGAAGACCCAGAGTTCGCTGGTGGTGCTGCCTTTTGCCAACCTGGGCGCCACGGATGCCACGCCGCTCTATGGATATGCACTGGCGGATGCCATTGCGGCGCGGCTGGCGCGGATTCCAACGCTCGTGGTGCGACCCTCGAGCACGTTGATGCCGCTCGCTGCCGCGCAACCCCTAGCCGGAATGGACCCGCTGGAGGTCGGCAAGCGATTGCTGGTTTCGTTTGTGCTGGCGGGCAGTTTTGTGCAGTCAGAGAACGGGTTTGACCTGAACTGGCAGCTGCTCGACGTTGCGTCGCAGAGCGTGCGGTCGGGAGGCTCCATTCGCGTGGCATCACTGGATTTGATTGCCGTACAAACCGAGATTGCGAACGACGTGTTTGCCACGCTGCAAGGAATGGGCGCTGCGAAAAGCATTGAAGGCGGCCGTTCGGAACAGCCGGGCGACGCTGCGCGAGGAGCGACGCGCGACCGCTCGCTGCCGGGACCGGTGAGCGAACGCTATCTGCAAGCGCGGGCGCTGCTCAGTTCGTTCATGGTGCGGACAGGATCTCGCGCCGATCTGGACCGGGCCCATGCCCTGTTTTCAAACGTGACCACTGCTGATGCGCAGTTTGCCGCGGGATGGAGTGGGCTGGGCATTGCCGAACTGCAGTACGCGCGGCATGGATTTGGCGGGCAAATTCATGTGATGCGCGCGCGCAAAGCGTTCGATGAAGCGCTGAAACTCGACCCAGCGTCGACCGAGGCGAATCTCTACCGCATCTATATGCTGCTGTCGCGCGGCGAGAAAGAGTCGGCGCGGCATGGCATCGCGGATCTGCTCGCCGGCGCCGCAAACGACTGGAACGTGCACATGTTGGCTGGAATTGCCCTGCGCTGCGACGGAATGTACGACGAGGCGCTGAATGAGTTCAGCCGCGCTCTCAAGCTGAATCCGGCGAATGCGGCGATTCTCTACAACCATCGCGCCCGCGTGTACCACTACCAAAACCAGATTGAGCTCGCGAGCGACGAGTTGGAAAAGGGCTTGGCGCTGGAGCCGCGGCATCCGCTGCTACGCACTTCGACGGGGTATCAGCAGATGCGTACGGGCAACCTTGGCGAAGCCATCACCATTTTGGAGAGCGTAATCGCCGACGATCCCTCATTGCGCATCGCCGTGCCTACGCTGGCCATTTGCTATGTGCAGGCGGGTGCAAGAGAGCGGGGTGCGGCGCTGCTGAAGGACGACACGCTGGCCGCGGCTGAGGCGGATAGCGAGATGGCATACCGGCTGGCCACCTACTTTGCTGTCGAAGGCGACTCCAGCGAGGCGCTGCATTGGCTGCGACGGGCAATCTATCTGGGCAACGAGAACTTCCCATGGTTCCAGAAGAATCCTGCGTGGAACAATCTGCGGACCAATGCCGACTTCGAGCGGATTCTCGAGGATCTGAAACGAGCCTTTCGCAAGAATCAGATGACGTGGAAGAGGCTTCTCGCGCAGGTGCCTGTGGGAGCATAGCGCCGTCAGCGAGCTGAGTCGACACGCTCGTACGGCTGGTAAACGGGCTCCCACATATAAGCGCGAAGTTTTTCTGCGAATGCGGTTTGGTCGCTGGCGCCTGTTACTCCGTCAGCGACGGCCTGCCTGCCAACGGCCTCCGCAACCACCAGGCTCACTTGCCGGGATTCTCCAATTGGTGGCAGCAGCGGGGCGCTCCTGTCAGCCCGCGCCGGGGAAAGCGAGGCCAGCGCTTTAGCGGCGGCCATAATCATCCCGTCGGTGACGCGCGCGGCGCGCGAGACGAGAATGCCGAGAGCGAGGCCGGGGAAAATGTAGGAATTGTTGATCTGCGCGATGTGGACAAGTTTGCCGTTGACCTCGACCGGCGGGAAGGGACTGCCCGTGCCCACCAGTGCGCGCCCATCAGTCCAGCGCAGCAAATCGGCGGGCGTTGCTTCAGATTGCGAGGTTGGATTCGACAATGGAAAGATCACCGGACGCGGTGTGTGGCATGCCATCTCGCGCACAATCTCCTCGGTAAACACGCCAGGGCGCGCGCTGACACCTGCCAGCACCGTGATTCTGGCATTGCGAACCACGTCGAGCAGTGAGATGGCGCCGGTGTCTGCGCTTGGCGCTAAAAGCTTCCATCCGGCCACGTCTTCGCGTCTACGAACCAGCGGCTCCTGTTCGGGACGTATCCCTTTTCCGCCCTCAACAAGCAGGCCGTAGCGGTTGAAGGCGTAGATTCGTCTGCGTGCTTGCTCTTCCGTCAGGCCTTCCTCTCGCATAGCGGTGATGAGGAGGTTGATGATACCGATGCCAGCCGAGCCGGTACCGAACATGGCGATGGTCTGGTCGCGCAACGGGATGCCGGTGGCGCTGACAGCAGCGAGGAGCGTGGCTGTGGTGACGGCTGCCGTTCCCTGAATATCGTCGTTGAAGGTGCAGAGCTGGTCGCGGTAATGCGCGAGCAGGCGGGCGGCATTGGCGCCCGCAAAGTCCTCCCATTGCAAAAGCACGTGAGGCCACCGGCGCTCGACGGCGGTCACGAACGCATCGACAAAGTCGTCGTACTCCTGGCCGCGGATGCGCTTATGTTCCCAGCCAATGTAAATCGGATCGTTGAGCAGCGATTCGTTGTCGGTGCCCACATCGAGCAATACCGGCAGGCAATGCTCCGGCGGGATGCCGCCCAGCGCAGTGTAGAGCGACATTTTACCGATGGGAATGCCCATGCCGCCTGCCCCCTGGTCGCCCAGGCCGAGTATGCGTTCTCCGTCGCTGACCACAATGCAGCGCACCGCGTCATACCGGGGGTTGGCAAGGATATTCGCGATGCGGTCCTTGTTCGGATAACTGAGAAAGAGCCCGCGCGGCTTGCGCCAGATCTCCGAGAAACGCTGGCAACCCTCACCCACCGTCGGCGTGTAAACGATGGGCAGCAACTCTTCGACGTTGTGAGCAATAAGCGAGTAGAAGAGGGCTTCGTTGTTGTCCTGCAGGTCGCGCAAGTTCGAGTATTTGCCGAATGCTGTGGGCCGGCTGTCGAGCACGCGCTTGCGCCGCGAGCGCTGGTCTTCAAGGGTGCCGATGTGTGGCGGCAACAGCCCGTGCAGCGCAAAGATGTCTCGCTCCGCTTCGGTGAAGGCCGTGCCCTTGTTCAGGCGCGGACTCATGAGCAAATCAAACCCCGATAGACTCGTGCGAATGACGGGACCGGCAGGTTGGCCCGGGGAGGAAGATGCGGAGCTCAAGAAAGTCTTCTCCTTATTTGCGGGTGGCTTTGATATAGGATACGAGCCTGCTATTCAAATGTCAGTAAAACGATCTCGGGCGCACTTCCGACTCGCATGGGAGGTCCCCAGGTTCCGGCGCCAGTGGACGTGTAGACCTGTAGCGTGCCGAAGCGGTGCAATCCGCTGGTGAAGGGGCCGAATATGCTGCGCGTGATCCACGTGAATGGGATGAACTGGCCACCGTGCGTATGCCCGGAGAGCTGGAGACTGAACCCTGCTTGCTCGACGATGGGCAGCCGCGTCGGAGCGTGGTTGAGCAAGATGCCCGGCTGGGAGCGGTCAAAGCTCGAGCCGCTTGGGCGCAGGGCGTCGATGGCCGCCTTCATGCGCAGCGGCGAAGTGGAGGCGTGATAGAGCACTCCGGCGATCTGCAGACCGTCAATCAGAACCTGCTCGTTCGCCTGCACCCGAATGCCGGCGCGCCTGATGGCTTCGATGTAGTGTGCGGGGGAAGTGAACTCCTCATGATTGCCGGTGGAGAAAAAAATGCCGAACGGCGGAGCGAGCGCCTGGAAAGGTGCAAGCAGGTGGTCAAGATCTCCCTTGGTGCCGTCAAACAGGTCGCCAGGAAGAAAGACAATGTCGGGGCGAAAGCCGGAGGCCATCGAAACCAGTCGGCGGCAGAAGCGGACCCCATTTATGGGCCCGAGATGAAGGTCGCTGAAAAAAACGGCCCGGCGTCCGCGCCAGCTCGCGGGCAAATTGGGAAGTTGAACGGCAATTCTCCGGATGCGAATCACTCGCGCATTGAAGAGGCCGTAGATTCCGGCAAGTGAGGCGATTGCGTAGAAAACAGACGCAAGCAAAGGCCGGATCGCGCCAGGATTCGCTGCCAAGTGAAACAAACGAAGCGCAAACCACACCAACCAAACAATCAATGAAGTCCAGAAGAAGAAATTGAGAAAACCGAGCCAGACCGCAGCGAGCCAGTAGATGAAGCGAACGGCAAAGTTGGAATAGCGGAAAGAGAGCAGCGAGGCCACAACAAAACTGAAGGCCAGCACCAGCATGACCACGCGGAGGTCGACGCCTGCGGCTGGCGCGAGGCTGGGCCAGAAGGCGATCCAGGTGAAATAGACGAACCAATGGGCAAGAAAGAGGATGCCCTGGATGATGAGGATCGCCAGAGCCGGCCAAGCCTTCAAATCGAATCTCCTTTGCTTTCATCATTGCATGGGCGGCATAAGGACTTTCTTTCGACGACGTGTAATCGAGGCGCGTGCAACAATCTTGTCATGACGGCAAGCGGCGACAACGCGCTCGGTGTTTACCTTTCCATCCCGTTTTGCCGATCGAAGTGCACTTATTGCAACTTCACTTCGGGAGTGTACCCGGCCAGCAAGCACACCCGCTACGTGGAACGCCTGATTGAGGACCTGGCCGGCGCCGCGGCGTGGGCTGAGAGCGTCGGCGTGGTGCTTCCACGACGCGTGGACACGGTGTACCTGGGCGGAGGCACGCCCAGTCTGCTTGCTCCGGAGTTGCTGGAGCGGCTGTTCACCGCTCTGCGTTCAGAGTTCGATCTCGAAGCGGAAGCCGAAATCACAATGGAGTGCGCGCCGGGGCAAGTGGCCGACGCAACGCTGGACGCCACGGCGGCCGCAGGCGTCAATCGCGTCAGCCTCGGCGTGCAGTCGTTTGTTGATAGCGAGGCCCACGCGAGCGGGCGGTTGCACAGCCGCGCGGCGGTCGAAGCGGATTTGCGGCGGCTGCGCTCGGCGGGGATCAGCAACCTGAACGTGGACTTGATTGCCGGATTGGCAGGACAGACGGAAGGGTCATGGGAGGAGTCGCTTTTGGCGCTCGTCGATTCGGGCGTTCCGCACGCCAGCGTGTATATGCTCGAGGTCGATGAGGACTCCCGCTTGGGGCGCGAAGTTTTGAGGGGCGGCTCCCGGTATCATGCCGCGCAGGTTCCGGGCGACGACGCGATTGCGCGGATGTACGAGCGTGCGATCGTGCGGCTGAGCCAGGCAGGGTTTCGCCAGTATGAGATCTCGAACTTTGCGCGGCCCGGATTCGAGTCGCGGCACAATCTGCGTTATTGGCAGCGCCGCCCCTACCTCGGAGTGGGGTTGGATGCGTCGTCGATGCTGCGGTCCGACCCCACCCTGGCGGCAAGAACAAGAACGGCACAAGGTTGCGGCACCCACGATCTTGTGCTGCGTGCAACGACCACGGATGATTTGAACAATTATCTGGCGGTTTCGGGATTTGGGGAGAGTGAGTGGCTTGAACGCGGGCGCCAGCATGAGGAAGCGTGGTTCCTGGGGCTGCGCATGAATGCAGGCGTGGACGTAGATGCACTGGACCGCGAGTTTGGGCGCGAGTTGGTTGCGCCCGCGTTGCAGAAGGTCAAGCGCCTCGTGGAGGATGGGTTGCTGGCGTTTGACGGCGAGCGCGTACGGCTCACGCCGCGGGGCCGGCTGATTTCGAACGATGTGTTTCAGGAGTTTTTGGAAATGGACGCCATGCAAGTGAGCAACGAGGTGTAGGTTTCATACTCTCCCAACATAATCGTCCAGTAGCAATGGGTTCCCCGCGAAAAAGCGGGGATCGGACAACGCTCCTTTACCACGCCAGCAATTCATCGCCCGAGGTTGATGAGAAGAACGTCACCGGCTGCGAAGTGGATTGCGGTTGGCAACCGAAGCACTGAATGGACTCGGGGCCGGCGGCCTTGGCCCATTCCAGGGCTTTCTCCGCTTCGCGCAGGACCACGACCGGGGAGCGCCCGCGGCTTGCAGCGGTACCAAAACACGCGGATAGTCGAATGGCCTCGCCGCCTACCTGAACCGGCACGGCGAATACCTCGACGCGTAACCGCTCCGTGAGCGCCATCGCATTGGCCGGGCTGCACGCCGGCAGTGCGATTAGAAATTCGTCCATGCCCGGCCGACCCAACAGATCGTAGCTGCGCAACAGAGTGCCGGTGCGGGTTGCCACCTGGCATAGGAGCTCATCGCAGGCGTCCACGCCAAGGCGCGAGTTCCAGTGGCCAAAGTCATCGATATCGAAGAGCACCACAGTCATGGAACTATTCATGCGCTGCACCCGGTCGGTTTCGCGAAAGAGCATAGCGAGCAATGTTTCACGATTGTAGACGCCGGTCAGGCGATCAAGCTGCGCGTTGCGGATCGCGACATCGCGGAGGGTTTCGAGTTCGTGGGCCATACGCTGGTTGCGCAGCGCAAGATCGAGCCGGAGCTGCCAATAGGCTGTTTCCGCCGAGCGCAGAATGAGATCGTCGGCTGCGCCTTCGGCGAGGAAGTCAATCCACTCCTCCGTCACCGTCTCCGCAATCAGCAGGATAGGTAAGCGCGGACCGTCGCAATGGGTGCGAGCTGCAGCGAGCAACTGGCCGGTAGGCACCCCGGGCAGGAGCGCGTCGATCAACGCCAGGCTGGGAGGATTGGCACTGCCAATCGAGGCGAGGGCAGCTTCTGCTGTGAGAACTACCTGGACGCGCGCCCTACCTTCCACAAGCTGTGGTTCGATTGCGGCAATCAGCGCCGGATCAGCCGAAGCGAAAAGGAAAGTGGGTGAGGTGTGCGATGGCATCCAAGGCATCTCCTGTTTGGATGTATCGACTCAAGTTAGAGAGATCTTAGGAAGTGGAGGAGAATTTCTTGATCGGCTGTAATGACCTTCGATTCGCGTGGGGTAGCCGAAGGTAATGTGTCCGCGACCGGACAACAAGATCGCCGCTCAGGCGCTTGAGCTTTTTTGCACAACTTGCGGCGGTTCAATCCACGAAGTCAATTTGCGGTTCGATAGGAATAATTCCGCGCTGGTAGCCCATGGTCAGCAGCTTGCGGATCGCCTCGCGGCCGTCGGGACCGTAATCGAGCGTACGGTCGTTGACATACATGCTTACAAAATGGCTGGCCATCGTCGAGTCCAGGTCGCGGGCAAATTGCATGGCATACTCCAGCGCCTGCTCGCGGTGATCGAGCGCGTGGCTGATGCTGTCGCGCAGAGCCTTGGAGATGACATTGTGTGTTTTGGCGCCCAGCGAGCGGCGAATGGCGTTACCGCCCAGCGGTAGCACTAGGCCCGTGGTCTCACGCCACCAAACGCCGAAATCGATCACCTTGAAGAGGCCGCTGGTGGAGTAAGTGAGCTGGCCCTCGTGGATGATGAGACCGGCCTCGTATTTGCCGGCCTGAATCTCAGGGATGATTCGGTCAAAGGGCACGGTGACGGTCTCAATCGCCGGATTGAAGATTTTGAGTGTGAGATAAGCTGTAGTAAGCGCGCCGGGCACGGCAACGCGGACCTGGCTGAGATCTTTTGGGGTGAGCTTGCGGCTTGCGACAATCATCGGTCCGTAGCCCTCGCCCACGCTGCCGCCGCACCCCATGAGCGCGTAACTCTGCTGCAAGTAGGGGTAAGCGTGAAAGCTGATGGCGGTCACGTCGTAGAAGGCCTCTTCGCGGGCGCGGCGGTTGAGAGTCTCTATGTCGCAGAGCGTATGGGTAAAGCGATATCCGGGCACACGAACCTTTTTCGTTGCCAGGCCATAAAACATGAAGGCGTCGTCGGAATCCGGGCTATGCGCAATCGAGATTTCGATCGGACTAACGGGTTTGGCAATTTCCGGGGTCTGAGTGCTCACAGCGGGGAAAGATCCTTTCGGCAATAGAAACTGTAACAATTCCAAGCTATTCAATGCGATCTTTCAGTGTATGACCACTCGGTCACCGCGGGCCGTCCTGGTCATCACCTGTTGAACCCATTCAGACGATTCAGGGTTTCGCTTCCAGGTCAGACTCCTCGCGCGGTTCGATCACCGCGGGCAATTCGCCTCTCGGCTTCGCGCGCTGCAACCAAATATGGCGCGCAGCTCCCGCGGCCGCAATCAGCAGCGCTGCAAGCGAAATAACAAAGACGATTAAAAGCCAGCGCATGAGACAAACTTCCCCAAGAATACCAGAGCCCGCTTACGCGGCCTCCCGATGGCCTGCGCCAGCCTGATTCGCGGCTGTTCAGACCGTGGTTTCCATGGCGGCTCCCAGGCAGGAGCGGAGCCAATGGAGGTACGTATGGCTGCCTGCTTCAATCGCAAGCACAAGAAACTCCGGCGTTTGGTAACTGTGCAGCTCCTGGAGCCTGGATTCGAGAGCGGGAAGCTGATCGACGGCCGTTTTGAGCAGCAGAAGAGTCTCTGCCGACGATTCAATTTGGTCATGCCAGCGGTAAACGGAATGAACGGGTGGAAGGAGCGTGGCACAGGCGGCCAGACGCTCCTCTACGAGCGCGCGGCCCAGCCGGGTGCCTTCCTCGGGGCTGACAACGGTGGTCATAACGATGCGAGCGGAAGACGTACTTTCGAGCATAAAGCCCCTCCACAATGAAAACGATGCTGCAAACACTGTACCCCTGAATTGACCTGGCGGGGTAAATGCTTGCGACAGGGCCACAATGGAAGTGTCAAATGCGGAATCGTCTGGAATGGGCGCGGCCCGATGTGCGGTTGCGCCCCGCCCATCGCTATTTGAGTCCTGGCCGAGGAGCGTTCAATGGACCTGTTCGGCTGTTACCTCGATCTCCTGTCGCTGTGTGGTGCCGGGGATGTCGAGCGATCCCAGCCCAAGCTGCTTACCCTGTGTCAGTTCCGCCGCTTCTTGCAAAACGACCTGGTGAACCACGGGGTCCTGCGCGGCGGTTGCGGATTTTTCGCCGCCAAGACTCGACTGCTCGATCTTGGTGCGCAACGTCAGGCCATCCGGTGATCCGTCAATCGTCGCGTCGATACTCAAGCCCACATCCTGGTACTGCACTTGAGTGTTACTGTTCCGCGCTTCACTGTCATATGAGCCGGTGACAATAGGTACGCGGTTGCCCTGCTTGAAGATCGATCGCTGTCCCAACACGGCAAGGATGACAAAATTCTGCGACCCCGTTTGCTTGCCGCTGTCGAAATCAGTGATGGTGTAGGTGAGGCGATACAGGGGCTTGGGGCGGTCGAGATCGGCGACCAATTGTTTCGCGGTCTCAAGATCCTCGGGCGTGGCTTTCATGGTAATGGCGTTTTGCGATTGCACTCCATAGATCTTGGCCCTGGGCAGTATGTTCCGCATATCCGTTTGAATGTCGTTCAGGACGTTTTGTTCGGGAACGTTCTTTAGAAAAATCGTTTGAACAACTTCTGAGGTAGGTTGTGGCGGTGTAACAGGTCTTTGCTCTTCTGTCTGCGCGTTTGCGGCCGGCGCCTGCAGCGTGAGGGCCAATGTGAATGCACCGGCCATCACAACGGCCGTAGCGACTTTACTGAGTCGTTCTTGCGTCAATGGCATGTCTCCCCCTTATGGTGATTGCTCAAATCACCATTGTGTGCAATTGAATCAGGTTTCGGACGCCCTTGCCCAAAATGACGCACGGCGAGTGATTCCGCTCGACAATTCTAAGGTCGGCGTAGGATCTGGCGGAATGATTCGGTGCTTCAGCGAGGCGGCCTCAGGTCGTTGGCATGAATAGGAAGGAACGATGGCATCGGAGGCCTTCGTTTTGAAAGGAATCAAGGCGTGCATTATACGAGCGCAGCAAGTCCCTTGGTCCGACGCGTCTTTAGTGAAGACTTAGTTGAGAAGCAGTGAAGACTCAGTTGAGAAAGTTCGGCCCGGTGTTGCAGTATGGACATTGCGGCCTGAGGAGCTTCTGAAACCAAGGTCGAGCACTTAGGAAACCGAGGTCTGAGCGACCAATAGGAAGCGAAGACCTTGACCGACGTCTTAGCCAGGCGCATTTTCCGAAGCCGCTGAGGCGAAGGCGCAGCGCGCGGAGAAATGAATGAGCACAGCAATCAAGTTTGGCACTTCGGGATGGCGAGCCATTGTGGCGGACGAGTTTACGGTGGCCAATATCCGGCTCGCCGTTGCAGGAATCGCAGCGTACGTCAAAACGCTTCCGGCCCCACACTGCATCCTTGTTGGGCGCGATCCGCGGTTCCTTGGCGAGAGCTTTGTGGCCGAGGCGGCGCGCATGCTGGTCGGAGCCGGCGTCACGCCGATCGTAATTTCCGAGGCTGCGCCTACTCCAGCCATTGCGCATGCGGTACGCACCATGAAGACCTCGGGATCGATCAACTTCACCGCCTCGCACAATCCCCCGGAGTACAACGGCATCAAGTACTCCACGCCCGATGGCGCGCCTGCCTTGCCAGAGGTAACCAGCCAAATCGAGTCAGCAGTCGAGAAGATTGCGAGCGGCGGGGGCGGGGGCGTGCCGAGCCCGTTCGTCGAGAAATTTGAGACAGCCGACGTGAAGCCCGCATTCCTCAAGCGGCTCGCCGAACTGGTTGACTTGAAGACGATCGCAAAATCGGACATCAAGGTGGTCTACGACCCCTTCTGGGGCGCGGGCCGCGGTTATCCCTCCGATTTGCTGCGCGAAGCGGGCGTAGCCGTCGAGACAGTGCACGATTACCGCGATGTGCTCTTCGGCGGCCACGCACCGGAGCCGGACGATCACTTGCTAGGCGATGCCAGGAAAAAAATGAAGGAGATCGGCGCGGCCCTGGTGATGGCTACGGACGGCGACGCAGACCGCTTTGGCATTGTTGATGGCGACGGCACGTTTATCCAGCCCAACTACATCATTGCTCTGCTCTTCGATTACCTGGTGGAGACGCGCGGCTGGCGCAATGGTGTGGCCAAGAGCGTGGCCACCACCAACCTGGTCAACGCATTGGCCGAATATCACAAGGTTCCCATCTATGAGACCCCTGTCGGATTCAAGTACATTGGCGCTCTCATCGACCAGGACAAGATTGCCATCGGCGGCGAGGAGTCGGCGGGCCTGACCATCCGCGGGCACGTGCCGGAAAAAGACGGCATCATTGCTGGACTGCTGGTGGCGGAGATGGTGGCCAAGCGTGGAACGAGCCTGCGTGCGCAATTGAAGGGACTTTTTGCCAAGGTTGGTTCCTATTTCCCAGTTCGCGAGAACTTCCACTTGACCACGGAGCAGAAAGCCGCGTTCACTGAGAAGTTGAAGGCTGATCCAAAGGAATTAAGCGGGCGCAAGGTCGTGCAGGTCGTGCGGACCGACGGGCTGAAGCTCATTCTGGAAGATGGCTCGTGGGTTTGTTACCGGCTCTCAGGAACGGAACCGGTAGTGCGAGCGTACACCGAAGCGCGCAGCGAGCGGGATATGCAGGCGCTGCGATCAGCGGCCGAAAAGTTTGTGATGGGATGAGGGCCGAATCAATGTCCTCATGAAGCGAGATTCGATGCCCGAAGAAAGTGTCCAAATAGAGAACAATTTAGCCCGGAAAAAGCCGCCTTTGTTGCGCGAACGGGCGCTCTACCAGGCGCAGCGGCTGTGGCGGCCGGCGGGAACTGTGGTCGCCGTTGTGCTGGCACTGCTGGTTACCTGGCATGTGATCTACGGCAAACACGGCATCTCAATCTGGCAGCAGAAGCGCGCCGAGGACAAGGCGCTGCAACAGGAGATCAAGAACCTGCAGCAGGAGAACGCCGAGATGCGCCAACACATCCAGCACCTGCAATCGGACCCGGACGCTATTGAGCGCGAAGCCCGCGAGAAACTGCACTACGCCAAACCCGGCGAAGTGATCTACACGCTGCCCACACAGCCGCAGCGACAGCAGCAGACGCCGCCTGCAGGCAAATAGCCGCTAGCTTCTAGCTCCTAGCTCTTAACCACTGATGATTCAGCTTTCTCTCTGGTGCTGAAATCATGCCTGATACCGCATATGCGGATTCCTGTTCGGGGCATCATTTCGAGTTCTGCGTAATTCGGTTTTCCGTAGATTCCAGTCGGACGAAGCTTGCGCGCATCCAAGCCGCTTAAAAGCTAGAGGCTGACCTTTAGAAGTCAATGTGCGTGCGCACCGTCATCACATACACTGGCCCGCGGTCGGTGTTGTAGCCAGGATGCGCAATTTGGGTGCCGCCAACCGAGCCAAACAGTCCGTGCCAGAGATGCGCGTTGTAGTACCACTCGAGGATGTCTTCGCGGCCGTAGTGCAGATTGCCATCGCCCAGCAGGAAGCCCAAACCACCGTAGTGCAAATAATTCTGATGATCGCGCTTGATGGCGTTCGACACGAACGCCACTCCCAGCTTATCGTTCGGCCGCGACCAGCTATGGCCGTTGTAATCGCCGCCGAAGAGGATCGTCTGCCCAACCTCGGTGTAGGCAAACGACTCGTGCTGATCCTCGTCCCAACCGAAGCGTCCGAAGAGCCGCAGGCTGTCAGTCACTTCCTGCTCCGTGTTCAATCCGAAGCCGTACTTCACCGCGCCGAAGCGCTCTGTCTGCGTGATCTCGGGCGTGGACGTCTTACCGGCCAGGTATTGCTGTACCGACTGGCGGTAGTCCCCCATATTTGCGTGGTTCACGTAGCTCAAAATACGCACCGCGCCCTCGCGTTTCGGGTTGAACAACGGAGCCAGCAGCCCTTTGCGTAGCTCAAATTCCCAGTTTTGCCCGCTGGCGCGGCTGAAGGCCCAGTCAAGCGTGATGCCATTGGCGACGGTTGGCATGGCGGCGATGGCGTAGCGTGCCGACCAGATGCGATCGTCATACTCCAATATCCCGCCCACGGTGTAGCCACGGGTATCCGCAGCGTAGTCCCATGCGCCGTTGTTGTCGATGGTCCAATTGGTGAACTGCAGGTGGCTGTCAGAACCGACGGAGTTGACGTCGAAGCTGTCTGCCAGGGTCATCTTGCCCACGCGCACCTCGAAGCGTCGCTCCGGCACTCTTGTCGCCAGCTCGAGCGGCCCGCGATCCTGGTCGACCATTTTGTCGGTCAGCCCGAAGATCTGGTGAATCTCGCCGCGCGCGAGATAGGGTGCGGTCGAGAGTGTCGGGTTGCGCACGACGTCAAGGTCGGTTGCGCCCGCCAGCCCCAGTGCCTGCGAGATGCCCCGGCCGCCGGCGTTCTCGAAGTCGACGATGAGGTCAGTGTTGTAACGGGTGTTCGGGCGCAATTGGTAGCCGAGATACAGCGTTGCTACTTCCGAAGCCTTGGTTTCAAAGTCGTCGATCAGGCTGTTTGGGCCCTGATAGGGCGAATGAAAATGTCCGTGCATCTGGAAGACGCCGTTGGCCTGGCCGGAAACCCAGTAGCGGCCACTTTCTGAGTGCGGCGCCATGGTGAGAATCGGCGCAGCTTCAGCTTCGCGATCGGCCGGATTTGCGTTGGGGCCGTTGCTTGCCGCGGGGGCATTGCCTTGCTGCCTCGATGTCGGCGCTGAGACCGTTGATTGCTGAGCAAGTTGGCCCGTCAGAAACCCTCTCGGCTCAGGCTCGGAAGGCAATGGGGCGGGCGCCTGCGCGAATGCGATGCCATTCAACCAATAAGCGCAGCCCACCCCCCCGAGCAAAAGAACAAGCGGATTGGCCCCGCGGATCAGCATAGAATAAAAGCGGCAGCGACTATATCCCCGCTGGGTAAATACTATACCCAGGATGGGTACTGTCAAGGCAAGGAGAAGAACCATGTCGCATCAGGATCGGGAGAAAGTGAAACTGCTGCAACGGGTGAGAAAGGTCCGCGGACAACTGGAGGCGGTGGAGCGTTCCCTGGTGGCCGATCAGGATTGCGGCGATCAGTTGATGCTCCTTGCGGCGGTGCGCGGCGGGATCAACAGCCTGATGGGCGAGGTGCTGGAGACACATATTCGCTTCCATCTGGTCGACGGTGCCAAGGAGCAGATTGCTCCTGAACTCGCCGAGGACCTGATCGACCTGGTGCGCGCCTATTTGAAATGAGCTCATGCTTCAAGGAGCATCGCGCTGGAACACCGAACGAAGCGAATCTTGCGCCGGCAAACACTCTCCTGATGGTAGCGGTTTGGCGCTTTCGGAATGATGAACGCACGTTGAATCACGGGAAGGTGCGGCCAGAGCGCCTCTCATCCAGTCATTCAATTTGTACTTTCAAGGATCTCTCAGCAATGTGCCCCGGCTTTTGCCAGGTCTTCCTTCAGGCCCTTCATGCTGGTGCGGCTTGAGGCTTCGCCAACGCTCATACCGGAGCCGGCCGGAGGTACACCGCCGTGCCAGTGCGTCTCAAGACTTACAGCATAGTGGTAGTTATCGCGCTCGAATGCGCGGAACTGTCCCACCCAATCGATGATGCCTCCGCCAACCGGCGCCCACTCGAATTTGCCGTCGAGCTTGCGGATCGTGTCTTTGCAATGGCAGTGGCCGATGCGATCCTTGGGCAAGTTGTTGTAGTCGTCGGGGTAAGGCACATCGACGGGGAAGGTCGCCGAGTTACCGGGATCCCAGTTGAGCATGAAGTTGGGCTCCTGCACTTCGGCGAGCGTTTGCGCGGCTTCTTTGCCGCTTCCGGTGTTGCATGCCATTTCGTTCTCGAGCAGCAAAATCAGATTGTGCTGGGCGCAGGCGCGCGCGGCTTGGCGCAACTTGTCGTTGATGGCCGCGCGATAAGGCTTCTGATCTTCGAGACGCCAGAAATCGAAGCAGCGAATGCGGTCGGTCTCGAACGATTTGCAGAGATCGATGCAGCGCTGGAGCACTTCGTCCTGCTGTTTGAAGTCGAAGTCGGCGTGAAACTCATCGCGGTGCGGACCCTCCTTCGACATCGGCGCACCGGGCCAATGGACTTTGTAGAGCGGGCTGGCGATGTCGGTCACGCGCAGCTTGTACTTGTCGAGAATCTTGCGCGAGCGATCGATCTCGTCGGCATTGAGGTCCGTCACGTTCTTGCCCCACATGCTGCGAATCTCGATCCAATGCAGCCCGAAGTCGTTGGCGGCCACAGAACATGCGTGATCGAAGTCAGGGGAAATCTCGTCATTGATAACGGACAGACGGAACGGGCAATCGCCTGCGGCGCGAACGGAGCGCGGCGCGGCTGCCAATGCGCTTGCAGCGCCAAGAGCTGCAATGAATTCACGACGAGAATGAGCCATAAGAGTTTCCTCCAAATCGTCCTGAGCGCCGATTGCATTCGATCCGGCTGCGGTTGCGATTATAGATCTGCGAACGAAAACACTTCCTGGTGAGCTTGAAGCCAGGTCCGCTTCCAACGTGCCTTATTTGCGTGGATACTGTTTCGTCATTCCCGTCCTCGAGTTGGTGACGGAGAAGCTTCCATCGCCCGAGGAGACGACCTTGAGGTAATGTCCGTCCCCATCGCCCTTGGGATTCGCAATTAGCGCTTCGGGGCTGTTGTGCGCCGCATCAGAGTTCTCGGCGGCATGGAGCTGCCATAGATCCTTGAGTCCGGGGCTGTCATGCACTGTCTGCCATGCAGCAGGCATGCCGGCCTTGTGCGCACCGTTGTTCATGATGGCCGCTTCCGGATGAATGGCGTCGACGATGGCACGCGAGTTCGACAGATCCATCCCATGATGCGTCACCAGGTAAAGGTCGACTGCGCCGATGGGATTACGCGGGCAAACTAGAGCGACCTCCTTTTGGCCGGTTAGGTCGCCGAGATCGAGAAACTTGAACTTGCCATAGGTGACGAGGATTCCCGAGGAACGCGCATTTTCCGTGGGATCTATATCCCAGGCGCGCTCCTTGGCGCAGTATGAATTCGGTTCGGGCTTGATGCCGGGAACCGCCGAAATGTGCTCCCCATCCGCGGTCAGCACGACGATATTAAGGCCTTCCATCGGGATTGTATCGCCAGGATGAACGATGCGCCGTGAATGGCCCGCGATCGCCTTCAGGTACGCTTCGTAGCCCGCTTCAGTCCCAGGTGTATCTTCGCGGTTGGGGCCGTGATCCAGAAACTCGCCCACCTCGACGCGCGCCACTAGGTC
>OKRB01000112.1 GCA_900290245.1 Candidatus Sulfuritelmatomonas gaucii | reverse complement strand
CTAGGCCGCGTACCGCCGAGCCTCGTCTTTGAAAGGCACCTGGTCCCTCCCCCGCATTTCGAGGTCGTTTGGTTTCCTGTTGAACGACCACACCAGCTAAAGCTGCGCCTCTAGAGGAGAATCGTCTCGATGGAGGCAGCGCGCCAGGGAATACCACCTTCGTAATGGGTTCCCAGTTCATAACGATTTCCTGCCCGATTCCCCATCTATCCTGTTGACTCTGTACTGACGCAACAGAGTCTAATAGAAGTAGCTTCTTCCCCCAGAAATGCAACGGACACGGAAGCGGCAAGAGGTGCGCCATGAAACGAATGACTCCCTATGGATTTTTTGCGCGAGCAGCGCTCATTGCACTAATCGCGACAGCGGGATTCTTCGCGGGCTGTAAGAGCCTTGAGACCGCGGGACGCACTGACCAGCAGATCGCATCCGACATCCAAGCGAAGATTCACAACGAGACAGCACTCGCAGACCAGAACATTCAGGTGAGCGTGAATAATGGGATTGCGACGTTGAGCGGAAGCGTAACCGATGAGGCTTCTCGCGCACTGGCAGGAAACGACAGCGGCGCTGTGGCGGGCGTAAAAACTGTGGTAAACGACCTGACGGTTCAGCCTCCACAACAGGGGCTCGCAATGAACAAGCCTGCGGCGCAGCAGCTCCCGCTGGCCGCACCTGCTCCGGAAAATCGGCCCACCTCCAGGCCTGAATCGCAGTACCGGCCCAAATATCAGCCGGAGTCTAATTCGAAACCGGCGCCGCAGCCCGCACCGCAGATGGCGCAGTCACCTTCGCAGGCACCTGTCGCGCTTCAGCCTCCGCCGGCGCCTCCTCAACCAGTCGTCAGGCAGATAACTCTTCCTGCGGGAACGGTCGTACCGATCCGCATCACTGAGGAGTTGAACAGCAAGACGGCGCAATCCAACGATGTGTTCCATGGATCGCTGGCCGCGGACCTTGGAACCCAGGGGGTGATCGCCATTCCGCGCGGCGCTCCAGTAGAGGGGCGCATTGTTGAGGCGCGAGACGCAGCTCACTTCAAAGGCAGTTCGCTGCTGAGTCTTGAACTCACGCATCTAGATGCGCACGGCCAGAGGATCACACTGATGACCGACACCTTCAGCAAACAAGGCGCGGGCCGAGGCAAGAATACCGCTGAAAAGACGGGCGGTGGCGCGGCATTCGGCGCTATCGTCGGCGCGCTTGCGGGAGGCGGCAAGGGCGCGGCGATCGGCAGCCTGGCCGGCGCGGCGGCGGGCACCGGCGTGAATGCGGCGACGCGGGGACAGCAGGTGGATATCCCCAGCGAAACGCTCATCAACTTCCAGCTGCAATCACCCATCACGTTGACAGTAACCACTCCAACCCCGGGCTCGGAGAACGACACGCCCAGCGACCCGCAATTGCAAACCCGCTAACCGCAGCGGGGCTTTTCAGCGGCGGGCTTCTGTGTCATGCTTGGACCCATGGGAAACAAAGATAAAGGAAAAAGAGAAACGAAGAAGGCTCCCAAGCCGAAGCCGAAACCGGAACCCGGACGCAAGCGCGAGATCTTTACTCCGCCAGCACCTCCGAAGTAGGCCGCTGATTCCACTTGGCTCGTTTCGCACTCCTAGGGCTGGTATGTGCCGTAGTGTCAGCCACGGAGCTCGAGCAAGGTGTCGGGGAAGGCGCTTCGCCGGTTCGGGCGCGCCGGACCTGTCCGCGCGTCTCCGAACTCTCCGCCAGCGACGCGATCCCGTCAGGGCCGGAGGCACCCCACAAGGGACCGAGAGATAAAAAGGGCCATCCCGTCTGGGATGGCCCTTTTGTGCCTACATCGATTCTGTTGAGGTTTATGGCTGGGCAGGTACGCCCTGGCTGGTCTCAGTCCGGGCCTGTGCCTTTTCAGCGAGGACTTTATTTGCGTGGTCCTCAAGCGCCTGCGCTTCCGGCATGTAGTTAAGCGCCTTCTGGATCATCGGATCCCAATCGGCGTGTACACGGAGCCCGTCAAGCTGACCGAACTGGATGGTGAGAATACCCTGCTTGATATTGGCCTTGAGCCAGTCCATGCAGCCGTTGAGGTCCGCATCAGTCCATTCGACGTCCTGAGTGGTGAGGAACTTCTTGAATTCGTTCATTACGTCGTCGTCCACCTGGAAGTTCTTATCGATGGTGCGATTGGCCACATAGACCGGCGCGAAGTGGAAGAAAACGTCCTTGTAGGTCAACTCGTCCTGGAAGCGGTTGGGGGTGGGCTGCTCGATTTTTTCGTCAGGCGTGATGCCGCCGCCACCGTAGACGGTGCGCCCCGAATCGGTCAGCTTGACCTCGCGATTCGAGGAATCGGCTGCGAGGGCGCCAGCATGATTGTAGTAATCGTAGAGCGACATCCCCTCGTAGTTGCGCTGGATAAGCCGCCCGGAAGGGGTGTAGTAGTGGTAGGTCGTCAGTGCCAGGCCGGTACCCTCGTCGAGGTTGTACACGGTCTGCACTAAGCCCTTGCCAAATGTTGTTTCGCCTACAATCAGGGCGCGATCGTGGTCCTGCAGCGCGCCGGAAACAATTTCCGCAGCCGATGCGGTGTCACGGTTGACCAGCACGACGATGGGGAATGTCTTGCCACCGTTGCCATGGGTCGCCACGTAGTTTTGATCGGCGTAGGCGCGACCGCGCTGCGAGACAATGGTCTGTCCCTTGGTGAGGAGCCGGTCGCAAACATCGACCGCCTGGCTTAGGAGGCCGCCGGGATTTTCCCTGAGATCGAGAAGCAGCCCTTTCAGGTTGCCAAAGCTGTTAATGGCGTCTTCCATCTCCTGGCCGGTTGTTTCCTGGAACTGGCTCAGGTGGATGTAGCCGACGCCGGGCCGGATCTCGAACTTGAGATCGATGGAGGGATGGGGGATTTCATCGCGAACGAGGTCGAAAACGAGTGGTTTGGGCTGGCCATAGCGAGCCATCGTGACTTGAACATGGGTGCCCTTGGGGCCCTTGAGCGCTTTAGCCACTTGGTCGGACGTCCAGCCATCCGTAGCTTTCCCGTCAACCGCGACGATCTGGTCACCGGGGTGAATTCCGGCACGGAATGAGGGCGTGTCCTCATAGGGAGTGAGGACATACACCTTATTGTTCTGTTGTTCGATCATCATTCCCACGCCGTAGTAGCGGCCACGCTGATCTTCGCGCAGGCGGGCGTAGGACTTGGGATCGTAGAAGTGGGAGTGCGGGTCAAGCACCTGTAACATGCCTGGAATGGCGCCGTCGTAAATTACGTCGTCGGCCTTGTCTTGCGTCAGAGGTTCGGCGTAGTTCTGCTCGACCAGCGTGTAGACATCGGCAAAATCCTTCAGGCTGTCACGGAGCTGGCTTTCGTCCTGCGATGACTGCGCGCCCACTCGGCGCTGCAGGAGGGTGCCGGCCAACGCGCAGACGGCGAAGAAAAGAATCACGGTGAAGAGGGCGCGGCGAGCGCGGGGAGTCATAGACAGTCCAAACCTCCAGACGGTGCGCGTGCCAGGCAACTGGTCAGTGATCTCCGATTGCAGGGCGTGAACCCGATGATTGCTGGATCACCCCTGCATAAAAATTAACCTTGCCCGGTTCCGGCAAGGCCAAGGAAATCAGGGACCCGCTCGCGCAAAGCCTGCGAGGCCGCCTTGCGCTAAAGTATAGCACTTGAGCATTTGACGCGCACGGACGAGACCCGGTAGCAGGCGTGCCTGGCAACCGTCGCGATGGGCAATGGCTAGGTCCGCTAAGCCACGCGAAACCGTTGGGAAACGCGCCTCGACTTCACCCATGCTCTCCAGGGATTTACAATAGCGTCTATCAACGAGACCGCAAAATTCGGTCAACAGGGCAGGAGCGGATGACGGAATTCGAGACAGTTTCAGACTTTTACAATTCTTCAATCACGCAGTCTCGGAACCTGCATCATGCTGCAGAGCAGCCCTCTTCAGCCGCCCGCCAGATTGCCGATTTGATGATTTTGAGAATCCTTCGCGGCGCAGCGGCGATGGCACTGGGGGCGGCGCTGGTGGTAGGCGGAAACTCGGCTCAGGGCCAAACCACGGAGCCGGCCAGCCCCTACGGCGGCACGGTGGTCGAAGACATCATCGCGCGGGTCAACGACCAGATTATTACCCAGTCCGACTACGAACGCGCAATGAATGAACTCAATCAAGAGGGCCAGCAACACGGCGAAACCATGCAGCAGATGTCCACCGAACGCCGGGACCTGCTTCGCAACCTCATCGACCAGCAACTCTGGCTGTCGAAGGGCAAGGAGCTGGGGATCACAGGCGAGACGGAGCTGATCAAGAGGCTCGACGAAATCCGCAAGCAGTACAACCTGAGTTCGATGGACGACCTTGAAAAGGCGGCCAAGGAGCAAGGTGTCTCGTTCGAGGACTTCAAGGCCAACATCCGCAACCAGATCATTACCCAGGCTGTGATGCGGCAGGAAGTCGGCGAACATATTGAGATGACGCCGGGCGAGGTGCAACGCTACTACGAGGAGCACAAGCAGGACTATGTGCAACCTGAGAGCGTGCGGCTGAGTGAGATTCTGGTCTCGACGGGCGCGCCGGGAACCGCGGATGCGGCCAAGCTGGCAGCGGCCAAGGCGAAAGCAGATGATATTGAATCCCGGCTGCACTCGGGCGGCGATTTTGCGCAACTGGCGCGCAGTCTCAGCGACGGAACGACGGCGGCCGAGGGTGGCGATCTGGGCACCTACAAGCGGGGCCAGTTGGGCAAGGTTCTTGAAGACAAAACATTCGACTTGAACACCGGCCAGTACACCGATCCCATCCTTACCCGCGAAGGGTACATCATTCTGAAGGTTGTGCAACACGCGCCGGGTGGCCCGCAGCCATTCAAGGACGTGGAGCAGGATGTGGAAGAGGCGTATTACATGAGCCAGATGCAGCCTGCGATCCGCGATTATCTGAACAAGATGCGGGATGAGGCGTTCATCCAGATCAAGCAGGGGTACACCGACACCGGGGCGACACCGGGCGAGTTGCACTCGAGCATCTCCTTTAGCGCGTATGTTCCGCTCTCTCCAAAGAAGAAGGGCAAGGTAGAGCGGACACGATTCCGCGAGAGCACGCATACGTTCCGGCAAAAATCAGGCGTGGCGCCAGCCGTGGCAGAGCAGCCTCCGCCTCCGCCGCCCGCGAACACCTCCTCGGAGAAGAAGAAAAAGAAGGGAAATAAGGAAGAAGCGGGAATTGAGAAGCCCGGCAAGAAAGAGAAGATTCGCTTTGGCCAGGCGCCGCGCGAAACTTTGCCCGGGGCAACCACAAATTCAGCGACAGAGAATGCCGGCGCAGTGCCGGAAACGGCTGCAAATGCGAACGAGCCCGCCAATCCGCTGGAACCCACTGCCCCAACTCAGAAGGGCCGCTTCAGCGATCGTGCGCGTGTCAAGAAGCCGAAGACATCGGGAGCCACGGATAATTCAAATGCGCCCCCGCCGCCGGGTGCGGCTGAGGTTGCCGACCGCCAGACGCAATCCGCTCCGCTCGGTTTGAACGGCGATACCACGTCCAAGAAGAAGAAGCATGCTGCCACCACCTCCTCCGAGAAGACGCGGCTTAGCGAAAAGAAGAAGACTTCTTCCGAATCGCAACCGCAGCCAGCGCAGCAGCCCACTCCGATTCCTCCGGTACCCGGTGCGCCCGCACCAGCCGATCATCCAGAGGCGCCACAAAGCCAGCAACCTCAGCAATAGCGCGGCACAATACTTGTGCTTGAACGACGGGCCTGGGAGCAAATCCCGGGCCCGTGGTGTTTTGGGCTGGTAGCTTGTTTCGCAGCAACCGGCTTGTTGGCAGCAGGGGCCGGTTGCGTTAATCTTCTCGGCAGAATGAAAGACATTTATATCGACGATCTAATGGGCTTTGACGAGGGCAAGGGCTTCGACAGCTTCTTCCTCGTGCTGGCCAAGCAGCAACGAACCACAAAGCAGAACAAACCATATTTGAGCCTCACTCTCGGCGACAAGAAAGGGCAAATCGAGGGTCGCGTATGGGAGACGGGCGATCCGCGCATCGCAAAGGATTTCGAGCGGGGAGACATGGTTAAGGTGCGCGGCAGCGTGTCGCGCTACGACGACCGCGCGCAGGTGAAAGTCGACCAGCTTCGCAAGGCGCTCGACGGCGAGGCGGACAAGATGGACATGCTGCCGGCGACTACGCGCGATGTGGGAGAGCTGTGGAAGGAGCTTGAGAATACCGTCGCGGGCCTGACGAATCCCGATCTGAAAGAGTTGCTCACGGCGCTGCTCGGTGATGCAGCAATTTCCCAGGCGTATCGCGAGGCGCCGGCGGCGAGGCAGCTTCATCATGCGTGGCTCGGCGGTCTGCTGGAGCATGTAGTGAGTTTGCTGGGCTTGGCCGATCGCGTGGTGGCGCACTATCCGATGCTCGACCGCGATCTGCTCGTGACCGGAGTCATTCTTCACGACATTGGCAAGATTCGCGAGCTCGAGTGGGAGACGGCCTTCGACTATACGGTAGAGGGTGTGCTGCTGGGCCACATCCAGATCGGTGCCGACCTTGTTGAGAAGACCATCGCTTCCCTTCCCGGTTTTCCCGACCGGCTGCGGACGCTGGTGCTGCACATGATCCTTTCGCATCATGGCAAGCTCGAGTTTGGTTCGCCCAAGCTGCCCATGATTCCCGAAGCGCTGGTGCTGAATTTTCTGGATGATCTGGATGCCAAGATGCAAGCCATGGCCAGCGAGTTTGAGCGATCAGCGCGCGAGGGCCGGGCGGCAGATGAGCTCACTGGCAAGGTGTGGGCTCTGGATCAGCGGCAGTTGCTCAACACGAAGGCGTGGCTCGGGAAGAACGAGTGATCATCGTTCTGTAAACAGAGTTTCGTCAGCTTTCCTGCTCTATACCAGGAACCAATCCCACTGCTCTTTGGTAAGTGGAACGACGGACAGCCGTCCTATGAGGAGGAGTGGCGAGCGCGCGAAGAGCTTCTCCGCTTTGATTTCGGTGAGGGCCTTGGGATGCTTGAGGCGCTTGCCCGCGTTCACGCGGACAATGGGAACCTTGGGATCGGATGCATCGACGCTGACGACGGTGCCCGTGCCGACGGCGGTGCGCTCGTCGCCGGTATGGTAAAAGATCCACTTAGTTCCGGCTTTCATCTCGCGCAGGTTTTTCACGGCGGTCGGGTTGGTCACACCGTCCCAGTTGGTTTCTCCATCGCGCAGAAGATCGTCGAAGGAGTAGGCTTCAGGCTCGGACTTGAACAGGAAGTAAGGCATAGCAGTTGCCAGTGATCAGTTGCGGGCCCATGAACTTGCACAGCGGAAACTCCGGTGGTCGCAACCGCTCTATTCCATCGTCCCACATTTCCAGCGATCTCCGCATCGTTATGACTTAAGTGAGCGGCATTTCCGGCCGGAAGCCATCCTGCCACGGCGACTCCGTTTGGCGCAGAGGAACGGCGAGCATGGTGTAGTAATCGTCGGTCAGTAACCCCTCGTAGCCCATTGGCGTTCCATCCCAGCGGCGCCAGTCGTTGGAGTGACCTTTGGCGTCTTTGCCTTCAAAACCGCACCGGCCGTATTCGTCGAGCATCGGGAAGAGGATCTTGTCGGCATCTGCTTCACGGCCAAGATCGTAGAGCGCGGCGAGCGTGAAAAACGCATAGGCTCCGGTCGCGCCGCCGTTTTCGTAGTTCTGGAAGCCGTCTGAGTTGTCTTCGAGCACACCACCGCCGTAGCGGGCGTCAGGCGTCCGGTGCACGTAGTCCTTCAGTGGGACGGTGATGAGGTTGCCGGGCAGGCCGCGGTTGAAATTGTTGTAGCCCACTGCCTTCATCTTGGCGAGCAGCTTGTCCATGATGGAATTAGCCTGCGGTTTCGTCACAAGTCCGTAGTGAATGGCGATGCCGTTGACGAAAAGGAAATAGTAATCGTGCAATTGGCCGTCGGCGCTTCGCCAACCTGCCAGAACTCCGGTGGCTGGGTCGAAGAAGCGATCGTAATACGCTTCGCGCAGCTTGTCCGCGGCAGCTTGATATCGTCCGGCATCTGAACTGTTGCCGGCCTTGACTGCCATCATGGCCATGTCGCGATAGGCTCGATAGGCTAGTGCGTTGGCATACGCATCCTCGTGGCCGAAGCCGATCGTATCCCACCAATTCGACGGCCTGATCTTCGGAAATCCGTTCGACCAGATCCCGGAGTTGCCGCTCTCGCTGTACTTGATGAGGCCATCGCCGTTGCTGTCGCTTGCCAGCATCGATTCGGCCCAGGCGCGAACACCCGAATAGTTTGCAGCGAGCCAATCGTCGCTGTGTCCGGCGCGAATACAGTTGCCCGCAGCAATCACCATGGAGGGAAAAGTATCCGATGTCGTGGTGGGGTGGTCCGGAGCGATGGGCAAACCATAGGCGAATCCGCCTGCCAGCATCCGGTCGAGCGTTTGGCGCACAACATCGAGGGCCGTGAGGCCGTCTGCCAATGGAGGCGTGAGCGCGGCAATGTCAGCGAACTCGTAGTAGCAGAATGCGCAGGAATCGCTTGCCGTATTGTTGGCGAGCGCCTGAAGCGACGGATTGAGCTGCAGCGCGTTGAGCCAGTTGCGGCGAAAGGCATCGAATCGCGGATCGTCGCCAACTCCTGGCAAATCAGGATAGATTGCCGTCACGTCGAGGGTGTAGTCGACGCGCTGATGCACGAAATCCGCTCCGGGAAGCGAAAGCATCGCAGCCTGTTGGGGGCGGTTGGAAGTGTACGTCAACTCGAGATCAGGCGCGCTCGAGGTCAGCCGCATCGAGCCCTGGCCAGGAAAATGCAAGAGCGCTGGCGCTGACAAAAGCCCCGACTTCGCAAACAGGCCGAGCACCGTGCTGTGGACTTGGTTCAAGTCGAAGCGAAAGATAAAGGGACCGGAATTGAACTCTCCTGACCATTGCGAGGTCAGCAGGATTCTGCTGCCGGAAATGACGAAGGTCCACATGGCCGGCGAATCGGCGCCGGCGCCCTCGGCACGGTATTCCACGCGGCGAACACCGCCGGAGGTGGACGCTGATACGCCGTAGCCGCCATCGCCTTTCCTCGCGGTGACGATGTTGGCTCCACGCCTGCTTTTGGCAAGGCCGTCGATGTTCAGGCTGAGGAACTCGGGGGCGGTCGGTGACAGCTCAAGCTCCATGCTCTCTGAAGAAAAGGAGAGATTGCTGTTCGCGCCTCCGGCGACCTGCGCAGCCATCCCACGGCGAGACAAGAGCACGGCTGCGGTCGCGCCTGCGGTCTTCAAGAAATCCCTGCGCTTCAACATTCCCCTAGGTCCCCTCTGGTTCATTGCCACCCGCAGGCTCGCACCAAAGTGCGCGGACTCGCCTTTCCGGCGCGCTCGCTCGCAAAACGCGCAGCTGCGGGAATCGCAATCGATTGTATCAGCCCGCACAGGCCGGAGACCGGTCACCGTGAGCGGGTGAAAGCCGCTTACTCGCGGCCGCGCTTGCGAATTTCAATGTTGAGGCGCTTGATCTTCTGGTTCAGCGTGGAAAGTGGGATGCGGAATTGCTCGGCGGCCTCGGTCTGGTTCCAATTGCAGCGCTCGAGCTTTTCAATGATGATGCGGCGCTCGATGACTTCGAGAATGTCGAAGAGCGAAGAGTTCGGATTGTGCTCGAGAAGAGCATCCTGGAAGCTGCGGCCGGTGATGTGGCCGGGGAGAAGCTCGGCGCCGATGATGGGGCCAGTGGAGAGCACGACGCCGCGCTCAATGGCGTTCTCAAGTTCGCGGACGTTACCCGGCCAATCGTAATCCATGAGGGCGCGCATGGCGTCGGCAGAAAGCTTGCGCGGGGCAAGGTTGTTCTCGCTTGCGTAGAGATCGAGAAAGTGCTGGGCGAGAAGCGGTATATCTTCGCGGCGGCCGCGCAGCGGCGGCAGATCGACGGTGATGACATTCAGGCGGTAGAAGAGATCCTCGCGGAAACGGCTGTCGCGCACCGCCTGGCGGAGATCAATATTGGTAGCGGCAAGAATGCGGACATCGACTTGGATTTCCTGAATGCCTCCCAGGTGCATGAACCGCTTGTCCTGCAACACGCGCAGAATCTTGGACTGCGTGTCGAGACCCATGGTCGCGATTTCGTCGAGGAAGAGCGTGCCACCGTTCGCAACTTCGAAAAGGCCCTTTTTTGAGGCGATGGCTGAGGTAAAGGCGCCCTTGACGTGTCCGAAGAGCGTAGATTCGAGGAGCTCCGACGGCATGGCGCCGGTGTTGATGGGGACAAAGGGTTTGTCTTTGCGCGGCGAGTTGGCGTGAATGGCCTTGGCGATAATTTCTTTTCCTGTACCGCTTTCGCCCTGAATGAGCACCGTAGAGCGGCTGGGCGCTACCTGGGCGACAAGATCGAAGACCCGTAACATCGAATCGCTTTTGCCCACGATGTTGGCGAAGTTGTAGCGCTGCTTGAGAGTGCGCTTGAGCTGAAGATTCTCTTCTTCGGCGCGGCGGCGCGCGACTGCGGAACGAATGTCGGCAAGCAGTTTTTCATTGTCCCAGGGCTTCTGGATGAAGTTTTCGGCACCGGCGCGGATGGCCTCGACGACGTTGTCGACGGTGCCATATGCCGTGATCATGATGATGGGCAGGTCGGGTTGCCGCTCCTTGAACTGTGGTAACAGCTCTATGCCGTTCTGGCCGGGTAGCGCAAGATCAAGAAGAATGAGATCGAAGCTTTCGCGGTCGAGCAAACCCAGCCCTTCCTCACCGTCAGCCGCAGTTCTTACGGCGTAGTTTTCAAGCGAGAGGAGGACCTCAAGTGATTCGCGAATGCTCGCCTCATCGTCGACCACTAGGATCGAGGCGGGGGAGCCGTTGCCATTGCCTGCTGGAGTGGAACTGGACGCGTTCACGGGCACTGCTTCCTCGGTGGTGGGCTCAGGCATGGACGGAATTCCTTAATAGGGGAAACTCGAGATGGAATGTGGTGCCGGAGCCCACCGCGCTTTCAACATGAATCTTGCCGGCATGCTCCTGAATAATGCCGTAGCTGACAGAGAGGCCCAGCCCCGTGCCGCGCTTGTCGCCCGGGCGATTCTTGGTGGTGAAGAAGGGATCGTAGATGCGCTTGAGATGTTCGGGCGCGATTCCCGAGCCGGAGTCGGAAACGAGCGCCTCGACATGGCTGTTGGCGAGCGTTGCCACGCGCAGGCGACCGCCCCCGGGCATCGCGTCTTTGGCGTTGAGTAACAGGTTAAGAAAGACTTGCTGCAACTTGCCCGGATTTCCCTGGATGGGCGGCAACTCGTCAGTGAGATCGAGATCGATGAGGATCTGGGCAGTCTTTAATTGGTGCTCGAGCAGCGAAAGTGTGTCGCGAATGACCTGGTTGAGGTTGGTGGAACGGAACTCGGTGGTCGACGTGCGAGAGAAGTTGAGCAGGCCGTTGGCGATTTCGGCCGCGCGAAAGCTCTGCTGCGTGATCTTATCGAGCACAGGACCAAGGCGCGCGTCGCCGCGCAACTGCTTGGCGAGCATCTGCGCATAGGAGGAGATGACCGCAAGTGGGGTATTGATTTCGTGCGCAACTCCTGCGGCGAGCAGGCCGATGGAGCTGAGCCTGTCGGCCTGGGCAAGCTGGCTTTCGAGAGTAACGCGCTCGGTGATGTCATCGACCAGTACGATGCGTCCCACGGGGATAAAGTCCCGTGAAAGCAACGGCGCAATCGCTATGTTCGCAGTACGCTGCTCTCCGGCGCGCGTGGTGATTCGGAACTTGTAGAGGTGATGCACGCCAGGATCGTTGCGGAAGCCTTCGATGGCTTCAATAAACTCCAAGGGAAAGACGGAGCTGAGCGACTGGCCGAGCGCCTCGGCGCGGCTCATGGCATACATCGCCTCCATTTGCGCGTTCCAGCTCTCGATGCGGTCGTCAAGGTCGATGGCAAAGATGCCAACGTTGATGGATTCGACGATGTTTTCGTTGAATTCCTTGAGGCGCTCAAACTCGCTGATCTTTTCGCCAAGGCGGGCGTAAAGGCTGGCGTTTTGCAGGGCAATGCCGATGTAGCTGGCGAGCGACTCGAGCAGCTCGACGTCTTCGCTCGAAAGGAAGTCGCCGCCGAGCGTGCGGCCGAGCCCGATGACGGCGATGGTACGGCTCTGGGCGGAGGCGTTCAGCGTCTCATCGACGGCTTGAGATTGCGCAACGCGGCAAGGCAAATAGTAGTTCAGGTCGAGGGCAGCCGCGGCGCGCTGCTGTTCAGGCGAAAGATGCAGAGCCTGCTGCGCGTTTTCGAGGAAAATATGGCTGTGATCCTGCGCGTGATCGAAGTTGAGGAAGCTGAGGTCGAGGCGATCGACCTTCTGGCGCTCCCGCTCGATGCCCTCGGGCAGGCCATGCGCCGCGGCGAGGCGAAGGCGGCCTGAATCCTCGACGAGGAAGATGGCGACGCGCTCGACGAGCAACGTGCGCGGAAGCTGCTCGACGATGGAGTTGAGCAGCGCCTGCAGATTGGTTTCAGAGCTGAGGCCGCGGCCAAACTCGACTAGAGCTTTGCGGTAGTCGTAACGATGGCGGTCGAAGGCGCGATCAACCCAGCCCTGAATCCGGCGCTTGAGCGGGTCGAATACGGCGGCCGTGATGAGGATGGCGATCCCGAGTCCCCACTCGCCCATATCTTCTGGCAGGCGCGTGTGAACACCAATGGAGATAAGGGCGATGATGCCGAAATAGCCACCCAGAATGAGCGCGGTGGCCAGCGTGTACGCGACGCCGCGCTTGAAAATCAGGTCGGTGTCCATCAGCCGGTAGCGGACGATTGCCCAACTGAAGGTCAGCGGCAACAGGATGAGCGAAAGACCGGCCAGATTGGTGAGCAGGCGCGGTGGATTGAGATCGAGCAGAAACGGAATCGCGTAGAAGAATGTGAAAGGCAGCACAGCGCCGAACGCGCCACGGTAGAGCCACTTCAACTGCTGGCGCAGCAACGGGGTGGAGGCGCGTGTATAGCTGCGCAGGAAGAGCAGCGCAGCCACGACGTAGAAAGCGGCGTCGTAGGCCGTCCCCGTCTGATCCAGGCGATGCTTCAGCAGCTCGGTTGCCGCGCGGGTCTCTATGGCCCAAACCCATAACCCGAGGAGCGCGGCTCCAGGCGCATAAACCAGCGGCAGCAGCCAACGACGGCTGAACTTCTTGAACCGCTCCTCGGGAAAGCTAAGCGCGAAGTGGAGAAAGAGAGCCGGCTGCAACGACTCGGCCGCCACATTCGTCCAAAAGACCGTCCAGTCGAGAGTATCGAGCTTGGTGGTGTATTTGAGCGCGTAATACGCGAACGACACCAGGCAAAACAGATAAAAATGCGTGGCACGCGGCGCGCCCCATCGCCGGAAAAGAACGTAAAAGCCGATGATGAGGTAGATGAGGCCGATAATACGCAAGCCGAGGAAGTAGGTGTGGTCCGGCGGCTCTGGAATGACCTTGACCGGCGCCTCGAGGGGAATGCCATCCCGGGTAATGGAGTAGAAAACCTGGCCCCATGGGCCCGCGCCGTAAAGTGCGCGCTCAAGATCGGCGCTCCGGGAAACCGGGATTACCCGCTGGTCCGGCGTTTCGCTCACCCCGGTCAGCAGGTCCCGAGGTTGGATGCCGGCGTGCTGTCCAGCCAGGCCAGGCAAAACTTTCTCGGCAAGCAGCCCACCTGTGGTTTCACGCCACCAGACGCCATCATCGGCTTGCTGACGAAAGTTACGCTCCTGCAGAAAGTTGAAGACAGCCAACACGAAGAGTGCCGCTGTGGCCAAGGCCAGCAGCGTAGCTTGCACGCGGTTCAGGAGGCTTGTCTCCATGGGCGGGAACTTCTCTACAGTTGATTTGCTTGCACGTCAGTTGCCACGTGGGGGATATACACAGGCAAGCACGTCGCCCAACGCCAATCTTCTGAGAATACGCATGATATGGACTTGCAATTCGCGACAAAAGTCAACTGATTGTGAAGCAAATCACCCTTCGAATGTAGAAAACCGGAGCCGGGATTCCGAGAAGAGAATGAATCTATGGAAAATTGTAGCACGATGAACTCAGACGGGTTATCGCACAAGTCCATCCAAACTTCAGCTTTCAACGTCGGATTGACCCGCGGACCGGCAACCCGCCGGACAACGGTTTCCCCGGCAGAATGGGTCGGCATACTACCAATCCTAGCTCCCCAATGGCAGAGTCAGCGCTGGCCGTAAGTCGCTTTTGGCCCGTGCTTGCGCAGGTAGTGGTGCTCGGAGACATGAGCTGGGATCCCGGCCTCTGGCGCGCCCAGAAGCACGCTGCGGAAGGCCAGCCGGGCGATGTACTCGAGAACGTCGGCGTGCTCCACAGCCTCTGCGGGTGTCCTGCCCCAGGCAAACGGGGCGTGTCCGGCCACGAGTACGCCGGGGACGGCAACCGGATCGAGGCCGCCCAGGCGGAAGCGGCGAATAATGACGACGCCGGTATTGCGGACGTACGCTTCGTTGACCTCTTCGGCTGTAAGCGGCTCGGTAACGGGAACGGGGCCGTGGAAGTAGTCGGCATGGGTCGTTCCGAGACAGGGGATCGGGCGGCCAGCCTGCGCCCAGGAGGTGGCGAACTCAGAGTGGGTGTGGACGATGCCGCCAATCTGGGGAAACTCGCGGTAGAGCAGCGTGTGCGTGTCAAGGTCGCTGGATGGACGCAGCGAGCCCTCCACGATTTTGCCGTCAAGATCGGTGATCACGAGGTCGCCGGGAGTCATGGTTGCGTAGTCAACGCCACTGGGTTTAATGACAACGAGCGGCCTGGGTCCCGAACGGTCAATACCGCTCGCGTTGCCGAAGGTGTGGGGCGCAAGACCGCGGCGGGCGATTTCCTGGTTGGCGTGGAGAACTTGGTCGCGCAGAGATTCGAGCAGCATGGTGTGTCTCGAAGATAGAGTAAATCCTTCTCCCGCGGGGCAGGGATCAGAGATCTGCACCGGAAGGTATTGAATTTTTGAAAGAGCCGTCGGGAGTGACGTCCGGCATTTGACGGTGCGCAGAACCGGGGTTAACCTTCGACTAGTCTTCCCATCACATGCTTCGGAGGTCGTCGCGCCCAACTGGCGCGAGAGCTCGGAGGTTTGGCTTTGCGCGCACGAAGGATTGCCGTTGTTGGGTCTGTTGCCGTATCGGGTCAGTGGGGCCCTATGCTCATCGCTCCTCCCGCAGTCAAGCAAGCCAAACGGCTCAGTGCGCGGCAAAGGCCGGGCTGCCGTGGCTAACCTCACGATTCCCCGACCTGTCGGCGTCGCGCCGGCCAATGGGTCTTGGGCAGCAGCGGCGCGAGCGGCAATGGCTCGGACGTCTCTGGACGGGCAGGTAATCCCCCCAAACCGCTGGATGATCGCGATCGCAGTGATGTCGAGCGCAGTGATGCAGTTACTTGACACCACGGTGGTCAACGTCAGCCTACCGCACATCGCCGGCTCCCTTTCCTCTACCACGGAAGAAGCAACCTGGGTTCTTACCTCCTACCTGGTGGCGAATGCCATTATTCTGCCTGTCACCGGTTGGCTGGCGGGGGTATTGGGCCGCAAGCGCCTGCTCCTGCTTGCAGTTACCGGGTTCACGCTGTCGAGCCTGCTCTGCGGGCTGGCGCCGAATCTGCCCATGCTGATCGTCTTTCGCGTGATTCAGGGCTTGACCGGCGGCGGGCTGCAGCCGCTTTCGCAGGCAGTGCTGCTCGAGGAGTTTCCGGGTAAGGAGCAGGGTAAGGCGATGGCTTTCTGGAGTCTGGGGATTATCGCGGCACCCATCTTTGGCCCCACGCTAGGCGGCTTTATCACGGATACGTGGACGTGGCGCTGGGTGTTCTTCATCAACCTGCCGGTGGGCTTGCTGAGCCTTATGTTGATCTCGCAGTACGTCTACGACCCGCATTACCTGCGGCGGCGGAAATTGGGCGTGGATGCCTGGGGCATCGGCATGCTGGTGGTGGGCATGGGCGCACTGCAAATCATGCTCGACAAGGGTCAGGAGAAAGACTGGTTCGGATCAAGCCTGATTTGCTGGCTGTGTGTGTTTGCAGTGGCGGGTCTTACGGCGTTCGTGCTGCGCGAGTTGAGGGCCAAGGATCCGATCGTGCACTTTAAAGTGCTGCGCTCACGCACCTTTGCGTCCGGCGTAGTACTGGTCACAATCATGGGCTTCGTGCTGACGGGGAGTCTGGTACTGCTGCCGCTGTTTATGCAAACGCTGCTGGGGTGGACGGCGACAACCGCAGGAATCTGGAACAGCCCTCGCGGTATCGGCACCGCGCTCTGCATGCCCCTGGTGGCGTATCTGCTGGGCAAGGGATGGGACGCGCGCCGCTTGCTGATCTTTGGCTTTGCCCTCGCGGGGGTTTGCTTCTTTTACTATGCGCGGATGACCCTCGAATCCGGCACGTGGGACATCTTTTGGATCCAGATCTTCCAAGGCTTCGGCCTGGGCTTCCTATTCGTGCCGCTCGCCACGCTGACGATGAGTATGGTTCCCAAGGCGGAGACATCTTACGCAACAAGCCTCTTCAATACCGTGCGAAACATCGGCTCCAGCATGGGCATTTCGTTTGTGACGACGCTGTTGGCGCGGCGCGGGCAGTTTCATCAACAGATCCTCACCAATCGCATCACGCCGTCAAGCGCGGTTGGACAGCAGGCGCTGGCGCGACTGGTGCCCTACATGGTGCATCAGGGATCTGACCCGGTGACGGCAGTCGAGAAAGCGGGGGGACTCATCTATCGGCTGCTCCAGCAGCAGGCGGCGCTGTTGAGCTATGCCGACGCGTTTTACCTGATGGGGATTCTCTTTCTGCTCAATATTCCGGTGGTGCTGCTGATGCGGGGCGCAGAGCACGGCCACCACCAACGCGAGAAACCACAGAGCTTATTGGAATAGCTCCCGGGTTAAAAGAGGTCCCGGAATCGCATTCAGCCGTCTATTTACAGACCCCCTGTCATCACGTCACGTTCGTGCAAACCAGGTTTTGTATCATGACAAGTGGGTTCCCCTTGGAGGTTCTGATGCGTCGTCTCTTATTGCCCGGCTCGATCGCCCTGGCGATCTGCTTCCTCTTTTCTCTGCCCGTATCGGCAGGCAAGATAAATACCAGTGATTTCCCGTTGCGTGTACTCATTCTTTTTCGCAACGGGGCCCGTCATTACCACGGAAACGGCGGCGGGATGTCGTCCCTGGAACAAGTGGATGGCCTTGGCGAGGCCGACCTGTTTGAAAACGGCCAGCCAACTGGCTTCGATTTCAACTACACCTGCTCCCAGCCCATCACTCCGACGCCGGGGTTGGAGACATTCATGGCGCGATGGAAGAAGCCGGAGAGGGTACTGCAGATTGTGATGCCGGTGATGGGCGGCAAGCCCGGCGACATGAATTCCTGCGATCTGAATGTGAACTTGAAACAGGGCACCGCCTACGTCCGCCACAACGGCGGAGTTGTCGAGGAGCCCGCAGCCGAGTTCAAGGAGTGGATGATCAAGCATCAGTACGATCCCGAGCACGGCAAGGATTTGCCGGCGACGGCTACGAGCGAGCAGCCGGCAACCGGTCAGCAAGGCGCGGCGCCGGAAGGGGCTCAGCAGCCATAGGCTCTCAGCATGGTGTTTGCCAAGCGGCTGCGGGACGGGGTCCAGCGCGGAGAGATTACGTGCAGCGTGCGCATCTGGGAGCGTCCGCATGTGAAAGTCGGCGGGCGCTATCGCATGGAGGAAGGCTCGATCGAGGTGGATTCGATTGAGCCGATCGGCTTTCCCGACATCACGCCGGAGCTGGCGCGCGAATCAGGATTCCTCGGCGTCCTTGATCTTCTGAAAGTGGCCAAGCACGGACGCGGCGACAAGATCTATCTCATTCGCTTTCATTACGTGCCGACTTTCAAGCACGCAGCCAGTAAGGCTTCGGCACTACTGCGGCAAGCTCGGCGAATTCCGCGTCGGTGAGTCGGAAAGCCGCGGCACTGACATTCTCTTCAAGGTGCCGTACGTTGCTCGTCCCGGGGATAAGCAGCGTGACCGGCGAGCGGCGAAGCAGCCATGCCAGCGAAACAACGGCCGTGGAAACGTTGCGCGCGGCTGCGATCTTCTCCACCGCTTCGTTGGCTTTGCGCCCTTGCGCCATGGGCCCCCAGGGCAGAAATGCAATCCCGTTGGCTTCGCAATCATCGAGCACGAAATCCCATTCGCGATCGGAGAAACTGTAGCGGTTTTGCACGCACACAATGGGCACGATTTTCCGTGCGCGCTTGATGTGCTCAAGCGTAACGTTGGACAGCCCGATGTGGCGAATCTTGCCCTGCTCTCTGAGCCGCGCCAGCGCTTCCACTGAAGCGTCGAACGACGTGGCGGGATCCGGAACGTGTAACTGGTAGACGTCGATGCGCTCGAGGCGCAGGCGCTTGAGGCTACCCTCGAGGGCCTCCTGGATATGTCCAGGCGCAGCATTGTGCTGCCATACGCCGGGACCGAAGCGCACCCAGCCCGCCTTACTGGTGATCACGAGGCCCGAAGGGTAAGGCCAAAGAGCCCGTGCGATAAGTTCTTCTGAGACGTTCGGGCCGTAGGAGTCGGCGGTGTCAATAAAATTCACGCCCAACTCGACCGCGCGGCGCAACGTGGCGAGTGCGCCGGCAACGTCGTCCGGGGGACCCCAGATGCCCTTGCCTGTGATGCGCATGGCGCCGAAGCCCATGCGATTCACCGTAAGGTCGCCGCCGATGGTGATGGTTCCGTATTGGGCTGCGGGAGAGGATGCGTTTATCGCGGGCATTCCGCTAACTCCTGAGCTCTCCGCTTTCAGCTCGTGCATTACGAAGTCGAGTCGGCGGCAGGCTTGTGCAACCTGCGCCGATTGAAACTTTGCCCACGCACTCAATCTACTTGAGTTACTGGAGCGATCCGCCCCGAACTGAGAGCTCAAGCTGACGACTGCTAGTTCGTTTTTAAACTGTCACTTCCCAACCTGGCTCGTAGGTGCGGCCCCAATATTTCATCGCTTCTTCATCTTTGAGAATGTGCCCTGTTTCGGTATCGACTCGCAGCATGCGATTGACGAACCATGCGACGTTCGAGAGCAACAGCATGGTGACCGTCACGTTGGCCACGGGGATCGGCGAGTTAAGTTTTTCCTCGCCGCGAATGGCGGCGATGAAGTTGGCAAAGTGAGCGTCGGTCATGGAATCGGCGCCGACGAGATCGCCGGTAGTAGTTTCGTGACCGGTGCGGAATGTATCGGTCTGTTTGCCCTTCCAATCGTAGACATCGTAGCCGCCGCGGTCGATGACAACCGACCCTTTGGTGCCCATGATGCACGAGCCGCGATCGCGATCGTAAACACGCATGCCCTGGCGGCTCCGGCCTTCCCAGGAGATGAGCTTGTCTGGGTACTCAAAGTTTGTGATGAGCGTGTCGTAAAACTGCCAGTCGTCCTTTTCCTGATAGCAGCTTCCAGACGCGGTGACGGCCTGTGGAATTTCGGCCTGGAGAGCCCAGCGGCAGACGTCGACTTCATGCGTGCCATTGTTGAGGGTTTCTCCGGTGCCATAGCGGCGCAGCCAGTGCCAGTTGTAGGGATGAATGTTGGCTCTGTATTCACTGCGCGGTGCCGGGCCTTGCCACAGGTCCCAATTCAATTCGGGCGGAGCGGAGCTGGGCTCACCGTAGTGTGTGGCGCCGCGGGTATTGGCATACCATGCCTTGGCCATGTAGGCCTCGCCGATGAGGCCGTCGTGAATCTGCTGGATCATTTTGATGGTGTAGGCCGAAGAGCGCTGCTGATCCCCAACCTGCACCAGCTTGCCGTATTTCGTTTGCGCGGCAACAAGAAGCTCGCCTTCGCGTGGATTCTGGCTTGAGGGTTTTTCCACGTAGACATGCTTTCCGGCCTTGAGGCCGAGCACGGCCAGCGGTGTGTGCCAGTGGTCAGGCGTGGCGACCGTGATGGCGTCCACGTCTTTCGATTCGAGCATGTGACGAAAATCGCCTTCAGCCTTGGGGGCGTAGCCAAGCACCTGCTCCGCCCTGGCTGAGAATTTTGCGAGGATGCGAGAGTCAACATCGCAGACGTATGCGACGCGGGCGGTTTTGCTGTTTGCGTGCAATGACGACAAGTGTGCGTAGCCCCTGCCGTTGAGACCATTGATGGCGAAGTTCAATCGATCGTTGGCGCCAAGGATCTGCGCGTAGCTCTTTGCAGTGGACGTGAAAGCCGAGGTCGCAACTCCTGCGGCCAGGCCGTTTACAAAATTACGGCGGGAAATCATTGCATTCTCCATTCATCTTGCTCTCAGCTATCAGGGCCTTGCATCAGGCTATGGCTTTTCAGCCCGAGTGCCTTTACTTTCCGAGCGTCCAAATGCTCGCATACGGCAGAAGCGGACGGAATCGGCACACTCTGGTTGCCGCAAGAGATTATATCGTTGCCTGATGCTAGTCCGGCATAGCAGGTGCTAGCTG
>OKRB01000113.1:69000-89264 GCA_900290245.1 Candidatus Sulfuritelmatomonas gaucii | reverse complement strand
TCAAGTTTGACAACACTTCTTAGCAGGTGTTCATCCCGCTGCTATTTCCGAGTTGCCAGTAACTCCACCGGAACCGAGCATTGATTCTCGAGATTCAACTCCTCAGGCTGGTTCAACGCGCTCTCGCTGAGGCTGAGATCATGACCGAGCGATCACAGCAGGTAAGGCACCAGGGCAGCCGTCTGATGAGCATAGCGGTCATACGTGTCGCCGAACTGGGAACGCATCCACTGTTCCTCCATGCGGAGCTTGATCCAGAACGCGATAAAGAAGAGAACGAGAACGACAAACCCGCGCACTTGGGAGAGGGCAATCGCGGTGCCAAGGAGCCCGGTCAAAATGCCGGTGTAGATGGGATGACGGACCACGGCATAGGGACCGCTGGTGATCAGCTCATGGCCCTGCTTAATGGTGACGGAGCGGCTCCAGTTGCGGCCGAGATGCACGCGCGCCCAGACGGCAAACAGCAGGCCGGCAATGGTGACGGCAGCTCCCAGCCAGAATGGCCAGAGGCCATCCGGCCAGAGCGGGAGGTAAAGCCAGGGCAGCGGGATGTGAATTGGCAAGAGGAGAACCATCGCGACCAGGAAAATGAAGAGGCGCAGGATGCGCGAGGCAGCAGGCTCGAGGCGCTGGGTGGTTTTGGTATTGGCGGCTCTGATCTGCCAGTAGACAAAAAAGACAATCCAGACAACGGGAAAGAAAGATTTGTAGAACCAGAGCATTCAGAACCCTCCAGGGCGCCGAAGTGTTTACGCTGGTGAGCGAGGGGAAGTTCCAGGGCACGCGAAATTTCGCCGTTCCATGTGCCGGCTTGCGAGCACGTATCCAGCGATTTTACGCGACATCCTCCCATAGGAATAGCTCGCGTTCTTACGCGTTCCTTGGAATCTGCAATCAACAACGTGTTCGCTGGGAGGCAGTCGGGTTGCCATCCGCAGGTGCGGTGATGTAGAAACACCGGCGAGGGCCTTGCTCGAGCCCGAATCCCCATTCACGGATCATGTCGCATGCTTCAGGATTTCTCAAAATTGCACACACCCACGGGCGCGTTGGGCTCCTTGCCCGCGCATCAGCAGGACTGGCAACCCTATCGTCTCAGCGAGAAGCAGGTGGAGGCGTTTCACCGCGATGGATTTCTGGCGGGCGTGCAGGTGCTCGACAACCACCAGGTGGAAGCGCTGTGTCGAGAACTGGCGGGCCTGATGGAACCGTCGCATCCCTCGCACCAGCTATTCCACGAGTACCACTCCAACGAATCCAGCAACCCGGACACGATCCTGTTTCATGCCTTGGGAGCATGGCGCACTGGGCCGGCGTTTCACGACGTGCTGTGGAGTCCGGCGTTTCTCGTGGCGGCGTCACAATTGCTCAATGGGCCGGTGCGGTTCTGGCATGACCAGCTCTTCTGCAAGCCGGCGCATCACGGCGGCGTTGTGGCATGGCACCAGGACTACTCGTATTGGACGCGCACGCAGCCGATGACGCACCTGACGTGCTGGATCGCGCTCGACGACAGTACTCGCGACAATGGCTGCCTGTACTACGTCCCCGGAAGCCACAGGTGGGAGCTTCTGCCGATTACGGGACTGGCGGGCGACATGAACGAGATCATGACCGTGCTGAATGAGGAGCAGAAGCAGGCGTTTCGTCCGGTACCGATCGAACTCAAGCGGGGGCAGTGCTCGTTCCACCATCCGCTCATGGTGCATGGCTCGTATGAGAACCGTTCGGACCGGCCGCGGCGGGCGACGCTGGTGAATGTGTTCCGCGACGGGGTGCGCTCTGCGAGCGATGAGTCGCTGCTGGCCGGCGTGCCGGTCATTCCCAAGGGGCAAAAGATGGAGGGCCAGTTCTTTCCACTGCTGTTCGATCCGGGAGTGATGCAGAACTGATACGGTCAGCGATGCTCTCTCGACTACCATGTTGAGAGCATGAACAAGCACACGATGAAGCCTTCCCTCCATCTTCTTGCCGCAGTCGCCGTTTCTTTATTCGCGCTTTCCGCCTCAGCGCAGATCCGCACCATCGATACTCCCGTGGCCACGCTCCGCCTCTCTGAGAACACTGGCGACCTGGTCGGGCTCCATTGGAAAAGCCCTGCACTCGAGGTCATCGGCGAGCCGCGTCTAGGCGAAAACTTTCGCATCCTCATCCCGCAAAAAGGCTACGAGGCCAACTACTTCAACAGCCGCGAGCAGCGCGTAACTCAGATCCACGCGATTCCTGGCGGCGTCGAATGCACATACGAAGCGCTGCATAACGATCGAGAAACCTTGCCGGTGAAAGTGCGCTACCGCATCGAGGCGGTCGAGACTCAGGGCGGCGGCCAGCTTCATTTCTCCATCGCGGTCGACAACCGCACGGACCGCAAGCTCGCCGAAGTGATGTACGGCATCATCGGCGGGCAAAAGGGAATCGGCGACCGGCTCGATACCAGGTCGATGGTGCCCGGAGGCAACGACAATCTGTCTCCCGTCATGTTTACGCGCTTTCGCCCTGGCTTTTTTGGCGGCGGCGGAAACTTTGGCGTCCCCTACGACGCAATGTCCTTCACTTATCCGGGAGCCATGTCGATGGGCTGGGTCGATATCTACAACCCCAGGGCCGGATTCGGATACTACTACGCCAACCAGGATCCCGACACGCGGCTGATGCTGCTGGATGTGGAACTTCGCCCATATGCAACAGGCGCCGAAACTGACGACAACTGGCCTGCTCCATCCGCGCTTCCGCCGGGCGAGCCCGAGGGGCTGACGATGGGCTGGGTCATCATGCCCTATCTGAGCAATGGAACGTTTACGTCAGGGCCGGTGGCGCTTGAAGTCCACCAAGGAGATTGGCACGAGGCGAGCAGAATTTATCGCTCCTGGTTCGATCAGCACTTTACTGTTCGCCGCCCGCCCGACTGGCTTCGCAAAGAAAATGCGTGGCAATCCATCATCCTCTCCAACGGCGAAGATGTCATTGCGCATCGCTTCAATGAGCTGCCCAGGTTGGCAGCCGACGCCAAGAAATACGGAATCACCACGTTCGAAATTCTCGGCTGGAATATCGGCGGCATCGATCGCGGCTACCCGCAATACGAACCCGACCCGCGCCTGGGAACGCCGGAAGAGTTTCGCGATGCGCTTGCCAAAATGCGCGCCATCGGCGTTCATCCGCTCATCTTCACCAACATCGATGTCGCGGATACGGCCACGCCGCTCTTTCGCGATGAGCTCAAGCAGTACGCGGCCGAGGACCTCTGGGCGCCGGACTGGACCATCCTCGGTTGGGGAGAGGGAACCATTAGCGCGACCGCCGGCCTCACGCCATCGAACATGACGCTGGTGAGCCCCGCACATCCTGCGTTCCGCAAGATGGAGATGGATCAGTACCTCCAGCTTGTGCGCGACGGGGCAGACGGCTTCCAGATGGACAAGTCGAACGGCTCAAGCCGGCTCGACTTCAACCCGCAGCTTCCCGTTTCTCCAGACAAATCGCTCTTTGCCGGCATCATGGATACATTCAAAGAGCTGCTGCCGGCCGCGCGAGCCATCGATCCCGGCTTCTCGCTGGCCGGCGAAGTTTGGTCTGATCGTGCGATGCCGTACGTCGATGTCTCGTACATGCGAATGGGGAACATCGATATTGGGTCGCCGGTCTTGAAGTACACCTTTCCGGAGTGGACCGCGACCATCTTCGGCTCGACTCCCGGTGACTACAACGAGATCAATAACGGCATGCGCTACGGCTTCGTGTGGGACATGGCACCGCGCCATTACAGCGAGTCCGTCGACGAACCGCTCACGCGCCCGCTCGCCCGCTACGTGAGCGAGCTCATCCGCATTCGCAAGCAGTACGCGGACCTGCTTTTCCTCGGCCGCTTCAACGACACCATGGGCGCAGCCGTTCATGGCGGCCCCAATATTCGCTACTCGGTATTCAAGCGTTTGGAGCCGGAGAAGAGCGGAGAAGCGTGCGTAGTGGTCAACTTCGATCGCACACCGCAAACCGTCACCGTGAGCCTCGACGGCCTCTCAGGCAGCGTCGAAGTAGCAGCCCCGTTCCAGGCCGACCGGCAAGCAACATTACCGATTCAGCTCACGATTCCTCCGCATCAGCTTGCCGTGGTGGTGAAACCATAGCGAACGATCGGACCGTAGTGTCGGCATCGACGCTCCGTCGGATCCGAGTGCCGGCCCTAGCATGGCCGTCTTCGGTAAGTGTGTATCGATCGGGCATGCGGTGCCCGCCGCAAATCGAACTCGCTGCTATCATCAAAACAGGCGCACGCGATTGGGCGGTTAGCTCAGTTGGTTAGAGCACTTCCCTTACAAGGAAGGGGTCCGGGGTTCGAGTCCCTGACCGCCCACCAGCCTTCGTCCGGCGCGGCGGACTACGGCTCGGCAGGTCAAGGCTACAAATCGCGGCGGACTGAGGCTGCCGCGCCGAAGCTCCAAAGGGCGGAGGTGGGCTGCACGCACTCCTCCCGCTCATCCCCGCTTTCAAACCCTTCATCCGCTTCTCCAACCCTCCATCCATGCACGCGATTTTTGCCTTTCGTATTGCCGTACCGTCTCCTCAAGAACTTTTGAGAGGAGCCGTGCATGGACGACCTTGTCAGCGTGGAAGCAGTCAGCCGGCGATTTCCCCTGGACCATAGCGAGGTTCGCGCGCTCGACGATGCCAGCCTGAGTGTCGAGCGCGGAGAGTTTCTGGCCATCGCGGGTCCGAGCGGCAGCGGCAAATCAACATTGCTCAATCTCATGGGCTGCATCGACAAGCCCACTTCGGGCCGTATCGTTCTCGACGGTGAAGACACCTCGAAGCTCAGCCCCGCGCGTCTCTCGGCCTTTCGCCGCGAAAAGATTGGCTTCGTTTTCCAGACCTTTAACCTAATTCCCGTCTTCACCGCGCGCGAAAATGTTGAATTTCCACTTTTAGTGCAAGGCGTGAGCGCAGACGAGCGCCGCCACCGTGCCATGGACGCGCTTGAAAGCGTCGGCATCGCCGCGCGCGCCCAGCACCGGCCCGATCTGCTCTCCGGCGGTGAGCGCCAGCGCGTGGCCGTGGCCCGGGCCATCGTTCATCGTCCCGCGCTTGTGCTCGCCGACGAGCCTACGGCCAATCTCGACACGCACAATGCCACACAGCTCATCGACCTGATGCGCGAACTCAACTTGACGCTCGGCCTCACCTTCATCTTCTCCACGCACGATCAGCGGCTGCTCGAGCACACGCCGCGCATCATCCGCCTGTGCGACGGCCAGGTGGTCGAAGACATGCAGCACGCGGAGGTGGTTCATGGCTAAGTTCCTGCTCCTGGCCTTTCGCAACATCTTTCGCAATCGCCGGCGCACGCTCATGACTCTGCTGATGGTCGGCGGCGGCGTCACCGGCCTGCTCCTCGCCGGCGGATACTTTGCTTTCATGACCCATGGCCTGCGCGAAGACACCATCCGCAACGGCCTCGGCCATCTGCAAATCTTCACCGCCGAGCACTTTCGCCGCGACGAAATCCGCGTTCTCGACACCGGCATCGAGAACTGGCGCCAGGTGGCCGCGACCGTGCGCACTGCTCCTCACGTGCACGGCGTCGCTCCGCGCATTGAGTTCTACGGCATGGTTTCGAATGGACAAAAGTCTTCGATCTTCATGGGCAGCGCCGTGGATCCCGATGCCGAACGCAGCCTCGGCTTCAGCACGTTTCTGACCGCCGGCAAGGACCTCGACGGCGACCAGGGCAGCGACGTCGAAGCGCTCATCGGCGCGGGCCTGGCCAAGTCAATGAACGTGAAAGTAGGCGACGGCCTCACCCTCTTCGCCGTCACTTCTGACGGTGCGCTGAACGGTGTCGATGTCCAGATTGCCGGCATCGTCGAAAGCGGCGTGGCCGAATTGGATGCGCGCTACCTGCGCATCACTCTACCTTCCGCGCAGCGCCTTTTGCAGAGCGACCGCATCACCAACCTCGTTGTCGGCCTCGATGACACAGCCAACACCGACGCTGTCTATAACGAGCTCATCCCTCGGCTCAGCGGACTGCCGCAGCGGATGACCGTGAAGAAGTGGATCGACCTCGCCACCTATTACAAGCAGGTGCACAACCTCTTCAACGGGATCTTTCTCTTCATGGGCGTCATCGTCTTCTTCATGGTCCTCATGTCAAGCGTAAACACGCTGCTGATGGCCATGTTCGAGCGCACGCGCGAAATCGGCACCATGCTGGCCATGGGCACTCCGCGCGCATGGATCATTCTTTTGCTCATGGCCGAAGCCACGCTGCTCGGAGTCCTCGGCGCGGCAGGCGGTCTCGCAGCCGGCAACCTGCTCGGCGTACTGCTCAACGCGTCAGGCTTGCATCTGCCGCCGCCGCCCGGCTACACCGTCAGCGTTCCATTCCGCGTGCTGCATGTGCCGGCCATGATGGTCAGCTCCTCGATTCTGGTCATCGTCTCGCTGGCTCTCGCATCCATCCTGCCCGCGGTGCGCGCATCGCGGCTACAAATTGTGGAGGCATTGGCCCATGTCTAACGTGAATACTTTCCTGCGCTGGTATCTGCTCCTGTTCCTGATCGGCCTTCTGGTGACTTGTGTCCTCGCTGGCCACGCGGCTCCCGCGCCGCCCAACGCCGAGGCCCTGCTCAAGCGATCCGACACGTTCCGCAATGGGTGGCCTTCGTTCGTGGTGCATGTGAAAATCACCGACTACGAATCCGGCAAGCCCGACGAGCAACATCTTTACGACGTCTCGCAGAAGGGAGCCGACAAAACTTACGTCGAGTTCATGAGCCCGCGTGAGAAGGGCGAACACCTGCTCATGCTCGGTGACGATATGTGGGTTTATCTTCCCGACGTGAGCCGCCCGGTGCGCATCACTCCGCTGGAGCGCCTCAGCGGCGACGCTTCGAACGGCGACGTAGCCCGCACCAACTACGCGGCCGATTACGCGCCAATCTATCTGCGCACTGAGAAAGCGGGTACGGTCGATTGCTACGTTCTCGAACTCACTGCCAGGCGCAAGGGCGCGACCTACCAGCGAATTCTTTTCTGGGTGCGCACCGAGGATGCGCGCCCGGTGAAGGCCGAGTTCTACCTGACCTCTGGCAAGCACATCAAGACCGCTACGTTCGACGAGTTCGGCCTGACTGGCGGCCAGATGCTGCTGCACAAGCTCACGCTCTATGACGAAGTGCTGCACAACTCCCATAGCGTGCTTGAGTACTCCGGCTCCGCGCCACGCGCGCTACCCGACAGGCTGTTCTACCAGGGGAACGCCGACAGGTTCTAGTGCGATGCGGCAGAAACATACACCATCACGAATTGTCATCCTGAGCGGAGATCGCGCAGCGATCGAAGTCGAAGGATCTGCGGTTGCTTTTAGACGAATTTCAGATTCACCACAGCAGCCATGAATCATCGCCTCATTCCGGCTTTCATCCTCCTCGCGACGAGCGCCATCGGTCGCGCGCAAAGCCCCGGCCCAGGCAATGCGCCGCAGGAAGAAAGCCGCTATGAAACGCGTTATTCGGTGAACGTGATCAACGACGCCACATTTTACGGTGGGCTTAGCGCCCCTCTGCCCAGGGTGCTGAATCAAGTCCTGGTCGAGCCCGCCTTTGCCATTCGAGAGCGCGATCGCTGGAGTTTTTCGTCGAGCCTCATCGGCCTCAGCACTGCCTACTCCGACACCAACACACAGCTCCGCGTGCGCGAAACCTATGCCAATCTTTCCGCCGGCAACTTCGACGTCACCGCAGGCCGCAAAATGTTGCTTTGGGGCACCGGCTACGCCTTCACTGCGGCCGGTGTGCTTGACCCGCCGCGCATTCCCACCGATCCCAGCGATCGCCTGAACGTGAATGAAGGCCGCGACTTGGTCAAGGCCGACTGGATTCACGGAACGCAGGCGATCTCCGCGGCTTGGTCGACCGCCGCGCTTGCGCCCGCAAACACCAACCTGCACGACACCGCGGCCTTCCGGTATAACGTTCTGGTGCGCGGATTCGACACGTCGCTCATCGGCGGGCACGATCGCGGTGGCGATTCGTTCGGTGCGCTCACCTTCACCCGTGTCGTCGGCCAGGCGGTGGAACTGCACGGTGAAGCGGCTTGGCGCGAGCATCCGGCACTGCTCCTGGGCGCGAAGTACACCGCCGCCAACATTACGTTTATCGGCGAGTTTTTCACGCCGCCCAACATCCCATACTTTCGCGATCCGGGAGTCTCTCCGCTCGCCGGCCGCCAGCATTATGTATTCTTGAATGCTGGCAAAGCGCGGCTTCGCGAGCGGCCGGGATGGAAGCAGTGGGGCGTGTCCGGCTCCGTGGTGGCAAACCTCAGCGACCACAGCTACACAGGCATCCTCGACGTGAGCCGGTGGTTCGGCAATCATTTTTCGGCCTACGTGCACATGGAGGCTCCCCAGGGCAGCGCAACTTCGGAATTTGGAGCAGCCCCCTACACAGCGGCCACATCGGCGGGAGTCCGATTTCAGCTATGAACGATTCGATCGACACCAAGCAAACCGACGCTACCTGTTGCAAAGAGCCGGCTCACGGCTTTGGCTCGTACCTGTTGACCGCCGCGTGGCTCATCCCCGGCGCAACAATTCTTATTGCGTTACTCTTCTATTCGCTCGGCTACCTCAACCTGTCGCGCACGGTCCAGCACATCCTTGCAATCTTCATCTACTCGGTATGCATCGCGCTGCCATCCATGGCCCTCACCACCTGGGTCTCCGTCCGCTTCACAGTCAGATTTCCTCGTGCCATCGTGCTCATCCAGGCGCTTTGTCTTGTCGCGACGGCTTCAGCCGGCTCCTTTGTCGCGGCTTATATCGTCTGCGGGGTGGGCATCTCTCCCCGAACCGCTCTCTGGACTGAATTCAAGGGATCTCTGACCTTCAGCATCATCATCACGCTCGCCATCGGCCTCAGCATCGCCACCTATGAGACGCTTCGCCACAGATTGCAGGAGGCGGAGATTGAGCTCCGCACACGCCAGGTGGAACAGGAACGCGCCTACAAATTGCTGGCCGAGGCGCGCCTCTCGTCGCTCGAGTCGAGCATCCATCCGCATTTTCTCTTCAACACGCTCAACTCCATTGCCGCCCTGATCCCCACCAATCCGCAGCACGCCGAAGCCATGGTGGGCAAGCTGGCATCGCTGTTGCGTTTCTCGCTCAACGCGCAGCAGGGCGGTCTTGTCCCACTCCAGCAGGAGCTGAAGATCGTCCGCGATTATCTCGAGATTGAATCCACGCGCTTCGGCCCGCGCCTGCGCTATGAAATCCTCATCCCGGATTCGCTGGGATCCATCAAAGTCCCCCCGCTTGCGCTTGAGACGTTGGTCGAAAACTCGGTGAAGCATGTCGCCGCGCAGCGCACCGAGGGCGCTAAGATTCAAATTGCGGGGAAGGTCGATGCCGGCACGCTGCGCCTCAAGGTGAGTGACGACGGCCCGGGATTTTCGCTCGACGCCACGGCGCCCGAGCACGGCCTCGGCAACCTTGCCGCGCGCCTGGAGCTTCTCTTCGGCAGCGCCGGACATCTGGACGTGGCGCGCGAGAATGACATGACGGTCGTCCGCATCTCGTTCCCCGCGGAATCGTGAGCTCTTATGGAAGCTGCTCGGCTGCGCGCCTATCTCGTCGACGATGAACCGCTGGCCACCGAGCGGCTGGCACGCATGCTCGCGCCCTACGATTTTCTCGAGATCGCCGGCAGCTCTACCGATCCCGCGAAGGCTGTCGAGTTTCTTTCTGGCGCGTCACAGGAAAGCCCCGGCAAGCGTATCGATGTACTCTTTCTCGATATCCAGATGCCCGGCATGAATGGCTTCGAGCTGCTCTCACGCCTCTCCGTGCAGCCCTTCGTCATCTTCACCACCGCCTATGACCAGTACGCGCTGCGCGCCTTCGAAGTGAACTCGATTGACTACCTTGTAAAGCCGATCGAGACCGAACAGCTCGAGCGCGCGCTGGCCAAGCTGGGCCGTCTGCGGCCTCTCATCAAACCAGATTGGCAGCTGAGTCCCGATCTTCCCGCCGTTTTGCAGGATCTTGCGGCGTCGCTCCGCAGCCGGCACGGCGACTATCCGCGCCACGTCGCCTCGCGTGTCGGCGATCGGATTTCGTTCCTCGACCTCAGCTCCGTCACGCACTTTATTGCGCGCGACAAGCTCACTTATGCCGTGAGCAACGGCAAAGAGCACAGCGTCGATCAAACCATCGCTGCGCTCGAGCAGAAGCTCGATCCCGCCCGCTTCCTGCGCATTCACCGCGCCATCCTGCTCAATCTCGATTGGGTGAAGCAGGCCGATATCTCGTTCGCCGGGCGAACCGTCGTCTCGCTCAAGGACGCGCGAAAGACTCAGCTTCCCGTCGCGCGTGATCGCGTGCGCGTGTTGCGTTCGCGCATGGGCTTCTGAAAACCGGTTGATGTGGCCGAGCTTTGAAAAGGCGCGAATTCATAGCGCACTGAAAAAATCAAAACTGAGAAAGATTCGTATCAGGGCACGACTTTAGTCGGGCCGAAGAGGCGCAACATCAACGCGGGCTTTAGCCCCTGAGGAAGTTCTCCCTCAAACAGAGCCGCCGCGAGACGCAGCACGGCCCTGCGCCATCGGCGATGATAAGAGAGACCCTTCTAACGGGCGCATCAGAGTGTGAGTGTCTTGCGAGCAGCCTCGGAAAAATCCGCAATCGTCGTGGGTGGCGGCGTGGCCGGCATGAGCGCGGCCTGCGCCCTGGCTGAGGCCGGGCTGCGCGTCAAGCTGGTCGAGCGGCGCGGCTATCTTGGCGGGCGTGCCAGCTCCTACCGCCATCCCGGCGTGGACGAGGTCATCGACAACTGCCAGCATGTCCTCTTCGGCTGCTGCACAAACCTGATCGGATTCTACCGGCGCATCGGCGTGGCCGACCGCATCCACTGGACCCGCACCATGACCATAATCGAGCCCGGCGGCCGGCGGACGCTGCTTGGGCCTGCGCGGTGGTTGCCGGCGCCCTTTCATGGGTTGCCAAAATTGCTTGCCGCGAAGGCATTCACGCGCGCGGATAAGGCGGCGCTGATGCGAGCGTTTGGTGAGCTGATGCTGCCGGTGGCAGCGAATTCAGGGGAAACATTAGGCGCGTGGCTCCAGCGCAATGGCCAAACTCCGGGCGCCATCGAGCGCTTCTGGCGGCTGGTCATTGCAAGCGCGCTGAATGCTGACGTTGACGTGATCGCGCTGCCCTACGCGGCGAAGGTCATCCGCGAGCTTTTTCTCAATTCGGCGCAGGCGGGCAGCATGGGCATGAGCACCGTGCCGCTCAGCGAGCTCTATTGCGGCGCTGAGCGCTTCCTGCGCGAACATGGCGGCGAAGTTGTGTACAACGCCGGCATGGAGAGCGCGGCGATGGACGAAGAAACTTCGCAGTGGGCAGTGTCGACGCGTGCGGGCGATCTGCTTGGGGATTTCCTGGTGCTCGCGGTTCCGTTCGAAGGCATGGCCAGGCTTCTGCCGCAGATGCCGCCGGCCGATGGTGCCGAAGCGCTCGCCGCGAAAATCGAGCGCCACGAGCACGGGCCCATCTGCAGCGTTCATCTCTGGTTCGATCGCGAGATCACCGGCCTTGACCACGCCGTGCTGCTCGACCGCGAAATTCACTGGATGTACAACAAGAGTCGCCTGCAACCGTGGCGAAAAGAGAAGGGAAGTTATCTCGAGCTCGTGGTCAGCGCCTCGCAAAAGTTTGCGGCGATGAGCCGCGAGGAGGCGATCGACCTCGCCGTGCGCGAATTGGCTGAATTCTTTCCGGCAGTCGCCAAGACGAAGCTCGAGAAAGCGGTGCTGGTCAAGGAAGTCCGCGCCACATTCACCGTTCCGCCGGGAATCGACAGCGCGCGCCCGGGATCCGTTTCGCCCTGGCCCAACTGCGTCCTCGCCGGCGACTGGATCGCAACCGGCTGGCCCTCCACCATGGAGAGCGCCGCGCGCAGCGGCCACCTCGCCGCCGAAGCCGTCTGCGCTCTGCTCAATGAGCCGCGAAGATTCCTGATTCCCGACCTGAAGCCGAGAGGGTTCATGCGGCTAGTAAAGAAAGCTTCCAGCTCCTAGCTGCCAGCCGCGAGCAGATTGTCCGATCCCAATTTGAGTAAGCGAGCCACGCGAATCAGTGGCAAGATTAGCGATGACGCCTGAACCACGAACTAGCAGCTAGAGGCTAGCAGCTAGTGGCTGCTTTTCAATGCGCCAGCAGATAAACCCCCACGCACACCAGCACCGCCGCCGCCCACCGCCGCCGATCGACATTTTCCTTGAGGAAGAACTTCCCGGCAATCGCGTTCGTCACCAGCGTGAGCGATGCAGTCGCTGGCCCGGCCAGGCTCAGGTTCAGATGATTCAGCGCGAAGAGCAGTGAGAAAAACGCGATCGCCAGAAAAAACACTCCAACGAAAAACAGCGGGCAGGTGAGCACAGCGCGGATTGCGCCTCCCAGCCCCGCGCGCTCGCGAATCACGTCGAGGTCGCCGATGGACTTCATGGCGGCCGCGGTAAAAACCTCGCCCGTGGTGGAGGCGAGCACCACGGTAGCGATCATGGCCGCTGCGATCCAAACGGCCGGTGTCATGCTTCCATCTCCTTCGCTTCGGGTTCCCGGATTCCTGGCTCCTTAACTCCAGGATCCTTAGCCGGTGGTTCCTGCACATCGGGCCGCTTGGCAGGCGGCTCTTTCACGTCGGGATCCTTGCGCTCCGGCTCGTTCACTGGCGGCGCTGGATGTTCTGTGCGAGAGGGCCCCTGCGCCACAAAACCCACGCCCAGCGTGATCAGCAGAATTCCTGCCCAGCGTTCAAGCGAAATGCTTTCATGCAGCCAGAACTTTGCGAGCAGCGCGATGATGACGTATCCAAACGCCGTAGCCGGAAGCACGAAAGTGAGATCGGCCCACGAAAGCGCCGTCAGATAGCTGGCGAAGAAGCCGATCAGCAGAGCGATGCCCAGCGCGATCCAGGGAGTGAAAACCGCCGCGATCAGCGCGCCGGGATGCGCAACGGAAATTGGCGGCATCGCCGTCATGCCGCGGGAAAGGCAGCTATCACCCAGCGGTGCGCAAATCGCGACAAGGCCCAGGATCACGTATTGGCGTGGCGAAAGAGAGTGCTGATGCATCGTGGCTTTCAGTTTGATGCGGCCGCCACAGTTGAAGTTTCGGCTACGCGCCGGCCCCGACAGGTGTTGTCGGCGATGCCTGCTGGGCGCGCGTCTGCTTCACCATCTTGTTACGTTGCGAGCGCAGTTTCAGGAACGACTTGGCCTCAACGTACAGCCGCGGAAGATCGCGATTCACAACCGCCTTCCACACCACGCGGAACGCAGCCTTCGGCCGGAAGTAGTACTCGTCGTAGAAGCGGTGCACCATCTCCATCACGTAATCGGTCGGCAGGCCGGGATACTCGATGTGCGCCATCTGGTGGCCGCCGCCGTCCTGCATATTGTTGTTGGTGATGAACCCGTTCTTCGCGGCGTAATCATAAAACTCGGTGCCGGGATACGCGTGCGCGACGGAAACCTGGATGGTTTCGCAATCGAGCGATTTGGCAAAGTTGATGGTGTTGCGGATCGACTCCTTCGTCTCGCCGGGCAGGCCGAGAATGAAGTCGGCGTGAATCACCAGGCCCAGGTCGTGGCAGTCCTTGGCAAAGGCGCGCGCGCGCTCGACTGTGGCGCCCTTCTTCACGTTCTTCAGAATCTGCGGATCGCCCGATTCAAATCCGACAATCAGCAGTCGGCATCCGGCGTCTTTCATCGCCTTCAGCGTCTCGCGGTCTGTCGTCACGCGCGAAGTGCAGCTCCACGTCAATCCCAGCGGCTTCAGCTTTTCGCACAGCTCGACGGTGCGCTGCTTTTGAATGTTGAAGGTGTCGTCGTCAAAGAAGAATTCCTTCACGGCGGGGAAATTCTGCTTGGCCCACTTCATCTCCGCCGCCACATCGTCACTGGAGCGCTTGCGCCATGCGTGCCCGCTCAGCGTCTGCGGCCACAAGCAGAAGGTGCACTGCGCCGGGCAGCCGCGCGTGGAGTAGAGCGCGATAAAAGGATGCAGCAGGAACGGGACGTTGTAGCGCGTTACGTCGAGGTCGCGCTTGTAAATCTTCGTCGCCCATGGCATCGCGTCAAGATCTTCCACCTGCGGGCGGTCGGGATTGTGAACGATTTTGCCGTCTTTCTTGTAGCTGATGCCAAGAATCTCGTTCAGCGGCTTGCCGTTTGCGTATTCAACAACCGAATAGTCGAATTCGCGCCGGCAAATGAAGTCCAGCACGGAGCACTCGTTCAGTGCGCGGTCGGGATCGGTCGTGACCGGCGGCCCGACAAAGGCGATGCGGATCGACGGATTCGCCGACTTGATCGCTTCGGCCAGCCGTTGATCTCCCTCCCATCCAACCGTGGAAGTAAACAGCACCAGGAACTCGTAGTCCTTGCAAATCTTGATGGTTTCCTCGGCGGAAACGTGGTGGGGAGGCGCGTCCAGCAGCCGGGAACCCTCGAGCAGACCGGCCGGATAAGTGAGCCAGACAGGGTACCAATAGGACTCAATCTCGCGAGTCGCCGGCCAGCGCGAGCTTGCGCCGCCGTCGAAATTCTCAAACGAGGGAGGGTTCAGAAACAGTGTTTTCAATGGCATAGGCATCCCTTCAATTCTATCATTCGGTCTCTTTTCTTAGACGCATTTGCCCGCCGCGCGAACCATCTATTTCAATCCGGAAATGGGGAAGACTTTGTCGCGTAAACCCTATGGAATCAAAGTATGTTTGCGCGATCGACTGGTATGACTAGTCCCGCAGGGGGTTGGTTTCAGGATTCCCTCTGTGGGTTACTTCGTGTTTAGTTCATTGAGCCAGTCCTGCATATGCCCCAGGGCGCGCAGCAGGCTCAGCCGCGCCTTGCTCAAATCGAAGCCGGCGTCCAGCGATTCAAGGTAATCCTGCCGCTCCTGGATCTGTGCCTGCTGCTCGGCAGTAGGCGAAAGCTGGGGCGGCGCACCCGGAGTGCCGGCGGCGCCGTTACCTAATTCCAGTTGCGCCGCCACGCTCTTGAGCCGCTCGGCCGCAAGCTGCTGTTTCAGGCTGGCTATCTCCGATTGCGCGTCCAGCTCGCGCACGCTGGCGGTCAATGTCGCAATCTGGATGTCATTCTGGTGTTGCGCATCCTCGGCCTCCACTCTCGCGCGCAGCGCTTCGGCGGCGGAAACCTTGGCTTTTGCGCGAATAGCAAAGTTGAAGAAGGGAACCGAAATCTGGAGACCAAAACTGACGTTGTTAGGAGTGAAGTGGTTGTAATAGGTGCTGTAATTGTTGAGCTCGTTGGAGTCGTAATTGTAGACCGCCCCGAAGCCGATCGATGGGCGACGCCATGCCAGATCGTCTCCCTTTGCCTCCTCCAGTTTGGAGCGCGCCAGGACAGTTGAAGATTCAATGCCGACAAGGGGACGTGGTGCTTGGTCGGCCGAGACGGCAGGAATCTCAGGAATGCTTGAACGATCGGTCGCGATGGAATCCGCCGGCAGCGCGGTGAGTGCCTCGAGCTGTTTGGCGAGGGTCGCAGCGCGGGTTTCAAGCTGCAGACGTTTGAACTTGAGTTGCGCGGCGGTCAACTCAGCCTGCAACAAGGCGCTCAGAGGGTCAACACCGGCCTCGGCACGCTGCTGTTCAATCGCGACCAGCCGCGCTGCATCCTGCTCCTGCTCGCGGACGGCATCGAGTTCACGCTTGACCGTGTCCAACTCAATGTAATCGGTGGAGGCGTCGAGAGCGACCTGCTCCTTTGCGTCCTTGAGGTTCAGATTGGCGGCCTCCACGCCGGCCCGTGCAGCCTTGACGTACTGACGCTGAGAGAAGCTCAGAACCAGGGACTGCATCGAAGCGTTTCCCACAGAGGGCTGGCCGGTTGGAAAGCCGTGAGAGTAACCGACCTGGGATCCGATGACAAAGTCGGGGATATATGCGCCTTCAGTCTGGTCGAGGGCGGCCTGCGCCTTTTGAAGGTCAGCGTTGGCGAGTTTCACGCTACTCGAGTTTTGCTGGGCCATTTCGACCACAGTGGTAAGCGACACCTGCGCCGAAGCCAGGGTAGAGGCGGCGGCCAGCGCCAGGGCGGCCAGGATCCGCGCCCGGGATCTACCCGTTCGGTTTCGGTTCGTTTGCTGCTTTTGCCGCATCAATGTTGGGGATCCTGCGACGGGCTGAATTCCTTCGCCATCGCTGCCGCCATGGCCAACTCGCTCTGTGCACCCGCCGCATCGCCGAGTTGTTGTTTCAGGCGCCCTAATCGGATATGCGCGATGAAAGCGGGCGCTTCCTCGGTCATCGACGAACTCGCAAGATAATTTTCAAGCATGGTTGCGGCTAGCGAAGGATTGCGGCTCGCCGTAATCAGCACGCCCGCGCCATCATACAGCGCCGCGCCGGAGTTCGCGGCCTTCGCTGCCGCGGTCACGCAGCTCTGGATCGCCGCGTCCAGGTTGGTCCACTGCTGGCGCCCGCGATAAAAACTCGCGAGCACGGTCCACTCGTCGGCGGGTGCTGAGCCCACACTCGCCGCCTGCTTGTAGTACTGCTCGGCCGCAGTATAGTTTTTCTGAGCCATGGCAATGTCGCCCCTCAGCTGAGTGGCTCTCACCGGATCCACTTTATCCAGTTGCGACGCCACCGATTGGGCCTTGTCCGTTCCCCCGCCCGCGATCCCGGGAGCATTGGCATAATAGTCGCCGAGGTCTGAAAGGGCCGGGGCGTTCTGCGGATTCAGCTGCACTGAAGTTTGCATTGCCGCCAGCGATTTCTTGGCGTCGCCGTATGCCGAGAAGATCGAGGCGCGGCTCGCTTCCTGGCCCAATACCCGCCCCAGCCACATGTAATAGTCGGAATTTTTCGAGTCGAGATTCACTGCCTGCTGGCACTCCGCGACCGCCTGCGACCATTGCTGCAGGGTGAATCGCACCCGGCACAGCAGGTTCTGCGCCTCAGCAGCGCCCGTGCCCGTCGTTGGCAGCGGCGTCAGCAAAGCCAGCGCCTTGTCCGCCTGGCCCGCCTGCAAATCCGCGCTGGCCTCGCTCAAGATCGCGGGGTTGATCTGTGCGTACGCGAGCCCGCATGCGCATGCCAGAAGGCACGCCGTCAACATGCGAATCTTCATCGTTGGGCGCATCACCGTACTTCCTTGATCGGCATGCCTTCCTGCAAGGGCTGGTCGCTGGTGGTTCCGGTGGCGACAATATCGCCGTCATTGAGGCCTGAAAGTATGGGAACCTGCGTCAGATTTGGCGTGCCGATGGTGATCGCCACCCGTTTCAACTCACCATCCTCGACCTTGAATGCAAAATATCTTCCGTTCTGCTCGTGCAGTGCCTCGCGCGGCATAGTCAATGCGTTGTCTTCGGTTGAAGTCGTCACCGTCACCGTGACATTGGTGTCGGGCAGCAATCCGTCGGGTGGGCCGTCGATCGCGACCAAAGTTTCACCCACGTTCCGTGTGGTGTAGGTGACCACCGCGGCGGGCAGGCGCTCGATATGGCCGTGCCATTCACTCGCTGGTTTCGCATCCCAGCGGATAAGCACCTTTTGCCCCACGGCCAGCCGTCCCAGGTCGGGCTCATCGAAGTAGGCGCGCACGCGCTCCTCTCCGAGGTTTGCCATTTGCAGAATCAGCTTGCCGGCTTCTTCAAATTCCGATGGCGTCGCGTCCAGGGTGTAAATGGTTCCCTTGATAGGCGCAACGATCGACGTCTGCGCCTCGACGTGCAGCGCCGCCGCCAATGCCGCCTGCGCATCGCTCAGCGCAGCCTGCGCGCGCGCCACATCGCCTGACGAATAATGCTGCTTCGCCGTCTCGCCCGCCGCTTTCAGGTTGGCCTGCGCGGTTTGCAATTGCGATTTCGCGGCCAGCACCTCGCCCTGCGCAGCCGCACCGCTTGCGGCCAGTTTGGTCAGCGCATCCAGGTTCTGCTGCGCTTGATTGAGCGCCAATTGGTCCTGTTCCATGGTCGCGGCCGCAGCCTGCCGCTCCGCCAGTGTTCCGTTATGCGTCACCGCTTCAAGAGATGCCTGGGCGGTCTTCACGCCGCTCTCTGCGCTCGCCACCTGCGCCTGCGCTTGCGCGTCGTCGAGTTTGATCAGCAGCTTTCCCGCCGGCACCGTGTCGCCCTCTTGCACATGCACGGCTTTCACCGTGGTGTTGATGGGGCTGTAGAACTGGTAAGGCCCGATCGGTTCCACGCGGCCATTGGTGGGGACCGTATTCGTAAGATTAGCGCGCCCCACTTGCGCCACGCGCACCGGCAGCCTTTCGCGGAGAACGTACCGCGCCGTGAAAAAAACGACGATAAGGATGACGACAATTCCGGCCCAAAGCCACCGGCGGCCAGTTTGCGATCTTGCTTCAGCCATGCAATTAACCAGAGTCAGTATATAAGACGCAAAAACATGCGCCGAAGAAGCAGAAAGATGATCGGAACCGAAGCAGTCACCGGCCACCGTGCTCTTACAATATGGGCATGGCATCAACGCGCAGATATACTGCCAAACACGCCGGCGCCGGCCGCGACTTTGCCTTTCCTGCCATCGAGACCTGGGAGAATCAGTTTCCCGGATACGAAATTGAGATCGACGATCCGGAGCTGACCTCGGTGTGCCCCAAAACCGGCTTGCCCGATTTCGGAAAATTGACCATTCGCTACATGCCGCGCAAGCACTGCCTCGAGCTGAAATCCCTCAAAGAGTACCTCTTCAGCTACCGCAATCTCGGCATCTTTCAGGAGAACATCGTCAACCAGGTGCTCGAAGACGTGGTCAAAGCGTGCCGCCCAGTGTGGGCCGTCGTCAGAGGCGAATTCCGTCCCCGCGGCGGCATCGGCACCACTATCGAAGCGCGCTGGCCCCGGCCCAAATCCTGAATTCTCATTTCCCCCGTGGGCCATCGACGGCCCAGTATGATATTCGTTGCTTTCCGTGAGTTGCTGTTCACCGCGGGGTTGAACTCTCTTGTCTACCTTGCTCTCGCGTCTGCGCCCCCGCATGAGTGCCGCACTCGGCACCGTCCTGCTGCTGCTGGCTCTCAACCTGCTCAACTACATTGACCGCTACATTCTTCCCGGCGCGCAGCCCCTTATCCAGCGCGAATTCCACTCCACCGATCAACAGATGGGCGCCCTGACCACAGCGCTCTTCTTTTTCTACATGTTCGCCGCGCCCGCCAGCGGCTGGCTGGGCGACCGCTTCCGGCGCAAGCCGCTCATCATCATCGGCGCCATTCTCTGGAGCCTGGCCACTCTCGGCTCCGCCTTCGTTCACAGCTACTGGAGCCTCTACACGCGCCGCGCCCTGGTTGGAGTCGGCGAGGCCACCTTCGGCATCTTCGCTCCCGCCGTGTTGTCAGACCTCTATCCCGAGCGGGAGCGCAACCGCATTCTCTCGGTCTTTTATCTAGCCATCCCCGTCGGCGCTGCGCTGGGCTACCTCGCTGGCGGGGAACTGGGCACATTGTGGGGATGGCGCGGGCCATTCCTCATCTGCGCAATTCCCGGGCTCATCGTCGCTGTGCTCTACGGCTTCTTCGGCCGCGAGCCGGAGCGCGGCAGCACCGATGCATATCGCCCAGCCTACAATCGATCCACATTCTGGGGCATCCTGAAAAATCCAGCGTTCCTCACCGCCACCTTCGGTATGGCCGAGATCACCTTCGCCCTCGGCGGTATCTCGGCATGGGTGCCAACGTTTCTGCATCGCGCCGACGGCCTCAGCGTCGCCAACGCCAGCCTCGTCGTCAGCGGCATTACCGTGATCGACGGCATCGGCGGCACGATCGTCGGCGGCTGGATCGCGGACCGCTGGCAGCGTACCAATCACCGCGCGCTTTACCTGCTCAGCTTCTGGAGCGCGCTGCTGACCCTGCCCTTCGGCATCCTCGTCTTCTTCGGCCCGCACTCGATCACCATCCCGTCGCTATTCGTTGCCGAGTTCATCATCTTTCTCAACACCGGCCCGCTCAATGCCGCCATCGTGAATTCGGTCAACGGCGCCGTCCGCGCCACCGCCATCTCCATCAACCTCTTCTGCATTCACATGTTCGGCGACACGTTTTCCCCGCAGATCATCGGCGCCATCAGCGACCGCTCCAACCTCAGCATCGGCCTCGGCGTAACGCTCGTCTCGCTGGTTCTCGCTTCATTGATTCTCTGGTACGGCTCCCGCTTCGCCCCACCGTTCGAAAAACAGCAAGTCAGCGAGTCGGCAAGT
>OKRB01000113.1:42372-68990 GCA_900290245.1 Candidatus Sulfuritelmatomonas gaucii | reverse complement strand
AGTCGGCAAGTCAGCGCGGCGGGATCAACAAGAGTGGGCGCCCAATCGAGTAGCGCCGGTCTCCAGACCGGCTGTCGTGTGGGCTTCCGGCCCATGCCGCTGACTCGCTGACTTGCTGGCATGCTGACTTGCTATTTCCCCGGCACCGTCTCCCGATCCCTCGTATTCATAAACGCCCGCCTTCCACCCTGCGGCCGCAGGTTCGGATCGCTCACCAGCGCGCGCTCCTCATCGGCCGAGAATCCGCGCGCAAGCAGGGGATTCGGCCTGAACTTCGGCGGCCCTCCGTAGAACTGCCGCACACGGCTCAACACCATTCCCGCGCGGCCCCGCATCGGCTGCACCGTCCCACGAATCTGCACATCCTGGTTGCGGAACTTTCCCAGCTCGCCTACATCGTCGCGATCCTCCCGCCGACTGATCACGGTAAACCGGCACTTGTCGTCAGGAGTCGCGGGCGAGCACACGTCCAGGAATCGCGTGCCATCTTGAAGCTCCACCACATCATAGATATGCGCGGAAACACAGATGTCTTTGTTGAGCATTTGCGCAGCCTGGTCGACGCTGAAGCAGGGCCGGGCCTTCCCGGCAAACGCAATCGCTGGAGCGCACAGCACAAGCATCGCGAAGCTGTGGGCCGCGAAGCCGCGGGCGAAACAGAACCGCATCATCAATCTCCAAAAAGATTCGGAGACACCATATCGCGGCCTGTGCTCAAAATGATGTGACGCCCATCGCGCCAAGCAGCTAGGCACTGGGTGCCCCATCCTAAACGCGCATTTTGCGTTTAGGGTGGGATACTGACCACCGATCTACCGGGTTCCCACCAGCTCGCCACTCTTCGCGCGTTCCCCGTAGTGGCTCTCCACGTAGCGATCCAGAATCAGCTTGAACTCCGCCACAATCGTGTCGCCGCGCAGCGTGGTCGAAAGTTTCCCGTCGATATACACCGGCGCCACGGGATCCTCAAACGTCCCCGGCAAACTGATGCCCAAATTCGCGTGCTTCGATTCGCCGGGCCCGTTCACCACGCAGCCCATCACCGCCAGCTTCAGCTCTTCCACTCCGGGATACTTCTTCCGCCACTCCGGCATCTGCGTCCGCAGATAGGTCTGGATCTGTTCGGCCAGCTCCTGGAAGTATGTGCTCGTCGTGCGCCCGCAGCCGGGGCAGCTCGTCACCTGCGGCATAAAGCTGCGGATCCCGAGCGACTGCAGAATCTGCTGCGCCGCCTGCACCTCTTCCGTGCGGTCGCCGCCGGGCTTGGGCGTCAGGCTCACGCGAATGGTGTCGCCAATCCCCGCGAGCAGCAGCGGAGCCAGTCCCGCGGTTGAAGCAATCAGCCCTTTCGAGCCCATGCCTGCTTCAGTCAGCCCCAGGTGCAGCGGATAATCGCAGCGAGCAGCCAGCGCCGAATAAACGTCGATCAGGTCGCGCACGCCGCTCACCTTCGCCGAAAGAATAATCATGTCGTGGCCCAGCCCGTAGCGCTCAGCGGCGGCGGCCGATTGCAGTGCGCTCGCGATCATCCCCTCAATCATCACGTCGCGCGCCGGCCAAGGCTCGGGGCGCTTGCTGTTCTCGTCCATCATGCGCGTCAGCAGCGATTGATCCAGCGAGCCCCAGTTCACGCCGATCCTCACCGGCTTGTGATTCTCAGCCGCGCACTCCACCATCGTGCGGAAGTTGTCGTCATCCTTGCGCCCGATCGACACGTTGCCGGGATTGATGCGGTACTTCGCCAGCGCGCGCGCCGCGGCCGGATATTTTTTGAGCAGGATGTGCCCGTTGTAGTGGAAGTCGCCGATCACCGGCACGCGCAGGCCGCGCTTTTCCAGGCCCTCGACAATGTGCGGCACGGCTGCCGCCGCGTCTTCGTTGTTCACCGTCACGCGCACCAGCTCCGAGCCGGCCAGCGCCAGTGCCGCAACCTGCTCCGTGGTGGACGCAACATCGGCCGTGTCGGTGTTGGTCATCGACTGCACGACCACCGGAACTTCCCAGCCCACGCGCACGTGTCCGATGCGGACAGTAGGGGTTTTTCTGCGCTGAATCTCCGCCATGCTTCTAGTTTAGCGAAAAAGTAGAAAATGGGCGCCCCGGGTCCGGATTTTCGGACCTGGGGCACCCAATGTCGTTTTCGTTCATGATTCTCGAAGCCCGCCCCGCCCGCCGTCAGGATTCCAACTTAAAGCTGGTCCGCCCTTCGGGTCATGTGATATCTCTGAAGTCCCCCCAATCCTCGCAGATCCCCTTTGAGGAGTGAGTATGCCCACCAGTGTTTTCCCGCAAAACAGCCGAAGACTGTTTGTCCTCACAGTCATCGCGATGGCCGCGACGGCCGTCACGCGAGCATCGTGCCAGAACACATCTGACCTCGGCGATGCCTGTCAATTGTCGAATTCGCCCCAGGCTTGCGCGAGCCTTGCAAAGTCGTGGAACCCCAAGGCCTCCGCCACCCTATACACCGGGTTGGCGCTTTCCAACAACACGACAAAAGCAGGCGTGGCCCACGGGCAAACTTCAAAAAGCGCCGCGGAACAAGCCGCATTGGCAAACTGCCGGGCGGTGGGCGCCAATGACTGCACGATCGCGCGCTCCGACGCGAACATGTGTACGGGGTACGCCTTGAGCGTGACCAAAACGGCTGCTTATACCAAGACCGATCGTGGCGCCGGGTTCAATACCGATCGCGCTGCTGCGGGCGCAATGGCACTGGCGGAGTGCCGCAATACAGGAGGGCAGCAATGTGTGCTCCTCGCGACTCCCTGCGCGAGCGACAATCCAGCATACCCGTCCCGACTTCCCATGCCGGCAGGTGGCGAACCAGGCTCCGTCGATCCCCATTGGGTCGGCACGTGGGCACTCGACATCAACAGCGAAAACGGCGGGCGCTGGGTCTGGCAGATCAGCTCGAGCGGAACCTACGAACTGCACAGCGAGGCATTCGATGGTACTCCGACAAACGTCGGCACCCTTTCGGCCCAGGGCGGTCATTACACTTTGCACGCGACCAACATCACCTGGGGCGAAAGACTCATTACCACAAATAGCGCTCGTCGAACTCCACGCCGTGTTTCTTCAACAACGAGAGGAACTCATCCTTGAACGAAATCCGCTCGTGATGTCGCGCCTGATCGCGGATATAACGGATGACCGTCTGGCGGCTGGATTCGCTGACGCTGAACGCTCCATACCCACCTTGCCACGCGAAGGAGCGCCGCTCCGGCCACTTCTCCTTGATCCAACGAGAGGAGTTCGTCTTCACGACCCGCTAGCAATCTGAGACGGCAAGCTCGGCCGGCAGGCGCGTCAAGAGATGAACGTGGTCGCGTGTTCCGCCGATCGCGACGGGGAATGCGCGTATTTCCCGCAGAATTCCGCCGAGATACGCGTGCACATCGGGCTGCACGGCATCGGTAAGGAGCGGCGCACGTCCAGAGGTGGAGAAGACAACATGTGTGAGCAGGCTGGTAAAGGTGTGCACCATTCTTACGCCCCTCCGGGGCTGTGGGATCGGATGGGAACCTTTATGCCCCAGGCTCGCGCCATGGGGCTAAATTCTCGCGCCCGCTACGCGGGCTTTTTGGGAGACGGATATACGCTGAATCCCCCTAACGAACGTTCAGCGCAGTCCAGGCAGCTAGTGAGTCCATATAGTCTCTCCAATAGACAATTTTTCGGCCTTCAATTGTGACGACCGAGATGAGCCGGTTGTCATAGGGAGCGCCGCTTGAAAGAACCTTGCCATGCACTTCAAATTCGAGGATCACGACGCGACGATCTTCCGAGTGATGAACGACAAGTCCATCACCGGAGTGAAGCTTGATCGTCTTCCCGTATCCGGCGAGGCTGGCCATCAGATCGGCTCGCCCTCGAATCATTTGAGGCCAGCCCGGGAACTGATAACGGGACTCGAAGATTGCGTCTTCGGCGAACGTTTCGAAAAAATGTTCGCCATCGACCAACCCGCTCAACCCTTTCAGGACGACGTTGAAGAATGGATTCAGGGCTTCAAAAACCTCGTATTCCGCTCCCTTTTTCATAAAAACAACTCCTATTTAGCCCGAGGGTATCAAAGCGCGGCCAGAGCTACGCACATGCGTGCAATAGGAGGTTTGTATCAGGGTCCGAGTAAACTCGTGCCCTGATACAAGGCCAATCGATTTGATCTCGTTGTTTCCCGGGTCCCAAAAGCGAGATCCTTCGACTTCGCTCGGGACAGGCTCTGGGGCACCCGCGGTGGGAATCCGGTTGCCAAGCGGTGGAAAACTGGGGCGAAATTGGGGCAGTGCCCTGAAAGCGCTTTGCTTGCGTGCAGTGTTCAGAATTGAGCATCATCGCCAGCCGAATCGCGGTAAAAGACCGGCATGGCCGGTTTTGATTTCTCACTCGAATTCCAGTGTCCGATTTGCGGAGCGCTACCCAGCGAAAGATGCGCCATGATGAGCGGAAATTTTCGTTCTGTGTCCCACGTTGAGCGCAAATGGGTCGCCAACGATCACCAGCCGAAGTGGTCGATCACAAAGGCGTCCCCCGCTAAAGCAAAGCAAAATCGTGCAAAAAACGCGTCAAAATGAGGCATAAAACCGCGTTTTAGAGTACAAAAAATTGCATTTAAGCCCTCTTTCGGGTAATTACATCGTGCGTTTTGCTTTAATTCACAACCTGCGAGGGTGTCGTTTGCAATTTATTCGGTACCTGAGAGGGTCATTGCGTCGTAAATTCGCAACCTCGCAGGGTTACATTTTGATGCAATTCGTAACCACTTAAGCGAACATTTGGCGGGGTCAACGCACCACTTGAGCGAACATTCCGCATGATTCGACGCGCCTTACGTCGGCAGCGCCGAAAACCTGTACAAAAAGTAGTGCGCGCATCATCCTTCGCCCGCAAAACGTCGCAGCGCGAGATTTCCCATCCCGTTGATCGCGGCAGGCGAGGGTTCTGGTTAACCTGACGGCATTAGACTCACAAAAGAGCGATGGCTGAGACCTTCAGGTGGTTGGCTCTTTTGTTGGCGGCATTGCTGGCGTCGACCCTGGCCGCTGTTACCGGGTTTGGCGGAGCCGCGGTGCTGCTGCCGTTCCTGGTGGCGGCGTTTGGAATGCGCGATGCCATTCCAATTCTCACGGTTGCGCAGCTGATCGGAAACGGGAGCCGGGTCTGGTTCAATCGCGGCGAACTGAACTGGAAAGTTGTGGCATGGTTTGCGTTAGGCGGCGTTCCGCTGGCGCTCGTCGGTGGGTACCTTTTTGCGGTGGCGCCGCTGCACGCGCTCACGCGGATGCTTGGCGCGTTCCTGCTGCTGGTGGTGGTTCTGCGTCACGCCAAGCCGCATTGGAACAAGCCATTTCCTACGCCAGTGTTTGCCGGAATCGGAGCCGGCGCGAGCTTACTTTCGGCGCTGCTGGGAAGTGTGGGGCCGCTGATGGCGCCGTTTTTCCTGGCCTACGGCCTGGTGAAAGGCGCGTACATCGGGACCGAGGCGCTGTCGACGGTGGTGATGCATGTAACAAAACTGATTGCATATCGCCAGGCGGCAGTGCTCACCGGTCCGGATGTGCTGATTGGCCTGGCGCTCGGGCCGGTGATGGTGTCTGGATCGTTCCTGGGCAAGCGGGTTCTGGACCGGCTGCCCGAACGAGTGTTCATTTTGATGATTGAGTTTGTGCTGCTGGCTTCGGGAATCCTGTTTTTGATTCGCGGCTGAGCAAAATCGCAGTCGAATCCAGATTGCCTGTCGTTTCTGACGAGGACAGTGCCGCGGCGCGTGCGGTATAGTGGTGGTATTCCCCGATTCCGGAGTGCTGGCTTCCCCCCTCGAATCCGGATTCACGCTGTTCCCAAAAATCTGAAATGCGATCACAAACGAAAGAGGAGGTTACTGTGGGCGAGCACCCGACACCGGAACACATCATGCAAATTGGCTTTGGATTCTGGGCCTCAAAGACGCTCTTGAGCGCAGTGGAAATGGGAGTGTTTACCGAGTTGGCAAAACGTCCTGAAGGCTTAGTGGAGTTGACAGGGCGGTTGGGACTGCATTCGCGGTCGGCACGTGATTTTCTTGACGCGCTGGTGGCGCTTGGATTTCTGGAGCGGCGTGATGGGAAGTATTCCAATACGCCGGACACGGACCTGTTCCTGGACAAGCACAAGCCGTCGTATATCGGCGGGATTCTGGAGATGTGTAACCACCGGTCCTATGGGCATTGGAACCATCTGACGGAGGGACTGCGCACCGGGTTGCCGCAGAGCGAGTTGAGAGGTGGCGGCGCGCCTGTGTTCGAGGCGCTCTATGCCGATCCCGCGCGGCTCAAGGAGTTTCTGAAGGCGATGAGCGGCGTTAGCCGTGGCGCGAACATGGCCATCGCGGCGAAGTTTCCATGGGCGCAGTACGCGACGGTAGTTGATGCGGGGCCGGCGCAAGGCGATCTGCTGACGCAAGTGCTTCTGAAGAACGAGCACCTTCAAGGCGTCGGGTTCGATTTGCCGGAGGTGGGCCCGATCTTCGAGGAATATGTTGAAGCTAACGGATTGTCCTCGCGGCTGCGGTTCCAGGCGGGTAGCTTCTTCAGCGATGCGTTGCCGAAGGCAGATGTGATCATGATGGGACACATTCTGCACGACTGGAACCTTGCGGAAAAGCGGATGCTGATCGGAAAGGCATACGAGGCTCTTCCCAAGGGCGGCGCGCTGCTGGTTTACGACGCGATCATTGACGACGACCGCTCGAAGAACGCTTTTGGCCTCATGATGAGCATGCACATGATGATTGAAACGCATGGCGGGTTCGATTACACGGGCGCGGACTGCCAGGGCTGGATGCGCGAGGCGGGATTCAATGCGACGCGCGTGGAGCACCTGGTGGGGCCGGACTCGATGGTGGTGGGAATCAAGTAAACAGGGAATAGGGAATAGAAGAAGCGGGGCACTTGGATCAGGTGTGAAGAGTCAGCGCGGAATTGAAGTTGGTCGTCCCCGGTGGGCTGATTCTCAGACAAACGCCTGGAATACTTTAGTCTGGCACTGTGAGTGCAGAAGCCAATTACGGAACAAATCATACATCGCGCGATCGAGGGTGCGACGCAGCAGCGCTCTGCATTCGCGGGCTGAGGAAATCCTTCGCAGACGTTCGCGCTGTGGACGGCATCGACCTCGAGGTGCAGGTGGGCGAGTGCTTTGGCCTGCTGGGGCCGAACGGGGCGGGAAAAACTACGACGATTGAGATCTGCGAAGGGTTGACTCCGCTGGACGAAGGAACCGTCGAACTGCTGGGCCTGAAGTGGCAGACGGACGCCGAAGAACTGCGGCAGCGAATCGGAATGCAATTGCAGGAGACGCAGTTCCCTGACAAATTGACGGTGGAAGAAGTTCTGCGGCTGTTCCGAAGTTTTTATCGCCGCGGCATCACGGTGGATGAGTCGATCGAGATGGCGCAGCTCGAGGAGAAGCGGCGCTCGCGCGTGGGCGGGTTGAGTGGCGGACAAAAGCAACGGCTGGCCATGGCGACGGCGCTTGTGGGTGATCCCGAACTGCTGTTTCTGGATGAACCGACGACGGGGCTCGATCCGCAGGCGCGCCGGCATCTATGGGACCTGGTGGAAGGACTGAAGGAAGCCGGGCGCACGATCATTTTGACGACGCATTACATGGAGGAGGCGGAGCGGCTGTGCGACCGCGTGGCGATCATGGATCACGGGCATGTGATTGCTCTCGGTACGCCGAAGGAGCTGATTGCGACGGTGGGCGGCGAGGACATTGTGGAGTTTGCAGTGCATTCCCAGGTTTCAGAAGCGAGAACTCCGCCCCACGAACAAGGACCCGTCCGAGGGGACACCGGCCCTGAGGCACCCAGTATGGAGGTGAATTCTGGAGTGGATGCAGCGGCGCTGACGGCGATTCCCGGGGTGCAGTCACATCGGCGTGATGACGGCGTACACCAGCTTTCGGTGAGCGAGCTGCACACTGCGGTGCCGCGCATTTTTGCGGCGCTCGAGGAACAAGGGCTGCATTTGAGCGAGTTCAGGACGCATTCGGCCACACTTGAAGACGTGTTTGTGCGGCTCACGGGAAGGAATTTGCGGGATGAGTAGCCTCGAATTGAGCAGCCTGTATCAGTTGACCATAACGCGGCTCAAGCTCACGCTGCGCGAGCCGGAGGCGATCTTCTGGATTTTTGTCTTTCCCATTGTGCTCGCTGTCGGGCTGGGAATTGCGTTTCGCAATCGCCCGCCGGAGGTGCTGCCGGTGGGCGCAACGACTCCGCAGCTTGTGCAGGCGCTGGCGGCAGACAGTGGGCTGAAGGCCAACGAGATGGATGAGGCCGCGGGCTTGCACGCGATGGCGACAGGCCAGATTGTGTTGCTGGCGATCCAGGCCGGCGACGGGGTGACATACCGCTACGACGAGACCAATCCCGATGCGCGCACGGCACGGCTGCTGGCGGACCGGGCGATTCAGAGAGCGGCCGGGCGGCACGACGCGGTGACCGCGCAGAACCAACTTGTTCGCGAGATCGGTTCGCGCTATATCGACTTTGTGGTGCCCGGACTACTGGGGATGAACCTGATGGGCTCGGCGATGTGGGGCCTGGGGTTTTCGATTGTCGATGCGCGGCAGAAGAGGCTGCTCAAGCGCATGGTCGCTTCGCCCATGCCGCGATGGCAATACCTGACCGGATATCTTCTGTCGCGCCTCGGCTTGCTGGTGATTGAAGTGGTCGTGTTGCTGGGCTTTGCCTGGCTGGTGTTTGGGGTGCCGTTCCGCGGGCCGCTGTGGCAGCTTGGGCTGGTCTGCGTTATCACTTCGTTCACCTTCAGCGCGCTGGGTTTGCTCGTGGCGTCACGTGCCAAGACCATGGAAGCGGTGAGCGGGCTGATGAACCTGGTCATGTTTCCCATGTGGATCCTGTCGGGAGTTTTCTTTTCGGCAGCGCGGTTTCCCGCTGTTGTCCAGCCGTTCATCAAGGCGTTGCCCTTGACGGCTGCAATCGATGCGATGCGCGGCAACATGCTGCAGGGGACACAACTGGGGCAGATGATGGCTCCGATTGCGATTATGCTGGCGTGGCTGGTGTTGCCGTTTGCTGTGGCGCTGCGCATCTTCCGCTGGCGGTGAAGAGAGCAGGGAGTAGGGAGTAGCCAATAGGGAGTAGGAAATGCAGGTCAGCGCTGGGGTTCAAGGACCTGCGGGTTGGCGTAGTAGCCGTCGGTGGTGCGGGCAGTTAATGCACGCTGATCAAGCTGGACTTCGATGTGGTGATACTCGTTTGGCTTGTCGGCAGGCAGGGGATCGAAAGTGATTTCATACCAAGAGCGGAGGTCAACGAGGCATTTGTCGATCATGCCGCTAACGTCGCTATTCGATTCGATTGCGAGACCGCCCGTGTGTACGGCGAGCACCTTGACGCTGAGGTCGCCGAGTTGGACGTCGCTGGGCTTGACCGGGGCCTTGAGAAAGTTCTCGTAGTAATCGGCGCGATCGAGCGATTCGCCAACGCCCCAGGGGTTGGTGTTGTAGAGGGTCACGTCATCTCGCCTCAACTGGTTTGAGAGAGAGACGACATCGTCGAAGATCTCCTGTTCTTGCCGCGTGCCGAGGTTGATACGAGGGCCTGAAACCAGGGGCCAGCCGGGGGAAATCCATATAACGGCCTTGCGGCCGGAGAGAGTTGAGGCAAAACTCGCGAGCTGGTGGAAAGCGGTGAGGCAGATCTGCAGGCGCTCAACGCCGCTCCACTCGGAGTCGCGATTGATTTCGCGCAGGCCGATTTGCTGGTGCTCGAGCAAGTCGCTGAGGGCGTTGCCGTCGGTGGAGAAGTCGTTGACGATTTGCGCGCCCTTGTCGGTCAAGATCGCAAGGGTGGTGGGATACGGCAACTCGCCCTCATGCGATTTGAGATATTTCTTAACACCTTCTCGCGCGTAGGCAAGAGCCTGGTAGGGCATGTTGACTGCGTCGAGTAACAGGATGACGCGAGTGGGCTGGTCGGCGGCGGGGCTGACGATCTTGAAGGAGGTAATGGGCCGCGGAGTTTTGTTGTCGAGAAGCGTGAAGTCCTGCTGAGTGAGGTTGGTCACCGGCTGACCGGATTTGGCGTTGACGACGACATTGATCCTGATGCCGTGAGGGGGAAGAGAGAAAGTAGGCAGCTGTTGTTGAGCGGGAGCACCGGGCAGGGCTGCGAGCAGAACGACAAAGAGCGTGCAGACGAACCTTTCGACGGTCATGAATAGCCTCCGAAGCCGGCTGCCGAAAGGGAAGAGCGACTCCTGCAGCAGCGTCAGGATACAGGACAGTGCGATGGAAAGGCACGGAATTTGGACGGATACGGGAAGGGAATGTGGGCCGGTAGAATGAATTCATATGGATGCAAGCAAAGAGGGCCAGAGTGCGGCCGAGATGATCCTCGATGGAAGCCTCTTTGTGCGCGCGTGCCTTCGAAAGCCGGTGGACCGCACGCCGGTTTGGTTCTTGCGCCAGGCCGGCCGTTATATGCAGGAATACCGCGACGTGCGCAAACATCACTCGCTGGTGGAGATCTGCAAAAAGCCTGAGCTGGCGGCGGAGGTGACGATCACCGCGGCAGAGAAGCTCGGCGTGGATGCTGCGATCATTTTTGCCGATCTGCTTTTACCGTTGGAGCCGATGGGGCTGGACTTTGAATTTGCCGCGGGTGAAGGGCCGGTGGTGCACCATCCACTGCGAACGGCTGAGGACGTGCTCGCGCTACGCACCGACCGCGCCGATGCACTGGCGTATGTGGCGCAAGCCATTGAGAAGGTGGCGGGGCACTTTCGCGACCGCCTGGGCGTGATCGGATTTTGCGGCGCACCCTACACGCTGGCGAGCTACATGATTGAGGGCGGCGGATCGCGGAATTACATCGAGACCAAGAAGATGATGTACCGCGATCGCATTGCATGGAGCAGTCTTTTGGATAAATTGGTCACGGTACTTACGGAGTATTGCCTACTGCAAGTGCAGGCGGGCGCCGACGTGATTCAGATTTTCGACAGTTGGGTCGGATCGCTCTCGCTCAGCGACTATCGCGAGTATGCGTTTGAAGCGTCAAAGCGGCTGGTTCGCGCTGTGCAGGCGATGGGCGTTCCGGTGATCTACTTCGGCGTGGAGACTGCGGGGCTGCTCGCACAAATGGCGCAAACGGGAGCAGATGTTATCGGCCTGGATTGGCGGCAGCCGCTCAATGAAGGCTGGCGCTCGGTGGGCGCGACGCATGCGGTGCAGGGAAATCTGGATCCTATTACTTTATTTGCGCCGCTGGAGATTCTGGAAATGCGCGTGAAAGAGGTCTTGCGCTCGGCGGGTGGACGCGCCGGGCACATCTTCAATCTTGGGCACGGGATTGTGCCGACGACGCCGGTCGAAAATGTGCAGGCGGTGGTAAAGATGGTGCATGAATTCCGCCTGGAGGACGCGCATGCCTGAACTGGCGGTTCTGCTGCTCGCGCATGGAACGCCGGAGACCGTGGAGCAGATTCCCGAATATTTGCGCAACGTGGTGAGCGGGAGGCCGGTGCCACAGGCTGTGGTTGAGGAGATTCAGCACCGCTATGCGCAGATCGGCCACAGCCCGCTGACGGAGATTACGTTCGCGCAGGCGCGGCTGGTGGAAGGGGAACTGGCTGCGGCTGGAGAGGTCATTCCGGTCTATGTGGGGATGCGGAACTGGCGGCCGTATATCCCAGAGGTGGTGCGCAAGATGCGCGCCGACGGAATTGAAGAGGCCGCGGTGATCTGCATGGCGCCGCAGAATTCGCGGACCAGCGTGGGGCTTTACCGGCGCGCGGTTGAGGCTGAGGCGGCGGGTCTTCGCATCGATTTCACTGATGGCTGGGCGCGGCATCCGCTGCTGGTGGATGCATTTGCTGAGCGGCTACGCCCTGCGCTGGCGAAGCTTCACACCGAGATTGGCGAGCCTGTGCCGGTTTTGTTCACTGCGCACAGCGTCCCAACGCGCACCGTGGAAGCGCAGGTGGAAGACAAGTCGGATTCCGCTTTCCACCCTAGCCGCAATGACAAAGACGCGGCGAGGGCGGCGCACCCGGATGCGGCGAAGGCGGGCCAGCCGGTTTGGCCGGGGCAGGGCGCAGACCCCTATGCGGCTGAGGCGCGGCATACGGCTGAACTGGTAGCGGAGCGCGTGAAAGAGATTTCGCAGTGGTGGTTTGCGTTCCAGAGCCAGGGAGCGAGTGGAGGGCCATGGCTTGGGCCCAGTGTGGAAGAGACGCTGGATACCATCGCGGCCGGCGGCGTGAAGTCACTAGTATTACAGCCGATTGGGTTCCTCTGCGATCACGTCGAAATCCTCTTTGACGTTGATCGACACTTTCGCGATTATGCTGCGAAGCTGGGCATGCGACTGGAGAGGCCGGAGTCACTGAATGGATCGCCGACGCTGGCCAGGGCGGTTGCCGATCTGGCCCGGAAGGGGCTGGCGCGGTTGAGGAGATCCTCGACAAACGCATAAATGAGTCGAACCTCATCAGTAATTTACTTAAGTCACGGCCAGATTGGTTACCGCGACAGCGCGGGGGTGGAGCGATTTTTCATTCTGCGAATTGACATTCAGCGCTAGAATCATCGCATCGTCTTCGGCGAATTCTTCCTTTCTACGACCCTTCGAGTACTGGAAAATTACGAATGTAATCTCACGCGCCAAGACGAACGCCGTGTTTTCTCAAAAAGGGCTGAGCGGATCATCAGAGAGGTGAACATGCAACAAGGGAGTGTGCAACAAGGCCCTGCTCTGGCTCCGCGGGAAAATCTGCGCGACGAGGTCATGTGCCGGTTTTGCGGCAGCGATCGAGTCTTCCGGATCTACCGGGAGGGTTTTCTGCAGAGGCGGATCTATTCGTTCTTTGGTTTCTACCCCTGGCGATGCAGGACGTGCAAGGCAAACGTGATGCTCCACAAGCGCAGGGACGAGGAGCGAACGAGGCAGCGCGCTTAGCTTTCGATCCCGCGCAAATCACGAGCGGAAGAAGTTCCGGGCAAGAAAGATCACATTAGCCGGGCGCTCGGCGAGACGGCGCATGAAGTAGGGATACCATTCGGTTCCAAACGGAACGTAAACGCGCACATTGTATCCCTCGGCGATCAACTTTCGCTGCAGATCGCGGCGGACTCCATACAACATTTGAAACTCGAAGTGGCTGCGGTCAATGTTATGCGCGGCAGCGTATGCCTTTACCGCGGCGATGATTCTTTCATCATGTGTGGCCAGGGCGTGATAGACAGGGCTGTCAAGGAGCAGTTTGCTCAGCGCAAGAAAATTCGTGTCTACCTCGGCCTTGCGCGGGAAAGCGACTTCGGCCGACTCATCGTAAGCGCCCTTGCAAAGCCGGATGCGGATGCCGTCCGCGAGAAGCTGCTCCACGTCGGATTGCGAGCGGTAAAGGTAAGCCTGAATCACTATGCCCAAGGCTCCGCGCATGCCGGCCCGCGCATGAACACGCCGCACGATGTCGAGCGTCACCTGCGTAAGGCTCGAGTCTTCCATGTCGATGCGCACGAAGCTGCCGGTGGAGCGGGCATGCTGCACCAGGTCACCCGCAATGGATTCAGCCAGCTCGGGGGATTGCTCAAGGCCCATCTGCGTGAGCTTGACGCTGATGTTGGCGTTCAGGTGGCGCTGGGCGATGAAATCGAGCAACTGGTGATAAACTTCGGCGGCGCGATGCGCCTCATTCGCTGAAGTGACGCTTTCGCCCAGCGAGTCGAGCGTGGCGGCAATTCCCTGGCTGTTTACGGCTTCGGCAACGCGCAACGCATCGCCGATCTTCATGCCGGCGATGAAGCGCTTATTCAGGCGGGTTCCCAACGTGGAATGTTCGAAGAAGCGGCGCAGCGGACGATTGTGAGACAGAGCAATAAAGCCGGACCGAAGAATGGGCATGACTTGCCTCTGCCGGAGAGCGCGCCGGATCGGGCATTTCGGGAGTCGTCGGACGGCGCGCTTCGCAGACAGATTAGTTTCGCACAGGTGGGCGGGTGCTCCACGTAACACCTTCGTGGAAGGCGCCTAAAGGGCGAACGGCGCGAGCAGGTGACGCCGGAATCGCGGGCCGCTCAGTGAGATCAGCGCATCTCGAATAGGGCGCTGCCATGGGGCGGCAATGTTACGCTCATCTCCTTTGATTCCTTAACCACCGAATCGTCCCACACGTTGCGAACTGAGTATTTTGCGCCTTCAAGGCCGAGCTGCTTCCAAGCGGTGTGCAACGTGGTGGGGCTGTCCCCGAGGTTGAAAAACGTGAAATACTCCGCGTAGCCGCGCGCGCCGGGCTCGGCGATCGTGGACCGCCACACGCGCGCGTTCTCAAAGCCCGGGCCAAGGTTGGCAGTGTCGACGGGCCTGCTGTAACTCGCATTCTGATCGATGAAGATCAACGTCTGATTGGTGAGCAGCGATCGCGAGAGCGCGTCGAGCCGGGTGAGATTGCCGCCGAAGATAAGCGGCGAACGCGCGACACACCAAAGCGTGAATTCGGTGCGCTGTTCATCGGGCGTTTCATGCGACTGCCGCGGAGGGCCCCACCCCGGGCTGGGGCCGAGCCAGCCTTCGGGCAGCATATCCGCATCAGGCCAGGCGCCGGGGCTGGTGTAAGTGAACCATTGGGCGAGGCGATCAAAATCGCCCTTGAGGCCAAAGGGAAATTCATCGTGATAAGGCTGCTCGTGGAAGGTCCAGCCATCCCAATGATCGTTCGATATGCGCCACATCTGTGCGTACTTCGCTACTTCGGCAGCGTCGTCGAGCGCCGTGGGTCCCGGCGAAAGGCTTAGAACAATCGGGCGACCGGTTTTGTGAATGGCTTCGGCAATCTGGCGAATCTCCGAAGGGCGATAGGGGTTGGTGGCGATGCAGTCCACTTTCAGAAAATCCAAACCCCACGATGCGTAGAGCCTCAGCATGGAGTCGTAGTAGGCCTGGCCCGCGGCGTTGTCTTTCACTCCCCAGTTGCCCTCGTCCCAGGGACAAGGTGAGGTTTTGTCGGCTGCGTCCTCCGCGTGGAACAATGTGTCGGCGATGGGCAGGTTGGCCTCGACCACCTGCCGCGGAATGCCACGCATGATGTGGATACCGAACTTCAACCCCTGCTCGTGAACCCAGTCTGCAAGCGGCTTGAAGCCGGCCCCATCAGCAGCGGAGGGGAAGCGGTCCGGCGCGGGAATGAGAAGGCCGTTGCTGTTCCAAAGATACTTGCGTAGCTCCACCGTCTTGCCGGCCGGGTTGGCCATGTACCAGCCTTCGTCGACGACTGCGTACTTCCATCCGTACTGCTCGAGCGACGCCAGCACCTTGACATTCGCTTTGAATTGATCCTCGTCGATGGTCAGTCCGTAGGAATCCCAGCTGTTCCAGCCCATGGGCGGAGAAGCAGCAAGAGTCTGCGCGTGGCTGAGCGGCGGAACGAGAAAGAGAATGACGAAGAGAGTAGCGGAAATGAATGCAGAGCGGGCCATGAGGAAACGTATAGCACAAGACGGCGGAGTTTGCGGAGTTAGCGGAGTTAGAAATGTGAGCTGCTAAGAGCCAAAAGCTCGTGGCTGACTCGCTGCCTTGCCGGCTCGCTTCATTTCCCGCACACACAGGACTTGAATGCGGCGGCCTCGTCGTTCTTGAGCGCGCACGCATACAGCGGCCAGAACATTCCAAGCTCGCGAATCGGTTGCCCGACATCGTAGTCGCGAATATAGCTCTGGCTTGCGCTGCCGTGCGCGCCGCGATCCGCTGAAAATTGCCCAATCAAATCCTGCACTGCGGCCGCCGAGAACGCCGGCTCGTTATATGTTTTCGCAAAATCGTACTCCTCCGCCCACGTTGTGCCGGCTCCCGTCTTGTTCGATACCGCAATCACGCGATAATCGAGCATCGTCGCCGTTTCAGGATCGACGGCCGCCACGGTAAACGAGGGGTTGTTTCCGTTGATTGGCGAAATGGATGGAACTAGCTTGACTGCCACGCCGGCACGACTCGCATGATCATTCGGAGGTTCCAGCAGGCGTGCCTCATCCATGTGGGTGTGCGCAAAGATTGCCAGCCGGATCACATCGCCGTATTGGGCCAGTGTCTCCGGCAAAGTCTCCGCGGACAAAAACATGGTTGGCTTGGCCCCTGTGCAAACATCCTTCCCCTGCATTGCAGTTGAATATGGATCCACACCCGGCGGAATATGCGCCATGACCCAAACTTTCTCGTTTCGCTTCCTCGCCAGGTCCAGTTGCTGCTCCAGCCACGCAATCTGCTCCGCAGCGGGCGCCGGATCTTCCTTTCCGCCGCACGTCTCGTATCGGCGCGACATGAACACATCGTCCAGCACCAGCAACCGCGTCCGTCGCATGGGCGCGGGCAGGCTTACGCTGTAGTACCCTCCCAAGGCGAATGTCCTCGCTGCCTGTTCGCGATCGCCGCGGACAAATCCGTGGGTAAAAACGCCGCCCTCAGTTGCCAGAAACTCGTCGCGCGCATCGAGCTGGTAATCCCCACAATCGGAATCGTTATTCCCCAGCGCGGCATACACCGGCACACCGGGCAAGGCACTGCGCAGCGAACCAATCACGTACTCCACCGTCTTTTCCGCAAATCTCCGATACTCGCCCGGCGCAGCTTTGGGGAAGAGCGCTGCGTACTTGCAGTTGAACGCATGCGCCATCAAATCTCCGCTCACGATGACAAACTTTGCCCCGGCCGCATGCGTCTGCATTGCCGTAAGGCTCGATGCAAAAAGCGCATAGGGTGTGTCGTCGCCGCGCGTGTGGCACGCCTGCTCGAGCTGGGCGAACCGCGCCTGCCGATCGGCCGCATCCGGCTCGGCGAGAATCGTCTGCCATTCCACGGCCGGCGCGGCTGCCAGGCGCTCCACCTTCGATGGATCCCAGAACGGCTCAAAATGAATGTCGCTCACAAACAGTGCCTGCACCGTTTGCGCGCTCGATTCCTTGCCCTGCTTTGCATTTTGCGCACCGACCGCTAAGCCGGTCGCCGCCGCGAATGCAATCAAGCTGCAGACGACGCCAACGCTCCGCAACACACCAGCCCTCAAGATTCCTCGCATCCAATCTCCTTCTTCATCGGGAACTGTCGCCTCGAAGCGGGTTTCGCCACGAGAACTTCAGGGCGGCCGGTCAGGAGTCCGGCGCTATTTCTTATCGTCGCCGCTTTTCAACTGCGGGATCGCCATTTCATTGCTTGTGGTCAGCAGGCCAGACTGCGCGTAGGTCATCAGCTTGTCGCGCGTGTCGGTGATGTCGAGATTGCGCATGGTGAGCTGGCCGATGCGGTCACGCGGAGAAAATGACGACTCGCCCTTTTCCATGGTGAGGCGTTCGGGCTTGAAGGTCAGGTTGGGCGAGACGGTGTTGAGGATCGAGTAGTCGTTGCCGCGACGCAGCTCGAGAGTGACTTCTCCCGTCACCGGCTTGGCCACCCAGCGCTGCGCGCTCTCGCGAAGCATGATGGATTGCGAGTCGAACCAGCGTCCCTGGTAGAGCAGGCGGCCGAGCTTGCGGCCGTTTTCGCGGTACTGCTCGATCGTGTCTTCGTTGTGAATGCCGGTGATGAGCCGCTCGTAGGCGATAAACAGCAGAGCCATGCCTGGAGCCTCGTAGATGCCGCGGCTCTTGGCTTCGATGATGCGGTTCTCAATCTGGTCGCTCATGCCAAGGCCATGGCGGCCGCCGATGCGGTTGGCTTCAAGCATGAGCTCGACGGGATCGGGAAACTCTTTGCCGTTGAGCGCGGCCGGCCAGCCTTCGTGAAAACGAACGGTGATCTCTTCGGGCTTGACGCGAACATCGTCGCGCCAAGAGGCCACGCCCATAATGGGTTCGACGATGCGGATGCTGGAGCTGAGTTGTTCGAGGTCCTTGGCTTCATGCGTCGCGCCCAAAATGTTGGAGTCGGTCGAGTATGCCTTCTCGGCAGACATCTTGTACTCGAAACCGGATTTCTTCATGAAGGCCGACATCTCGGCGCGCCCGCCGAGCTCGTCAATGAAGGCTTCATCGAGCCAGGGCTTGTAGATCTTCAAGTCGGGATTGACGAGCAGGCCGTAGCGATAAAATCGCTCGATGTCATTGCCCTTGAAGGTGCTGCCGTCGCCCCAGATGCTGACGTCGTCTTCTTTCATCGCGCTCACGAGCATGGTTCCCGTGACGGCGCGGCCGATGGGAGTGGTGTTGAAGTAGGCGACGCCCGCGGTGGTGATGTGGAACGCGCCGCTCTGCAGCGCGGCCAGCCCTTCGCGAACGAGCGGGCCACGGCAGTCGATCAGCCGGGCCTTCGCAGCGCCGTACTCGAGTGCCTTCTTCGGGATCGCTTCGTAGTCCGTTTCGTCGGGCTGGCCGAGGTTGGCCGTGTAGGCGTAGGGCACCGCGCCTTTCAGCTTCATCCAGTGAATGGCGGCGCTGGTGTCGAGCCCGCCGGAGAAGGCGATGCCGACTTTTTGGCCAACCGGGAGATGTTCAAGAATGTTGGACATGGTGACGGTTCTATTTTAAGTGATCAGTGGTCAGGGGTCAGATGATCAGAGATAAGAGATCGGAGATCGGAGTTGGGGAACCGCAGCGATTACGGGCCAGCGTATTGGTTTTGCTCTAAGCTGGAAACATGAACTGGACAATTCTTCTTTTGTTTGCGGTGGCCCTGTTGCTGGTGGTGGTCTTGCGCCGCGCAGGCCTGATCTCAGCGCGCGACGCGCGGGAGCACCTGAGAAAAGGCGCACTGGTGATCGATGTGCGAACGCCGGGCGAGTACGCGGCGGGCCACCTGCCCAAGGCGATTCATCTGCCTTTGGACCAAATCGAGACCACACTGCCCAAACATGTGCCGGACAAAAACACTGTGTTGTTGCTGCACTGCCAGAGCGGGATGCGAAGCGGATTGGCCAAGCGGAAATTGCGGGCAAAGGGCTACACGCATGCTTTCAATCTGGGATCGCTGGGCCGGGCCGGGAGGATTGTGGGTGGGAAATGAATGCGGGCAGAGGATCCGAGATTCCCACCCCAAAACGCTCAATGACCCAACGGACGAGGACCTGTCCGTGGCGACCCCGGCGGCGCGTCTAGGATGGAGCAACCAGAGCAAAAGCTGGTCCCTCGGTTCCGCTTACCCGATGATCGCTTCGCGATCGCGGGGCCCCAAGCGCGCTCCGCTCGGGATGCCACCGATTTGTTCGGTATTGCGAATCGTTGATGCTAGCGGGTGGGGACGGCGGCAGTGTGGTGCTTGCGGTCGTGGGCCTCTGACTTTGAGGCGAGATACTCGTTGACCGCAGCGGCGGCTTTACGGCCTTCTGCAATCGCCCAGACGATGAGCGACTGGCCGCGGCGCATGTCGCCGGCGGCGAAGACTCCTTCGCGCGAAGACATGTAGTTGGTGGTGGCGATGTTGCCGCGGTTGTCGAGCGTGACGCCGAGCTGCTCGATCATGCCGTTGCGGACGGGCCCGAGAAAGCCCATGGCGAGAAGAACGAGATCGACGTCGAGCGTGAACTCGGTGCCGGGCTGCACGTCGAACTTTGGTGGCGGGCCGACGCGGACGCAATGGAGCTGTTTGACGTTGCCGTGCTCGTCGCCGGTAAATTTCACGGTATTGATGGCCCAGTCGCGGATGCCGCCTTCTTCGTGGGAGCTTTCGGTGCGCAGTTGCAGCGGCCAAAGCGGCCAGGGCGTGGATGCGGCGCGCTCGGCGGGTGGCTTGGGCATGATTTCAAACTGGTGTACGTTCTTTGCGCCCTGGCGATGGCTGGTGCCAAGGCAGTCGGCGCCGGTATCGCCGCCGCCGATGATGACGACGCGCTTGCCGGCAGCGAGGATCGGAGCCGCGGCGCGCATCGATTCAAGGATGGCTTCTTCGGGGTCCCCTTCGTTGCGGCGATTCTGCTGCGGCAGAAATTCCATGGCGAAGTGAATGCCCTTGAGCTCGCGGCCGGGGATGGGCAGGTCGCGAGGTTGCTCCGAACCGCCGCAGAGGAGCACAGCGTCAAACCCCTCGGTGAGCGATTCAACGGAGACGTTGACGCCGACGTGCGCGTTGGCCTGGAAGACGACGCCTTCCGCCTTCATCTGCTCGAGACGCCGGTCGAGGATTTGCTTTTCGAGCTTGAAGTTGGGGATGCCGTAACGGAGCAGGCCGCCAACACGGTCGTTTTTCTCGAAGACAGTGACGGAGTGGCCGGCGCGGCGCAACTGCTGCGCGGCGGCGAGGCCTGCGGGTCCGCTGCCGACGACGGCCACGCGCATGCCGGTGGATTGCGCCGGGGGCTCGGGGTGAATCCAGCCTTCGTCCCATGCGCGATCGACAATCGAACGCTCGATGAGCTTGATGGAGACGGGCGGCTGGTTGATGCCGAGCACGCACGAAGCCTCGCAGGGAGCGGGGCAGAGGCGGCCAGTGAACTCAGGGAAGTTGTTGGTTGAGTGCAGACGGCGGATGGCCGCTTCCCAACGATTGTTGTAAACGAGATCGTTCCAGTCGGGGATGAGGTTGTTCACCGGGCAGCCGGTGTGGCAGAAGGGAACGCCGCAATCCATGCAGCGGGCGCCCTGCTCACGCTGCTTTTCTTCAGGGAACGGCTCGTAGATTTCGAACCAGTCCTTGATGCGCTCGTCGGCTTTGCGGCGCGAGGGCTGTTCGCGTTGAAGTTCGAGGAATCCTGTGACCTTACCCATGCTGCACCTCGGCCGCTGCCGTCACCAGGGACGGCGAAGTCGTCGGGGAAGCGTAGACACTCTCGGCGCGCGCTACGCCCAGCACGCGCTTGTACTCATGCGGGAAGATCTTGATGAACTTGGGCTGCTCGCTGGCCCAATGTTCGAGGATCCAGGCCGCGCGCGGGCTGCCCGTCATGTCGCGATGACGGCCGAGCAGGCTGCGAACCAGATCGATGTCGGCGCTGTCGGCGAGGGGCTCTAGATCGACGCTGGCCTTGTTGCAGCGGCGCGTCGAGAAATCGCCCTGATCGTCGTAGACATAAGCGATGCCACCGCTCATGCCCGCGGCGAAGTTGCGGCCCGTGGCCCCGAGCACGATGACGAGACCGTTGGTCATGTATTCGCAACCGTGGTCACCGACGCCTTCAACAACGGCGGTAGCGCCTGAGTTGCGCACGGCGAAACGTTCGCCGGCAATGCCGTTCAGGAAGGCTTCGCCGCTGGTGGCGCCGTAGAGAACCACGTTGCCCACGAGGATGCTTTCTTCGGGCAGGAAGCTTGAGGTCTTGGGCGGATAGGCGATGATGCGGCCACCGGAAAGGCCCTTGCCGAGATAGTCGTTGGTGTCGCCTTCGAGCTCGAGCGTGACGCCTTGAGGGACGAAAGCGCCGAAGCTCTGGCCGGCCGAACCGCGGAACTTGAAGTGAATGGTTCCGTCGGGAAGCCCGGCCGAGGCGTAACGGCGGGCAATTTCGCCTCCGAGCATGGCGCCCACGGTGCGGTGCACGTTGCGGATATTGAAGCTGCCGGTCACGGGCGTTTGCGATTCAAGCGCGGGCTTGGCTTTGGCGATGAGCGCGTGGTCGAGCGCCGGGCCGAGGCCGTGATCCTGGCAGGTGGTGCGGCGGCGCGCAACACGCGAGGGCAGCTCAGGTAGATAAAGGATCGACGAGAGATCGATGCCTTTGGCCTTCCAGTGCGCGTCGTCAATATGCATGTCAATTTTTTCAATGTGGCCGACCATTTCGTCGACACTGCGGAAGCCAAGTTTGGCCATGTGCTGGCGCATCTGCTCGGCGATGAAGAAGAAGAAGTTGATGACGTGCTCCGGCGTGCCGGTAAAGCGCTCTCGCAGGATGGGATCCTGGGTGGCGATGCCGACCGCGCAGGTATTCAAGTGGCACTTGCGCATCATGATGCAGCCCATTGAAATGAGGGGCATTGTGGCAAAGCCGAACTCTTCAGCGCCGAGCAGGCAGGCAATGACGACATCGCGGCCGGTCTGCAGTTTGCCGTCGGTCTGCACGCGAATGCGGCTGCGCAGATCGTTGAGGAGCAGCACCTGCTGCGTTTCGGCGAGGCCAAGTTCCCACGGCAGGCCGGCATGCTTGATGGAGCTCAAGGGCGATGCGCCGGTGCCGCCGGTGTCACCCGAGATGAGTACGACGTCGGCGTGCGCCTTGGAGACGCCCGCGGCGACCGTGCCCACGCCAACTTCAGAGACGAGCTTCACGGCGATGCGCGCCTTGGGGTTGACGTTCTTCAGGTCGTAGATGAGCTGTGCCAGGTCCTCGATCGAATAAATGTCGTGATGCGGTGGTGGCGAGATGAGTCCGACGCCGGGAATGGAGTGGCGAATCCGCGCGATCTCGCTGTCGATCTTGTGACCGGGCAGCTGGCCGCCTTCGCCGGGCTTTGCGCCCTGCGCCATCTTTATCTGGAGCTCGGTGGCGTTGACGAGGTAGTTGGTGGTGACGCCAAAGCGGCCGCTGGCCACCTGCTTGACGGCGCTGCGGCGCGAATCACCGTTGGCATCGAGTGTGAATCGCGCTTCATCCTCGCCGCCCTCGCCGGTGTTCGACATACCGCCGATGCGGTTCATGGCGATGGCGAGGGTTTCGTGAGCCTCTTTGCTGATGGATCCGAAGCTCATGGCGCCGGTGGTGAAGCGCTTCACGATCTCCTTGGCGGGCTCGACCTCTTCGATGGGGATTGGATTCTCCAGATACTTCAACTTGAGCAATCCGCGCAGAGTGCAGAGCGTGCGATTCTGGCCGTCGATGAGGTCGGTGTACTCCTGGAACGTGGACGGATTGTTGGTGCGGACGGCGTGCTGCACCTTGCTGATGGTGAGCGGATTGAGCAGGTGATATTCGCCGCCTTCGCGATATTGGTATTGGCCGCCCACGACGAGATCGGTCTCGGAGTCGGTGAGCGGCTGGAAGGCGTACTCGTGCTTCATCTGCGCTTCGCGCGCCAGCACTTCAAGCCCGACGCCCTCGATGCGTGAAGCGGTGCCGCAGAAGTAGTCGTCGATGAGCGCGCGGTTGAGGCCGACCGCCTCGAACACCTGCGCTCCGCGATAGCTCTGCAGGGTGCTGATGCCCATCTTGGAAAAAGTCTTGAGCAAACCCTTCTCGATGGCCTTGAGGAAATTCTTCTCGCCCTGATCGGCGGTGATGTCCGCGGGCAGCATGCCGCGGCCTTTGAGGTCGTGGATGGTCTCGATGGCCAGGTAGGGGTTGATCGCGCTCGCGCCGTAGCCGATGAGCAGGGCAAAGTGCATGACCTCGCGGGGCTCGCCACTCTCAATAATGAGGGCGACCAGGGTGCGGGTTTTCTCCTGCACCAGGCGGTTGTGCACCGCGGCCAATGCCAGCAGGCTGGGGATGGGCGCGAAGGTTGCGTCGACACCGCGATCGGAGATGATGAGCAGTGTGTAGCCGGATTCAACGGCGCGCGAGGCGCGGATGCCGAGGTCGTCAAGCGCGTGGCGTAGGCCCTTTTCGCCATCTTCAGCGCGGAAGAGCGCGGGAAGAGTGGTGGCCAGCAGATCGCCCGAGGAGACGCGGCGCAGCTTTTCGAGGTCCTTGTTGGAGAGGATGGGGTGAGGCAGGCGGAGCGTGTGGCAGTTCTCCGGCTTCTCATCCAGAATGTTTCGCTCGGTGCCGATGTAGCTGATGAGCGACATCACCAGGTCTTCGCGGATGGGATCGATAGGCGGATTGGTGACTTGCGCGAAGAGCTGCCTGAAGTAATTGAAGAGCTGCTGCGGCCGGTCAGAGAGACAGGCCAGGGGAACGTCGGTGCCCATGGAGCCGACCGGCTCCTCGCCCCTGGCCGCCATGGGAGTGAGAAGAATGCGGAGATCCTCTTCGCTGTAACCGCAGGCGCGCTGGCGGCGCAGAAGCGTCTCGGAGTTTGAAGCGATGGTGCGCGTCGGCTCAGGCAACGAGACCAGCTTGACCTGCTGCTGCGTGAGCCACTCGCCGTAGGGTTGCCGCGCGGCAAGCTGCTTCTTGGTCTCGGCGTCGGAGACGATGCGCTGCTGGACGGTGTCAACGAGGAACATGCGACCGGGCTGCAGGCGGCCCTTCTTCAGGATGTTTTCGGCTGGAACCTCAATGACACCGGCTTCGGATGCAAGAACCACCAGATCGTCTTTGGTGACGATATAGCGGCCGGGGCGCAGGCCGTTGCGATCAAGCGTGGCGCCGATCACGCGGCCGTCGGTGAAGGCGATGGCCGCGGGGCCGTCCCAAGGCTCCATGAGCGAGGCGTGGTACTCGTAGAAGGCGCGCTTGTCTTCGTCCATGTCCGGATTGCCAGACCATGCTTCGGGAATCAGCATGGCCATCACGTGCGGGAGCTCGCGGCCCGATTGATAGAGGAATTCGATGGCGTTATCGAGTGAGGCCGAGTCGCTGCCGCCGGGGATGACCACCGGGTACAGATCCGAAATCCTGTTGCCGTAGAGCGGGCTCGCGAAGACCGATTGGCGCGCATTCATCCAGCTGATGTTGCCGCGGATGGTGTTGATCTCGCCGTTGTGGCACACGTAGCGGTAAGGATGCGCAAGCTTCCAGCTGGGAAAGGTGTTTGTGGAGAAGCGCTGGTGAATCAGCGCCAGTGCGCTGGTGACCAGCGGATTGGCCAGCTCGAAATAGAACTTCTCAATCTGCGGGGCCAGCATCAGGCCCTTGTAGATGATGGTGCGGCAAGAGCAGGAGGGGACGTAAAACGTCTCCTTGTCCTCAATGTCGGATGCAGCGATCTCATTCTCAGTGCGGCGGCGCACGCGATAAAGCAGGCGCTCGAAGGCCTCTTCGTCCAATCCTTCGGGGCGGCCAAGGAAAAGCTGCTCAATATATGGCTGCGAAGCGCGGGCCTCGCGGCCAATGGCGTCGCCGTTGACGGGCGTGTCGCGCCAGCCAAGCAGACGAAGTCCTTCTTCCTGGGCGATACGCTCAAAGACGCCTTCGCAGCGCAGGCGACTATGCCGCTCGACGGGCAGGAAGCACATGGCGACGCCGTACGCGCCTGGATCGGGCAAGGACATGCCAAGCTCGGCGCACTCGCGGGAGAAGAATGCGTGCGGAATCTGGATCAGGATGCCGGCGCCGTCGCCAGTCTCAGGGTCGCAGCCTGCCGCTCCGCGGTGGGTGAGGTTGATAAGAACCTCGATGCCCTTGCGGATGATCTCGTGGCTTTTTTCACCGCGGATATTGGCGACGAAACCCATGCCGCAGGCATCGTGCTCATCGCGAGGATGATAGAGGCCTTGCGGGTCCGGAATACGGAGACGGCGATTCGTTCTGTCCATGGCACCCTTTGCGAGTAGTGTTTTCGTTGCGGAATGGTGAGCGTTCAGGAATACACATCCGCGTTGCGACTTTGCCGGCGAAAATCGCTTTCTGGGTCGAGAAGTTTGCGTGAGCAGCCCCGTCCGCATCGGGGAACTGCGCTGCTTTTAATATAACGAAAAACCGCCGTCAATGGAAAACGAACTTTCATTATGGGAGACGGAGTCCCTAGCCCAGCGAAGTTGCTGGTCTCATGTGGCGTGTTATGTGACGTATACTCGGTTCAAATGGGAGAAACGAACGACACGATTTTAGTGACGGGCGGGGCGGGATTTATCGGCTCAAATTTTGTGCTGGGCTGGATCAGTTCCGGAGGCGGGCCGGTGGTGAATCTCGACCTGCTGACCTACGCTGGAAACGCCGCCAACCTTGCGTCAATCGAGGACGACTCACGCCACAAGTTTGTGCGCGGCGATATCTGCGACGGGGAGATGGTTGGCTCGCTGTTGCGGCGCTATCGCCCGAGGGCAATCGTGCATTTTGCGGCGGAGAGCCACGTCGACCGCTCGATCGTTTCACCCGAAGCATTCATACGCACCAATGTGCACGGCACCTTTACGTTACTGGAGCAGGCGCGCATGTATCGAGCGGGGCTGAATGAGCCGGATCGCGCAGCGTTTCGCTTTCTGCATGTTTCAACCGACGAGGTCTACGGCACGCTCGGCCCCGGCGACCCGGCGTTCTCAGAAACCACAGCCTATGCGCCCAATAGCCCCTATGCAGCATCGAAGGCCGGATCGGACCACCTGGCGAGGGCGTACTTTCACACGTTCGGGCTTCCCGTGCTGACCACGAATTGCTCGAATAATTACGGCCCGTATCAATTTCCTGAAAAGCTGATCCCGCTCATGATTCTCAACGCGCTGGAAGGCAAGCCTCTGCCTGTCTACGGTGATGGGAAGAATGTGCGCGACTGGCTGTATGTAGAGGATCACTGCGCGGCGATCCGGCAGGTTCTCGCGAGCGGGCGGCCGGGGGAAACGTACAACATCGGGGGAAACAGCGAGCGGGCGAATATCGATGTGGTGACGGTGATTTGTGACCTTGTGGACGAGATGCGGCCGCAACCGGGCGCGGAATCGCGGCGGAAGCTGATCACGTATGTCGAGGACCGGCCCGGACACGATCGGCGGTATGCGATTGATGCGCGAAAAATTGCGCGGGAGCTGGCATGGCAGCCGACAGAGAAGTTTGAAAGCGGATTGCGCAAGACGGTGCGCTGGTTCCTGGACAATGGCGAGTGGGTGAACAGCGTGCGAACCGGGGCGTATCGGGAGTGGATCGCGAAGAACT
>OKRB01000113.1:0-42362 GCA_900290245.1 Candidatus Sulfuritelmatomonas gaucii | reverse complement strand
AGTGGGTGAACAGCGTGCGAACCGGGGCGTATCGGGAGTGGATCGCGAAGAACTATGCGGAGCGGCAACGTGTGTAGGGAGCGAGCTTTGCAACAAGGGATAGAGCCCCGAGAGGCTCAGGCAGCGGGAATTGTACGGGCTGAAGCCCGTACCCTTCAGGAGCAAGTGGAACTATGAAAGGCATCATTCTTGCCGGCGGATCGGGAACGCGCTTGTATCCCGTGACCCACGTGGTCTCAAAGCAGCTCCTGCCGGTTTATAACAAGCCGATGATTTATTACCCGCTGAGCACGCTGATGCTGGCCGGGTTGCGGCAGATCCTGATCATCTCAACGCCGCAGGATACCGCGCGCTTTGCTGAATTGCTCGGCGACGGCAAGCGCTGGGGACTGGAGATCGACTACGCGGTGCAGCCCAGCCCCGATGGCCTGGCGCAGGCGTTCTTGATTGGCCGGGATTTTATTGCCGGCGACGCAAGCGCGCTGATCCTGGGAGACAACATTTTTTATGGGCAGGGCTTCTCAAAACAATTACAGACGGCAGCACGGCTCAATGACGGCGCAACGGTGTTTGCGTATCCTGTGGAGGATCCGGAGCGGTACGGCGTGGTGGAGTTCGATGCTGCAGGCAATGCGGTGAGCCTGGAAGAGAAACCGGCGGCGCCGAAATCGCGCTACGCGGTCACTGGGCTGTATTTTTACGACCGTGACGTGGTGAAGCACGCAGAGTCGCTGAAGCCTTCAGCGCGAGGCGAACTGGAGATTACCGACCTGAACCGCCGCTACCTTGACGCGGGGAAGCTGAAGGTGGAGATCATGAGCCGCGGCATGGCCTGGCTGGACACGGGAACGCATGATTCGCTGTTGGAGGCCGCGCTGTTTGTGCACACCATTGAGCGCCGACAGGGACTCGACATCGCGTGCCCCGAAGAGATCGCGTACCGGCATGGATTTATCACGGCCGAACAATTGGAAGCACTCGCCGTGCCCATTGTGAAAAGCGGCTACGGACAATATCTGCTGGCGCTGCTGCGCGAGCCGTACTTCGCCGCCAGGAGTGATTCGCTCTGAGTGAGTTTCGAAGCCAGCTATCCACTTAAGGCGCAAAATCCACCGCGGCGGACGCCGAAGGTGGGCACCCACGAATGATCTGCCGGAGTTGTTTTAATGAAGATTGAAGAGACTCGTTTGCCTGGTGTGTTGGTGCTATCGCCGACGATCTACCGCGATGACCGAGGCGCGTTCCTGGAGACATTCAATCTGCGGCAAATCGCGGAGGCGGGACTGCCGGAACACTGGGTTCAGGACAATTTTTCTCTTTCGAAGAAGAACGTTTTACGCGGCATTCATTACCAGGTGACGCAGCCGCAGGGGAAGCTGGTGCGGGTGACGCATGGGGCTGTGCTGGATGTGGCCGTGGATTTGCGCCGCAGTTCGCCCGCGTTCGGCAAACATGTGGCCGTGGAACTGAGCGGTGAGAACGGCAATATGCTGTGGATTCCAGCGGGGTTTGGCCATGCGTTCCTGGTGCTGAGCGATGTGGCGGGGTTCGCCTACAAGGTGACGGACTATTATTCTCCGGCGAGCGAGCGGACCATTGTATGGAACGATCCGGAGATCGGGATCCAGTGGCCGGTGAAGGCTGAAGACGTGATCGTATCGGCGAAGGATGCGCAGGGAAAGATGTTGCGAGATGCGGAGGTATTCGCGTAGCAGTCGCGCCGCAACCCCGTGGCTCGACTGATCGCTCGTGCACATTCACCGGTGAATTCAATGACAAATGACATCAGCATTGACGAAAAGCCGCGCATGCGGCAGTTCTGGTTGAGAGCCTTGCTGGTTGTGGGGCTGCTGTGGGGAGGCATGCCGTTTCTTACGCTTCCCCTTGTATTCATGGGTGTGGTTGCCGCGCCATTCGGCATGCCGGTTGCGCTGGTGAATGGGCTCACTGTGGCACCGGCGTGCACACTGGCATTCTGGCACCGGCGCGCTGCATGCATTTGGCTGAGCCTGAACGCGGTGATGTGCGGGATCGCCATTGTTTTGTCGGAGCACCAAACGGGCGACAGGCATTTTGCGGCGATGATCTCGCTGGCTGGCTCCGTCGCCATTGCACTGTGTCTTGATTTCATGGAAATCCGGCGCTGGCCTGCGGCGGTCGGGGAGGCGGTGCCGGATTTGTCCGGCATGTGATGGTGCTGGCCGGCTTTGGCCGCCATTTCCTGAGGATCCGGCCGCCAGTCTGGGCGGAGCTGGCCAGCCGGAATGGGCATAAATTGCGAGGACTTGAGCCCCTTTTCCGGGCGGCCCAACGGCGTATCTCTCGGGTCATTGCCGATGGTATACTCACTGGGTCAGGTGTGCGGGAAGACCGCTATTTTCACCGCGTTTTGAGGTAGTTATGTCAGGCCATTCGAAGTGGGCCACCATCAAGCACAAGAAGGGCGCGCTCGATGCCAAGCGCGGCAAGATTTTCACCCACCTAATCAAGGAAATCACGATTGCCGCGAAAGCGGGCGGCGATCCGGACGGCAATCCGCGGCTGCGCACGGCGATCCTGGCGGCCAAGGCGGAAAACATGCCGGCCGATAACATCAAGCGGGCGATCCAGCGCGGTACCGGCGAATTGGAAGGCGTGAGCTACGAGGAGGTCACCTTTGAGGGCTACGGCCCCGGGGGCGTCGCTATCCTGGTGGACGTGCTGACCGACAACCGGAATCGCGCGGTAAGCGAGATCCGGCACACCCTCGCGAAAAATGGCGGCAACCTTGGCGAAACCGGCTCGGTGAAATTCATGTTTCAAAAAAAAGGCCTGATTGCAGTGGAAAAATCCGCTGCCACCGAAGAGCAGTTGATGGACATCGTGCTGGAGCACGGCGGCGAGGATCTTCGCGACGAAGGCGAGACCTGGGAGATCATCACCGATCCACACGCGTATGAGGCTGTCGCCAGTGCTGTGAAGGCGGCGGGCATTCCTACGGTGATGGGCGAGGTGGCCATGCTGGCCTCGACCTATACCCGGCTTGAGGGGCAGACCGCGAACCAGATGGTTCGCCTGCTTGAGGCTCTGGAAGATCTGGACGACGTGCAGAATGTGCACTCGAACTTTGACATGGACGCCGAGCAGATGGAGCACGCGGCGGGATAAGCGCGCGCGAGGCAGGCAACGAAGAGGCCGCCCGGTTGTGGCGGTCTTTTTTTGGTAGAAGAAGAAGCCAGGGACCAGGGACTAGGAAGACAAGGGGCTGAGGACCGGAGGGTGGGAAAGGACTTGAGGAGAGTCGGAAAACTTCTTTTGCTGTTTTTGGCGGCTGGAACTTTGGTGGCCGCCGCTGAAACGCCGGATGGCGCAGCCGCGAATGCAGGGGACGATGCGAACTCTGTAGCGCAGGTGAGGAATGAGCGCGGTTGGGAGTACGGGCCGTTTGTGAATTGGGGAACGGGCGCCGGCGCGCGGTCGGATTACAAGTTCCTGTGGAGCGGGTTTGAGCTGGGCAAAGTGCTGACACCGGTGCTGCATGCCGGGTTCATGACAGGCCAGTTTGAGTTTGCCGGAAACATTATGCCGCTATGGCAAGCGTACACGCCGCCTCCGCATGAAGAGCAGTTCACCTGCCAGACGCTGAATGGCCAGATGGTCAGTTGCCTGCTTCCAGCAGGAGGAGGCACATTTCGCGGTGTCGGCCTGACGCCGGTGATCTTCCGCTGGAATTTTCTGACCAGGTCGAAACGGATTCAACCGTGGCTTCAGGCAGCGGGCGGACTCATTTATACCACGCACAAATTTCCGCCGAACCTCTTGAGCAATCCATCTGAAGGGATTGATGGCGGGACCAGCGTGTGGAACTTTTCGCCACAAGGCGGCGGCGGTGTGCACATCTTTCTGCGCCCAAAACGGTCGATCGATATCAATGTGAACGGAGTGCACATTTCATCGGCTTCGCTCGGCGACCGCAACCCCGGCGTTAACGGCAGTGTTCAGGTGCAGGTGGGATATACGTTCTGGAAGTGAAGAGAGACAGGGAGAAAGCCACCCCATCGAGCAAGAATCGCTCGATGGGGGCCCCGGCAGGGAGCGAGGGAGCAAGGGAATAGGGGAACAAGAAGGCGGGGCTTGGGAGCGTTTTCGGACGAAGGTCAAGGCGGAGGAGAAAGAGAACAGGGAAGCAGGGCGTTGATGAGTGGACCGTTGGTGGAGTGCGTACCCAACTTTTCAGAGGGCGTAGATGCGGGGCGAGTGGAAGCGATTGTGGCCGCCATGAATGTCGCCGGGGTGCATCTGCTAGACTGGTCGATGGACGCAGATCACAACCGCTCAGTGGTCACGATCGCAGGCGAGCCCGCGGCGGTGGTCGAGGCTGCCGTGCGTGGAGCGGGCAAGGCTGTCGAACTCATCGATCTGACACGCCAGCAGGGAGTCCATCCACGGATCGGCGCGGCCGACGTGATTCCATTTGTGCCGGTGAGAGGCATCAAGCTGGAGCAATGTGTTCTGCTGGCGCGACAGGCGGGCCTGGAAATCTGGCGGCGATTCGGCGTCCCAGTTTACTTCTACGAAGCTGCGGCATCGCGGCCCGATCGTGTGAACCTGGAAAATGTGCGGAGCGGACAGTTTGAAGGATTGCGCGACGCCATCGAACATGAGCCTTCGCGGCGGCCTGACCTGGGCGGCCCGGCACTGCATCCGACCGGGGGCGCCTGCGCCGTTGGCGCGCGCAAATTCCTCGTGGCCTACAACATCTACTTCGAATCCAGTGACGTTGCAATGGTGCGTGCAATGGCCCGCGAGATCCGTGCCGCGTCTGGCGGATTGAAGGGCGTAAAAGCCATGGGCGCTCTGGCGCATGGCCGGGCGCAGCTTTCTTTGAACATCACCGATTTTGAGGCGACTCCGCTCTCGCAGGTGCACCGCAAGGTGGCGACCCTGGCTGCGCGCCACAAGGCCGTATTGGCAGAAAGCGAGCTGATCGGCCTGGTTCCCGAAGCCGCCTGTGAGCGGGAAAGCGAGTGGATGCGTCAATTAGTAGAGTTCGACGAGCAGACCAAGATCCTGGAACGGCGGCTGGCGCATCCGCTGGCGTGGCCGGGCAGTTGACGCTGCATGAAACAGGCGGAACGGCGCTGAGCGGGGCCAGGCTGATCTGCAGCCGGCAGAAAGGTACAATGGAACTGCTGAGCCGTCAGAATGAACATGCGACGCAGTGCGGGGCCCTCGGGGAAGCGTGGCGACGGAGATTAAGCGCCCTATAAGTGGCGTATTTGCTGCAGGGAGGACAAAATTGCTTAAGGGGTTGTTTAGATTTTGCGGTGCCAGTATTTTGATCGCTGGAGCGGCATTCGCTCCGGCAGCGCAGTTGTCGACGGATGCGCGCGGCGCGATTCCACGCGATGTGCAGCAACTGGTGGTGATCGACTATCGCGCCATGCAGAACTCAACCGCGGCCATGGACCTGCGCAATCGCGTGATGCCGCCGGAGCTGAAACAGTTCGATGAGGCTCTGAGCAAGTTCACGCTGAAGATTGGCGAATCCGCGGGCAAGTCTGCCTCCAGCGAGGGCGGCGAGCCCATCGATCAGTACGTGGATGAGCTGGCATTCGCCTTGTTCCGGCCGTCGCCCGGTAGCGATGCATTGCAGATGGTGGGTATCGCCCAGGGCCAGTTCCCCACGCAGGACATTCTGGCCAGCTTTCGCACGCAGAAATTGAAACCGACCGTCGTGAGATCGAACAGCATTTACCCGATGAGCCGAACCGGGATGGTGTTGTGCTTCGTCGACCCGTCGACGATGGTGTTTGGCAGCAAAGATTCGGTGACCAAGGCTCTGGACGCGCGCGATGGCATGACTTCAAGCATGCTGACCAACGGCACGATGATGAATGCGATGCAGAGCGTGGACTCGAATCCGCTATGGAGCATTCTTGACAGCCAGGGCACGCAGACGATGATGAAACAACTGCTGGGCGAGGCCGGATCAGTGACAGATTTTGACACTGTGAAACAGCGGCTTGTCGCCTCGGGGTATTCGATGGACTTTAGCCATGGAGTGAAGTTCGATTTGACCATCCAGACCGGCGACTCGTTTGCCGCGGCTACGATTTCGTCGCTGATGACGGCGGCAGTGATGCTGCGCAAAATGACGGCTTCAGACACGGAAAAGCAGGCGCTGAGCGCAACCGATATCGGCTCAAGCTCAGGGAATCTGACCATCCACTTTGCGAGCTCGGACTCGGAATTCTCGGCTTTGCTCCAGTCACCGCTGTTTCAAACCATGGTGCATTAAGAGCGGCTGGCGCTCGGAAATTGAAAAGGAACGTCCCTCAAGGGCCCCGCGTTTTATGCGCCTTATGTCGCACGACTAAAGTCGTGCCCTGACACTTGGTGGAGCTCCGCGAGAGTTTTTCCGCAGCCTGTAGAGCGGCCGGCGCTACGATTCTTGGCGGAGCGTGAGAGATGGGGGTCAGGCCGACCGGATTTCGATCAACTTGTCGCTTTCTGCTACTACAGCGCTTTCCGGCGCTTCGTAATCGCAAGCCTGGTTGCGTCCCTTGCGCTTGGCCTGGTAGAGAGCCTTGTCGGCGCTGTCCACGAGGCAGACAGCGGGTTGGCCCAGCTGCGGAATGAGCGTTGCGCAACCGACCGAAACCGTGACCACGCCGAGCGGGTTGAGGGAGTGGGGAATCTGCCGGTCGCGCATGACGCGGCAGATTTCGTGCGCCATTTGCAGCGCGCCGCTGCTGCTCGTGTTGGGCAGGATGACAGCGAATTCTTCGCCGCCGAAGCGAGCAACAAGATCTCCGGGGCGGGCAATTACATCCTGCGCCGCCTGAGCGATCTGCTTGAGGCAATGGTCGCCACGCAGATGACCGTAAGTGTCATTGAAAGTTTTGAAGAGGTCGGCATCGATCAGCAGCAGCGAGAGCGGCATGCGTTCGCGCAGCCCACGCCGCCACTCATTGGCGAGGCATTGCTCAAAGTGGCGCCGGTTGGCCAGGCCGGTGAGCACATCGGTGATCGCCAGTTCTTCTACGGCGCGGTAGGCGTCGGCGAGCCGCTGCTCGGCCAGTTTGCGCTCGGTAATCTCGCGAACGCTGTTGAGGATTCCAGTGGGAAGGTGAGTGACGGGATCGCGAATGGTGCGCAGGCTGGCCTCAACCCAGACGTAGCTTTCGTCCCGTTTCCGCACGCGGCATTCCACCAGCGCTCCGTCTTTTCCTGAGCGCAATGCCAGCAGGGTGGACGCAACGTTTTGCCGGTCGTCGGGATGGACGAGTTCAAGGCTGGAATGCTCGATAAGGTCCTCTTTAAACCAGCCTCCCCACTCGGCGCCGGCGGCGGAGACAAAATTCCGGTTGCCGTCGAAGTCGGCAATGATAATGACGTCGCGGGAGTTCTCCATCACCAGGTGGTGCAGGGCCGCCACCTGCTGCAGGCGCCGTTCCGTGGCGCGCCGGCTTTCTAAGACGACCGAAATGCCATAGAGCATCACCATGGCTCCCGCAATAAAGACTTGGAGCAGGAGAGCCGATTCCATGGCTGAAACCAGTCCGGAGGGCGCGAAGGGCCCCTGGCCGCGAACCGTGAAGGAACTGGCGACGCCGGCAACAAAGAGCGTGGCAAGCGCAGCCCAGCCCAGGCCGAGACGGAGCAGTACGAGAACCAGCAGCGGATAAAGAAGGAAAGGCAGCGGCAGCCACGCCTGGCAGAATGCGGCCACGCTGCACGCCAGAACCGGAAGCAGGTGGGCCCAATGCTTGTACGAGAAGAGAGATTGATGAAAACGTGCGCGAAAGATGGCTACGAAGGCGGGGGTCGCAACGCAGGCGCCAAGCGCATCGGCAGCCACCCATTCGAGGAACTCTGCTGCGGGAGATGGAGTTTGCCAGAGCGGGGAAGAGGTGTGCCATAGCGGCGACAGGCAAGTATCGGCAGCACCCGCAATGACCGGACCGGCAAAGACGCCGAATGCGATGAATCGCACGATATAGGCCGGGCTGGTGAAATCGGGCAGCTCGGAAGAGCGGCGGCGCAGAAGCAGCGCGCTGATGAGGGATTCAGCAACATTCAGAAATGTCAGCAGGAGGCCGCTGATGATTCCGTGATGACCGACGAGCAAGCCACCACTGAACTGCGCAGCGAACGCAGCGGCGATGTAGGCGGGCCATCGCCTGCGAGGAGCGAGAAGCAGGTACGCAAGAAGCACTCCGTTGGCCACCCAGATCATGTTGGCTTCGGGGGCCAACCCGACAAACACGGTGGCCACGATGACCGAGACAAAACATCCGGCGAGACGGACCGCAAACCCGTGCCTGCGCATACAGCACATCGAGAAACGGGCGGTCATTGACGCAGGCTTGCCGTGCAACACAGTTCACCCGATTCAGTTATCGGCGAAAACTTTCGAAGGAACAGGGCGGAGCGGAAGGGTCTTCGTTGACCTAAATGACTTTGGGAGGCGGAAAGCTAAAGGAGAGATCGATTCTTCTCAGCGTGGTGGCGTAAGTCTGGGCAGAAATTGTGCTTTGCCGGCGGGCAGCAGGACGATCCGCAGTTGACCCTGCTGGCCCTCGGATAACGCGGGGCCGGTAATCTGAATCTGCTTATGGTCAACCCCGGTGTAGGAAAGCTTGAGCGGGCCGCTGCCGCGCACCTGGAATCGATATTGGAAGCTGGCGCCGGGGGCAATCGCATCCGCGCCAAAGCTGGCGAAGGGGTAATCCACTTCCAGAAGCTGCACCGGAGCGCCGGTACGATTCACGATGGTGGAGTCGATGTGGTAGGAGTGGCAGGCGGAAGCGGTGAGCAGCGCGACGAAGAGGAAGAAAGCAAGCGCGGGGTTTATGTGCTTCCCACCCTTGCGCCAAAAAGCGGGCGCAAGGATGGGGCAACAAGTCGGCTTGCGCTCGGATAATCGGCGGATCATTCTGCGGGCTCGTCTTTGGTTGATTCGGCTGGGGGCGCCGGCTCGGCAGGGAAATGCTTCTGCACAAGCTTCTCCAGGCGATCGAGGCGCTTGACCAGCTCGGGCAGGCGCTGGAAGATCGTGACGGCGCGGAGCCAGATACGATTGTCGAAGCCGGGCGAGCCAGAAATCATTTTGCCGGGCGGCACATCGTGCGACACAGCGGACTGCGCGGTGAGGATGACGCCGTCGCCGACAGTGCAATGGCCGGCGATGCCGACCTGGCCGGCGAGAATCACGTTGTTGCCGATGACGGAAGAGCCGGCGAGTCCGGTTTGCGCGCAGATCAGCGAGTCGTTGCCGACGCGGCTTCCGTGGCCGACTTGGACAAGATTGTCGACTTTCGTTCCGTCGCCGATTTCGGTTGCACCTACGGTGGCGCGATCGATGGTGGCGTTTGCCTGCACGTCGACTCGGCTGCCCAGGCGGACGGGGCCGGACTGGGGAATCTTCTCCCACTGGCCTTTGTCGTTTTTCGAAAAGCCGAAACCGTCAGCGCCGATGATGGCGCCGTTTTCGAGCGTCACGTGGTCGCCGAGGGTGCAGTTCTCGCGGACGACGGAGTGAGCGTGCGCAAAAAAATGGCTGCCGGTCTTCACGCCTGGATAAAGGACAACATGCGGTAGCAGTGTGGCGTGCGGACCTAAGCGGACGTTGGGGCCGACGACGACATAAGCGCCGATGTGCGCATCGAGACCGATCTGCGCGGTGGGATCGATGACGGCCGTGGGATGAATGCCGGGAGGATAGGCGGGCGGCTGATAGAAGATGCCGAGCGCGTGGTTGAAGGCGTGGTAGGGATTCTTGATGCGCAGGGTCGCTGCGGAGAGTTCCTGGAATTCGGGCTCGACGATCACCGCTGCGGCATGCGTGCTTCGCGCGAGAGCCGTGTAGCGGGGATTGGCGACAAACGTGATTTCGGTGGGGCCGGCTTCCTCAATGCCCTTGACGCCGGTAATTTCAAGGTCGGGATTTCCGCGGAGTTCCGCGCCCAAATGGCTTGCCAATTCGCCTAGCTTCATTGAGGTGATTGTAATGGAGCGGCCTGCGGTGAAGCGGCAGAAGTCGGCGAAGTCGTGGCGGCCGGCGGCGCTTGCAAGGTGTGCGCGGCCGACTGTGCTGCGTCGAGCGTCGCTCCGGGAATGATGCCGAGCACTAGAGTGGCGATGACTGCGAGAAGCAGGGCTGCGCCGACGGCGACTCCGACTTCAGGCTTGCGGGGAACGGGCTGGTCGGCGAGTGGGCGTTGCGCTGCGACCAGCGCGAGACGAAGGTAATAGCCCGCCGCTAATCCTGAATTGAGCAAGCCGATGATAGCCAGCGCAATGGCACCGCCGCCCACCGCGGCTGTGAATGCGTAGAACTTGCCGAAGAATCCGCCGGTGAAGGGAATACCGATGAGCGAGATGAGGAAAAAGATGAGGAGACAGCCAAGGAGCGGCGAGCGGTAGACGAGGCCGCGGAAGTCGTCGATGAGCGAGAGCTGCTCGTCGTATCCGGCGACGAGGGTGATGATGGCGAAGATGCCCACGTTCATTGCGGCATAGGCTGCGGCGTAAAAGGCGGCGGCGGCGATGCCAACTTCGCCGATGCCGGCGAAAGCCGCCAGCAGGTAGCCGGCGTGCGCGATGGCGGAGTAAGCCAGCATGCGCTTAACGTTCTGCTGGCGGAGAGCGGCCAAGTTGCCCACGGTCATTGACAGAACGGCGACGATCCAGAGCAGTGGCGCCCACAGCGAGCGGAGATCGGGAAACATCTCGTAGACGACGCGGAGCAGCAGGGCGAAGGCGGCAATCTTGGGCGCGGTGGACATGAGCGCGACCACCGGCGAGGGCGCGCCTTCGTAAACATCGGGGGTCCACACGTGAAAAGGAACGGCCGAGACTTTGAACAATATGCCAACGAGCATGAGCGCCAGCGCAGCAATGACGAGCGTATGGTTCTGTGCCGTCGGAGCGAGATGTGCGATCTCGTAGATCTGCGTGGTGCCGGTGGCGCCGAAGACGAGCGCGATGCCGTACAGCAGGAATGCCGTGGCGAATGAGCCGAGGAGAAAGTATTTGATTGCGGCCTCGGGGCTGCGGCCGGTCTGCTTGCGGTAGGCGGCGAGGATGTAGGTGGAGATGGAGGAGATTTCGAGTGCGATGAAGACAAGCAGCAACTCGACGGCGCTGGTGAGCAGGCACATGCCCACTGCGCCAAAAACAATCAGCGCGTAGAACTCGCCTTGGTGGTGAGTGTGCGGCGGCAGCGTGTCTATTGCAAGCAGAAGCGCGACGAGGACGAGGCCGCAGATGAGAACGTGAAAGAAGACGGTGAACGCGCTGGTTTCGACGGTCTGGAAGAAGCCCGTGCCCTGGGGGAATTCGAGCTGAAGAATGCTCGCCCAGAGGGCGATGGTCGTTCCAATGGCGGCAAGGAAGCCGAGGTAGCGACGCGACCAGGAGGGCGGCAGAGATGAGTCAATGAGCATGACGGCGACGCCTGTCAAGGTGAGGATGAATTCGGGGAGGATGCGGTAGATGTCGGGGACGGAGGTCATTGGTGGGCCCCCGATGCCGACGCGAGTTGCTTTTCGTGAGTACCCACCCTTGCCAGCGATGGAACCGCTGGCAAGGATGGGGCAACGTCTCGCGAAAAAGCAACCGCAGATCCTTCGACTCGCCCGCCGTTGGCGGGCTCGCTCAGGATGACAGAGATTTTTGTGGAGGCCTGTGGCTTTTGGATCGATATCACGTTCGTTGGATGTTGAGGCGGGTGGATGCCGGTTTGGATCGAGTTGAGCCAGAGATTCGGCGCCAGGCCCATGACCAGCATGAGGACGACGAGCGGAGTGAGAATCGAAAGCTCGCCGAAACCGAGATCGGGGGATCGCATCGAGGACGCGAGGTTGCTTTCCGGTCCATAAAACAGGCGCTGCACCAGCCAGAGCATGTAGGCCGCGCCAAGAATCACGCCCAGCGCCGCCGCCACGGCCCAACCATGGCTTACGAAGGCGAACGTGCTCGACAAAATGATGAATTCGCCGATAAATCCGCTCAACATGGGCAGGCCGATCAAGGCCAGCGCAGCGATCACAAAATACGAAGCCGTACGGGGCAGCTTTGCGGCGAGGCCACCGTATGAAGAGATGAGGCTGGTGCCGTAACGCACTTCGAGCGCGCCGAGGAGCAGAAAGAGCGAGCCATCGACGACGCCGTCGGAAAGGATCTGGAACACGGCGCCGGACCAGCCAGTGAAGCTGAGGCCGTAGATGGCGAGAACAATAAGGCCAAAGAGACTAAGGGCGGCGTAGGCCAGCAGGCGCCAGAAGTCGCGCTGGACGAGAGCGAGACACGCTCCATAGAGGATGCCAATGACACCGAGAGCGATGAGCAACGGAGCGATTGCGTGGGCCTGGGCAGGAAAGAGGCCTACGTGGAAGCGGAGCATGGAATACAAGCCGAGCTTACCGGCGACCACCATGGCGAGCGCGACCGGCGCCTCGTTATACGTGTCAGCCAGCCATCCGTGGAGTGGGAATACGGGCACTTTGACGGCAAAGGCGAAGAGAAACGCAAGCGCAACCCAGAAGAGTGCGCCGGCTGGGAGCACGCCGCTCGCGGTCTGGTATTGCAGGTCGGTGAAGTTGAATGTATGCGTGCGGACGTAGAGCCAAAGGATGGCGACAAGCAGCGGCGCCGATGGAATGAAGGTGAACAGGAAAAACTTGAGCGCGGCGCGTGGGCCTTCCTTGCGGCCGTACATGGCGATCAGGATGGCCATGGGGACGAGCGAGAGCTCCCAGAAGCCGTAGTAGAGCATGAGGTCGAGCGACACAAACACGCCGAACATGGCGGTCTGCTGTACAAGAAAGAGTGAATAGAAGACTTTGCGCCGGGCCTGGATTGCCTTCCAGCTGGCGACGACCCCGACGGGCGCGAGCAGGCCGGTGAGGACGACGAGCCAGAGGCTGAGGCCGTCGACGCCGACGTGGTAGAAGATCGCGGGGCTCGCGATCCACGGGATGTTGCGCTCGAATTGGAAACCGGTTTGGCCGTAGGCGAAGTGCGCGGGAAGATGCAACGTTAGAACGAAGGTGACCAACGAGGTCAGCAACGCAAGCCAGTTGGGCAGTTTCGCGCGGTCGGGTAGGAGCGCGACAAGGATCGCGCCCGCCAGCGGAAGCAGCAGGATGAGGGTGAGAATGATCGGGTCGATCGCGTGCATCATCTCAGCCCCCATGTCCAACGGATATCTATGCCGTTCGCTGCCAGCAGCGAAGGAACGACCATAAAAAGCAACAGGGCCGCGGCTCCGAGAGCCAGCCAGGCCGCGTACGAGCGCAGGTTGCCGGATTGCCAGCGCTGCAAAATCATTCCGGAGAGCATGGCGATGCCGCCGAGGAGCCATGCCACCCCTGCGAGCAGAAATTCAATTCCGCCCAGAACGAATCTCGAGAGGATCAGCAGCGGCTTGACGATGACGGCGCCATAAATCTCGTCGACGTAATAGTTGTTCAAGAGAATCTTGTAGGCGGTGGGCATGGCGGCAGCGAACTCGGCGGGGCGCTCGGGTTTGCGGCGGTAATACTTGCCTGCGATCAGCCAGCCTTCCAGGGCCACGAGGACCGCAACCAGGCTGAGAACCAATTCGAGGCCGATGCTGCCGCTGGATATAGTGCGGTGCAGGCCGACGGATGGGGCGAGATACTCGGTGAAGCGGTCAATCCCTATCCAGCCGCCGCACACGCAGAGCAGACCGAGAATCACCATTGGGCCGCGCATGGACCAGGGGCTTTCGTGGGGGTGCGCATCGGACGTGCGTGGTTCGCCGAAGAAAGTCATGTACCAGAGGCGGAACATGTAGAGCGCCGTGATGAGCGCTGTCAGCAGACCGACGAACCAGAGGATTTTGCCGAGAGTTCCCTGAAGGAACGCGGCGTAAAGGATCGCGTCTTTTGAGAAAAAGCCGGCGAACGGTGGAAAGCCGCTGATCGCGAAGACGGCCGCAGTCATGGTCCAGAAGGTGACTGGGAGTTTTTTACGCAGGCCGCCCATATTGCGCATATCCTGCTCGCCGCCGAGAGCGTGAATCACGGAGCCTGCCGCGAGGAAGAGAAGAGCTTTGAAGAAGGCATGCGTGAAGAGATGGAAGATGGCCGCAGAGTAAGCGGCAACTCCGCAGGCAAGGAACATGTAGCCGAGCTGCGAAATCGTGGAGTAGGCGAGGACGCGCTTGATGTCGTTTTGCGCCAGCCCCATGGTGGCGGCAAAGAGAGCCGTTGCCGCGCCGACGATGGCCACGGTGGCGAGCGCGAAGGGCGACCGGTCGAAGAGGAAATGCGTGCGCGCGATCATGTACACGCCTGCGGTGACCATGGTGGCTGCATGGATCAACGCGGAGACGGGCGTCGGACCTTCCATCGCATCGGGCAGCCACACGTACAGCGGAAGCTGCGCGCTTTTGCCGGCGGCGCCGAGCAGCAGGCAGAGGCAGATGACCGTGAGCACGCCGCCATGCCACGACGTACTCATTCCAAGCTCAATACGAATCTGCTGAAAGGCAAGCGTGCCGAAGTTAGAAATCAGCAAGAAGATGCCGATCAGGAAGCCAAAGTCGCCGATGCGGTTGACGATGAAGGCTTTTTTGCCCGCTTCGGCGGCAGTGTTTTTCTCAAACCAGAAACCGATGAGCAGATACGATGCGAGGCCCACGCCCTCCCAGCCGACAAACATCACGAGGAAGTTGCCGGCGAGAACGAGCACGGTCATGAAGAAGAGAAAGAGATTGAGGAAGCTGAAAAAGCGCGCGTAGCTTTTGTCTTCCTTCATGTAGCCGATGGAGTAGACGTGGATGAGAAAACCGACTCCGGTGACGACGAGAAGCATGACCAGTGAAAGCTGGTCGAGAACGAAGCTGAAATCGACGTGGATTGCGCCGGCAGTCAGCCAGGGGAAGGGGCAAATCTCGCCGTAGGGCAACGTCACTGCAGTGACCCGGCCGCACCCCTGGCAGACTGTGGCGGCAGAGATCATGGTTGCCGCCGCCGCATTGAATACCAGCGCCAGCGAGCCGAGTGGCGCCAGCAGGCCGATCGCGGTGACAAGACGCCTGGGCAGGCGAGACCCGAGGATTCCGTTCAGCACGAAGCCGACGAACGGCAGCAGCGGAATCAGCCAGAGATGGAGCGATTCGTTCATAGTTTCATCAGATTGATGCGATCGACGGCCAAGGTTCCGCGCGCGCGGAAGACAGCAATGATGATGGCAAGGCCGACGGCGGCTTCAGCAGCGGCAACCATCATGACAAAAAAGACAAAGATCTGACCTTTGACCGCGTTCCATTGATAGGCGAAGGTCACAAAGGTCAGATTGACTGCATTGAGCATGAGCTCAATCGACATGAAAACGGTAATAAGATTTCGCTTGATGAGGAATCCGATGACGCCGAGCGAAAACAGGACCGCGCTCAGGAGCAGATACCAGTTGAGCGGGATGGCGTGGTTAAGGAGGCTCATTTTTCGGCCGTCCTTTCCGCGCCTTCGCGGCGGGCGATTGCAACCGCGCCGAGGATGGCGATGAGGATCAGTACCGACGTGACTTCAAACGGCAACAGCAATTCGTGGAAGAGCACCTGGCTCAAAAGAACGAGGTTCGATTGGTTGGGTGCGTTTGTGAGCCCGTGGCCCAGAACTGCCGGGTTGAGGCCCTGCACGCGAAGGATAACGGTGGCGAAAACGGCGAGAAGCACAACGACCGCGGTAAATCCGATGGGGCGCGCGGCCCGGCTGCCGAGAGTACGCTCTTCACGCCCGGCGTTCAGAAGCATGACGACAAAAGTGAAGAGGACCATGACGGCGCCGGCGTAAACAATAATCTGCGCAATGGCCAAAAACTCTGCGCCGAGCAGAAGATAGAGCACGGCAAGCGAGGTCATCACCACGATCAGCGACAGGGCGCTGTTGATGGGGTGCGTCTGCAGCAGGAGATTGATGGCTCCAGCGAGGCAGAATCCGGCAAACACGATAAACAGGATCAGGTACATGAATTCGCTGAAACCGTTTCAAGAGCCGGTCAAAGAAAGCCGGCAGGTTATGGGAAAGGACGATGGTGCAGGACAAAATCTCTTGCGAGAAAACCCTTCCAGATTGTAAATGAGGCTGCTTTGTCGCACCCTTGGTGTGAGGCGTTTTGGCGTCTCGCGGAATGGATGAGGTAACCCGATTTTGTCCTCACTGAAACGCGAGCCATAGGCTTGTTCCCACGATATTGAGGATGGCGAGCGGGAGCAGGAATCGCCATCCGAAGTTCATCAGTTGGTCATAGCGGAAGCGGGGCAAGGTTCCCCGCACCCACACGTAGAGACAGAGAAAGGCAAGCACCTTGATCACAAACCAGAAGATGGGCGCGAACAGATTGATGAAAGTGCTTTGAAGCTGCGGGAAGAGATCGCCGAAAGGACTGGTCCAGCCGCCGAGAAACAGAAGGGTGGCCACGCAGCCCACGTTAATCATGTTGCCGTACTCGGCCATGAAGAACATTGCGAACTTCATGGAGCTGTATTCGGTGTGATATCCCGCGACGAGCTCGCTTTCGGCTTCGGGCAGGTCGAAGGGCGAGCGGTTGGTCTCGGCGAAGGCGGCCATGAGGTAAATGAAGAAGGCGATGAACTGGAGTCCGCCAAAGATGTTCCAGGTGGCCATGCCGAGAGTGGCTTGCTGCTTGACGATGGTGCGCAGGTTGAGCGAGCCCGCGCGCAGGACGACACCGACAAGCGAGAGGCCGAGAGCGAGCTCATAGCTGATCAACTGCGACGATGAGCGCAGCGAACCGAGGAGCGAGTATTTGTTGTTGGAGGACCACCCGGCGAGCGCAACGCCGTAGACGCCCATGGAGGTAAGGCCCAGTATGACGAGCAGGCCGATGTTGATATTGGAGATTTCAAAAAGATCGAAGCGATGCGGGCCCATATTGGGCGGCCCAAAGGGCACCACCGCAATGAAGATGAGCGTGCAGCTGAGCGAGATGAGCGGCGCCAGCAGATAAATGGGCCGGTAAACGGCCGTCGGAATGAGGTCCTCTTTGAGGAAGGACTTGGCGCCGTCGACAAGCGGCTGCAAAAGGCCGAAAGGGCCGACGCGGCTGGGCCCCCAGCGGTTCTGAATGCGGCCCACCAGCTTGCGTTCGAGGAGCACGGTGTAGGCGATGCCCATGAGCATGACCACCGTGGCCACGGCAACCTTGAGCAGGCTCCAAAAAACGAATTCGAGTAGCGTCACGTGCGTTTAGCCTTTGGAACAGCGAGTCAGCGAGTTAGCAGGTCAGTGAGTCGAAACATGTGGTCCTTCAGTTTTCCTTTCCACCCTAAACGCAAACAACGCGCTTAGGATGGGGCACCCAGAATTTTTCAGTCGGCTGCAGATTTCGCGAGTTCCTTTGCCTGGTGTTCTTCCAGTTGCTTGAGCGCTGCGCTGTATCGGCCCAGCGTTCCTGAAGTAAAGAGCGTGTCGTGCGCGGGAACGATGAAATCTTCCCCGGCGAGCGCCGTTACCGGGACAAGTCCCGGCGAGGCCGGTTCGGAGTGTACATCGTTGCCTGCGATGAGGTTGATGCGGTCAATGGCGTAGCCGGGGACGAGACGCTCGATTTCGTCAAATAGGGCGAACGGATCGAAGGGGCTGAGCCTGGGCTCCAATCCATTGGCCTCGAGCCATACTGCGTGGCGATCGGCTTCGCCCGATTGTGCGCCGCGCGATTGGCCGAGGTCTGCTGTGGTGCCTGCTCGGCCAAACGGGACGAGGCCTTTGATGGGTCCGCCCATGGCTTCGGCGAGGCGGACGAGAATTTCGAAGTCAGGCTTCACTCCAGCGCGATCGGCGGCCTTGCGAACGATCTGAACGTCGCCGAAGGTATTGGTGACGGTGCCCGATTTCTCGTAGAGGCTGGCGGCCGGAAGCACGACTTCGGCGAGAGTGGCGGTTTCGGTGAGGAAGAGATCCTGCACGATGAGGAAAGTGTTCTTGAGCGCGGCGGGGTTCAGCGGGGCGCGTGAAACCGGGTTGGCGCCGACCACAAGCAGTGCGCCGAGCTCGCCCGCGGTTGCTACGTCGAGCATTTGCGAAAGGGTCTTGCCGGCAGCAGGAGGCAGGTCGGCGTATTCGACGAAGGCACCTGGCTCGGTGATGGGAACGTAGCCGGGAAGCAGGTCAGGGAAGAGGCCCATGTCGGCTGCGCCGCGCGAATTCGAGTGATCGCCGAGGCAAGCGAAGCGGACGGAATCGGGATTGGGGCCGCGATTAAGGCCCCACGTGACGAGATTATGGATTGCCGTACCGCGAATCTCCGAGCCGAAGATCACGATGAGCGATTCTTCCGCCTTGACGGCTTTGGCGAGGTCGGTTTCGCCACGATCGAGGATGGTGGTCAGGTCTTTGTAGCCATTCGGCGGCAGGCCCTGCATGGCGCGTGCCTGGCGCTCGAGCTTGATGGGCGCGTGGTTGGCGATATAGAGGCGTGCGCGGTTAAGGCGAACATCGGTGCGCAGTAGCCAGGCGAGGAGCGGGTGCTCGTCGGTTGGATTGGTGCCGACGAGAAGAATGGCGCAGGCCGAAGCGATGTCGCGCAGGCTGGCGGTTTTGCCCGGGTGCCCTGCGAGTGCGCGAGCGAAGGAAGCGTAGTCGGTTGTACGCTCGTGATCAATATTGTTAGTAGCGAGAACCGTGCGCGAGAACTTCTGCAACAGATAGTTCTCTTCATTGGTGGTGCGGTTGGAACCGATGACGCCGATCGCAGCACCACCGCGCGAATCGCGAATCTCTTTCAGTTTCTTCGCGGCCACGCTGAGCGCGTGCTCCCAGGTGGCGGGCTCCAGTTTTCCGGCGGAGTTGCGCACCAGCGGCTTGGTCAGGCGGTCGGCGCTCTCCACGAAATCGAAGCCGAAGCGGCCCTTGGCGCAAAGAAAGTCGCCGTTGATGCCACTCTTGTCGCGATTGTCGGCGCGAATGATTTCGGCGCCATCGGTGGTGGAGCGCACGCCGAGCGTTACCTTGCAGCCGTCGGCGCAGTGCGTGCAGACGGTGGAGACATGGTTCATCTCCCAGGGCCGAGTCTTGTAGCGATAGCTGCCGCTGGTGAGCGCACCCACAGGGCAGACATCGATGCACATGCCGCATTGCTCACAGTCGAGCTGCTGGCCGTCGTTGGGTACGATCACTGAGTCAGCGCCGCGATTGTTCACGCCCAGCGCCCACACGTCCATGCCCTCGCCGCACATGCGGGTACAGCGGTAACACAGGATGCAGCGCGGGCGATCGTAAAACACCGCAGGCGACCACTGCTGCTCATCGCGATGGTGCTTGGCCTCCGCGTAGAGACTTTCGCCGGCGCCGTACTTGAAGTTCATGTCCTGTAGTTCGCATTCGCCGCCGGCGTCGCAGACGGGGCAATCGAGCGGATGGTTGCCGAGGAGGAGTTCGATGGTGGCTTTGCGCGCCTGCGCGATCTCGGGTGACTCGGTGACAAAAACCTGGCCCTCGGCGACGGTGGTGGTGCAGGCCGTTTGCAGCTTAGGAACTTTTTCCTGGCGCACGACGCACATGCGGCAAGCGGCCTGCAGCGAGAGGCCGGGATAGTAACAGAAAGCCGGAATTTCGATGCCGGCCTTGCGGCATGCGTCAATGAGCAGCGTTCCCGCGGGAGCGGTCAGCTTTTTTCCATCGACTGTGAAGGTGACGTCGGGCATTCGGTGTTTGTGGTCCCTCGGGGGCTAAAGCCCCGCCTTATTTGTTCGATTGATGTACGGGCTAAAGCCCGTACCTACCAGTTACACCACGGTCAGTTGAAGCACGCCTTCCCGCGCGAAGGGGCAGGGCTTGCCGTTTAAATGATCTTCAAATTCCTTGCGAAACTTCTTGATGAATGCGATGGTCGGCATGGCCGCTGCGTCGCCCAACGGGCAGAAGGTGCGGCCGAGCATATTTTCGGCGAGGTACTGCATATTGTCGATGTCGCTGGGCGCGCCGAAGCCCGCATGAAAGCGAGTGAGCGATTTCTTGAGCCAGTCAGTTCCTTCGCGGCAGGGAATGCACCAGCCGCAACTTTCGTGCGCGTAGAAACTAATTGTGCGCAGCGCAAACTCGACGATGCATGTCTGGTCGTCGATGACCACAACGCCGCCGGAGCCGAGCATCGAGCCGGCTTTGCCCACCTGGTCGAAGTCCATGCCGATGTCGATCTCCTGCGGCAGGAGGACCGGTGTCGATGAGCCTCCGGGCACGACGGCCTTCAGATTGCGCCCGCCGCGAATCCCGCCTGCTACTTCGTAGATCATCTTCTTAAGGTTGTAGCCCATGGGCAGCTCGTAGACGCCGGGCCGCTCCACGTGACCGCTGATCGAGAAAAGTCGCGTTCCGCCGTTGCGCGGAGTGCCCACAGCCGCGTAGGCCGCCGCACCCATATTGATGACGTGGGGAACGGTCGCGATGGTCTCGGCGTTATTGATGACCGTGGGCCCGCCATACAGCCCGACCACTGCGGGAAACGGCGGCTTGATGCGCGGCACGCCACGCTTGCCCTCAAGCGACTCCATGAGCGCGGACTCTTCGCCCACTTCGTAGGCTCCCGCGCCGGTCTGCGTGATGATTTCGAATTCTTTCCCAGAGCCGAAGATGTTCTTGCCGAGGAAGCCGCGCTGGTAGGCGTCGGCGACGGCCCGCTCTGTGATCTCGAGAAGATAGCGATACTCGCCGCGCAGGTAGATAAAGCCCATCTTCGCGCCGACCGCGAGGCCGGCGATGATGGTGCCCTCAATGACGGAATGAGGATCGTGAAGAAAGATGAGGTGATCCTTGCAGGTGCCCGGCTCGCTCTCGTCGCCGTTGACCAGGATGTACTTGGGCTTGGCGGACTGCCTGGGGACGAACGACCACTTCATGCCCGCCGAGAATCCGGCACCGCCGCGGCCGCGAAGGTTCGAAGCCTTCATCTCGTTGATGATCCAATCGGAATCCTGCGCGAGGCACTTCATTACCGCCTCGTAGCCGCCGAGCTCGAGATAGCGATCGATCTTTTCTGCGCCCATGCCGAAACGGCGCGAGACGATCTTTACTTCGTCGGGATGGGAGACGAGCCTAGGCATGCGGCTCCTTGCTGTTCGCCTTCTTCTCAAGCGACGAAGCTCCGTTATTGCCAGCCTTAGCCTTGCCGCGATAGCCGCTCAAGATGCCGGGCACAAGATCGGGCTTCAGCTCGTCGTGAAAGTCGTAGTTCACCTGCACAGCGGGTGCCCAGCAACATGCGCCGACACACTCCACCTCTTCGAGCGAGAAGACGCCGTCAGGTGTGACCCCATGCGGACCCACTCCGAGTTCTTCCTGGAAGCGCTCATAAACCTCGTAGGCGCCGCGCAGCAGGCAACTGATGTTGGTGCAGACCTGGATATTGAATTGGCCGGCAGGCCTGAAGCGCAGCATCGAGTAGTAAGTGGCAACGTTGCGCACTTCGAGTTCGGTGATGCCGATGCGGCGGGCGACCTCGGCGACGACCGCGTCAGAAAGGTAGCCGACCTCATCCTGCGCGTAGAGCAGCATGGGAATGAGGGCGGAGCGCTTGACGGGATACTTCTGGACGAGCGCGTCAAAGCGCGCGGCAAGCTGGGGCGAGAACACGGGGATCGATTCAGGATTCGGGTGGTTGGGGCTCATCGCGTCAAGTCCTTGGTGTGCTCCTGCATCAATTCGCGTGCCCAGAATTCGGCGGCGAGGTCCAGTGCTTCTTCGCCGGCAGGACCACGCAGGCTGCCGTGTTCCGTCAATTCCAACGACCCTCTGCTTCCATTTTCGCGCATCCAGGTTACCGCTGCGTTGCTGCGCTCGAGACGCAACCATTTGTGGCCGTGACAGACCCAGATTTTTTCTTCGCCTTGCTCGATGATGGCCTGACGACCGCTGCTGAGACCATGCGCGGCGGTGTAGCTCGAGAGCAGGGAAGCGAGGCTGACCCACAGCTCGGCCCAGAGAGCTTCCGGTGAGTGGACCCGAGCGGCCGTCACCGGTCAATTTCCCCTAAAACAATATCGATGGAACCGATCACGGCGACCAGATCGGCGATCAAGCCACCCTTGACCATCGTTTCTAAAGCTTGAAGCGTGGCGAATGACGGATAGCGCATGTGCACGCGGTAAGGCTTGGCCGTGCCGTCCGACACGATGTGGTAACCCATCTGCCCGTGGCCGCATTCGATTGCCTGGTACACTTCGCCAGCGGGAACGTCGAAGCCTTCAGTCACAATCTTGAAGTGATGGATCAGCGCCTCCATTTGGGTTTTCATCTTTTCGCGGTCGGGCAGAACGATCTTTGGAGCGTCGGCCTTCACCGGGCCGCCAGGCATACCGTCGAGCGCCTGCTGGATGATCTTGGTGCTCTCGCGCATCTCCACCAGCCGTACTTCGTATCGCGCCCAGTTGTCGCCGACCGTCGAAGTGGGTACTTTGAACTGGAACTTCTCGTAGCTCGAATACGGCATGTCGCGGCGCAAATCGATATCCACGCCTGACGCGCGCAGCGGAGGCCCAGTGACGCCAAACGCAATGGCATCGGCGGCAGAGAGATAGCCGGTCCCTTTTAGGCGGTTGATGAAGATGGGATTGCCGGTGAGCAGATTCGAGTACTCGTCGATTTTTTCCGGGAACGTATTGATGAACGCCTGGATGCGATCGAAGAGATCGAGTGGTGGCTCCATGGCCAGGCCGCCAATGCGAAAGTAGCTGGTCATCATGCGCTGGCCGGCTACTGCTTCGAAGATTCTTAGAATTTCCTCACGTTCGCGGAATGTGTAGAGAAATACGGTGAGCGCGCCAATGTCCATGGCGTGCGTGCCCAGCCAGATCAGGTGCGAGTTGAGGCGGCTCAGCTCAGTGAACAGCACGCGAATCCATTGCGCACGCTCGGGGATTTCGAGGCCGAGCAGTTTTTCCACGGCAAGGCAGTAGCAGAGATTATTGGAAAGCGGGTCGAGATAATTGATGCGGTCCGTCAGCGGGACCACCTGCTGGTAGAACTTGGCCTCGCAGGTCTTCTCGATGCCGGTGTGCAGGTAACCGATCTCGGGACGCAAGCTGACAATGATTTCGCCCTCGATCTCAACGACCAGGCGCAACACGCCGTGCGTCGCCGGGTGCTGCGGGCCCATGTTCAGGACCATGCGGCGCTCGACGGAGTTTTCCGACGCGGGGAGCTCGAGAACGGGCGCGCCAGGATTCTCACTCATCAGCGGTATCCCTCCACCGGGTAATCCTTGCGCAGGGGATGACCCTTCCAGTCGTCCGGCATCATAATGCGGCGCAAGTCGGGGTGCTCGTCGAAACGAATGCCGAACAGATCAAAGACTTCGCGTTCGAAAAAATTCGCGCCGGGCCAGACAGGCGTAATGGAGTCGACGGTGGGATCCGCTTCACCGAGCATCACGCGCAGGCGGATGCGATCCAGAAGCTTGTGCGACAGGATGTGATAACTCAACTGGAAGCGGGGCGAGGTGGGGAACCAGTCGATTGCAGTCATATCCTCAAAGAAGTTGTAGCCTGCGGCCTGGAGGGCGGAGCAAGCGGCGCGGATTGCCTCGGGGTCGATGGTGAGGGTCAGCTCTCCGTAGGCGAAATTGGCGTCGGTAAGAGCATCGGCGTTCCAGGCAAGAATGGCCTTGAGGGCAGGATGGTCGGGCATGCCTTCAAGGACTGCCTGCCTGCCGGACAATGTCTTAGTTTCACTTGTCATCCCTAAGCCTTATCGCGTTCGGTTGGTCACAGGTCCGCTTTGTCATGGCTCCAGTTGAGGATGCCCTTGCGCACGATGTAGTAGAGTCCCACGGCCACAAAGCCGAGGTAAACGAGCATCTCCCAGAAGCCGAAGAGACGTGAGCAACCGGTCAGCTCAGGCAGGCGGCGGTAGACAACGGCCCAGGGCATCATGAAAACCACTTCCACGTCGAACAAGATGAAGAGGACGGCGACAAGATAAAAGCGCACGCTGAAGCGCCCACGCGCGTCACCGACCGCTTGAATGCCGCATTCATACGCGTCGAGCTTGACGGTGGTGTTGCGGTGGCGGCCGACGAACCATGATGCGGTGATGATGAAGACTCCAAGGAGAATCGCGGCAATGATCTGCATCAACAGCGGGAGATATTGCCACACATAAGGAATTGGATTCATCGCCACCCAGTCGGAAGAAAATCGATACAATTCACAGCATTTGGCGAAGAGGAAAGCATCCCCGCCAACACATCATCCTGATTTGAGATTAGGTTTTCAGCCTCATCCCGTCAAGGCGAGGCGCGCTCGCGAAAGCGGTTGCTGTGTTTAGGTTGTCTCTCAGCGCCTCTCATTTTGCTGCTGTGCTGTTGAGCGCGCTTGAGTTTTCCCAACTGATTCGGCGCCTCGGTGCGTGTGCCGTTTTGCATCAGTACTTTGGTTCTCTATTCAAAAAATGAAATAGTGCCGAAGCAACGGGTGAGGATCGTGCGTATGGGCTCGAGCACAACGATTACGGCTTACCCCTTCATGGCTTACGTTCCGGTGGCTCAAGCCGCGCGAGGAGAAACACACCGGCGCCGGCGCAGCATCTCGCCCGAGGCAGGCCGCGCATTGGAGATTCTCGGGCACGCGATTGAGTATCTCGCCGACGAATTCGCGCATGCGGGTGGATCGCTTTCAACGCACGATGCGCGGCTTGATGCCATGCAGTTGCTGATGGCAGTGAATCGTCAGGTCTATTTAGCATGCCCTGAAGTGCCCACGATCGGGGAACGTTTGCGCGCGCTGTTGGGTTGGCGCACGGCGTAGAGAAGGCCATTGTGATGAAGAAGAGGAGCTGAGAGCCAAAGGCTGAGGGCAAGGAGGACAACCGGTCAGGAGACCGGCGTTACGATTCTCCGCGACCTGCGAGGATTGCAGGCTGGAAGCTAGAAGCTACCGGCTAATAGTTGTTTTTCTACTGTCCCAGCACGAGAACTGTGAACAGCACCAGCCACGCGAGGGCCATGGCGTGCCAGAACCATGTGGTCGAGTCCACAGCGATCTGCCGGGATTCCACCCGTTTGAGGCGGGTGAGCGCGCAGAGGCAGAAGAGCAAAGCGACGAGGCCCACTGCGAGGTGGGCGGCGTGCAATCCCGTGATCACGTAGAAGAAATAGCTTGCGGGAGTCGCCCAGCGATCGAAAGCAAAGCCCTCCGCGGTCAATTGCTTCCAAGCTGTGATCTGCCCGATCAGGAACAACAGCCCCAGGCCGAGCGTGGCCCCTACCCAGGGCAGGGTGCGGCGCAGAGCGGGCCGTCCCAGTCCAAGCCATTCCTCTAAGACATCAAACTCGCGGAAGATGTGCTGGCGGGCTCGTTCCATGGTCAGGCTGCTCAGCAGCAGCAATGCGGTATTGAGAAAGAGAATGGGCGGCAGCAGAACGGGATGCCAGTCGCCGATCTGGCGGAAGGTCTCGGGGTCCATCCGAGTGCCGACCTGGCGCGCGTAGAACAGCGTGACGAGCACGACGAAGAACATCATGTCCCCGGCCAGAGCGCAGAAAACAAATGCCCGCGTTCGATGTAAGGCCTCGCGCGGCCCCCGCCGCGGGCTTTTCCATTCGTCGTCTCCTCCGCCGCCTCCGCCGCCAGTGGGTCGTCGATCAACGGGCGGTTTGCCACCGGTTCCGGGTGCTTTCCTTTCTATCTCCGGCGGGATGGGCGTAAAGATGGACGGCATCAAAGCCCCCATAGGAATGAGGTGATTCTTACTTTTTACTTGGACGCATGCAAATTCAGACGAGTGGGATGGCTAACGGGAAAAGTTGCTTGCATCCCATCAACAGGAAGCCAGCCAGCCCGGCCGCCTGAGGTCAAGTCGTGCCTTTCACTTTCGCGTCCAAAGAGGAATCTGCGCCCGCATCTCGCGATGTGGTGCGTATTTGGTTCTGAAGCGTCGGCCGGGGGGGGGAGCTACCAGCCGCGGGTTTGCAGCAACTGGCCCTCTTCAATTGAAGCAGCGGCCAGACCCTTCATAGTGCCGGTCACCTGTTCGCTGACCTCGGCCAGCACCTTCGGATCGTTGTAATGGGTCGTGGCGATCACGATCGCCTTAGCCCGGGAAACGGCCTCCTCGCGTTCCTTCGCATCGTTCTCCACGTCAAGCGGAGTGGCGCGCTCCTTCATAAAGATGCCCGAGCCGACAAAGATGGCTTCGGCGCCGAGATGCATCATGAGCGCGGCATCTGCCGGCGTGGCAATACCTCCGGCAGAAAAGTTGGGCACGGGCAGCTTGCCGGCCTGCGCAACCATGTGAACCAGTTCGTAGGGAGCCTGCAAGTCTTTGGCTGCGGCGTAGAGTTCCTGCTCGGTGAGAATGGTCAGCGTGCGCATTTCGCGCGTGATCTGCCGCATATGCTGCACGGCGTGAACCACGTCGCCGGTGCCGGCCTCGCCCTTGGTGCGAATCATCGCGGCGCCCTCGGCGATCCGCCGCAGCGCTTCGCCCAGGTTGCGCGCGCCGCACACAAATGGAGTGCTGAATGCGTGCTTGTCGATGTGGTGCGCTTCGTCGGCGGGCGTCAGCACTTCGCTCTCGTCGATGTAGTCGACGCCCAGCTCTTGCAGAATCTGCGCCTCGGCGGTGTGACCGATGCGCGCTTTGGCCATGACGGGAATCGAAACTGCCTGCATGATCTGCTTGATCAGGGCTGGCCGAGCCATGCGGGCCACTCCACCCTCGGCGCGGATCATCGCCGGCACACGTTCGAGGGCCATCACCGACGCGGCGCCCGCTTCTTCAGCGATGCGCGCCTGCTCCACGCTCATCACGTCCATGATGACGCCGCCCTTGAGCATCTCGGCCAGGCCGACTTTCAGCCGCAGGGTGGTCCCTGTAAATTTCTTGTCTTGTTCCGGTTCGGGCATGTTCGTCGACCTCGAATTGCGGCGGTTTCCCGTCCGTCTGGATGGGAGCGCTGCACAGGATTCCCACTTTTAGTGTAGCAGCGAAGCGAGTGCGGCGGATCGGGTGGGTACGGCGAAAAGCTGACGGACCGCAATTCTGAGTCCATTCCAATCTGTTTCTTTTCTCTCTGGATACGTTTCTGCAGGGGTGCATAGCGCATGGCCACAGCGCATCCACTTCCGGCGCCTGCGAATCAGGCCGCGCGGGTACAGGCACCCAAGGCTGCTGCCGCCGATCCTGCCGGCGCGAAGGCTCTTGTTCCCGTCCCGCGAGTTCCCGGAGAGGGCGACGGGATAGAGTTCAGCGCGCCGGTGATGGGCTTGCCGGTGGAGCTCGATGTTGCTGTTCCGGTGCGACAGTTTCGCGTGCGCAATCTTCTTGCGCTGGCTCCGGGGCAATTGGTTGAGACGCAGTGGGTGCCGGGCAACGACCTGCCATTGGCCGCAGGCGCTGTACAGTTGGCGTGGAGCGAGTTCGAAGTGGTGGAAACTCGCCTGGCGGTGCGCATCACGCACCTGGCTTAAGGGTGGCGGGCGGTGATCGGGTGCGAGTGGCCAACGTGAGCGAGGCGAAGGGGAGGGTTGTGCGGATGGCGGGCGAGTTAGGCGGAATTGCGGGGTGGCTGATGAAGAGGTTGCGCGGGAGAAAGGCCGCGACGGCGCGGCTGGCTCTTGTGGAGCGGATTACGCTTGCGCCGCGCCAGTCGCTTGCGCTGATTAAGGCCGAGGGCCGGCGCATTCTGGTGGCGACGTCGTCCGAAGGCGCACCGGCATTCTTTCCTCTGAATGACAGCAATGGTAGGGCCGAACGGCCGAGGGCCGCCGCCCACAACGCGCCGCGAGCAACGGTTCGGTCCGCGAGGGTTTCATGGTAGCTGTACTCTTCGCTCGCGTGGCTGTGGCGGCTCCGGCCAGCATCCCGTTGCTGCCCGATCTCAATGCGAAGCTGCATCCGTCGGACGCGACGCCGTGGACGATACTGCTGGTCCTCACGCTGATCACGGTTCTGCCCGCGATCCTGATGGCCATGACGCCGCTGGTGCGGCTGCTGGTGGTCTTTCATTTCCTACGCCAGGCGCTGGGCACGCAGACTGCGCCGTCGAATCCCACGCTGCTGGGCCTGGCGCTGATGATGTCGTGGTTCCTGATGGCGCCGGTGCTGAATCAAGTTGACCAGCAGGCCGTGGAGCCGTACCGCGCCGGGCAAATCACCGGCGTGGAAGCCATCGACCGGGGAGCGCAGCCGGTAAAACAGTTTCTGCTCAAGTACGCGCGAGAGAAAGATCTTGCGCTCTTCACCGCCGCCGGCCAGCTTCCCCGGCCCAACACGCCTGACGATCTGCCCATGCGCGTGGTGGCTCCGGCTTACATCCTGTCGGAGTTGAAGGCCGGGTTTGCCATCGGCGCCGTTCTGTTTCTGCCTTTTCTGCTCGTGGATATGGTCACTGCGGCGATCACCACCTCCATCGGCATGTTTCAGCTGCCGCCGGTGGTGGTTTCGACGCCGCTCAAGATTCTGCTCTTTGTCATGGTCGATGGCTGGAATCTGCTGGCGAGATCGTTGTTGAAAAGTTTCTAAAGGAGCGCCTGTGACCCCGGACATGGTTGCCGAGCTAATGCGCCAACTACTGAAGGAGGCGATGATCTTGTCCGCGCCGCTGCTGATTGCGGCGGCCGGGCTGAGCTTCGTGCTGAGCCTGGCGCAGACATTGACGAGCTTGCAGGAGCAGTCGCTGACCACGGTGCCACGACTGGCCGCAGTGGCGCTGATCCTGCTGGTCGGGATGCCGTGGTTTCTGGAACGGCTGGCTGCTTATACGCGGGTGCTGCTTGGAGATTTTCACCGCTATCTGGGTTAAAGACAGCTCTCAGAGGCCAGCTTTCAGCTCTCAGCTTGTGGGCGGTCGGGGACAAAGAGCCGAGGGCATAGGAACATGACAGGACCGGGGACACAAGAACTGACGGCTGAAAGCTGAGAGCTGAAGGCTGAGATCGATGGGCGACTGGAGCAATTTTCTGAGTGCAATGACGCTGGCCCTGGTGCGGGTGAGCGGGATGGTGGCCTTCGCTCCGTTCTTCAGCTCCACTTCCTTGCCGATTCGCGCGAAAGCAGTGTTTGTCGCTGCAGTAGCGTTTCTGCTGGTGCCGCTGGTTGCCGCGCTGCCTCACGCGCAGGCGGCGATTAGCTGCTCCGCGATTCTGGGCGAGCTGGCGGTGGGACTGGTGTATGGGCTTTCGCTGGCGCTGCTCAACAAGATGCTTTTATTTGCCGGGCAGATTGTAGGACTGCAGTTCAGCTTCTCGCTGGTCAACCTGATGGATCCGAACTCCGCGATCCAGACGCCGCTTCTCGGCAACCTGTTTCAGTTGATGGGCACGCTGGTGCTGATTACGGCGGGCCTCGACCGGATTCTGCTCGCGTCGATGATTCGCAGCTTTCGCGTGGTGCCGCTCGGCGCGTACGCGTTTGCGCCTCCGGCGGCCCTAGCGATTGTGCGTGCTGCGAGCGGCATCTTCCTGGCAGCGCTCGAACTGGCCGCGCCGGTGCTCGCAGCCACGCTGCTGATGGAAGTTGCGGTGGCTCTGTTAGGCAAGCTCAGCCCGCAGCTGCCGGTGATGTCGCTGACCGTGCCGATGAAGACGCTCACCGGGTTCGTGATCCTGACGGGGTCGCTGGCCTTGTGGCCGCGTTTTATCGAGGCGCGCTTTGCCGCGCTGTTGGATATGGCCGAACGGCTGATTGCTGCGCCCGGTACTGCCTCAGGATGGGGAGGCTAGGGTCATGGCCGGAGAGCGCACCGAACAAGCCACGCAGCATCGCCGCGAGAAGGCGCGCAAGGAAGGCGACATCCTGCACAGCCGCGAACTGGCGGCGGCTGCGGGAATGCTGGCGGGCGTGATGGCGCTGGGGGCATTGGCCAGCCGCATCCTGGAATCGTGGAGAGAAGCGTTCGCCGGATTTCTTGCGCTCGGCCGGGAGAGCAACTGGGAGCCGGCCACGCTCGAGCCCACTGTGGTGGCCATGGTGGCCGCAGCCGCGTTGGCAGCGGGCATGGCACAGACCGGAGGCGTGACCGTCCATGCAGGCGCGATCGGGTTCAAGCTGGACCGGATCAATCCTCTCAGCAATGTCAAGAATCTGTTTTCGCTGCGCGCTGCGGCGCGAATGGGCAAGTCGCTCATCCCCGCCAGCTTTCTCGCAGTCTTTGCTGCGCAGCGCATCGGGCGCGAGTTGACGGTTCCTCCGTTTTCGTCCGTGAGGCTAGAGTTGCTCGGCAAGGATGTGTATGGCTTGCTGCTGGCGGCGGCATGGCTGCTCTTTGCCTGGTCGGAAATCGATTACCTGGTGGAGTGGCAGAGCCGCGAGTCGCGTTTGAAGATGAGCCGCCAGGATCTGCGAGATGAATTCAAAGAGACCGAGGGCAGCCCGCAGATTCGGGGCCGCATTCGCAATCTGCAACGCCAGATGCGCCGCCGGCGCGTGAAGGCCGATGTGTCCCGGGCCGCGGTGGTGCTCACCAATCCCACACACTATGCTGTCGCTCTCGGCTTCGATTTCGTGACGATGGAGGCGCCCAAGGTGCTGGCCAAGGGGCGCAACCTGCTGGCTGAAGAGATCAAGTCTGAAGCGCGCTGGGCGGGCGTACCGATCGTCGAAAACCCGCCGCTGGCGCGCTCGCTCTATCGCTCGGTGGAGGTGGGCCAGGCCATTCCTGTCGAACTGTACGCGGCCGTGGCCGCGATTCTCGCCTATCTCTATCGGCAGCGCGTGGAAGCGGAGATCCGCGATCGCCGCGCGCGCGAAGCCTCGGCACGCACGCAGACGCAGGGCTGGCGTGCTGCAGGTGCTTCAGCCAGCGCCACGGGATCGGCCTGGAATGGAGGACTGCGATGAGGGGCTTTGAGCTTCGCGGTTTCGGAGAGAGAAATCGATGAGTACAACCGCCCTGCCTGCCGGAACGCTTGCCGCGCCGAACTCCATCTGGTACCGGCTGCGCGACTATCTGTTGCCGCTGGCCGCGATCAGTGTGATCTTCGTGATGCTGGTTCCCGTGCCCGCCGCGGGACTGGACTTTCTGCTGGCGCTTTCGATGGCGGCATCAATCATCGTGTTTCTTTCCGCGGTGCAGATTCGCCGCGCTGTGGAGCTGTCGGTCTTTCCCACTCTGCTCTTGTTGCTCACTCTTTTCCGGCTATCTCTGAACATCGCGTCGACCCGGCGCATCCTGCTGCACGGGCAGGAGGGAACAGCGGCAGCAGGGAAAGTGATCGAGGCCTTCGGGCAGTTTGTGGTGGGCGGCAACTATGTCGTCGGCTTCGTGCTGTTCCTGGCCCTGGTGGCCATCCAGTTTCTCGTGGTCTCTCACGGCGCGGTACGCACCGCCGAAGTGACGGCGCGCTTCACCCTCGATGCGCTGCCGGGCAAGCAGATGGCCATCGACGCCGACAAGAATGCGGGGCTTATTGATGAGGCCGAGGCGCGACGGCGCCGGCAGGCGATCGCCCGCGAAGCCGAGTTCTATGGAGCAATGGACGGAGCGGCGCGCTTCAACCAGCGCGATTCCCTGGCCACCATCCTGATTACTGCGATCAATATTGTGGCCGGCCTGCTGATTGGAACTCTGCAGCAGGGAGTGGACCTGGCCGAGGCGGCGCGCACCTACACGGTGCTGACGGTTGGCGATGGGCTCGTCACCATCATCCCATCGCTGCTGGTCTCCGTGGCCGGCGGCATCACATTGACACGCGCCAACTCGGCGGGGATGTTGGGCGGCGAAATTCGCCAGCAGCTCCTTGGCAGGCCTGCAACGCTGTATATGGCGAGCGCGGTCTCGGCGTGCATGTGCCTGATTCCCGGATTGCCGAAGCTGGCTTTCCTGGCTGTGGCTGCGGGGCTTTTTGTGGGCGGAAGACGCCTGGCGGCACACCCTTCGCTGCCAGCGCCCGCAGAACTGACGCCGACCGAGAGAAAGAAAGCGGAGAGTGCTCAACCGAGGTGATCAACACGCAAGGTGAGTTGAATGAGACCGACAATCCGCTGGATGTGGCCATCCAGGGCGCGGGGTTCTTTCAGGTGCAGCGGCCCGACGGAACGATTGCTTATACGCGCGCGGGCCAGTTCCACCTGAACAACCAGGGCACGGTGGTCACGACCGATGGCGATCCTCTGATTCCTACGATCACCATTCCCTCGAACGCCACCGCGGTCACCATCACGCAGTACGGCGTGGTTAACGCGACGCTGGCGGGGCAGCAGAATCCCTCGCAGCTCGGCCAGATCCAGCTCGCAACTTTTCCTAATCCCGGCGGCCTCGAGAGCATGGGCAGCAACCTGTTGCAGGCGACGCTCAGCTCCGGCGACCCAGTGCTGGGGAATCCCGGCGGAACCGAAGGCCTGGGCACGCTGCAGCAGGGGTACCTCGAAAACTCGAATGTCGACGTGGTGACTGAGTTTGTGCAGATGGTGCTGGCCCAGCGCGCCTACGAATCGAACTCGAAGGTGATCAAAGCTGCGGATGATATGTATTCGCAGGTCAATAACATGACGCACTGAAGTTTGGATGTTGCATGAAGAACCGGGTGCGGGTAGCGGAATGACGGGGCGGGGAGACTGAAATGACGAAATGGACGGCGTCCTGGTTGGTGGTAACGGCACTGGCGCTGCCTGCAGTCAGTCAGGCACCCATCAGCTGCGTGCCTGGTGGCTCCGCGCCACCCGGAACGAACGCGGCTGCAGCCACACCGCACGTTCAGGGAGTTTTTCGCGAGCAGAATCTCTTTCGCGAGATCGACGATCCGCATTCGGGAGCGGTCTGGTTGTTATTCCCTGATTCGGAGCACGCCGGTGGACCCGGACGGCTGGTGCTCGCCGCGCAGCCGTCCCATACACGAACTGGCGCCGCAAAAGATCGCGCGCCAATCGCTGAAAGGCAACCGGTGATCCGCGCCGGCGATGCGTTGATCGTTGAGGAGCATACGGCCGTGGTGGATGCGCGCCTTGAAGCGATCGCGCTGGGATCGGCGTCGAAGGACGCTCAGTTCAAGGCACGGCTCAAGATCGGCGGCAGAGTGGTGCGCGTAACGGCGCTCGGGCCCGGGGGCGCCATGCTTGAGCCGGAGGACAAGGGTTCCCAATGAGAAAGCCCTTCTATCCCGCTATTTCAATGGCGCTGCTTCTGTTCTGCGCGTCGCTGATGCCGTCTGCACAGGCCTCGAGTAAGAAACACGGGGCAGATGCGACGCAAGCGAAAGCGACCCCGCCGGAAGAAGCACTGCGTGCATACATTGCGCGGGTACGCGCCAAGCAGGCGGAAGAGGTACGCACGCCTGGATCGATCTGGAGTTCGGACGGCCAGCTGGTGCGGCTCTGTACGGATGTGAAGGCATTCCGCGTTCACGATGTGGTGATGATCGTAGTGAGTGAAAGTCTGTCAGCATCGACCGGCGGGCAGGTGAAGAACACGCGGGCGTCGAATGCCAATTCCAACGTCACGTCGCTCTTTGGCGCGCTCAAGGCTTCGAATGCTTTGCAGAACCTCGTTGGCGCGAGCGCTGCATCGGGTCTGACGGCGCAGGGCCAGAGCACCACGGACTCCAGCCTGACCATTGACAACTCAATGACCCAGCTCAGTGCGGCGTCGGGCGCCGTGACCAACGAGCAAATGCAGTTGACCACAGCGCAAACCAACCTGATGCAGGCGGACATTCCATCGATCGCCGTACAGCTTTCTTCGGCAGAGACCCAGCAAACCGCGCTCGAAGACGTGATTGCTCAGCTGGAATCGCCGGCAAACAGTCTCTTCAGCAAGCTGCAGTAGGTTTGGCGCGCCGTGGCGCATTGCCTGATTCGGAGTGACCTCTTCTATACTCAAGGCGAGAGAGTAACCCTTGTTCGCCGCCCTTCGTTTCGTCTGGAATGCCACACGCGGCCATCGCCTTGCGCCTTGGCGGAGCGAGTATCTGCGCTGGCGTGTCGAAACTTTTTCAGGACAATGGGCGGAGAAGCAGTCAGCGAAGAGTGTGCTCGGTTTTTTGTGGGCCACACGCTGGGAACTCTTGCAGTTTCTCGCCTGGACCGGACGACTGGAACGCGCAGCGCGCAAGCGCGTGTGAAAAAGGCAGGGAATAGCAAGTAGGGAGTAGAAGATATGACGCGCAGTGATCATGCGAGCGAGGTGGCGAGCGAAGACGTTCCCAAAGCGAGAACTTGACCGGTTTGGAGTGCCGCCGCGTCCAATCCCACAGGGACGAGTTTTCTGAAGCTTGATTCAGCATGAGAATCCGTATTTCCTTTTGCTTTGCACTTATCTATGCATGTTTGCTCGGATCGGCGGCACATGCGCAGAAGCTTCCGCCCATCGAGCCGCCAAAGCCGATGCCGACGAAAACTGCCAACGCCAACCTGCGCGTCACCACCACTGAGGTGCTGGTGCCGACGCTCGTCGAGAAGAAAGGTGGTGGAATCATTTACGGCCTCAAGGCCGGCGACTTTGTACTCGAAGACGATGGAGTGCGCCAGAAAATTCGCGTGCAGGAAGAGATGGACACGGCGCCGGTAGCATTGGTAGTCGCCGTGGAACTGGGCGGCGCAAGCGTGCTGGAGTTCAACAAGCTCGCCAAAATGGGGCCCCTGCTCGATGTCTTCCTTGCGGATCCGCGCAGCAGAGTGGCGCTGGTCGGTTTCGACTCCGTTCCGCACCTGATCCAGGACTACACGCACAACGAGGATGAGGTAAATGGCGAGTTACAGCAGTTGCAGCCGGGTAACGGCGGCGCTGCGATTCTGGATACGGTGAACTACGGCGTTACCTTGCTGGAGACGCAGCCCAAGGAATTTCGCCGCATTCTTCTCCTGATCAGCGAGGAACGCGACCACGGCAGCAAGCACACCAAGCCCGCGCAGCTGGTGGAGAAGATCGGTGGGTCGGACGTGCTGGTGCTGAGCGTTTCGTTTTCGCCGGCGCTGGCCGAGCTCGGGCACGACGTAAAAGACAACGGCGATGACCGAACGTTGAATATGGTATCGGCGCTGGCGATGATCCTCGAGGCCTTCAAGAAGAACGTGACGAAAGAGGTTGCCCAAATGAGCGGGGGCGAGTACACGTCATTTGTCGGCGACAAGCGGTTTGAAACACGGGTTCTGGCCGCGGCTCGGGATGCGCGCAACCGCTACCTGATCACATTCAGCCCCTCCGACCCGACGCCGGGGTTGCACACCATCAAGGTGCGAACCGCCGAGGATTATGGAGCGCGGATTGTGGCGCGCGCCAACTACTGGATGGAATCGCAGCCGGGAAGCCAGTAGAAGGGCAGGAACCTGAACGATCGTGCGGCCAAACACCGCGTACTCTTCAGGCCAGGACCGGTTGAACCGAGGCCGACGAATCATAGCGATTGCTTCTCGCTGATCGCTCGCTATAATTGCGCAAATTTTCTCCCCTGTTGAAACGGAACCGGGCCACGCAATTTGTTAGCAGCGCACTCGCCATTCCGGCCGCGATGTTTGAACCGCGCGGAAGCGCCGGGTGCATTTCTTGAGCGATTCTGAATTTCATCAGGCAATTCTAAGGTGACGTGTAATGGATACAGTCATTTGCCCGCGTTGTGGCGTGAGCAGTCCGCCAAATACAGCGTTCTGCGGAAACTGTGGAACGCCGCTTTCCGCTCAACAGCCCGGAACTCCTGCTGGCGGTCCTCCGCCTGCGGGATGGCAACCGCCGGACAGCAATCAACCTCCGTCCCCACCCCAGAACACATTTTCACCACCGCCCCCGCCTCCGGGCGGATTTGCTCCACCTCCGGCGGGTTATCCTCCGCCCCCACCCGGCGCATATCCTCCGATGGCGCCCGTCGCGCCGGCTGGAAACAATACCAAGTGGGCCGTCGGTCTGGGTATTGCAGGCATTTTCTGCTGCGGACCTTTTACGGCGATACCGGGGATCTTTCTTGCCAAGAAAGATATGGATGATATTGCCGCGGGCCGTGCGCAATGGAATGAAGGCTGGGCCAAGGGCGCCTTTTATCTGAACATCATTGCCTTGGGCCTGTTTATTCTCGGTAGTGACTCATTTTCAGGCCACTTGCCGTTCGGAAGCTGATTCGAGCAGTCCGGCAAGCTCTTCCATGCTCCAAACATGATCGGTGAGTCCGGCTTTCATGGCTGGCGTAGTCCCAAGCGTCTTGTGGACCCGGCAATAGTTGTAATGCATGAAATGAAGAGCAACTGCATGGGCGTGATTCTCGGCTTTCTTTGAGAATCCGTTAGTGAGTCGCGTGAAGCGCCGCATGGACATTCTCATAGTCAAATTCTGCCGCTCCACGTAGCTTGTGGAGATGTGCTTTGGGTCGGGATCGCCCATAACTACCTTGCTCTCGCAGCCAATGCACTTGGCTGGGCTGTAACGCTTCTCCGGCTCGTTAGAAGCACCGTAAATTTTCTGGAGTGTGGCAAAGTCTATGTCCATGCCGAAAGCATTCTCAACAGCCTCTAAGTATGGTTTGTGGCCATCTGTGGTCAATTGCACGCGGCCACGAACGCGATTGGCCACGTCCTCCATAAAGTCCATCGCCCATCCGCTATCGCGACCACCAACCATGAAGGAGATGCAGAGCTTCGTGTCCGCGTCAATGGCGGTCCACGTCCAAACGTCGCCCCACCCTTGTGCCTTTTGCTCAGGCGAAGCATTCTTGTGCTTGGCTCCAACGAATTGCCAGATTTCATCGCACTGAATTCTCTTCGCCCGCACGTTCCGCACATGCGCATCATGGTAATCAGCGCACGCTAATCCAATCTCGGGAACCAGCTTGAGAACGGTGTTAAAGGCGACGTTACAGAGCCGGGATGTAGAGCGAAGCGAATTGCCTTCGACTAAAGCGGCGATAATTCGGGCGCGTTCAGACGTGCTTAAGCGATTCATGCAATTATTATGCATGACCAGCTCAAGCATGTCAAGGGAAATCGTTGATGTAGCGCTATTTCGTTAGCGCCAACGATTCGTCATCTGCCCCCTCTTCACTGCTATTTTCCTTGTGGGCGATGTCCCAGCGAGAAAGTGGCCCTTGAGTCCTTCCAATCGCATCTTCCCAGGTAGTCGAGCGGTCGCCCTTAGAAATGTCAATCGCACGCTCTACGGCACCCCTTGAGCTAGTCCGCCGGGGCAAAGGTTCTTCGCATCGAACTTTCTTCCTCATGCCGCTACCTCCTTGACGCGTCCAATCACGTTTAAATTTCCTAAAAACGGAATAATCAAATCCAAGGCAGCGTTGACCTCCGGAGATGTGTCTTCCAGCTTCAGTCCTATCCCATACGTTGTGCCGGTCCCACTCCGGAGTCGCATTTTGCATTCTTCTCGGTCGATAACAAATTCATGAGTAGGATATTGATCCACCAAATGTTGGGCGATTCGCTTTGCTTCTTCGAATGAGTAGCTAGATTTCATGAGTCGAAGCGCGTATTCCTCTGCGACCTTCAATTCTCTTGATCTCCTCGTAAAATCGACCGTGTCAATCTTCTCCAGTAAGGGGCGCACCAGCTTAACCGTGTAGTCCATTACCATTGGCAGAACCACATCTAGCCTTCTACCGCTTCTGCTCATAAGCAAAGGCGTTAGCTGATCGATGACGGTTAGCGAGAATGCGTTGATACGCTCTAACGATTGAACCGCATTGAGAGCCGAACCGTATTCTTCCCGCTCCAAATCCATCACCTGTACGTCCAAGGGGCCGAATTCGGCGTCTTCGGCCTTGATAATGGTAGAACCAGCAAGGGCCATCAGGGTTGCCGCGCTCTTCGCATATTTTGGGATGATCGTTGTAAGAGGCCTAGCTCTCCTTTGGAACAGCCTCGCAATCTTGAAAGCGGCTGTCGCGTCGCCACCACTTGAATGAATCATTAACCCGAGGTGGCTTCGTTCGATCTCGCTACGACTAGCATAGAACGCTTCGTACAAGTCGTCATCGATGCTGCTAAAAGGCCCTGAATCTGACTCCAATATAAGCCAAACCGGATATCCGAGAGCAGACTCTAGCTGCCCAATTGCAGCAGCAAATCCCCTGTCTAATTCAGGTTTGACTGTTGGAAAAATTGACGCACAGTATTTCTTGGGCGTCGCCGGTGGCGCAGGCGCAGTGGGAGGCTGTGGGTTATGGCCAGCTACGTTATTGCTCCCTGCGGGAGCGGTCACAGCTTCAGCACCATTGCCTTCAATGCCCTGCAATATCCCACTACTTGCCATGGTTCTTGCTCCATCGTGCCTGAGCAGCCTTTCGCGCGATTTCTTTCTTCCGTCTGGTTGACAGTGCTTCGGCGCGGGCTTTGCCGCCCTTTATACCACCTCTGCGTCCAATTGTCGCTAGGTATTCTGAGATTGCACTCACACCCATTGGGGACGCCTCTGGTTCTTCCGTTGCAAGTTTCACCGTCAAAGCTGCGGCGGCGTTAGGATCGGATGGCATTTTGCTTAAGCGCCTCATGCATCCAGTATTCCACGCTTTGCTTTAATTGGCAAGCATGACCGGCTTAAGCAAAATGAGTCACTACCACTTATTCGTGTAGTGCTCGCCTTTGAGATAGAGTTGATACGCCTCGGGATTTCCCGTTGAGCCTAACGTCAGTTTTTCCTGGTCGGCCGCGGAAAGTTGCGAGCGCAGCCGCTGAGAAACCTCCCTTGCGATGTCGTTCTTCACCATGAGCAGATCGGCCACCTTCCGGGTGTATTGCTGTCCCCAAAGCTGTTTGCCGTTGTGAACTTCATCGAGTTCGATGTCAATGGTCAGATCGTCGCCGCGCTGTGCGACTCGGCCCGTCAGTACTGCCTGGACGCCAAGTGCGTCGCCGACCTTTTGGAAATCAGCAGCCTTCCCTTTGTAATGGAGAGCGACACTGTGGGGAATCACCTTCAGATCCGGCAACCGCGCAAGGCTGTTGTTGATGCTTTCCGTAATTCCATCGGAAATGTAGTCGGCTTCGGGTTCGTTACTCTGAATATCGAGCGGGAGAACGGCGATGGAATTAATTGAGCCTGTTTTGAAGCCCTTCAGATAAATGCCGAGGCTGACGGCGACGATAACCAGCAGAGCTCCGGCGATTGCCAAAGCCAGTCTGTGTTGTTTCAATCGATGGATAACGATAGAACCGCCGGACGTTGAGGCCCTTTCCAACGCCATCCGAAGATCGGTTGCGGTCTGGAAACGGTCGTCTGGAGATTTTGACAGACACTTTAAGACAATCGCGTTCAGCGCGGGCGGCGCGCCGAGGGGATCGGGATTCTTGTGAAGGATTGCGCCCAGAATAGAAGCAGCTGACGCCCCGGGAAAGGCGCGGCGCCCGGCAAGCATTTCGTAAAGTATCGCTCCGAACGAAAAGATGTCGGAGCGCGCGTCGGCCGTCCTGCCCTCCGCTTGTTCTGGAGACATGTAGGCCGGAGTGCCCATAATCGTTCCCGCTTGGGTGGCACTCAGCGTTTGGGTTCCGTTCTCGGGCAGGTCGCTTCGAGGATTCTGTTTCGCGAGTCCGAAATCGAGCAACTTTACAACACCGGCTGCAGTTACGAGGATGTTTGCTGGTTTGAGGTCGCGATGAACAATGCCCTTGGCGTGCGCGGCTTCGATGGCGGAGGCGATTTGAGTGGCAAGCCGCAGCGCTTCGGCCGGTAGAGTCGGCTCCTGCCCACCGGAGACAACTGGCGGCCCGTCGACGTACTCCATCACCAGATAATTTGGTCCGATGTCGTAAATCTGGCAGATGTTGGGATGATTGAGTGCAGCGATAGCTTTGGCTTCGCGCTCAAAACGCTCGGTGAACTGCGCGTCGGATACTTTGATCGCGACGAAGCGATTCAAACGCGCATCTGTGGCTCGATACACTTCGCCCATGCCACCGGCGCCGATTTTGGCTTCCACGCGATACGGGCCGAGTCGCTCCCCTGGGGCGATTTGCATGCTCGGCGGTTCCAGCAAGGTGTTTGCCTGCTCCCATGCGGGGCGATCCAACAACCCCTCGCCTGAGCTTCCGTGCACCAGCAAGGCTTCCACGGCGCGCCTCACCTCGGGATCGGATTGCGCCAACAGCGCCTCCCGCTCCTCGCCGGAAGTCTCCAGCACGGCGTGATAAAGCCCTTCCATTCGCTGCCAATGTTCGGGATTCGTTGGAGCCACCGTGGGTTTCAGTGGCAATCTTACCGCAATCCGTAAGTGCTCGACGCTCAACAGGAATGACGGTCATCAGGATCGCTGGCTGCCGTGCTTCAGTGGAAGTTGGCAAGAGAACGCAGACAAAAAGGGCAGCCGTATGGGCTGCCCTTTCATCTGTCGGTCTGCTGCCTCCGCCGAACTTACTTCGGCGCTTGCACCAGAATCCGCTTCGCCGTGATGGTAAAGGTTCCACTGACGCTCGGAATGGGATTGCCGTCGAGATCGTAGTAGGTGTAATCGCCTGAACCGGTGTAAGAGTTTCCGCTCGCGCCAATCGTGGTTGTCTGGCGCACTTTCAGCGTCCCAGTCGGATTGCCGGTACTGAAGCCATCGAACGTGAGATTGAGGTAGGTAAGAACGAATGTTTTTTTGCCGGTCATCTCCCACGCGCCGTGACCCGCGCTGGCTACCGCAATCGGGCTGAAGGACAGTTGGTCGGCTTCCGTGTAGCCCCCTCCAGACGCGTAAGTCTCAATCCCCTGGAAGGTATATCCCGGTATGGTCACGGTGTAGAGCCACGACCCTTCCGGCCCCTGCGGAAGGCACCCGGTCAACTGGGTATTCAATTCGGCCGCGTTTTGAGCTGTTGCCGCCGAAGCACCTCCAAACACTGCGAGACCAGCAAGGACGGCCAGCACAGCTACAACGTTATGCAGATGGCGACGGCTTGGCTTCGCCAGGCCTTCCAATTTCCGAGACTGCGTGTGGGTCGATTTCATAGGACCTCCTGTAGGGTCTGGTTAGAGAGTTGGGCCGAAGCAGGCCCTCTCAGGGTTGACCGTAGGCAGAACCGGCACTGCTGGCATCGGTTGCTTCACCGTCGCCGATATTTGTCTGCTTCATCCTGGTAAGCGAGAACTGCGGCGAAAAACTACAACGCGGCTCGAAATATCTTTTGCATTGATCGCGAAGCGGTATGATTTGTTGCATCGGCAGGGCTTATGGGCGAGGAAGCAACCAGCATCACCCATCTCCTGAAGGCGTGGAGCGGGGGCAACCAAGAAGCTTTAGAGGAACTTACGCCGAAGGTCTACGTGGAATTGCGCCGAATGGCGGCCAAATACATGCGCAATGAAAGGGCCGGCAACACCTTGCAGGCCACCGCGTTGGTCCACGAGGTTTTCCTGCGGCTAGTCGAGGTGGACAGCGTCAGCTGGCAGGATCGAGCTCATTTCTTCGCGGTTTCGGCGAACATGATGCGGCGGATCCTGGTGGATCGAGCCCGCGCGAAAGGAATGGCTAAAAGGGGTGGAGCGGTAGTTCATCTGAATCTGGACGACGTACCGGAAGTCGCCGCGGGCTCCAGGGACCGTGAAATTGTTGCCATTGACGAAGCGCTGGATGCATTGGCTCAGATCGACCCGCGCAAAGCAAAGGTCGTCGAGCTCCGGTTCTTCGGGGGTCTTAGCGTCGAGGAGACGGCAGAAGTGCTGAAGATTTCCGCTCAAAGCGTCATGCGCGATTGGAAGATGGCCAGGGCTTGGCTCATGACCGAGCTCGCGTGCTGAGAATTTCAACCTGTTTATCTTGACGGCACCAGGCGCTCCTCGTGCGCTTTTAAGTTGCCAATCATCGTTCCTCTTTCATGCGTTGCCGGCATCGTATACGTCTCGCGGCGCATTGCGTTCAACTGTTCCTTCGCACAACTTCGGTTTGCCAAACTTAAGGTGAGCCAGATCCTAATTTGCCCCGATATGCCGGCTCCTCAAAAGGTTTTCCGCTCATTCAGCATCATTCCGGGCGGAAGACCGGCAAGGCTGACCTTTGAGGTCTGTCCGCCTGCTTCAGTTCCGGTTTGGCGCTGCTACGTAGCACGGCTTGGCGCGCAGAGCGCGAAATCGCGCAAAAACGGGTCAAAAAGTGGCTCAAAATCGCGTTTTAAATGCCCAAAAAATGCATTTAAGCCCTCTTTCGCGAAATTATCCGCAACCCTTTGGCTCAATTCGTAACCTGAAGTGGTTACAAATCGAATAAAACGGAACCTGGGAAGGTTATTGCGTCGTAAAAGTGCAACCTCCGGTGGTTACATTTTGGCCCAAAATGTAACCATTTCAGCGAACATTTGAGGGGGTCAACGCACCACTTGAGCGAACATTTGCGATGATTTGAGGCACTTTACAGCCTCCACGCCGTATTGCTGCACCAAAAGTAGTGCGCGCAAGGTCGGCGCCTCAACCCTTGATGACTCCGTTTTCCTTCGGCGCGCAGGTGGATTCGCGCAGCACAAACCGTGTCCTGTACTCGAAGCTGGTCTTCT
>OKRB01000114.1:48672-55178 GCA_900290245.1 Candidatus Sulfuritelmatomonas gaucii | reverse complement strand
AACTCGGCTACTGCCATTACTCCGCGAATCCCGTCGGCCGGCTTGTGCTTTACGCTTGCGGCGAGGTAGGCGACGAGAACTTCTGCCTTTCCGATGCGACGTGCACGGCGCTGCAACTCGCCAACTTCTGGCAGGACGTGCGCGTGGACTATGCCAAGGGCCGCGTCTACATCCCGCAGGACGATATGCGCCGCTTTGGCGTAAGCGACGAGACGATCGCGCAGGGCATCGCGACGCCGGAGTTCCGCAAGCTGATGCGCCACGAAGTCGATTCTGCACGGTCACTCTTTGAGCAAGGCCTGCCGCTAATCGGAAGAGTGAACCGCGATCTCGCCGTTGATCTCGATCTCTTCAGCCGCGGTGGCCTGGAGATTCTGCGTGCCATCGAGCGCCGCGACTATGATGTACTGAGCGCACGGCCGGCCATTTCGAAAAGCACGAAGCTTGCGCTTGCATTGCGGGCGCTCTGCGGCAAGGTACTGCCGTTCTTACGGCTCCATCCACGATCTGCATGAAAGGCAGCTTGACGCAAGAGGTTCCATCTACCGGATTCGAATTGGGCCAAGCGTACAAGGTCTGTCGCGGGATCGCCAGGCGCGAAGCCAAGAATTTCTACTACGCATTTCTTGCCCTTCCAGTTGATCGCCGCAACGCCATCTGCGCCATTTACGCTTTCATGCGGCAGGCCGATGACCTTGCCGACGACGAGAGCCTTTCGCGCGAGGAACGCCGTCGCCGTTTGGATGCGTGGCTTGCCGCATGGCGCCAGGTTGCTGCAGGTGCAGTGTCGAACGATCCCGTGTTCTTGGCTGTACGCGACGCGACCACGCGTTTTCGGATTCCGCTCGCACTGCTGGACGAGCTTGTCGAGGGAGTGACGATGGATCTGGCCCGCGCGGGCAACGGCGCGCCTGACACTTACGCGACGTTCGCCGATCTTTATCGCTATTGCTACCTGGTGGCTTCAGTGGTCGGACTGGTGTGCATTCGCATCTTCGGTTACATCGACCCGCGCGCCGAGAAACTCGCCGAGGAAACCGGCATCGCTTTCCAGCTCACCAACATTCTTCGCGACGTGTCCGAGGACGCAGGGCGCAAGCGCGTGTACTTGCCGCTCGAAGATCTCGCCGCTCACAAGATTTCGGTCCACTCGTTGCTGCATCACGCATCGGGCACGCCACCCGCGATGAATGAGCGGAACATGTTTGAGGAGATGGCAAAGCGCGCGGAACGCTACTACGCGTCGGCGCGGGAACTGATGCCGCTGATCAATAAGGAGAGCCGGCCCGCACTCTGGGTGCTGGTCACGATCTACCATAGGCTGCTGAAACGAATCGCTGCGGCCGACTACGACGTGTTTACGCGCAAAGCCAAAGTGCCGCTGGTCGAAAAGCTGGCGATTCTCGCGATAGGCCTTGGCTGGACCGCATGGGAGCGCGTCTTTAAACGATGAGCGCTGCCCAATTCATCCAATCCTGCGTCCAACTCATGCGATAAGCTTGTTCGGGGGTAATTTTCATGCAATTGCGCGCCCTGCGGCGTCTGACTCTTGCCGTATTCGTGTTCGTCTTCGGGCTTGCTGCAACCCCAGCGTCGCTCTCGGGGCAGGGAAGCAGTTTCAATCCTGCGCTGCCGCTCACGCACGTCGACAACGGACCGAACAGCGCCTGGGCTCAGCGCCAGCATTATTTGATCCTGGTTTCGCTCGATGGTTTTCGCTGGGACTACGCGAAGCGCGAGAATGCGACGCACTTGCTGGCGCTCGGCAAGCGGGGCGTCTGGGCGCCCGAGGGCATGATGCCCAGCTATCCTTCGCTCACATTTCCCAATCATTTCACCATCGTTACCGGGCTCTATCCCGAGCACCACGGAATCGTCGCCAACAGTTTTCTCGATGCCGCGCGCGGAGCTCGCTACTCCTACACCGAACCGCAAACCGCGACGGATGGCTCATGGTATAGCGGTGTCCCCATCTGGAGCCTGGCAGAGAGTCACGGGATGCGCACAGCCTGCATGCTTTGGCCCGGCTCGGAGGCGAAGATCGCCGGCTTCCGCCCCTCGTATTACGCACAATTTGACGCGAAAACACAGTCAACGCCGGAAGCTCAACAGGCGCGCATCGACGACACCGTTGCCCTGCTGCATCTGGCCGCCGAGGACCGCCCGCATTTCATCGCTATCTACTTTTCAGAACCTGACCACGAAGGTCACGAGTTTGGCCCCGATGCGCGCGAAACGCGGGCCGCCGAGCTCAAGATGGACGCGATCATTGGCAGGCTGGAGGTGGCGCTCAAAGGCACCGCACTGCCCATCGACGTGGTGATCGTGAGCGATCACGGCATGGTGAAGTCCGAGGGTGACTGGATCAACCTCGACCAATTTGCCGACTTGACGGGATTCGAAGTCACCGGCGCACTGCTTTACGGCAAGACCGAAGAGGATCGCGCGCGCGTCTACGAGCAGCTCAAGCATGCCACATCGCAGTTCATGGTTTTCCGGCTGAAGAATGTTCCGGCAAATCTCAACTTCAACTCGAATGCTCGCGAGGGCGACCCGGTGGTGGTGGCCACAGGGCCTTACGCGCTGCGTGCGCATGCTCCGCCGGCGGGAAGCGCTGATCACCCGCCGCAGACGGGAATGCACGGATTCGATCCGCACATCTTGCCCGAGATGAAGGCCAGCTTCTTTGCCGCCGGGCCGGATCTTGCGCAAGGGAAGACCGTGGGTCCCTTTGATAACGTCAATCTGTATCCTTGGATGGCGCATATGCTCGGCCTCGATCCGGCGAAAAACGATGGCAGCCTGAATATCCTGGCAGGAACGCTGCGCGACAACGGCGTCGCGCCCCAAAAATAGAAAGGGAATGAAAAAAGAGATGAATGTGGTTCTCGGAATCGATGGAGGCGGCACAAACACCCGGGCTGCGTTGGTGGCCGACGGAAAGATCGTAGCAAGTGGACAAAGTGGTTCCATCAAGAGGCTGCGCGTGGGCGCCGAAGCTGCAGAAGCCAATCTGCGCGAGCTTCTTAACGACATCTACACGCAGGCTGGCGTGAAAGACGTGCGAGCGGCCTCGTGCGGTGTGGCCAGCGCCAGCATGCCGGGAATCACCGAGTGGATCACCGCAGTGTTCGACGATTTTGGCGTTGAGCGCTCTGAGGTGGTCGGCGACGAAGTGATTGCCCTCGACGCGGCATTCCAGGGAGGACCTGGAATCCTGCAGATTGCCGGGACCGGTACGAATACCGTGGGCCGAGCGCCCGATGGCGGCCGCGAGCGCGCGGGAGGCTGGAGCTCGCGCCTCGGCGACGAAGGCTCAGGCTACTGGATTGGTTTGCATGCGATCCGGCGGGCGCTGAATGCGTACGATCGCGAGGAGCCGCAGGCAGTGCTGAAAACGGTGGGCGAAATCTGGGGAACGCCTGAGATGGACGAGTTCATCAACCTGGGCGACGGCACGCCAGGACCCGATTTTGCCGCGCTGGCGCCAGCCATTAACGAACTGGCCGAAGCAGGCGATGCGGTTTCAGTTGGCGTGTTGCGCCAGGCTGCAGCCGATCTGATTCAGAACGTGCTGCTGGTGCGTTCCAAGCTGCTTCGCAAGCACAAGATTGCCGGTGAGGTTCCGGTCGCCTGGACCGGCAGTGTCATCGGGAAGATGAGGATCGTGAGGGAAGAATTTTTCGGCGGCCTGCACGCCGCCGCGCCCCAGATGCCGGTGGGAACTACGGAGACAGTGGCGCTCGATGGCGCGATATGGCGAGCGAAACGCATGGCAGGGTCGGCCGGCTAGTGATGCCTTGGAGTCCGATTCCGCGTCCGCTCCGCTATCTGTATTTGCGCAAGACGCCCAACACTCGCCCTTGAATGGCCACCTGCGCAGCGGGCACGTAGATCGGATCCATCTCGAGATTTGAAGGCTGCAACCGAATCACGTTGCCTTCGGGGTAAAAGCGCTTGAGCGTGGTTTCGCTTCCATGAACGAGCGCGACCACGATCTCGCCCTGGCGAGCGGTTCGCGTCCGCTCCACCAGCACATAGTCGCCGTTAATGATGTGCTCATCGCGCATCGAGTCGCCGCGCACTTCGAGAGCGAACACGTCGCGGTTGCCCACAACGTCGTGCAGGGAGATTGTCTCCTGCGTCTCTGTGGCTTCCAGCGGCAATCCGGCAGCGATGCGCCCTGCCAGCGGCAGCTTCATGCTCGACCGTGTGCGCGAACCGGGCGGCAACAGATCGATTGACCGGCTCCGGTTATGAACCCGGTCGAGCATTCCCTTTTTTTCAAGGTTGGTGATGTGCTTGTGTACCGTTGCCAGGCTCTTGAGCCCCATCCCGCGCGCAATCTCTTCAAAGGAAGGCGAATAGCCGTTGCGGGTCACAAATGCTTCAAGGAAATCGATAACTTCTTTTTGCCTTCGTGTGACAGCCATGCGGGCATTATAGCGAATAAAAAGCGAAGCGCAAGAACTGTTTTCGCCTATTGTTTACTTTTTGGGCACTGGGACGCAGTGTCTCATTTTCGACACGGGACCGGCGATGAGCCAGTCGGTTGAAAACAAAACCCAGCGATTGCAGTATGTGGGCCCGGATGAAGCTGTGCACCACAAAGTAATTTCCGGTTTGGCGAGAACACTATCCAGCAGGGCTCATCGACAATGAATGCCTGCGGAAAAGGGAACTAGAACAAGCAATTTTTCGCGGTTGACACCTGCTGCCCTGCCAAGTTAGCTTGTGTCCGGCACTCTTCCCCTTTTCAAAGCCCGGGTTTGGGCGTGTGTCGAGCAGGCCCATTTGCAGGTTCGTCTTATGCGGCCACGAGGCGAGGTCTCCTTCTAACATAGTGCGCCGTAGGTCATAACGGGCTCTCAGTCCTGATTTCAGCTGCATGAAGCCTCTCTAACGCATCGCGTTCGGAGAGGCGTCAGACTTGCTTCCGCCGTGCGTCAAATGGGATCAACCATTCGCGTTTGTGGTCGATCGCCACGGGGCGAATGATCGGAGGATCGTTCCAATGAGGCCTTCAAGAAATCTATCTTGCATTTCCACACTGTTCTTCGTGACGCTGGCGATTGCGCCATCTCCCGCGCTGGCGCAGCCTGGCTGGAACTATCATCCCCGAATCACTGGAATCAGCGTGGGGGAGAGCCAGCTCGTGCTTCCGCCTGTTCCCCAGAGCCCGGTCAATGTCATCAACGCATATGAGGGCCTGGGCAACCTGGCGGATGAGCATTCAACCGTAATTCCGCCAGGCACGCTCCCGGGTCACCCCTTCGATTACCTATTCTTTGTACCCACGACAACCTCGCTGAATCAGACGACGAGCGGCCTCGTGGTTCTCTCCGGCGGTTTCGGGCCTGACTGGAACGGCCAATGGACGCTCAGCTACGCGCCGGATTATGACCAGTCGCCGCTGACCGCGCCGGACGGTAACACGAATGGACAGATCTTCATCTCCCCGTTTCAGCGCAATTTGTGTCCTGGCAACTCGCCGCAGGACACCACGTTCGATCTGAACTATGCCAACGGCGGTTCCGTCATCATCGATCCCACGCGCAGCCCTTCAAGCCGGCTGTTGATGATCTATGAGGGAACGACGGTGTGCATCAATCAGGATGGCGGATCGACGCAAAACGGCGTCGACAATTTCTACGCAACGCTGGGCGTGGCTACATCGTTGAACTACGGAAAGATTTGGCCGTCGTATCGCGCAACTTCATTTGCCTTGCCTCTGCCCGGGCAGAGCACGACCGTCGGGCCGCAGGCGCCGGGCAGCGGGGCGTTCGGTTCGCTCGTTTGTATGGGAAACGACTGCAACACCACCCCACCGAGCACATTCGGGCGATACCCGGTGATCAGCGCGCCATACTCCATTCAGGATTTGGTGGTTCCTGGTTCAAACGACGGGATTCCCGACACCATCGGCAACCAGGGTCCCAGCGCCTTTGTTGACGATGTGCACCCTGGTTCACGCCTGTACGTCTACACATTACAGAATTACGGCTGCCCTGCGACGCTATATCAGTGTGGAACGACGGCGCCAAATGACAAGGGCGTTCTGACAGTTTCGCGGGCTCTGCTGAACGGCAATAAGGTGCTGCAATTCGAGAATTGGTACAGCTCGTCGTTTTCAGTGGGGAGCATCGGCGGTGGACAAAGTGCGATCTTTCCTGAGGTGCAGATGGCCACGCCCGCACAGTATGCGGCATGCGAGGACGCACGCCAGTTGCAAGGCATGGGGTCCATCAACTACTTTCCGTTGACGCGCCAGTACATCCTCATTTTCTCCTGCAGATCGCCCACCGACCCCGCGAACCCCGGCGTGCAGCCGCCCAACACCGGAGGACAGTATCATCAGGATGGAGTGGCTTGGTTCTTCTCGACGCTGGATGCCTCGCAATACGATCTCTCGCGGCAGGACCAGTGGACCACGCCGGTTGAGATCTCCGGCTCATGGCAGTGGCTCGGTTCCAATGGATCGACCACCCGCAATCCCTACTGCATCT
>OKRB01000114.1:0-48662 GCA_900290245.1 Candidatus Sulfuritelmatomonas gaucii | reverse complement strand
TGCCACATTCATGTCGCTATACCAGCGCCCGAGCTGGCTCTCTCCTCTTGGGTTTGCATTCTCCATGGACGGGTGCACAGATGCGGGTGCCGGTCGCAGTCGCTATTACCGATCACGTGTCTTCCTGATATCAGTCGCACCTTGACAGACCGCGCCTATCGTCAAATTGGATCAACGCGCCGGAATTGCGCCGCATCCGTCTTTGTGAGGCGACCTGGCACCCACAAGAGCGGAGTCACCACGCATACTTACCGCGCTGTGTGACCAACGGCACACAGCCAGTTCAAAGACAATTCCGCAACGTTTCGCAGATTTCGCGATCGTATCATCGGCTACTCGTTAATCACCTTTCGGTAAACATAATGCAGATGCGAGTGATCGAGACTCACTCAGGCCCTACAATCAAGCCATGATCCTCGAGTCCTTTCCGGTCGGGCCGCTGGCGTGCAATTGCACCATTCTGGGCGATGAAGAGGCCCGCGAAGCCATTGTTATCGATCCCGGGGACGAAGTCAGCCGCATTCATCGCCGGTTGACTGAGTTGGGGCTCAAGCTGAAGCAGATTCTGGTCACGCACGCCCACATTGACCACGTCGGCGGCGCCCTCAAGCTCAAGGGTCTTACCGGCGCGCCAATCTTCTTGAACGAATCTGACCTGCCGCAACTGAAGATGATGGAAGCACAGGCCGCCTGGCTCGGAGTGCAAACGCCGGAAACCGCGCCGCCAGACGCGAATCTGAAAGATGGTCAGGTCGTCGGACTCGAACGCTACCCAGCCCAGGTCCTTCACACGCCCGGTCACACGCAGGGGTCCGTTTGCCTCCATTTTGTGCCGCTGAAGCTGCTCATCGCGGGTGACACGCTCTTTGCCGGCAGCATTGGCCGCACCGATCTGCCTGGGGGCGATTTCGACCAGATCATCGACTCTCTGCATTCACGGATTCTCGCCTTACCGGATGAAACGCGGGTCTTGCCAGGCCATGGTCCTGCAACCACTGTCGGAGAAGAGCGGAACAGCAATCCGTTTTTGCAAACGCAACAGTAGCGAAATTGACAATTAGTAAGTCATTATATATAAATAAGATGGCGTAGTTTATCTAAGAGATACTTTATCTCATCCCTCATTTGTGTTACTCCTCTGATCCTTTCTAAAGTAGTTAATCAGGATGCCTAATCCGTTACTGAATTCCTCTTCCTGGGGGAGCAGGCTCATGACGAGCCAGCCCGATTCCGGCATGCCAAAGAAATAGCCGGGATGCAGCCAAACGCCTTGTTCCAGCAGAGCCAAAACAGTATGCTCATCCGGCTCGATCGCGGGAATGCGGAGGACTGGGTACCATCCGGCTTCCACCTTGAGCCTTTGCAAGGCGGGGAGCGCAGAAAGCCGGCGGTCGAGCGAGGCCAGATTCGCCGCCACTCGCGTTCGAATCTGCTCCTGGATCTGGCCTCGCTGCTCGAACCATGTGCGCAGCGCCCATTGCACAGGTGCGTTCATGGAAAGAAACGTGTCGGCGATAATTTCGAGCCGGGCCAGCGCCTGATCGCGCTCGGGGCCGGTCGCCACAATCCAGGCCGCCTTCATCTGCGGCAGCCCGGCGACCTTGCTCAATCCGCTGACGACGAAGACCGGGACACCCTCGAGGCCCGAGGCGAAGCTCGAACCTGCGGAGCCGATTCCGTAATCGAGAAAAACCTCATCGACAATTAGCGAAAGGTTGAACTCGCGGCAGAGACGGGCGAGCTCCCCCGCCTCCCATGGCTTGGTGAAGTGGCCAGTGGGATTGTTGGGATGCACGAGGACGATCGCACGCGTCTTGTCTGAGATTGCCCGGCGAACGCCGCCAAAGTCGATCTGCCAGCCGTTTTCGTAGATCAGCGGCGCGGGCTTCAGTTGCACGTCATCGAGCGCGGCAAGGAAGTCGAAGAGCGGGTAACCGGGTTGGAAAATGACGATTTCACTTCCTGGATCGCAGAGCAGGCGGAAGAGGAAGCTGTATGCCTCGCTGGTGCTTGTGGTCAGCACAAGCTGGTCCGGATCGAGAACTACGCCATTGCCGGCATAGTATTCGCACACCGCCTGCCGCGCTATGCGGAGGCCTTTGGGCTGCGGATCGTAGTCCAGGGCTCGCGGATCATTGAGCGCGTCGAGCAGGCCTGCGGGATAGGAAAACCCGCAGCGCGTGGGATTTGAGGCAGTGAGGTCGTCAATCGGCAAACCGGCCTGCAGCCTCAACCGGTGCGCCCGTGCCAGCTCGCTTTCCTCCGTATTCCATCCCGTTCTCTGAGAAAATCGCATGGCAACCGTCTACTTCACAACTCAGTGTGCTGCGCTGGTCCCATCGCCGGCAAAGCAGCGCAGTCTCGCCCATCATGCACAATGAAAGGAGCGTCCTTTCCAACGATACACGGGCGCATTCGAGGTTTGATTTTGGCGCTGCGTGCCGTTGTTTTCGATTATGGAATGGTGTTGACCGGTCCACCGGACCCCGTTGCGCACGCCGCGCTCGAGCGCATTACGGGGCTCTCATCGAAGCATCTCGACAGCTTGTATTGGGCCGACCGTCATGCCTACGACGAGGGCAAGCTGACCGGCAGCGAGTTTTGGCGAAGGATCGCGTCGGAGGCCGGGATCGACCTGAGCGAATCGCAGATCGAGGAACTGAATCGGTGGGATGCGCGCATGTGGACCACCGAGAATGGGGCAATGCTGGAATGGCAGACCGTCCTGAAGGTGCGCGGATTCTTGACGGCCATCGTTTCCAACATGGGCGATGCGGTACTTGAATACATGTTGACCAAATTCGACTGGCTTTCCCGATTTGATGTGCTGGTGTGGAGCTATCAGCTAGGTTTGGCCAAACCCGACCCTGCGATTTATCGGTACGTTCTCGAAAAACTCGGGACGCAGCCCGGAGAAACGCTCTTCATCGACGACCGCAAGGACAACGTGGATGCCGCAATCCGGTTGGGAATGAAGGGCGTGGTATTCACCGACGTCGAAAAGTTGCGCGCCGATCTTCGCGCGTCAAAACTGGACGCCGAATTACCGCTGCCTTGAAGAATCGTTGCTCTGGGAACTAAAGGTCCGCCACGGAACAGGCCTAATCAGGGAATAGATGATATCTGCGAGTCGACCGCCGCGATCTTTGCGCGAGATGGTAGCTCAAACCCAGATTCGCATTCATCACGTCCAATCCGGGATCAACAGGTGTAATGAAGCCGTTGGAAAAATGAAAGTCGCCGAATAGACCCAGGCGCAGATCGACCCGGTCATTCATCCTGACCTGCAACCCGAAACCAGGTTCAAAGGTGAAGTTCTCATAGGTTGCCTTGCTTGACAGCTCCTTCTGCGTAAAGGACAGCATGCCGCCTTTGAAGATCAGGTAGGGCTTCCAGGCTTTCTTATCGAACCACATCAGGCGAAGACCAATCGGAGAAATTCTGACCCCATACACGACCTTGCGGTTGGGGGACTGGGGACCTCCCCAGATATTAAATGCGGTGGGACTGTCCAGGAGAATGAGAGGGAGAATCTCGGCCGTGTAGTCGAACCGCGCTCGCAGCAAACTGCCCCATGAGTGACGGTCGTACTCGAAGCCTGCCGCATAGATATGGCAATCTGATCCGCTGGCAAGGAGCCTGTAGTGGCCGTAGGAAGCCAGTCCTTCGACGATGATCTCGCCTTCAGGGGTTAGCTTTGGGCCGGTCGCAGGTGGCAAGGCCGGTATTGCGTCTGTCGAGGACGAGGCTCCGGAAGCAACAACGGATTGACCTAAAGCGACCTGAAAGGGTCCTTGCTCTGCCTCCTGGCACGGCGCCTGTCGCGCGACAAACAGACAGAAAGAGGCGAAGAGCATCGCGGCGCGGGCATTGCCGCCGGAAGAACGCTTCCGACACTCAGGGTTCCCGCCAGCCTTTGAATGGATGGGACGCCTCTATTGCCTTTCCCGCGTGGCGCAGCCTACGCTTCAAGATTGAGACCTACGGATACCTTGGGAGCAACCTGAATGCGCCGCAACACCCTTACTTCATGATGGCTGGCGGGCAATATGGCCGGCGTTTCGGCAGGGAGTCTGCATTTGTCGAGGCGCTTGTGGGCGAAGGCGGCATCAACGCGAACTGGGGAGCCAACGCAACTCCAGGCGAGACGGCGTCGTTTGCGACGCTCCTGGGCGGCGGTTTTGACACGCCACTCACCCGGCGGCTGGCTTTTCGTATAGACGGCGGCTACCAATGGTCCCACTATTACCTGGCTCCTCCCACTCTTCCCAATATTCCCTACCGGATCCCGGGTTTGCCGAATAACTTTGCCCGCTTGTCCACCGGATGCGTGTGGCATTTCTAGAAGCATTTCAGGAAGTATTGTTGATCTCAGATCCGTGATTGCTGACTCTACGATGCCATGCCCAGCCCAACCATATTGGCCGCTGCAATGATCACCAGGATGCCGGCCCAAAGCAAGCGAACCGGGCGCTTGCCAACGCCCTTCCACTCGCCGAGCGCGAGACCAACGATTCCTCCACACAGCACGTAAAGGCTCATGTGAAGCATCCAGTTCACGTAATCGAGTCTCTGCGGGATATGGGCCTCGCCCCACGAGTAAAAGAAGAACTGCAGATACCACATGATGCCGCCGGCTGCCGCCAGGGCTGTGTTCTTCGCGATCATGCCGCCCGGTTGTCCAAGATCGGCGCGGAGTGACAGGCTCTTTTTAAATGCCAGCCGGCTGAAGCAATAGACCATGTTTACGATCGCGCCACCGCCCATGATTAGCACATAGCAGGGTAGCCGCGCGAACAGGGGACTTACTCCCAGAGCGAGGGCAGCGCTGCGGATTGGCTCTGCCGCATAAAGCCCGAAGTTGAAGCCGGACGAGAAGATGCCGCACATCACAGCGAGCGCCAGGCCGAGCACGACGTGAAACTCCTGCGTTTCCGCGCCCATTTGCATCTCTTTCTGGTGACCGGCATAGGAAACGATCGCAATTCCGATGAGCGCCACGAGGATTCCAGCCATATTCCAGTGGCCACTGCGGGTGGAAATCAAATCCTCATAATTGCCCTGCACGATCTTCGGCATGACCGTACCGAAAACCAGCGTGACGCCGATGGCCACGCCAACGCCGAGGGAGATGCCCAGGTGGCGCATCGTAAGCCCGTAGCTCACGTTGCCCACGCCCCACATCGCGCCGAAGAGCGCAACCATCCACATGGTTTTAGGATCGATTGAGGCATAAAAAGCGTGAAAGTTCGGCAGCACGAAATAGCACAATGAGAGAGGCAGCAGAATCCACGAGAAGAAACCCATCAGGGCCCAGGTGGTCTCCCACGACCACTTCTTTACCTTTTCAATCGGCGCGTAGAACGACGCGGCGAATGCCGCCCCCAACAGGTGCCATCCGATGCCAGCCAGAATCGTTGTTGACATTCCTGCTCCATTCCCGCGCACTGCGAGCGGCTCACACTCAAAGTTGAAAGGCAAAACCACAGCCTATCGGTTGCATCTGTACTTTGTACAGCAAGGATAATCAGCGCTACGAAAGCCGAACGAGAAACGTGTAGCTGCCAGGCGCCAGCCGAAATCCACTGCTGCCGCCGAGTGAACCCGCGCTCGCGCCCCTGCTCTTGACCAATGGAGCTCCATCCAGCGTGTACCTGGCTGCTTCATTGGCGCTTAACGGAAGCCAGCCAGAGGCGTTCGGTGGAATCGTCAGATGCCATTCGGCGGTCGATCCTGTCACCGTCCAGTCGGAGTGGATGGGGCCGTAGGCGGAATCGTAGTCGAAGGAAAGACGGCCAAGCCGCGCGTCGAATACCGGATGGAGAACGACGGTGTGGAAGCCCGGATCCAGCGGCGTGGTATCGATTCCTGCCGCGTCGCGATACATCCATTCGGCCACAGCGCCGTAGGCGTAATGATTGAATGAATTCATGCTGGGGTCGTTGAGCATCTGGTCGCCGTTCCAGCGCTCCCACATGGTTGTTGCGCCGTGCTCCACCATGTAGCCCCACGACGGGTATCGCGTGTCGAGCAGCAACGTGTAGGCCAGGCTCGTGTATCCGGCCTTGGTCAGCTCTTCAAGCAGATAGGGCGTGCCCAAAAAACCGGTACCGAGCAGATCGTGGTTGGCGTGAATCTTGTCGACCAGGCGTTTGGCGGCCGCCGTGTGCAAATTCTCGGGCAGCAGATTCATGTGCAGCGCCAGCACGTATCCGGTTTGCGTGTCGCCGCCGCTGCTCTTTGCATTGGGATTGTTGATCACGCCGAATTGTGACGCGCTGTTATCGGCGCCGTCGACGAATCCATCGGTGCGCACAAACTGTTTTTGAAATGCGGCACGGATTCTCTCAAATAGCTGCGCATACTTCTCAGCGTCGGCAGTGCGGCCGGTCGCGCGAGCCATCTGCTGCATCAGGGTTGCGTCGTAAGCCCAGTAGGCGGTGGCGATCAGTACTTCGTCGGTTTTGCCTTCGGGCGAGAGCCAGTCGCCGAAGGGCTGGCCGTAGTTGTTCTTCCAGAGATATTCGGGATTGTCGGTGGCGATCGCATCGAGGTACTTCGTCATCGCCCCCCAGTTCTGCTCGATGATCGTCGTGTCGCCGGTCTGTAGCCACGATGTCCAGGGAACAATGACGCCAGCATCGCTCCAGGCCGCAGCCCAGCCGGCATTCGGCGAAACAGTCCCCGGCGAGAAGATGCCATAGAACGGAGTTCCCACCTGCGTGCCGCGCATGTCCGCGGCGAACTTGCGCGAAAAGGCGGCGAGATCCATGTTGTAGCTGGCCGTGCGCCAGAAAACCTGGGCATCGCCCATCCAGCCAAGGCGTTCGTCGCGCTGCGGGCAATCGGTGGGCACACCGACGAAGTTCGATCGCTGGCCCCAGAGAATGTTGCTCCACAACTGGTTGATCATCGCGTTGCCGGTGGAGAATTTTGCGGTGAAGGGCGCGTCGGTGTGGATCACGAGTCCGGTCACTGCGCTCTGATCGGGCGCGGTCGGCAGGCCGGTCAACTCGGCGTAGCGGAATCCATGGAAGGTGAATTGGGGCGTGAACTCTTCGGAACCTTTGCCACCGAGGATGAAGTGATCGGTGACGCGGGCAGTACGCAAGTTCTCTGTGTAGATGGTTCCGTCGGGGTTGAGGATTTCAGCAAAACGCATCCGCACATCGGTTCCCGCCGGTCCATTTGTTCGGAGACGTTCCACGCCTGAGAAGTTTTGTCCGAAGTCGTAGACCCAAACACCGGGCTTTGGCTCTGTAAGTGACTTTGCCTCCAGGGTGCGCTCTACGCGAATCGGCGGAAAGTCCTGCGTGACAATCCTTACCGGCGCGGGCTCGCTTACGATGACGGAAGGCCAACCCGCAGTTGAGAGATGCGGCGACAGCGACGATCGTTCCATAGGCATCCGCTTCGTGCCATCCTGAGTTTCGCCGTCGTAAAGCTCAGAATGCCGAATCTCCGATTCCGTCGCCACCCACTTCGAATCGGTGGCAATCCACTCTACGCTGCCGTCGGTGTGCTCGATGCGCAACTGCGCGCGCAGAGCGGGTGGCGTCACGCCGTAATTATTCGGCTGCTGGAACCACTCGAGGGGCGTTTCGTACCAGCCAGGCGCAAGCAAAGCTCCGATCACGTTCTTTCCGTCGGCGACCTGGCTCGTTACATCGTAGGTTTGGTACACAACGCGCTCGCGATAGTCGGTCCAACCCGGAGCCAGCACCTGATCGCCAACTCGCTTGCCATTCAGGAACATTTCGTAGTCGCCCAGCGCCGTGGCATAGAGCCGCGCTGACTTGATCGGAGAGCTGACTGTGAAATCGTGCCGCAGCGCTTTGACCGAGTCGGGAATCCATGGGTCGCCCAGCGATTCGGAGCGGCGTGGCGACAGTGGATGCCATTCCTCCACTGCCTTCCAGCCGGAATCGTCAAATGTCTTCTGCTGCCATCCATCGGTCGCATGAATTGCTGTCTTCCACGTTGGCGCGCTCGCAAAGGTTGCCCAGGTTTCATCTTCATATTCCACCACCAGGGTTGCGATCATGGGCGGCGCATCGTCGGTGGCCATGCCGTTGGGATTCACGACGAAATGCAGCGCTTCAATGGCGATCGAGTTCGCGCCTGCGGCCAGGTCCTTCGTGACCTCGGCGCGCACAAACTTCTTCCACGGCATCTGCTTGTAGGGAGGGAGGGGATCTTTGGTCAGGACTTGCGTTCCGTTGATCCAGGCCGAGACCGCGTCCTGGCCGGTCGCATAAAGCGCGGCGAAGCGCACGGGCTTGGCGAGAGTGACCATTGTCCGGTAGTCAAAGCGCTGCTCGGGGCCATTGCCAACTGCCGGCGTCTTCGCATCGGGGTTGGCGATCCAATGCGCGGGAGCGCGCCGCACGGTCGCTTCTTCCGGGGTCTCGTAGCCGATCCAATCTGCCTTCCAAGCATCCTGATTCAAAAGGCCCGTTTCCCACCAGCTTGCTTCACTTGCGGGATAGGATTTGCCTTCTGCATTCCAAAGCTTCAAGCGCCAGTAGTAGCGAGTCGACGGCTTGAGCTGCGGTCCGGCATACGGAATGTCGATGGATCGGTCAGACTCGACTCGGCCGCTTGTCCACTCATCGGCTTGATCCTGGTTCAGCAGTTCCGGATTTGAAGCGACTTGCACTTCATAGGCGGTTTGTTTCGCCCCGGCTGCGGGGTCCTGCAAATGCCAGGAGAAGTGCGGCGCGGGATCGTCGATTCCCAGAGGAGCCTTCAGGTTGTCGACCTGCAGGTTCATCGGGCCGGCAGTTGTCGCCGGCTGCTGTGCCGCAAGGCCCGCCGCCGCGGTCAATATGAATCCCCACGCGATTGGACGAAACATTGCATTTTTCATAAGGAAGGATTTTTCAGACGGGAGAACCTTAAGAAAAACCTCCGCGCCTTGTCAATCTCGCCGAATCACCAGTGCCGCATTGTGCGTCGATACCAATCGGATTGAGTTTGCTTGGCGCCAGATGCCGGTGCGGGTCGGGAGACCCGGGAGACCGGCGCTACACCTTTACACTCTTTGCATGGCCCTCCGCCTGTACGCCGCCACCACAAGCGCCGGCAAGTTGCGGGACTTTCGCACCGCCGCGCAGGCGCATTCGGTCACCATCGAGCCTCTTCCCGGCATCGAAAAGATTTCCGCGCCCGAAGAAGACGGCGACACCTTCCTGGCGAATGCGGCCACCAAGGCGGTCCATTACTCGCGATTCGTTCCCGGCGAATTAGTCGTCGCCGATGATTCCGGCCTGGAAGTTGACGCGCTCGGCGGCGCGCCCGGTGTACGTTCAGCCCGCTACGCCGCGGATGCCGGTCTCGTCGACTCGCCTGATGCCAACGACAACACCGACGTCTGGAACAACATGCTGCTGCTGCAAAAGCTGGACGGCATCCCTGCGCCGCTGCGGACCGCTCACTACCATTGCAGTCTGGTCGCCGCACGCGACGGCGAGATTTGGCAGATCGCAGACGGGATGGTTGAAGGCGAAATCCTCGAAGCTCCGCGCGGCACCGGCGGCTTCGGATATGACCCGCTGTTTTATTTGCCCGACCTTGGCAAAACCATGGCCGAGATCGATCTCGAAACCAAACTCAGTCACAGCCATCGCGGGCGGGCGATTGCGGCCCTGCTGCCGTTGTTGGGCGCTTAGCCACCCGTGCCACATCTCTGTTCCAAAACCTGAAACCGCGGAGCGGCGCCTTGACGCGTGCGGCGTTGGACTCGAATAATGCAAGTGGATCAAAGCGCGAGCTTCCGTCTCTCATTCTAAGACAGCTTCGGCCTGCATTTTTAGGAGCCACATTCTCCATGGCAACTGTTCAATCCTCTGCCGTGCCTACTGTCCGCCGCGGCGTCGAGCCTTTGCGTGCCGGCCAGGGCACCAGTTTCATCTGGCACAAGCTGCATTCACTGCTCGGCATCGTACCTATCGGCGCTTTTCTGCTGGAGCACCTGCTGTCGAACTTCGAAGCGCTCAAAGGCCCGGTCGCTTACGGCGAGCAGGTAAGGTTTCTCAACAGCCTGCCCCTTGTTCGCGTCCTGGAGTGGGTCTTCATTTTCCTGCCGATTCTGTATCACGGCATCTATGGCGTCTACATCTGGCTGCGCGGTAAATCGAACATCGTGTACTACCCGTGGGCAGGGAACTGGATGTACCTTTCGCAACGCTACACCGGCATTGTTGCCTTCGCCTACATCATCCAGCACGTGCTGCGCCAGCGCTTCATGGGCATCATGTTGCCGGAGCATCCCGGCGCCGCTTTCTGGAAGGTGCAGCATGAGCTCGCGAACCCGTGGATGGTCGCGGTTTACGTGATTGCGATGATCTGTGTCTGCTGGCACTTCGCCTATGGTGTATGGCTCTTTGCCGCCAAGTGGGGCATCACGCCGGGAGAGGTGGCACGCCGCCGCTTTGCGTATGTCTGCGCCGTGCTCGGCGTCTTGCTGGCGGCCATGGGAATTGCCAGCATTTGGGCGTTTACGGGGCCGAAGTATCAGAATGCTCCCGCAGACGTGCGTCTTTCTACCTTGGTTGCTCCGGCACATTCCGGCGCTGCCTTTCACTCGATTGGCTCCCAGTTAATGATTTGAAGCCAGGAGCTAGAAGCTAGGAGCTGGAGATGGCAGCACCCAGAATCATCGTGGTTGGCGGAGGGCTCGCTGGGCTCGCGGCAGTCATCAAGATTGCCGAGGCCGGCGGCACGGTGGATCTTTTCTCCATCGTGCCTGTGAAGCGCTCGCACTCGGTCTGCGCGCAAGGCGGAATCAACGCGGCCAAGAATCTGAAAGGCGAGGGCGACACCACCGCCCAGCACTTTGACGACACGATCTATGGCGGCGACTTTCTGGCGAACCAGACGCCAGTGAAGGGTATGTGTGAGCAGGCGCCGGCCATTGTTGATCTGCTCGATCGAATGGGTGTGCCATTCAACCGCACGCCCGAGGGGCTGCTCGATTTCCGACGCTTCGGCGGCACGCTCTACCATCGCACAGCCTTTGCCGGCGCCACCACTGGCCAGCAGCTTCTCTACGCGCTCGACGAGCAGGTTCGCCGCTACGAGGCAGAAGGCAAGGTGCATAAGTACGAAGGCTGGGAGTTTCTTTCGGCCATCATCGACGGCAAGGGCATCGCGCGCGGCATCGTTGCCATGGACTTGCGCACGATGGAGCTGCGGGCCTTCGCGGCCGACGCCATCATCCTTGCCACCGGCGGCATCGGGGCCATTTTTGGCAAGAGCACCAATTCCGTCGTTTGCACAGGCTCGGCGCAGTCGGCCGTATTCCAGCAGGGTGTTTACTACGCCAACGGCGAGTTCATCCAGGTGCATCCTACGTCGATTCCCGGCGAAGACAAGCTGCGCCTGATGTCGGAGTCGGCGCGCGGCGAAGGCGGTCGCGTGTGGGTTCCGCGCACGGTCGGCGACAAGCGCGCAGTGAAGGCCATCCCTGAATCCGAGCGCTTTTACTTCCTTGAGGAGTGGTATCCGACTTACGGCAACCTAGTGCCGCGCGACGTGGCTACGCGCGCCATCCATAAAGTCGTCTACGAACTCGGCCTCGGCCTCGACGGCCAGCCGATGGTTTACCTCGACCTCACGCACATCGACCGTGAGACGCTGCACCACAAGCTCGGCGGAATCCTCGAGATTTACGAGAAGTTCGTTGGCGTGGATCCCTGCGTGGAACCGATGAAGATCTTTCCAGGCATGCACTACACCATGGGCGGCCTGTGGGTTGACGTCAACCAGATGACCAACATCTCCGGCATCTTCGCAGCGGGCGAGTGTGAGTATCAATATCATGGCGCCAACCGGTTGGGCGCGAACTCGCTTATCAGTTGTATCTACGGCGGATTCCAGGCGGGCCCGAATGCGCTCAGGTACGCGAAGAGCGCATCCGCTGCGGAAGGCGACGGCGGCGCCGCGGCGGAAGTCGCGCGCCAGGCGGAGATTAACGGCAAGCTTCTCCGAAATGAAGGCGGCGAGAATCCCTTCAAGCTTTGGCGCGAGCTGGGTCGCGAGATGACCGAGCACGCCACGGTGATCCGCTACAACAAGGACCTGAAGGCCACCGACCAAAAGATCGTCGAGCTGCTCGACCGCTTCCAGCACATCAACCTGAGTGACAAGAGCCAGTGGGCCAACACCAGCTTTGCCTTTACGCGGCAACTCAAGAATATGCTCGAGCTTTCTCGGACCGTTGTGCTGGGCGCGCTGCTCCGCGACGAGTCGCGCGGCGCGCACTATAAGCCCGATTTTCCCGAGCGCAACGACGAGAAGTTTCTGCAAACCACGAAGGCCAGCTTTACCGGTTGCGACGAAGGGCCACGCTTTGAGTATGAGGAAGTGGACACGCAGTACATCAAGCCGCGCCCGCGCAGGTACGACGCGGCGAAGTGAGCCTGCACGTTAGAACGTTTTGAAAGGGACCATGGCAACGAGAACCGTCACCTTTGAAATCAAGCGCCAGGCCGGCCCTGATGCGCCGGCCGTCTGGGAGAGCTTCGAGCTCGAATGGCGCCCGGGCATGAACGTCGTATCCGCGATGATGGAGATCGCCGCGAACCCTGTCACCGCCGACGGCAAGCCCACCACTCCCATCGTCTACGACTCAAATTGCCTTGAGGAGATCTGCGGCTCCTGCGCGATGAAAATCAACGGCCGCGCGCGCATGGCCTGCTCCGCACTGGTTGACAACCTCGAACAGCCCATCCGCGTGGAGCCGCTCACCAAGTTCCCGCTGGTGCGCGATCTGCAGGTGGACCGGTCTGTTTTGTTTGAGAATCTGATGCGCGTCAAAGCGTGGGTTCCAGTCGATGGCACCTACGATCTCGGCTCTGGACCTCGCGTCTATCCGCAGGAGCAGGAAGCGAATTACCCACTCTCCAACTGTATCTCTTGCACCTGCTGCATGGAAGTCTGCCCTCAGTTCAACGAGGCCACGGACTTTGTCGGCGCGGCGACCATCGCCCAGGTCAAGCTCTTCAATAACCACCCGACGGGCAAGGTCTTCAAGGAAGACCGCCTGCGCGCGCTGGCTGGCGATGGCGGCATCCAGGAGTGCGGCTACGCGCAGAACTGCGTTGAGGCCTGCCCCAAGCAGATTCCCCTCACCAACGCCATCAGCGACGTGGGCCGTGATGTGCTCACGCAAAAGGTCAAAGACTGGCTGCGTGGATAGCAGCCGACTGCCTGCGGTGTGTGGCTTGTAACTCCTCACTCCGAACTGAAACTCGTTCAGGTTTCCACAAACTCCGTGCAGACAGAGCTCACCCGTCTCACGGCGAGTGAGCCGCGCGCATTCATCACGTTTGAGGAATCAAGTGGGGGAAGCTTGATGAGCTGCAGGGCCGATCAACGAATCGGCCCTACTTCCACTCCCATAACTTTGAGACGGTATTGCCCTTCGCATCCACTTCGTATTCAAAAGCGGAGCAGGCGTTATTCAGGCGCGCCAGCTTCTTTGACGTCGTCCTCCAAAACAACATGCCCCTGTAGCTCACCGATCCGCCGGGCCCGAAGCGGCCTTGCCCTGTTCCTGTCCAGCTCAAGCCCTCGCCATCCTCCGTCGTCTCTATTCCCTGGCCATTGCCAAAGATAGAGCCATCGGGGCGGATAACGGATGTGTAACTCCCCAGGCCCGTGACGGGAACGCCGAACATCTTGCCACTGTCTTCAAACGTTACTTCAACTGTCGGGGGATCGACAGAAATCACGCGCCGTACCAGTCTCTTCCCTTTCACTTCACCAATCTTGTCTCCTAACATTGGTCAACCTCTCTTTTCGACGGGGTTCAAGTTACGGTTCCCCGGTGCGCCATTTTATCGCCCCGACCAATGCGCATACCATCGCCAAACGAGTAGGCTCTGTGAATTTCCCTTCAAGCGTGATCAGGGATGACTGGCCTGAATTCGCTGTGTTTTACCTCACTGGTTCAGAGCGAAGTGGCCCCAAGGTGCGCGGCGACACGGAGCTTCCTCGAATGCCCATTGACGGAAGCCCCAGGAAAGCGCAGCCTGAAGAAAAGCAGCGCAATGGGGGTCAAAGGAGGCTCGCATGGGCCCGGCACGAACGTTGTGCTTAGTGGCTTGCCTGAGCACCAGATTCCTGACGGCAGCGGCGGGCGGCGGACAATCGGTCCCGGTTGAAACCCAGATCACGCAGTATGAACAGAAACTAGCCGAGGCGCGGTCAGCCGGTCGCGCCCACGATGAAGGCATCAATCTGATCATTCTCGGCTACCTGTACCGGCAGGCAGGGGAGATGCAGAAGGCGCTCGCGGATTTGAACGCGGCCTTTTCCATCGAACAGAACGCAAACAACAAGGCCGCGCAGGCACTCGCCATGAGCACCATGGGCCGGGTTTACTCCGACTTGGGCGACGAGAACAAGGCGCTGGACCTGTTCAAGCAGTCGTGGGCGATTTGGGACCAACTGGGAATCAAGCCGGCCGAAGCCATGGTGCTGAACAGTATTGCGAAGGTCTGCAACAACCAGGGAAAACGCGATGAGGCGCTTAAGTACCTGAACGAAGCGCTCGAATACTGGAAGAGTCTGGACGAGCAGGGAGGAGGCAAAGAAAGCAAACGGATGATCGGCACCCGGCAACGGATGCACGACATCGGGCAGTGGGGTGCGCTGAAGGAGTTGAATGATGCACTGCCTCCCGAACTGAAGGAGCAGCTGGGACGCGACGGAGAGGCCGACACATTGGACTTGATAGGGCAGACCTACACGGCGATGGGCCGCGGCGCCGAAGCCATCGACTACTTCAATCGCGCATTGCCCCTCTGGGATGAAGCAGGTCAGCTCGGCGGAAAGGCGCTCACGATGGACAGCATGGGGCGGACATACGCCGATCTGGGCCAGAAGCAGAACTCTCTCGACGCTTTCAACAAGGCGCTGGCAACATGGCGAACCCTCGGCAATCGCCAGGGCGAGGGGCTCACGCTCGACAATATGGGGCGGCTCTACCGCGACCTCGGTTTGCAGCAGTCTGCCATGGATTATTTCAACCAGGCACTGCCAATCTTTCGCGAGACCGGCACGAAAGCAGGCGAAGGTCTGGCGCTGAACGACATCGGCCGCGCGTACGCAGACATGGGCCAGCCGCAGATGGCGTTCGAAGTTTCTGAGCAGGCGCTCGAGTTCTGGCGGGAGAGCTCGAATCCGCGCGGCGAAGCCATGACCTTGAACAACATGGGCCGCGACTACTTCGACCTGGGCCAGGTGCAGAAATCACTCGATGTCGATACGCAGGCGCTGGCACTTTGGCGCAAGGTGAAAGAGCGGCGCGGCGAAGCGCTGGCGCTGATGACGGTTGGATGGGCACAATACGAGCTCAAACAGTGGGACAAAGCACTGATGAGCGAACTGGTCGCATTGGCCTTGGCAAGAGAGGCGAAGGATCCTGACATTGAGGGCGGAATCGAAACCGCCCTCATGATCGGCTTACGCGATCAGCATCATCCCGAGGAAGCCATCTTCTTCGGCATGCAGGCGGTGAGCGCCTTCCAAACGATTCGCAAGAACATCTCGGAGATGGATAAGGACCTGCAAGCCGGATTTGCGCAATCGAAGTCCAAAACCTACCGCATCCTCGCCGAGCTTTTAATCGAGACCGGACGGCTCGGTGAGGCCGAGCAGATTCTCGATCTGCTGAAGGAACAGGAACTGAAAGACGTAGTGCGCGGAACGGCTCCCGATGCCTCGCAGAAATTCGCGTCGTTCAGCTTGACTGCGGCGCAGCAGCGAGCGCAGAGCGCATTGGCGGCGCTGGAAGATCCGGCGATCACCTTCGAATCGCAAAGTGAGGAGGCAGCCAGTCTCGAAGAAAAAACTTCGCTCACGGCCGAGGAAGCTGCCCGCCTGAAAGAGCTCACCGCTACACTCGACCAGAGCAATCAGACGCTTCTCACCAGTTTCGCCGGCGGTTTGTACAGCATTCTGGAACAACCGGTGGCCGCAGCAGGCGCGTCCCCTAGCCCGGCCGCGCAAAGCTACTTGCAAAACACGCTCGCCAAGCTCGGGCCCCGCGTGCTCGGCATTCGAGTTCTTCTCGGCGACGACCATGTCTACGAGATCGTGGTCACTGCCAGCGCGCGAAAGGCGATTGAGCTGAGTACCTCGCCGGCCGATCTGCGCAGTCAGGCGCTGGAGACGCTAAGAGTTCTTGCCCAGCGCAACCAGGATCCCAGACCGCAACTCACCGAACTCTACACGATGATGGTGGCACCGCTCGAAGGTGAGCTGAAGCTGCTGGAGAGCGCACCTGGCGCGCCCGATACGGCCCCAACTCTGCTCTGGTCGCTCGACGACGCGCTACGTTATCTGCCCATGGCCGCGCTTTACGATGGCCACCGGTACATGCTCGAGCGATTCAACAATGTTCTCTTTACGCCTGAGAGCTATGGGCACATGACCGATGCGCCCGTCGAAAGCGCCAATGCGCCCAGCGTGCTGGCCATGGGATTGTCCAAAAGTTATGGCGGGCTGCCGGCGTTGCCGGGTGTTTTGCCTGAGCTGGAATCCATCGTGCACGATCCGAGTGTGCCGCAATCGCACGGGCCGATGGCCGGCAAGCTTTTGCCCAACGATCAGTTCACGCTTGCAGCGTTGAAAACAGAACTCGGTTCCGGTCAGGGCTTCTCGGTCGTGCACATTGCGAGCCATTTTGTCGCGGAAGCGGGTGGCGCGGTGGGACCCTACCTCATGCTCGGTGGCGACAATGCCGGCACCGACCAGGGATTCGCCTGGCCGCTCTCCGATCTCGAGAACTCGGCCATCGCATTTCACGGCACGCGGCTGCTTACGCTTTCTGCGTGCAGCACGGGAAAGAATTACACCTCGCGCGACGGTGTGGAGATGGACAGCCTGGGCATGGTTGCGCAGCAAAAGGAGGCCGAAGCCGTGCTGGCAACACTGTGGGATGTGAATGATGCCAGCACCAGCATGTTGATGAGCGATTTCTACGCCCGCTGGCTGAAGGACCCAGCTGCAGGCAAAGCCGAAGCGCTCCGCCACGCGCAGCTTGCATTGCTCAAAGGCCGGCTCGATGTGGCCAGCGCGCGCAGTCAGCGCGGATTCGAAGCGGCAATCGAGAATGATGCCGCAGTCCCCAGCGCAAGCGCTGCGTCGCTCGGCTATGGCCATCCGTATTACTGGGCGCCATTTGTTTTGATCGGCAATTTCAAATAGCGCCAAGATCGCTCATCAAGACGCCGAGCGATCCCATCCCTGACGCTAACAAGCTGCGTCAAGGATGGGTATTCTCAGTTCTGGCGGGAGTGAAGTGTAGTGCGCTCAGATCGAACTACTTGTACGCGCCTTCGCTTTTGTACAGCTCATCACGGTGCGCACTGTAGTCGGTATAGGAATCGAACGCCTGGATGCCGAGCGGGTGGTCCTTGGCGCTCTGGATTACCGCTCCCTGCACGGTGTCAATGCCCTCCGGCGTGGGAGTGAGGCACACAATCACGAAGGTGCCAGGCGCTTCAGTGTGAACGGCCATCGTATCGATCTCGTATTCAAGGATGGTGCCGTCGGCAAGCTGCTTTTCCAGCATCGGCACAACAAGGTGCTGAGCTAGGTTGTCGAGCGCGTCGTCCGGTACGTCTTTCTTGAGCTTGTACACCGAAACGTGCGTGTAGGCGTTTTTGTAGGAACCCGATTTCCAGTTGTAATACCGGCTGACGTAGACCTCGTCCCAATGTTTGGTGGCGGCATTGAGCGCAGGTGAGTTGGCATTGCCGGATTCGTGGATCTGGTCCAGCACCTTGATCAGGCCGGCCATCGACATCGATGACCACCAGTTGTCGTGGGTTTCGGCGTCGGGCTGATGGATGAGGTTTGTGTCGGCACCGTAGCCGATGATGGTTCCGTCGGCCATCGCCTTGTCCATAATGGCGCTGACCGGCGCGATTGCATTCGCCATGTCAGGCCAGTTGGCGCGTGGAATCTGCCAATTGGCGACATACGAATACATCGGAGGCTTCGGTTTCACCTCCTGCATCTGTGCGCTTGATGGAACGGCAAACAGGATCACGGTCGTGAGCCCGAACAATCCCGCGAAGATGGTCCAAAATCTTCTGTTCATTTCGATCTCCAGGTTTGATTTGGCCAGTGCTGCTCAGGGGATGTCTGGCAGAGCGAAGTATACAGGAGACTCAAGCCGATAAAGGCGAAGGATTTTGTGGATTATGGGCGGAGCGAGAGAAGCAGGGAACAGGCATCAGGGAAAGAGAACAGAGAAAGCCGCCCCTTGCCGCAATGTTAGGCCAGTGACGGCCGGGCGTCCATTCACCCGTCGAAGCGGAAGGCGCTTATGGCCGCGCCCATGGGCTCGTCAGTGAATATGCGCATGCCAGTTGCGTCGCCACCAGCTCCGGCGGCGACGAAGAGCGGTACGAGGTGTTCTTCGCGCGGATGCGAGAAGGCCGCGAATGGCGCGCTGCGCCAGTTGGTGAGGAAGCTGTCACGATGAGCCGCGGGGGATTGAATTGCCTGCGTTAGCCAATCATTGAAGGTGCGGGCGCGAGGCGCGGTTTGTGGCTGAAAGTAGGCGCCGAGATTGTGAAAGCTCATCCCGCTGCCAATGATCAGCACACCTTCGTCGCGCAAAGGAGCGAGGGCGCGGCCTGCGGCAATGTGCAGAGCGGGATCGAGTGAAGACGCGAGCGAGAGCGTAACCACGGGGATTTCAGCCTTGGGAAACGCCACCTTCAGCGGAACGAAGACGCCATGATCGTAGCCGCGCTGAGGATCGGACGAAGAGGGGAGACCGCCATCGGCGAGCAGTCGCGCGACGCGTGCGGCGAGCGCGGGGTCGCCCGGCGCGGGCCACGTAAGCTTGTAAGTCTCCGCAGGGAAACCGGAATAGTCGAAGATAAGTTGCGGGCGCGCTGCCGAGCCGACTGTGAAGGCAGCCCCTTCCCAGTGGCCACTAATCACAAGCAGGGCTTTCGGCGGAGCGGGAAGCGTGGCGGAGATTCCTTCGAGAAAACGCTGTGTGGCGTGCCATGTGTCTGCCGGGCCCCAGGTCCAGTCCATGAAAAAACAGGGGCCTCCGCCATGAGGCAGGAAGAGGGCCGGCTGGCGCGTGGGACTTGCGGGCATTGAGACTCCTGACCTTGCTGGGATCGGTTCGCAATACAATATTCGTTCCAACAACTATCTAATGGATGCAAAAGAGCTGGCCCTGGATTCAGGGAGCCGGGTTCCGTGGTTTGGGGTGAGCGGCCTGCTGATCGCTGCGCGCTCGCGGAGCCGCAATTGGGAGCCGCACCGAAGTGTGAGCCCAGGATGTCAGCGAGGCTCAAATGAAATTGTGCTTGCCTGCAAGGGCGGGAGTGGGTAGAGTCTCTGCAGTAGCATTCCCCGTCAATTTGGAAATCCGAAGCAAGCGGCACTGTGTGGTCGGTCCCCCATTCCCTGGAGTCTTTTGGGTTGGCCGATCTGCAGAAGGCAGCTGCGTGCAATTGCTGCTTAGGATTCTCTCGATTGCATCGCCGAGGTGCGCGGAGTGCTCCAAGCCAAGCATGTGAACCGGAGGAGAAGATGAAAGCGAGCCTTAATGGTGTTTTGGCAAGTGCGGGAGTTGCGCTACTGTGCCTGGGCGCGACCGCGTGCGGAAGCAGCGTTTCGGGGCATACCTACGCCGGCAATGGAGAGCTGGTGAAGATTGAGTTTCAATCAGGCGGCAAGGCTTTTGCCAGTATGGGCCCCATGACCAGTTCGTGCACCTACACGCAAAGCGGGAAGACCATCTCACTGATCTGCGAAGGCGACACGACAGAGCTCACAGTGGCCAGCGATGGTTCGCTGAATGGCCCTCCTGACGGGATGCTGTCGCATTTGACCAAGGTGAAGTAGGGGCGCGAAGGCTAGCTCTTTTCCATCGCGAACATCTGCCGGCGCCCGGCGGTGTAGTCGACACGCAGGACTGTGATGTCGTCGTTCTGGCCGAACTGCTGGGCGCGTCGCACGATCTCACTGACAGGTTCATTGCAGATGATGCGGGCGCGCGCGAATCCGAAGAGCTCGCCGGCTGCGTCGCGCGCCTCGACAACGCCATCCGTTATAAAAGTAATCTGGTCGCCGGGGCGGAGCTGAAGCGCCTGCAGCGAAGGCTCGATCTTGCCGGAGAGTCCGAGCGGCAAAGAGCCCGTGAAGGGAACTTCCGCGCCGTTAAGATAAGGAGCGATGTGGCCTGCGTTGGCCATGCGCAGGCGGCCGTCGGCCTGCAATTCCGCGACTAGGCAGGTGGCGAAATGCCCACCCGCGCGGCCGATGAGCTGTTTGTTGAGGACGGCCAGCATCGAGGCCGGATCGAAAGAGTCATTGGCGCGGGTGCGGGCGGCGCCAACCAGGACCGATACCAACATGGCGGCACTGATTCCTTTGCCGGAAACGTCGCCGATGATGACCAGGAGGTTGCCATCCCGCCCGGCGATGGTCTGGAAGAAGTCGCCGCCGACAAGCTGGTCCGGGTGGTACTCGACTTGCACATTGAAGTCAGGTGAACTGATCTCTTCGGGAATCAGCACGTGCTGCTGTAATTCGCGTGCCTGCTCAAGATCCTGTTCGATGACCTGGCTGGCGAGCTCCTCGCGCAGCCGGTTGCGCAGGAAGCGCCGCACGGCAAGGACGGCGACCACCAAAACCAGAAGAATCGAGGCGATGTTAGCGATGGAGATGGAGAGTGCGAAGATGTGCAAGCTGGGATAGGGAACATTGAACAACGGCGAGAAGTAGTTGAAGAGGGCGCCAATCTCCAGCAGGAGGATGGGTGCGGCTGCGAGAAGGCCTTCCGTGCGATCGCGGCGATAGCCTTCAACAAGAACGATCAGGAGCAAAACACAGATGGCTGCGACGAGAAACAGAGAGACGTCATTGAATGAGTGGCGCAGATCTGAAGACAGGAAGTTGATGTCACGGACCGGCGCGAGCGCGAGAGCTTCAACCACGAGATCGGCAGCAGCCAGAAGCCATGCGGCCCAGGGTATCCATCGCTTTTCGTTCAGGCCGAACCAATACCACCAGATCATGATCCAGCCGGGGATCCAAATCGAGTCGAGGACACCGAAGCACCAGAACCGCGCTGAGTCAGCCGGAAGCCAGGAAGCAAGTGCAATCCAACCCACGACGAAGAAAAGAACGCCCGTCACCAGTTCAATGAAGAGCCAGAGAAAGGCCAACTCTCGACGATTCTGCAGCCAGGCCCAAAACGCGCCCGGCGCCAGGAGAAGAAAGAGAAGTGTTGTGAGCAACTGGCCGAAGCGGCCGAATGCGAGGCCCGTGTTCTGATTGCTCGCGATGACGTTCAGAGTGAGGGGCAGGCCGAGGATCGGAGGCTCATGCATGCCGCCGGCGCCGGAAGTGCCCAAAGTGGAGACCGGGGACATATAAAAACGGAGCGCGAGTTCGATTTCTCCATCCGGACCTGGAGGTGGCAAAGTAAAGGCTTCGGGCCTGGACACAAAGATTGTAGGTGGAGATGAGTCGAAGCTGCCAAATTGCCTCGCGAGCTGGCCGTTGGCATAGACCTGATAGGCATCTTCAAAATCTGCCGGCATTTTGAGCGAGAGTGATTGGCCGGGGTTTGCCGGGCGGACGCGCAGGCGATACCAGGCGTAACCATCGAGATTGGAGAAGCCTTTTGCCGTCCAGCCGGGGACAAAGCTCCCTGGGCTCAATGTGAGATCAAACGGGTCGGTTTGAGGCGTGAGATCAATGGTGGACCAGCTCGAATCGTCGAAATCAGTCCGTGCCCAGACGGGAGAATTGCCTTCCATTGGCGAATCGCCAGGAGAGAACTTCCACGGGCCAGCAAGGGGAACTGCTGAATCGCCGAAGGTGACGAGCTGCGCAGGCGGCGGTGGCGCGGGTTCCTTGACCCCGTGAGACGCATGGGGCTTCCTGGGACCAGACGCTGGCCGTTGCGGTGCACTGACGGCGGGGCTCAACAGGAGCAGAAGCAGTGCAGCGCAAAGAAGATGGGGGACTCTCTCGCGCATTGCTGTGAGCGTAGCAAACGTGCGGAGCGCCGGGAAGAACAAAATGCAAGATGGGGAAGTATTTGGTAACGGGGAGAGGCGCTTCGGGCCGCCAATTCTGCGCGGTCGGATTTGGCAGGCCCCGCCGGATTCCCGGGAAAGCGAACTTGAACCGGACGCCATGACCAACGCCAGTGACTTAGGATAGCGGCGAAGGTGGTGAGGCGCTCGCACCGGGGTATTAAGGAGACGACTGTGAAGGAGCTTGACGGAAAGGTCGCGGTGGTGTCGGGCGCGAGCCGAGGTGTGGGGCAGAGAATTGCCTGGCGGCTGGGGCATGAGAGCGCGGCTGTGGCGCTGGTGGCGCGCGGCGAGTCGGGACTCAGGGAGACTCAAAAGGGGATGGAGGAATTGGGCGCTCGCACTCTTGTGGTGGCCAGCGACCTGTCACGGCCGGAATCGATCGACCGCGCCAAAGACGAGATCGAAGGAGAGCTGGGCCAGGTGTCCGTTCTGGTCAATGCCGCGGGCATCTTTGGACCCATCGATCTCGTGAAAGATACGGATCCTGCGGCGTGGATCGAGACCATCATGGTGAATACGATTGCACCTTACCTAACCTGCCGCGCCTTTGTCGGCGGAATGATCGATCGCGGATGGGGAAGGATTGTGAACGTGACATCCGCCGCGGCGCTGCACGAGCCGGAGCCGTTGAACAGCGCTTACGGAACGAGCAAGGCGGCGCTGAACCGATTTACGCGGCACCTGGCGGCAGAGTTGAACGGGACGGGCGTGACAGCGAATGTGATTCATCCCGGCGATTTGAAGACGGAGATGTGGGCCACGATCAAGGTTGACGCCGGCCGGCTGGGCGCGACCGCAGATGCGTACACTCAATGGGCCGAGTGGGTGGAAAAGACGGGAGGCGACGATCCGGAAAAGGCGGCGGACCTCGTGGCTGAGTTGATGAGCGATGAGGCTGCGGAAGTGAATGGGCGCTTTCTTTGGATCAGAGGCGGCCTGCAGGCGCCGATTGCGAGCTGGGGTGAGCGGGGTGAGACGCAACCGTGGCGAAAGTGAGAGAAGCAGCGGGATAACGATTCAGCAAGTCAGCGGGTCAGCAAAACCCACCCTAGCGACAGAAACAAGAACGCCGCGAGGGCGGGGCTCCCGGTGGTCTTAGAGGACTTTGTTGTCGACGGTCTCGATGGTGGTGTCGGCTGCGGCGCGGCTCCATCCGACGCGCAGATCTTTCACGTTGTGCAGGGCAAACGCTCCGCCTGCGTTGCGCGGCGCTGTGATGGCAAAGAAATCTGCGCGTTCGACGCCGTAGAGGGAAAATGCGGGACGCGCATCTGCAATAGCGTTGGCGACCTCGACGTGGCTCATCTCGAGATTGCGGATATGGCGGAGGAAGAAGCCCGACGCGGGCATGGGGCCGAAACGACCCGGCTCAGGATACACGGTCTCGTCTTCGGGAGGCACGACTTGCGCCATGTCGGCCGTGCCGCCGCCGAGGGTCTGGATGTAGACGTTGTCTAGCTTGAGATCTTCGATTGGATAGTCCGGAATTCCAGACATGATGGAGCCCTGGCGCATGGGCGCGTTGTAGCACTCGAGGTTCGAGATGAGCACGCGCCGGAGCGTGCCCACTTTGGTCGTGTCCTTGGGGCCGCGCAGACGCGAGCCGAGACGGAGAAACAGCGGACCACATCCGAGATCGCGCATGGTGGTGTTGGAGATGGTCACGTCTTCCAGCAGCGCGCCGTCGACGGACTCGAGCGCGTAGCCCAGGCAGCCCTCAAAGACGTTGCCGGTGATGGTCATGTTGATGAAGCCGCCATTCGATTCAGTCCCGCACTTGATGCGGCCGGTGCCAAAGGCGCGGCGATCCGCGGGAAATTTCTTCCAGCTTCCGTCGAGCACGCTGCCCAGTTGGTACCAGCCCGTGACGAAGTTGTTGGCGATGGTGACGTTGCGCGTGGGGCGGGCATAGCCAAGCGCAAAACTGGATTTTGGGCAGATGCCATCGTCCCATGGCGAATTGACGGTGCAATTGGAGACGCGAACGTTCTGGCAGCAGTCGATATCGATGCCGTCGCGGTCGGTGTCGATCTTGATGTTGTCGATGGTGACATTGTCGACGCCGGTGAGCAGGAAGCCGAAGTGCCCGCCCTTGAGAATCGAGAAGTCGCGAAAGACGACGTTGTAGCAGTTCTTGAGCGCGATGGACTTGTTGCCGACGCCGGGTTGCTCGGCCTGGTACATGGGGTAATCGCCGCGGGCCATGCGCGCGGGATTGAAGGCGGGGCGATTGGCGGGCGGCGCGGCGGCGCCTTGCTGCGGCTGGCCGTTGCCGCTTCTCGCAGATCCAGGTCCAGACCCTTCCTGCCCTGCGACAGGGGGACGCCCGGGGCCTGCGCCAAAACTAAGGCCCTTTCCGTAGATCAGGCCGGGGCCGGTAATCGAGATGTCGTGAATGCCCTCGCCCCATATGAGCGAATTGTGCCAGTGGTTATGGCCGTAGTCCTGATAGTCCTCCCAGGGCGTGTTGGGCTCGGCTGCGTCATAGGTCCCGCCGTTGTAGCCGGTGGTTTCGCCCGGCTTGGGAGATTCGGCGGCAAGAATGGTCGAGCCTTGCTCGAGATGCAGGTGCACATTGCTCTTCAAACGGATAGAAAAACAGAGGTAGGTTCCGGTTGGAAAAAGAACTACGCCCCCGCCGGCGGCAGCCGCGGCTTCGATCGCCTTGTTCACGGCGTCGGTATCGAGAGTTTTGCCGTCGCCAGTCGCTCCAAATTGGCGCACATCCAAAACTCCCGGCTGCGTAGGAGCATTCCTTGGCTTTGAAGCGCCAAGAGCGATGGCAGGAAAAGCGGCTCCGGCTATGCCAAGGCTGCCGAAGCGCAGAAAATCGCGACGCATCGAATCGAAGTAATTCAAGGGATCCTCCTGGTTGGTTTCAGCTTGATTTCTCGACGAACTTTGGCGCGTAGCAATGTTAGCGCCTTCAGACGGCACGCGGCAGCCGCGCTTTTCATTAGGGGATGGTCAATCGAGGTGAAAGACCTCTTCAAGGGGGAACATGAAATCGTCTGCGGTTCCGCCGTTCGGTGACTCGAAGAAGGGCGCCATCTCAGCCTGCCAGCGCGCATTGATGGGGTGATTCTTCATCGCTTCATGACACTTCTTAAAATCGTCTGCCTCGACATACCCGACCACCAGTCCGTCAGGCTGCAAAAAGAGGGAATAATTGTGCCAGCCGGCTTCACGCAAAGCCTTTTGCATCTCCGGCCATACGCGCGCGTGGCGGGATTTGTACTCATCGAGCTTATCCCGACGAACTTTAAAAAGAAAACAGGTACGCATCGCCGTTCTTTTCACCTAGGAAACTATTTCATGATCAATCCCCGCTATCGTAGCACCTCGAATGGAAGATGAGGGAGTGAAAAATCGAAGGCGGAGAACAGGGAGCAGCGATTAGGGGTGACAGGCGCGAACGGTTGGCAGGTTGTAGGCCGTGAGCTAACCGATCGCACGCTCCCTGCGAGGGCTGTGCAGAAGATTCACGAGTGTTTTCCCGGACCTGGCCGGCTCAAGTGTTTACTGATTAGTACCCCCTCCCCCCTCCCCTCCCCCCGGGGTGTTTTGGGATAAATCCCTTATTGTCAGAGCGTTCCGGCCATTGGGATAAATCCCTTATTGTCAGAGCGTTCCGGCCAAGATTCCTGGCTAACATTGATTGTTTTCAGGATCTTATAGCTCAAATTCCAAGAAATGATGGACTTAGAGAACAGAAAAACAGGGACTAGGGACTAAGGACCAGGGACCAGAAAAGACCAAAGACCAAAGACCAAAGAATAAAAACTAGGTTCATTGTGCGCCTAACGGAGAAATAATCTGCAGACCCGGGGAAAAAACATCTGCTTTGCTTTGAGGGGTTTCTGTAAGTCTGGAAACGGATGGGCCTTGACCTGGGATGGAGTGCAGAAAAACTCTGAAAGTGAGGCGAAGGTCGGCGGCCCTTGACCTGGGATGGAGTGCAGAAAAACTCTGAAAGTGAGGCGAAGGTCGGCGGCGAGCTTGTAGCAGGGCCTAAAGGCCACGTTGATTTTGCAGTGGCTTGCGGCTCGGCTGAAGCCGCCTTTCGAGGAGTTTTTCTGCAGCCACTGGAACCGAGGAAACGCGGATACACAATTTCCTGAGCGCAGCATCGGTCAGGATGCCGCTAGTGGGAGACGAGGCGGGCGAAGAGAGGCAGGTAGGCCATGAGCGAGACGCAGATGCCGGCAAGGGCGGCGAGAGCAAGACTGTGAAAGAACACGAAGCGCAGAATCGTGCCTTCCTGGCCATAGGTCTGCGTGGCCGTGGTGGCGACAACGACGCTGGGCGCGGCAATCATCTTGCCCATTACGCCTCCGGCGGCATTGGCCGAAGCCATGAGGACGGGAGCGACGCCGATTTGGCGGGCAGTCATTTGTTGCAAGCTGCCAAAGAGCACGTTGGAGGCGGTATCGGAGCCCGAGCTGGCTGTGCCGATCCATCCAATGAGCGTGCCGAAGAACGGATAAAGCACGCCGGTGCGCGCGAAGGCGAGGCCCAGCGTGGCATCGAGGCCGCAATAGCGAGTGATGTATCCGATTGCCATCATGGCGGCAATGGTGACGATCGTGTAGCGGATGTTGAAGACGGTACGCGCGAAGGCCGCAGCGAGTGAGACGGGCCCAAGGCCCATTAGCAGGCCCGCGATGAGTGAGGCAAACAGGATGCCCGTGCCGGTGGCGCTGAGCCAGTTCAGGTTGAAGATGGCGCTCTCTTTCGTGGGCGCAACGACGACGGGCGGAACACGCTGCACGATATTGTGTAGGCCGGCGACAGTAATCTTGACGGTGGTGCTGGCATCGAGCCATGTGGAGATGCGTGGAAGGCCCCACGCGAAAACTACGACGCTCAAAACCAGCCAGGGCAGCCATGCTTTGAAGATCGTCGATGCACTGTGACCGTGGCTCTGGCGTGCCTGTCCGGCCACGTCCTGTCGATCGACATTCAGAGTCCGCCGTGGATGCCAGAAGCGCAGGAACACCACCAGCACAACGATTGTGGCTGAGGCTGCGACGATGGCGACGAGCCAAGGGCCGCTGTAGGCGGCCATAAGATATTGCGTGACGGCGAAGGTTGCCCCGGCAGCCAGAATCGGCGGCCAGACTTCGATCATGGCGCGAAAGCCGGCAAAGGCCCAGATGAGCCAGAAGGGTACAAGGATATCGAACGGCACAAGAATGGTGGCGGTAGTGCGGGTGAGCGGCAGCAGGTCGATGCCGGTGACGCCGTGCAACGCAACGATGGGAATGCCCATGGCTCCGAAGGCAACGGGCGCAGTGTTTGCCAGCAGGGACAGCCCGGCAGCCTGAAGCGGTCGAAAGCCGAGGCTGATGAGGATCGCCGAGCAAACGGCGACTGGCGTTCCGAAACCCGAAGTCCCCTCAAAGAACGCGCCCAGGGCGAAAGCGATCAGGAGCAACTGCAGGCGGCTGTCGGCACTGACGCCGGTCAGGCTCTGCTGCAGCGTGACGAAGCGGCCCGTCTTGCAAGTGAGGTCATAGAGGAAGATGACGGGAAGAATGATCCAGCAAACGGGGAAGACGCCGTAACCGGCTCCATAGGCCGCGGCAGAGAATGCCAGTCGCATCGGCATGTGGAAGGCGACGATCGCGGCGAGCAGCGCAGTCGCAAGGCCGGCGATCGCCGCAACGTGGGCTTTGAGCCGCAAAATGGCCATGGCGCCGAGGAGCACGACGACCGGCAGGGCGGCGATCAGCGTGGAGAGTTGCCAGTGCCCGGTCGGGTTGTAGCCCTGCACCCAGCGGCCCGTGGCGGGGTTGGTCCTGAAGAGGTAGATCGCGCCGATGATCAGGGCGAGAAACACCGCGGACTCGACGGCGAGCGTGAAGGCATGGGATGAGTGGCTGGAGGTCTCGGGTGCGGACTGGCTGGGTGCGGGACGATTGGATGGCATAGAACCTCAAGACAGTGTTTCTTTGATGGAATGCAAGCGAATCAGAATCCGTTTCTCTCCAGAATGTGATTGTCGGTGAAATGCACAGTGTTTTGCGTCATGCGGCCAGCACCTCGATTAGGCGGCGAACGGTGAGGACCGTAATGTCATCCTGCTGGCCGAAGGATTTGGCGGCTTCAGCAAGGTAAAACGCGGACTGCTGGCTGAAATGCCGCACGCGGTCGAAGCCGAACAGCTCTCCGGAAGGCTGGCGGGCTTCAACCACGCCATCAGACAGAAGCAGAACACGATCACCGGGATGGAGATAGAAGCGGGCTTCTTCATAACTGACATCGGCCAGCACGCCAAGCGGCAGTTCACCGCGCAGGCCGATCTCCTGACTGTTGAGGTAGGGCGGAAGATGGCCTGCGTTGGCGATGACCATTTCGCCATTTGCGCCGAACCAGACGGCCTGGCAGGTGGTAAAGCTCTCGGTTCCGGTCAGGACTCGATTGAGGGACTCGAGAATTTTGGCCGGCCTGTGCTCCTGTGTGCGGCGCAATGCGCCCATAAGAAGAGAGACATTCATTGCCGCTTTGAGCCCTTTGCCGGCCACGTCGCCGATGACCACGATCAGGCCTTCGACGCCGACAGTTTGTATATGGAAGAAATCGCCGCCAACCTCATTCGCGGGGTTGTATATGGAGTCGACTTCAAAACCCGGTGTCGAAAGTTTTTCCTGTGGGATGAGCAGTTCCTGCACAGTGCGCGCCGCCGCCAGTTCATTGCTCACGCGCTCCTGGTCGCGCTGAACGCGCAGGAACCGGAAGAAAATGATGACGATGATGACAAGGATGCCGGTGAAGTCGCCGAAGGCGGCGAAGTGGATAGGCACTGGACCGGCCTGGAGCGTGAGCGGAGAGCGGAAGGCCTTGCCGGTTTGGTCGCTGATGATGGAGGTAACGATGGGCTCAATGAATCCAACGAGGTTGAAGATGAGCGGAATGAGAAAGAGCCCGGCCTCAAAGTTGCGCTTGAGAGCGGCAACGATGAGGGTGATGAAGATGAATATGAACCAACTGATGATCCAGACAATGCTGCAGGGGAAGACGATGGCAAAAAGGACCGCAATGATTTTTCCGTGGCCGATCAGAACGAGGGTGGGCCCAACGAAAGCCAGGATGGGCGCGGTATAGCGAAGGGTCGCAATGTACCAGCGGCGCCGCAGGGACAGAAATGCAATGAGGAACTCGAAGAACAGGTAGGCAGAGATGACGATGAGCTGCAGTACCATCGCCGCGTACCAGAAGGTGCCGAGATGCGCAGAACTCCCGGCATACTCGATAAATCCGATAGGAGCCTGAGCCAGCTCGTGGAGAGCCAGCCACAGGTATTCGACATGACCTTTCTGTGCGAAATAGAGCACAAAAAGAAAGGTGGCCAGGACCACGAGCAGCAAGGAGTAAACCAGGCGTGGAAATCGCTCGAACAAGTTGCGGTTTGACCAGAGATTAAGCTCGCGCTGAAGGTCGCTGGGAGTGCCGAGCGAGAGGATACGGTTTTCAAAGAAACTTGTGTAAGAGGCGTAACCGTAAGGGACGTAGATGGTGCGCAGCGCGAGTGTGAGCGAGGTATCGGAAGGGGCAACGTCAAGATCATAGATGCGCGAGATCTGCTGGTAGTGCTCAGGATTGTTTCCGTTGGGTCCTTTGGGCTCAATTTGACGACCGTTGACGAAGACGTCGGGGTTGATTCCCGTCGTGGTTACTCCGACCGAGGTGTTCTGGGAGACTGGCAGCTCAATCAGAAGCGCAACAGGGCCATGGTTGGGAGCGAGCTGGATGTGCAGTCGGTACCAGGCGTAGCGCCGCGAATTGCCTTTTGACGCCGGCTTGCCGCCGGATGCGCCAGCACTTTCCACGTCCGGAACCTCCGCAAAGGAGGCCTGAGCGTTGCGTACCGCCCACGACGAATCGTCAAATCCCGGTGTCGAAGCAGCCGGATCGGAGGTAATTCCAACACGCCAATCCTTATCAAGGATGATGGGCGAGCCGAGACTCGTAGCATCATAAACCGGTTGAGGGGTCGCTGGCACGGGGGCCGGCTTGGCTTGGTTTCGCTGCCTGGGCGAAACGGCCGTGGAGGATTCAGGCGCAGAATGCGCGGACTGGGCAACGGCGGGGCATGCCGCTGCACAGACGGCCAACCAGACTGCTACCGGGATCCTCAGCCTCAAAGCGCCTCCAGAATGTTTTCTTCACTCTACTCGCAGAATGTTACATCCCTCAACGACTTATGCGGGAGGGTGGACCGCAGTCTCAGACGGGTAGGGCGATGGGAGAGGCGGGGCATCCCGCAGAAATCGCCCTTTTCTTTGTTGCCAAAGTGGCAGATACTGACGTCTAAGAGTGTGAGCGTAGTGTAACCGGGCGGCGGGCGGCAGCCGCCGCGGAGGTAACATCATGAGGGCATCGGATCGCATCGGATTCAATGCGGCGGTTCTGGCAGGCCTGGCGCTTGCCCTGACAGTTGGAGTTTGGGCGCAGTCCAGCGGGCCCGCAGTGGGCAATCCCCAAACCAGCACGCCAGCGGCCCAAACGCCAAACTCTTCTCAGCCGCCGCCGGGAACGACGGGGCCGGGAACGTCGACCGGCCAGACGAATCCCACGGCGCAGCCGGCCCCGGGAACGGCACCTGTGGGCGGTGATTCGCCAGCCCCGTCCAAGGAACCCGATTCCGGATCGCCTTCGGCCACAAACAATGGCCAACTTGCCCCTTGCCCAGCGCCCAAGGCGGAAGACAAGAAAGACAAGAAAAAGGACAAGAAGGATTCGGACAAGGATAAGGATGCGAACACCGGCGACGTCGAGCCGGGCACCACTCCGGTCGGTGGCGACTGCGCGGCAATGGCCAATGGCGTCGATCCCACCAAGATCGTTGACCCCGGCAGCGAAATGATCAAGGTAAAGCCCGGGAGCATTGAAGACGTGGGCGCTGTGGGAAACCGTGAAATCGGCGCCCGGGGCCTGGGCAACTGGTACTCGACCGACAGCGAAATCAAGATGGGCAAGGAATACGCTGACGAGATCGAAAAGAGCACCCATTTTATTACCGATCCAGTCGTGGACGAGTACGTTAACCGGATCGGCCAGAACATCGTGAAGAACTCCGACTGCAAAGTGCCCTTCACGATCAAGGTGATCGATTCGGACGAGATCAATGCCATGGCTTTGCCCGGAGGGTTCTTCTATGTCAACTCCGGATTGATTCTGGCGGCCGACGAAGAAGCGGAGATGGCCGGAGTGATGGCGCATGAGATTGCGCACGTATGCGCACACCATGCGGCCCGCGAGATGACGCGCTTGAACTACGCGCAGATCGGGATGGTTCCGCTGATCATGATGACCGGGTACTCGTGGACGGGATACGGAATTTACGAAGCTGCGCAATTGGCCATCCCGATTACCTTCCTGGAGTTCTCGCGTGAGTTCGAGGCGCAGGCCGACTACCTTGGCGTGCAATACATGTACCGGGCCGGCTACGATCCTCAGGCGTTCATCAGCTTCTTTGAAAAGATCCAGGCGCTCGAGAAGCGGAAGCCAGGGCTGGTGGCCAAGGCATTCAGCGACCATCCGCAAACGCCCGACCGCATTCTTCACAGCCAGGAAGAGATTGCGCGGATTCTGCCAGGAAAGGATGAGTACCTGGTGACAACGTCGGAATTCGACGACGTGAAGGCACGGCTGGCGCGAATTGAGAACAAGCGGCGTCTGATCGACACCAAGGGGGTGACGCGGCCCTCTCTGCGCAGGGCGAGCACATCACCCGATGACCAGGGCAATCCGAACAACACGAGCGCGCAGTCGGGCAACGATTCAGGAAACTCGGGTGACGGACCGCCGACGCTTCACCGCCGCGACGACCAGAACTGAGGAGTTAGGGACAAGGGACCCCAGCAAACAAACAGCTTAGGCATCAAAGCAGGCCATCTTCTCCAGCGCGGGAAGATGGCCTGAGTGTTGATGGGAGCAATGGAGCGAGGAACAAGGGGCGAGGGAACCGAAGGAGCTGAGAAGCGGGATGGGACCGGGCTTAGGAGGGCCCCGGGGCGCGAACCATCTGTGGTACTGGCACAACCGGTTGAGGAAGGCGCCGGTTCGGCGCGCAAGGGAATGGGTTTTCGCGTCGCTCTCGAGGGGGTATCGGGCCCCTCCACCGGAAAGAAAAGGCGAAAAACCCCATGAAGTAACATCAACTTCCGGAAACTCCTTGAATGAACCCATGAAGCCGCGTTATAAACAAAAGCACCGGTAGATCTACCGGGACATGCCCGCTTGCATCTTTTCTTTTGCGGGGAGGCAATTATGCGCAACGCAGCAGCACGTTCGAATCTGCTGGTACCTGAAATGCGCGAGGTCATGGACATCCGCCAAGCCTCCAGCTACCTTGGTATCTCGCCCGACACCCTGTACAAATACGCGTCTGAGGGATTTGTGCCCGCCTTCAAGCTGGGCAATCGCTGGCGTTTCAAGCGCAGCCGGCTCGACGAATGGATGGACCGGCAAAGCGAACTGCGCTCCGGCGGTGAAGTCGACCCGAGCAAGAAGAAGCCGGTGCAGCCGGCGGTGTGAACGCGGCTTCTAGCCGCTAGCTCCTGGCTGTTAGCCCGATCTCGTCGGTACGAACTGCAGAGAATCTCCGCCAAGTTTGATTGGATTGAGAGCTGCCATTCCGCGCAGCGAATGCAATTTGCCCGCATGCGTCGGAATTTAAGAACTGGGAGCTAGAGGCTAGTGGCGAGAAGCTGCGAACTCTCTAGCTGTGTTACAACTGACCCGATGGACCACATTCGCCGCATGGGCGCGCTGCGACGCAAGATGACGCGCGCCGGGCTCCCTGGGCTCCTCATCACGCACCCTCCAGATGTCCGCTATCTCTCCGGCTTCACCGGATCGAGTGCTGCGCTGGCCGTGACGCGCAGGGTGGCGCGGCTCTTTACCGATGGCCGATACAAAGCCCAGGCCGCGGAAGAGGTGAAGGCGGTTCAGGTTGAGATTGCCCAAAGCTCGCCGACAGTTGCGGCGGTACAATGGCTGGCCGCGCAGCCGGGCGTGACAATGGCGGGCTTTGATCCGGCAAGAACGACGGTCGCCGACCTGGCGCGATGGAAGCATGAACTGCCCAGCCGCTTGCGGCGCAGCCTCTTTCAGGCGATCCCAGCGCCCTTTGTCGAGATTCTGCGCTGCGTAAAGGATGAAGATGAACTGGCGCTGATGGCCGAGGCTGCATTCATCGGCTGCAAGCTGTTTGAACACATCCTGGGCGTATTGCGGCCGGGGCTGCCGGAGATTGAAGCGGCTGCCGAGCTGGAACACCAGGCGCGCATCCTTGGTGCCGAAGGAATGTCGTTTGAAACCATTGTCGCTTCAGGGGAACGGTCGGCGATGCCGCACGGCCGCGCGACCACGACGCCACTGCCCCGGCGAGGGTTCGTTACGCTCGACTTCGGTATAATCCTCAAGGGTTACTGTTCGGATATGACGCGCACTGTCTTCCTGGGCACGCCTAGGCCAAGAGAGCGGAGCGTGTACCTGGCCGTGCTGGAGGCCCAGGAAGCCGCGGTGGACGCCGTTGCTCCGGGTGTAAGCTGCGCGGAGGTGGACGAGGCCGCGCGGAGCATTTTGCGCCGGGAAGGTTTAGCGGAGGCGTTTTCGCACTCTGCCGGCCACGGCGTCGGTCTTGAAATTCATGAGCCGCCGAGGGTTGGCGCCGGGCAACGCACGAGGTTGCAGCCCGGAATGCTCATCACCATCGAACCCGGCGTTTATCTGGCGGGCGCGTTTGGCGTTCGCATTGAGGATATGGTGACAGTGACGCGGAGCGGGGGGCAGGTGCTGACTCCGGCGCCGAAAGCGTTGATCGAACTTTGAAATCCGCTTGCAGGGATTCGGCCCGGGCGGGTGGAGAGTCAAGGAAAAATGAAGAAACAGGATATTGAAGATCTGCGCGAACTGATTGAGTTCTTGAAGCAACACCAGGTTGCTGAATTTGACGTGGACCGCGGCGACCTGAAGATCAGGCTCAAATTTCATCCGCACGAAAGCGGATCGGCGGGTCTGAGCGAACTGGCGCGGTTGCTCAAGGCGGCACCGCCCGCTGCCACACATGGATCCGCTGCGGCGGGTCCGTCTGCTCCTGCTGCTTCCGCGCCGGAGCCTGCGGCGGATCCCGATGCCGGCCTGCACTTTTTGAAGTCGCCGATCGTCGGCACATACTATGGCTCGCCGTCGCCAGGCTCGTCGGCCTTTGTTTCACCCGGTGATCACGTGGAAAAAGGCCAGGTCATCTGCATCGTAGAAGCCATGAAGCTGATGAACGAGATTGAGTCTGACGTTTCAGGCGAGATCGTCCGGTGCCTGGTGACGAACGGACAGGCCATCGAATTTGGCCAGCCGCTGTTTGCGATTCGCCCGGTATAACACCGCTAACTCCGCTCTCTAAGGAATCCATGTTTCGTAAGGTACTCGTAGCCAATCGTGGCGAAATCGCGATGCGCATCTTGAATGCGTGTAGGGAGCTGGGCGTGCGCACGGTTGCCGTGTACAGCGAGGCGGATCGCAACGCACTGCACGTCCGCTTTGCCGATGAGGCCATCTGCATCGGTCCGCCGCGCGCAGCCGATAGCTATCTCAACGTGCCCGCGGTGATTTCGGCGGCGGAGATCGCCGATGTTGAAGCAATTCATCCTGGCTACGGCCTGCTGAGCGAGAACGCAAACTTTGCCGAAGTATGCCGCGCGTCGAATATCAAGTTCATTGGGCCTCCCCCGGAGATTACGCGACTGATGGGCGAAAAAGAGAAGGCGCGCCAGGCGATGAAAAAGGCCAAGGTGCCGATCTTGCCGGGATCGGATGGCGTGCTGATGACGGCCGAAGAGGCGCTCGAGCGGGGCCAAAAGGTCGGTTATCCGGTGATTCTGAAGGCGAAGGCCGGCGGCGGCGGGCGCGGCATGCGGATTGTGCGCGAACCGGAGGATCTGCCGAATCTTTTCCATGCGGCGTTTACCGAGGCGGCAAACGCATTCGGGAACGGCGAGCTCTACATGGAGAAATTCATCGAGAATCCGCGCCACATCGAGTTCCAGGTGTTGGCCGATGAGCACGGCAACGTCGCTTCGCTCTTTGAGCGTGAATGTTCCATTCAGCGGCGGCATCAGAAGCTGATTGAAGAAGCTCCAAGCCTCCAGGTAACACCTAAGCTGCGCGAAGAGCTGGGGCGGATGCTCTGCCACTGCATGCGCGAGATTGGCTACCAGAATGCGGGGACTGTGGAGTTCCTGATGGATGCCAAACATCAGCTTTACTTCATCGAGATGAACACGCGCATCCAGGTGGAGCACCCAGTAACCGAGGCGGTCACGGGCGTCGACATTGTGAAGGCGCAGTTGCGCATTGCCTCGGGCGAAAAACTCGACGCGATTCTGCCGCCGAAGCTGGAGATGCGCGGGCACTCGATCGAGTGTCGGATCAATGCCGAGCACCCGCAGAAGTTCACGCCATCCGCGGGCCAGATCACAGCATTCAATGTGCCGGGCGGCAATGGAGTCCGCGTGGACACCGCGCAGTATGCCGAAGGAGTGATCCCTCCGTATTACGATTCGCTGATTGCCAAGCTGATCACGCATGGTGTTGATCGCGCGGAAGCGATCGCCAAAATGGAACGCGCGCTGGGCCAGTTTATTGTCCAGGGAATTGAGACCTCCATTTCGCTGCACCAGGCAATCTTTCAGGATGCGGACTTTCGCGCGGGCGAGTTTGACACGGGATTCATGGAGCGATTTCTCGCAGCGCAAGCGGAACGCGCCGAAGCGGAAAAACAACCTGCCTAAGTCATCATTGACTGTGATCACCCGAACCATTCCAAAGTAATGAGCCCCTTGCAGAGAATTTCCTTGTTTTTGCTATCCTTCGCGGTATAAGAACAACTACAGCGTTTCCCCGGTTTCTGTCAGGTTGCGGTCGGACGTTTTCCAGGTGAAGACGCTCCACGGCGTATTCGCAGCGCATTACGCAAACGGGTGAATCGCTGATTTGGGCGAAAAGGAGCAGGATCATGAGTGTCTCCCTCTCATCGATGCAGCTCGGACACATTATCACCGCCGTCGGCGGTCTAGGCACCGCGGCTTTCGGGCTGGTGGATTCAACCAAGGTGTTCTGGGGCGGTGTGAACCGGATTGGGTTCGGAAAAATCAAAGTCACGGTGACAGCGTTAACGCCGGGAACGGCGGCAAACGGGTTGAGCCAGGCGAAGATCATCAGCACACTGCGCGCCAACTGGTACAACGGGCAGGATCTCGCCAGCCAGAAGGCAGTGGCGAAGTCTCTGATCAAACTGGGTCTGAATGCCGGAAATGCCGCGGCGGTGGCCGATGCCGCTGGGGTAGATCGCACGGTGCTGCAATCAGTGGCGACCAAAATGACCGCGGGGACGGCGCTCACGTCGAGTGAAAGCGACGTGTTTGCGCGATTCGACCTGATCCTGACGGCGATGTTGGATGAAGCATACCAGAACGGCGACCAGCGATACACGAATGGAACGCGCACCTGGGCGGGAGTTTTTGCCGTGCTGCTCGCACTCGCGGGCGGATGGGTGGTGAAGGGCTGCGGCTTCTTCGAATTTGTTGGCTCAAACGATTTGTGGCGCGCGCTGATTGCCGGCGTGCTTGCCGTCCCGCTGGCGCCGGTGGCCAAAAACCTGTCGAGTGCTCTGGTGGCGGCGGTGAATTCGATGCAACTCTTGAAGAAGTAAACGCGTATGACGCAGTTTCTCGACGTGCGGATTCAGCCCGTTGGCGGTGAGCTCGCCAGGCAAGTCGCGGTGTGCCAGGGCACGAGCCTGGCAAATTACACCGGCATGATAATGGGCGATCTGCTGAATGCAATCCAGGGGCGCCATGTGCTGATCGCCACGCACGGCTTCAACGTCAATCGCGAAAACGGAATTGCAAGCCTGTCGAATTGGGGAAGCTTATTGCAACTCGGCCCGGGCGGGGCCTTTGTGGGATTCCTGTGGCCCGGCGATTCGGTTTGGGCGCACGGCTTGGACTATCCCGGGGAGGCCAGGGTTGCCGACGACGCCGGGGCGCTGGTCGGCCCGTTCATCGACACCTGCTTTGCGGGCGCGGCAAGCGTTTCCTTTGCGTCGCACAGCCTGGGTGCGCGGGTCGTGCTCGCCACAATCAACAACATGAAGATGCCTGTAAGGCGGCTGACTTTGATGGCTGGAGCCATTGACGACGACTGCCTGAACTCGGAATTCCAGAAGGCTGCCCAGAAGATCGGAACCATCTCCGTTCTGGCATCGATGAAAGACACGGTGCTATCGCACTTGTTTCCGCTCGGGAACTTTGTTGCCGGAATTCTGACGCAAGGCCACCCGTGGTGGCACGCGGCAATCGGACATTGCGGGCCTGTGCAAAGCTTGCCGGCAAACTTCGCATCGCCCTTCATGATTCCCGATGCTTGGAACTTCGATCACGGGAATTACCTGCAAATCAATGCACCTCCGGTTCCGAAGTTGGCGTTGCCGGTGGATGCGCCTCCGCAGGGCTCGGCAGCGCCGGCAGGCGGCGTGGCGGGATGGCAGGAGGCGTTTACGGCCGGATTCGAATCGAGCAGGTTCCGGTAAACGCTTGGGCCGGAGCAAGACCCCGCAAGAAATTCGCAGATATTTTCGTTTTTTCTTCGCCTTTCGGGCGGAATTCGGGTATGCTGTGTTGGCAACATGGAGGTTGCCATCATGGATGCTCAGAAAGAACTGATTGCGGAATTTGATCGGGAGACCGCCAAGACCCGCAAGATGCTTGAAGCCCTTCCAGAAGGCGTGGACTTCACTTACAAGCCTCATCCCAAGTCGATGAGCCTGGGTCATCTCGCGGGCCACTTGACCGACTTTGCCGGCGACTGGGCAATGGGTACGCTGACCAAGGACAAGGTCGAGTTTGGCGGGGATCAGAAGTGGGAACCGTATATTCCGGCAAGCAAGGCTGCGCTGCTCGAGAAGTTTGACAAGGCGCTGGGGGGAACACGTGAAGCGCTCGTTGCGACGACGGGAGACACGTGGGATCGGAATTGGAAATTCGTGTATGCCGGAACGGCCTATATCGACCAGCCGAAGCACCAGGTGTTCCGCGAGGCGGTTCTGGACCACATGATTCACCATCGCGGACAAATGAGTGTGTATCTGCGGCTGCTCAATGCGAAGGTGCCGGGAACCTACGGGCCGTCGGCGGATGAGATGTGAGAAGAGCAGGGAGCGAGAGGCCGAGGGGCCGAGGGAGCGAGGGAGCAAGACGACAGCTTGCAGCTCGTAGCCCTTAGCTCCCGGCAGCTGGCTACCTGGCTACAAGCTATTTCGCTGGGTACTGATTCCTGACCCCTGAAACCTGACCCCTGTTTCTTCAACTACTCTTGATCCATGCCATTTTCATTTCCAAAGGTTTATCCCATCCTGGATAGCTCGGTCATTCCAAGCGCAGGCCGGAAGGAATTCCTGCGCCGGCTGGGCGGCGCGTTAACTAATGCCGGCGTCACGCTGCTCGAATACCGCAACAAGAAAGGCTCCAATCAGGAACTGCTGGTCGATGCTGCGATTTTGCGCGCCGCAATGCCTGCCAGCAGCGTGAAGCTGATTCTCGATGATCGGGTTGATCTGGTTCGGCAGGCAAATTTTGATGGAGTGCACGTCGACTCGGGTGACGCCGCTCCCGCAGAGGCGCGCCGGCTGCTGGGCACGGCGCAGATCGTAGGTACGTATGGCGGGACTGAAGCACTGCTACCCGGCATTCTTCACGAGCCAGCGGATTATTTTTCCATCGGCCCGGTTTTTGCGACGACCACGAAGCAGACCTCAAAGCCTCCAATTGGAGTGGAGGGTGTGCGCAAACTGCGCAAAGAAGCGGGCGCGAGTGCCGTGCTTGTTGCGGTCGGCGGCGTGACGCTCGAGACAGCGGCGGCCGTTCTGGATGCGGGTGCAACCACGATCGGGGTGGCTGCGGCGATCTTCCGCGCTGCTGATCCTGCGGCGGAGTTCCGGCAGTGGATGATGACTCTTGGATCGGGCCCGACTGCGTAATGTCTCAAAACGAGGCAGTCTATGTTCGAGGCTGAGACATCTCTGTCCTGAAAAGCGGCACTCTGTCCGAGTCTGACACAGTCACTGTCTGAAAACGAGACAGTCAACGCGTCCAAGGGCCTCAGCCTCAACCCTTGACAGATGGCTTCACGCAAACCGGCCCGCGGCGCGGTTGTTGGCGTCTAGTTATCGTATGATTGCGTTACGAGTCCAGGCATGTAGAATCGGTCAAACGCTTGTTTCCCCGTCCAATCCAACAGGGAGGAAGTTGTTCATTGATATCCAGACTGCTGCGCACTAAACCCATGTCGATGCTATCGCACGAAGCAGGCGAGCAAGGGGAGCACACGCTGAAGCGTTCGCTTGGTCCAGTGAATCTGGTGACACTGGGGATTGGCGCCGTGATCGGCGCGGGCATCTTTGTGCTGACCGGCCAGGCCGCAGCGCTGTACGCGGGCCCAGCCGTAGCGCTTAGTTTTGTGTTTGCGGGCATTACCTGCGCTTTCGCCGGCCTGTGCTATGCCGAGTTCGCGTCCATTATTCCCATTGCCGGGTCCGCGTACACCTACGGATACGCCACGCTGGGTGAACTGGTGGCGTGGATCATCGGATGGGATCTTGTACTCGAGTATGCATTCGGCGCATCGACGGTGGCGTCCGGCTGGTCAGGGTATTTCAATAGCCTGATGCAGCAGTGGGGAATCGTTATTCCACCACAACTGACGGCTTCGACGGGAACCCGGCTGGTGCTTTATCAACATCAGTGGATGCCGGTGATGTCGTTGCCGCCAGGCGCGAGCGATACTGGGCTTCCCCACGTGACTGCTGCCTTGAACGTGATTGCCATGGTGATTGTCATGCTAATCACGGCCATCCTGGTGATCGGCATTAAAGAGTCGGCGAATTTCAATTCGGCGATTGTCTTTATAAAGTTGAGCGTAGTGGCGATCTTCCTGGTGGTTGGCGGGTACTTTCTCATTCGTCACCCCTGGGTGGCGAAAACGAACTGGCATCCTTTTGTTCCGCCCAGGGACGCGAATGGGAACTTTGGATGGGCAGGCATACCTAAAGGCGCCTCACGTATCTTCTTCGCCTACATTGGGTTCGACGCGGTGTCGACGGCGGCGCAGGAGGCCAAGAAACCGCAGAGGGATATGCCGATCGGCATTCTGGGGTCGCTGGCCATTTGTACAGTCTTGTACATCCTGGTATCGCTGGTGCTGACCGGTCTTGTGAGCTACAAGACCCTGGACGTAGGCGCACCAGTGGCGTTGGGCATTGACGCAACGGGCGTGAGTTGGGGCTCGATGTTGGTGAAGATCGGCGCAGTCTTCGGACTGGCCTCGGTGATGCTGGTGATGCTTCTGGGGCAGACGCGCGTCTTCTACTCGATGTCGAAAGACGGCCTGCTGTGGAAGTGGGTTTCGATCGTGCATCCGAAGTTCCGTACGCCGTGGATTACCACGACAGTGTTTGGGATATTTGCCGCAGTGTTTCCAGCGTTCCTGCCCATCGAACGGTTGGCCGATCTGGTGAACATTGGAACTCTGCTCGCATTCACGATTGTGTGCGCTGGTGTTTGGGTGCTGCGAGTGCAGCATCCCGAGCTGAAACGGCCGTTCAAGGCGCCGCTGGTGCCACTGGTGCCGATTCTGGGCATAGTGACAGCGCTTTATCTGATGGCGAATCTTGCGCTGATTACGTGGGAGGTGATGATCGGCTGGCTGCTGTTCGGTCTGCTGATCTATTTCACATACTCAGTGAAGCACAGCAAGGTGCAGAAGATGGCGAAGGTAGCGGCCGCGGACTGAGCGGCGGAAAATTCGCGACAATTCAGCGGCCTCCCAACGCGGGAGGCCGTTCGATTTGGGGCTCGGTTGAAACGAATCTACGCGGTCGTCTTGGCGCAGAATTCGTCGAAGGCGCGCACGAGTTCGCCGGCGATTTCCTGTGCAGTAGATTGTTCGATGACGGAGCGCTGCATGAGATACACCAGCTTGCCGTCACGCAGGATGGCAACGGATGGTGAGCTCGGCGGATTGCCCTCAAAGTAGCTGCGGGCGCGTTCGGTGGCTTCGCGATCCTGTCCAGCGAAGACGGTGATCTTGCGGTCAGGCTGGTTGGCGGAGTTGGCGAGGGCGAGCCGGATGCCGGGACGGGCTTTGCCGGCGGCGCAGCCGCAGATGGAGTTAACGACAACAAGGGTGGTTCCCGGCTCGGCCAGTGCTGCATCCACTTCTTCGGCCGTACGGGTCTCGCTGATTCCGGCGCGCGAGAGTTCTTCGCGCATAGGAATCACCATAATTTCTGGGTACATGTTTGCCTCCGGCTGGTTACGCGACTTCGTGCTCTGAACCTCGATGAGTGGCTCATCGCACGGTGTCTCGCCATTGTTCTTCACCGGTCCCGGTGAAACCATCTTGCAGTCCCGGTGCAGGGGAAGTTGCCTATATCCATTCTATCGTCTGCGGCCTCGCCAGTGTAGGCTTGAACCGATGCGGATCATGGAAAGTCAACTCCTTGCACCGTTTACGACGCTCGGCGTTGGCGGCCCGGCGCGCTGGTTGGTCGAGGCCGCGAGCGAAGAAGAGATTGAGCAGGCGAGCGAGTGGGCGCGCGAGCGCGGAGTTCTGCTTTTTGTGTTGGGCGGCGGAAGCAATGTGCTCGTCGCGGATGAGGGGTTTGCCGGACTGGTATTGCGGATTGCGGTGAAGGGAATCGAGAGGGATGGTGGGTTGTTTCGCGTGGGCGCCGGAGAGGATTGGGACGCATTCGTCGACCATGCCGTCACGAGAGATTGCGCGGGAATCGAATGCCTCGCTGGGATTCCCGGCACGGTGGGCGGTACGCCGGTGCAGAATGTTGGCGCGTACGGGCAGGAGGTGGCATCAGTCATCGAACTCGTCCGTGCATTCGACCTGCGGTTGCGCGGCTTTGCTGAATTTTCCGGCGCCGAGTGCGCATTTGGCTATCGACGCAGCCGGTTCAACACAACCGATCGCGGGCGTTACATTGTCACGCGCGTGGATTACAGGCTCACACCTGGCGGCGCGCCTACGGTGCGCTACCCGGAGTTGGCGAGGGCGCTCCTGGAATTCGAATACCCCAGTCTCGCCGAGGTAGCTGCGGCTGTGCGGCGGATTCGCCAAAGCAAGGGAATGCTGCTCGTCGAGGGCGATCCCGATTGCCGCAGCGCGGGGAGCTTTTTCAAGAACCCTGTTGTAAGCAAGGACCAATTCAGTTCGATCGCCGAGCGAAGGGACGTCGCCCCTCCGAGTTTTCCCGTGGGCCCGCGCGCGGAAAACGAAGGCAACGTGAAGATCCCTGCGGCGTGGTTGATTGAGCAGGCGGGGTTTGCCAAGGGATACGTGTTGGGCGCGGCGGGAATCTCGACAAAACATACGCTGGCCATCGTGAATCGCGGAGGCGCGACGGCTCAGGAAATTCTTGCCCTGGCAGATCGCATTGTTTCAGCGGTCGAGTCGCGCTTTGGCATCCGGCTTGAGATGGAGCCGGAACTCGTTGGATTCGCTGGAGAAGATAGCTAGGCTGCTGCCAGGCACGGCAGTCAAGTTCGTTCCGGTGTAGAATTCCCGACAATCCCCAAATGAGGTCAGAGAGGGCGTGCCTCCAATGCTCCCGGCCTTCCTGCGCCCGAAAGTCCTTATCCGACGGCAGATCCTGTGTGTCGCGCTGGCTGCGATTCTAGGAGCTTTTTTCTGGGGTATCGGGCAGCAAATCAATCTGAGCACCTTGCTTTTGTATTCCCTCATGATCGGCAACCTGATCATGCCCGCGACAGAAGCGCTGCACTTTCTCTACTGGCGCCGGCGCTTTCCGTACAACTGGCTTTTCTTTTTACTCGTCGTGCTGGTCCTGTTGCTGCCTGTATATGTTGTCTCCAGTGTGGTGGTGTGGAGGTTTGCCCCTCCAACTCCGCAAACGCTCTTTCACCTGCTGAGAACCGGCTGGAAGCTCCCGTTTGTGGTCACGTTTGTTTTTAGCGCGCTAACGTACCTCTTCAACATTTCCAAGGACCAACTGGAGCGGCGCAATAGAGAGCTGCAGAAGTCCATCGAGAAAGGCGCCGCGCAGCTCGAAGTGCAGGAGCAGGAATTGCAGCGGGCACGCGAGATTCAGCAATCGCTTCTGCCGAAGGAGATTCCGCAACTTGCGGGATTCGAGGTCGCAGGGGCATGGCTTCCGGCGCGCACCGTAAGCGGCGATTACTACGATGTATTCAAATTAGACGGCCATCGACTGGGCATCTGCATCGCGGATGTAGCCGGGAAGGGCGTGTCTGCTGCGTTATTGATGGCGAATGTGCAGGCAGCGGTGCACGCTTTCGCAAGCAGCGCGGAGAGCGCGGCGAGTATATGTTCCAAGGTCAACAGGCTGCTGTGCGAAAACGTTGCGATCGGCAAGTTCGTCACGTTTCTTTACGGCGTCCTCGATTCGGAAACGCAAACCTTTCAATATTGCAACGCCGGGCATCTTTATCCGATTCACATCACCGGGGGCGCGGCGCAGATGGTGGACGAGGGAGGCGCCGTGCTGGGCGTCTTCCCGGCATGGGTTTATAAGGACACGGTGATCGCGCTGCGGCCGGGCGACCGGCTGTTGCTGTTTACCGACGGGATTACAGAAGCCGCTGATGGCGTCGAGACAGAATTCGGCGAGGAAAATCTGGCGGCGCTCGCACTCGTCCACAGAGCGCGACCTGCAGCAGAGATGAACAAGCTGTTGCTCGCCGAAGTGTCGAGGTTTTGCGAGGCGCGCTTCCACGATGACGCAACGCTCATGGTCATCGCTGCAAAGTGAACGAGAGCCGCTTTAGGCGTTTCCGGTTCGCAGACGCTCACGCAGGCGTTCGCGCTCCACAGTGAGCACTTCTGCGGCGGGGCCCTGCGCGATGAGGCGGCCTTCGCGCAGCAGCAGGACCTCCGCGCTGGTTGCGAGCGCGTCCGTTACATCGTGCGTCGCCATCACCGCCTGTACGTTGCCTTCGCGAAGCCAATTCTGCAGGCGCGACAAAAGTGCATCGCTGGCCGTGCCGTCAAGCGCGGAAAATGGCTCATCGAGCAGCAGCAATCGCGGGCCGGGTGCCAGGGCGCGCGCGAGCGCGACACGCTGCGCCTGGCCGCCTGAAAGATCCTGCGGGCGCATGAATGCAAGATCGGTGGCGCCGACAAGCTCCAGCATCTCATCGACACGTGCATTCCGGCGGGTGCGGTCCAGTCCGCGCAGGCCGTAGGCTACATTGGCGGCGGCGTTGAGGTGCGGGAAGAGGGCGGGCTGCTGTGTGACCAGGGAGGTGTAGCGATGGCCGGGAGCAAGCCACAAGCTGCGTTCTGTATCCGTGAGCGCATTGCCGTTGAAGGTGACGCGACCGTTCGCAGGTTCGCTGCGGCGAGCGCGGCCCAGGCCGGCGAGAAGGCGGAGCAGCGTGCTTTTGCCCGCTCCTGAGTGGCCGAAGATGACGGTCCAGTCACAAGCGAGACGGCACTCCACCTGGAGATGGAAGCTGCCGCGGCGCGCATTGAAAGCGAGTTCAAGCACGTCGCGCTCCGCGGTTGACGCTTGTTGAGTAGATGGCCGCGAGGGCGAAGACGCTCAATGCCAGCAGGATCGCCGCGGTGCGGTCGGCCGCCGCATAGTCGAAGTTCTCCACCTGGTTGTAAAGCACGATGGAAAGCGTGCGCGTTGCACCGGGGATGTCGCCGCCGAGCATGAGAACGACGCCGAATTCCCCGACGGTGTGAAGGAAGGGAAGCACAATAGCGGCGAGCAGCGAGCGGCGGGCCACAGGAACGAGGATGCTTAGGACGAGGCGCACCGGGCCGGCGCCGAGGAGACGGGCGGCATCGACGAGAGCGGTGTCGACGGAAGCGAATCCGGCGACAAGAGGCTGCACAGCGAAGGGAAGGCTGTAGATCACCGAACCGATCACGAGGCCATCGAAGGAGAAGGCGAGCGGGTGGCCCAGCAGCGCAGTGATGCCGCGCCCGATGACGGTGCGGGGGCCGAGCAGGACGAGAAGAAAAAAGCCAAGGACTGTGGGCGGCAACACCATGGGCAAAGTAACCACGGCTTCAAGAGCGGCGAGCCAGCGGCCCCTGCCCAGCACCAGGAGCGCGGAGAGCGGCACAGCAATAGCCAGAAGAATGATCGTGGTCGCGGTCGCAAGGCGAAGTGACAGCGCGAATGCTTGCCAGTCCATGATTGCCAATCAACAGACTAACGTTCGGGCCTGCGTTTTCCCACCCTTTTTGCGCTCTTCCGTTGGAAGTTCGCAAAAAGTGGTGCAATTGCGAGGATGGATTCAATGAACCGGCGTGAGGCCGCTTTTGGCGAGCTGGGCCTGAACCGGGGTTGAGAGGAGGTAGTCGAGAAGCTTGTGCACGGCGGCGCGCTGCGTGGTCTTGCTGACAATCACTGCACCTTGCTCGATGGGCGGATAAAGATCGCGTGGAATCACGACGTACGCACCCGCAGAAGCAAGGCGTGGCGTGAGAGCGGAAGTCAGTGAGATGAGGCCGGCGTCGGCGTTTCCGGAGTCGACGAACTGGGCGGCTTGAGCGATGTTTTCCGCGGTCACAATACGCGGCTTGAGGGAGTCGTAGAGACGCAGGCTCTTGAGTGCGGCAACAGCGGCGCGGCCATACGGGGCGCGGTCGGGATCGGCGATAGCGAGACTCTTCAGGCGCGGATCGTGGAGAAGATTTAGCGACAGCGGCAGATTCGAATCTTTGCGCTCCCAAAGCACAAGCGTGCCTTTGGCGTAGGTGATGGGAGTGCTGGAATCGGGGGAGCCGGCTGCGTCGGCAAGGCCGTCATCGATGAGGCGCTTGGGGTAAATCAGGTCCGCGGAGAGAAAGAGATCAAACGGAGCGCCGTTTTCAACCTCCGTGGTGAGCATCGCTGAGGCCTGGTAAGTGGCTTCGGCGTGGATTCCAGTGGCCTGCTGAAATTCGGCGAGGATGGGCGGCAGGACCGGCTCAAGATCGGCGGCGGCGGCCACGCGCAACGGCGCTTGCGCGCAAAGAGGCGCGATGAGAACGAGGAGAAGCCATGCGGTGGTGAGTGTCTTCGTCATGCGCGGTGGTTCCTCCCATCCACAGCAAAAAGCCGCCACACACTGGTAGGCTAACACTAGCTATGAGTGAGAATCTGCACCAGTTGCGCTGTTTTGGATGTGGGAGCCGGATCGCAGGCGCCGAGGCGCAGCCGGATTTCCGCTGCGCACAATGCGGAGATCTTTTCGAAGTCGAGTATCCCGGCTGGAACCAACGCGGCGGGCCCGATCGGCCCAATCCGGGCGCGCTGAAGTGGCTGTGGCGCGAGCGGCGCTGCTCGTCTGAGGGCCTTGACCAATCTGGAGTTTGGCGCTTCCGCGAGCTGTTGCCGATCCTCGAGAGTTTTGGCAACGCAGTCTCGCTGCGCGAAGGGAACACGCCGCTCTATCATTTGCCGCGCGCGGCGAAGGCCTTGGGGATCGATCAGCTTTTCGCAAAGCACCAGGGGATGAATCCTTCCGGCTCGTTCAAGGATACGGGCATGACAGCGGCGCTGAGCGTGGCACGCGAGCGTGGATTCGAGTGGGTAGCGTGCGCGTCGACGGGAAATACTTCGGCGTCGATGGCAGCCTATGCGGCGCGGGCGGGCCTCAACAGCCTGGTTCTGATTCCCGATGGAAAAATCGCGTGGGGCAAGCTTTCGCAGGCCATGGACTATGGTGCGTTGACCTGCCAGGTGAAAGCCGATTTTGATGGATGCCTGCGGCTGCTCACCCAGGTGGTGAAACAGGCGCCGATCTACCTATTGAATTCAGTGAATCCGTACAGGCTCGAGGGACAAAAGACACCGGCATTCGAGATCGCGGAGGCCTTTGATTGGAATGTGCCAGATCACGTGATTGTGCCAGGCGGCAACCTTGGCAACAGCTCGGCGCTGGGCAAAGGCTTTCGCGAGCTTCGTGAACTGGGACTGGTGGCACGCCTGCCAAAGATCAGCGTGATCCAGGCCGTGGGGGCGAATCCGCTCGTGCGCAGCCTGAGGGACAACCACGGCGCGGTCCTGGAACCGGTTGAAGCGCATACGCGCGCCACGGCAATTCGCATTGGGAATCCCGCATCCTGGCGCAAAGCGGCGCGGGTCATCGAGGAGACTGGCGGGCAGTGCCTGGATGTGACGGAAGCAGAGATTGCCATTGCCAAAGCTGAAATCGGCGCAGAGGGGCTGGGTTGCGAACCCGCCTCTGCGGTGACGCTGGCCGGATCGAAAAAGCTGCGCGCGCGGGACGCGATCCGACCGGCAGACACCGTGGTCCTCGTGCTCACCGGGCATACGCTGAAAGACGCGGATTACACCATAGATTTTCATCGCGGAACTCTGCTCACCGACGAGGAAAAGCAGGGGACTGGCAAGGAGATCGAAGCTCTGCGAAGAAACGCGGTGAACGTGGAGGCGACGCCGGAGGCGGTGCTGGCCGCATTGAAGGGCAGCAAAGGATGAGCGCCAAAGTCAGGCCCCACACGCTTCAAAAGCGTCCGCCCACCGGCATCTTGCGCATGCGCTTGCCTGCCACTTCTGCCAATCTCGGCCCCGGTTTTGACGCAGTCGCCGTGGCGCTCGACTTTTTTCTTGAGATCGAAGCCCGGACAGCGCAGGAGTTTTCCGTGACAGCCACTGGGCGCGATGCGGATAGGTGTGCCCGTATCAATGACAATTTGATCCTGGAGACCTACAAACAGCTACTGCGCGATCATCGGCGGCCGATTGTGCCGGTGGCGATTCGAATGCGGAATGAGATTCCTCTGGGCATGGGCTGCGGCTCGTCTGCAGCCGCGCGTCTCGCGGGGATCGCATTGGCGCGACATTTCGGGCGGCTTGCCTGGAGCACGGATCGCGTTCTCGAAGAGGCGTACACGCTGGAAGGGCATGCCGACAATGTGGCGGCGTGCTGGCTGGGCGGATTCGTCACCGCAGCATGCCAGGCAGGCAAGGTTCACGTCGCTCGAATTGACCCACCTCGCAAGTGGCGCGCCATCGTCGCGGTTCCCGCCGAGCCTCTCGCCACCAGCAAGGCTCGTGCGGTTCTGCCCAAAACCTATCCGATGAACGACGTGGTCGCAAACCTGCAATCCGTCGCGGTGCTGGTTCTCGCATTCGCTGAGGAGCGGCCCGAACTGCTGCGCTATGCCATGACCGATCGCATTCATCAGCCGTACCGCGAACGCGTCTGCCCGCTGATGCCGCTTTTGCTTCCGCTGGTCGGAAAACACGGGATCGCAGGAGAGGCTCTCAGCGGCGCGGGTCCCGCGATGCTGGTCGTCGTTCGTCACGAAAGTTATCTAACGACAGCCTCAGCCGCCATTCGCAAAGCGGTCAAAAATCGCGCGGTAACGGAGCTGGTATCCTGCCGGTTTTCGAGGGTAGGTGCTTGTCAATCCATTGAAATCAAAGGACTTTAGATTTACCTGCGCCATCGCCCGTTTGCAATGCCATGCGTTATCAATAAG
>OKRB01000115.1:50485-72703 GCA_900290245.1 Candidatus Sulfuritelmatomonas gaucii | reverse complement strand
ACCAACAACACTCCGGCAGGCGCCGCCGCAGCCGAGGGCTGAAGCCACGGCTCCTTCGCATTGTGCATCACAGGCGGAGTCGATTCACTGTCACAAGCTCCCGCAGGGAGCGATAGAGGTTAGCCCAGGACAAGCGGAGCGCAGTCCTGGGATAGCCGCAAGAATGCCTCAAGCCCCGGAGGGGCGGCAGAATTCCTTCTCCTAAGACCTATGAGTCGAAATCTGAAAGCCGAAATCTGAAGCTGAGAGCTAAAAGCTAGAAGCTGCCTCTCTCAATGCCCCGCCGTCGGCCTCACACCCATGGCATTCAGCTTGGTGCGTGCCGCGCGCGCTTCGGGTGTCTGCGGATGCCTGCGGACCAACTCGCGCAGCTCGTCGACTCCCGCTTGCCGCTTATCCGTCGAGAGCAGGCAATAGGCCTTGTGTAACTCCGCCGCAGGCGCCTTGGCATTGCCGCTGAATCCTTCCAGCACCGCATTGTAGAAGTTGATCGCTCCCGCGTAATCCTTCTGCTGGTAGGCAATCTCGCCCAGGTAGAACTGCGCCGTGCCGGCCAGGTCGTCCAGCGGGTAGTAGTGCACAATCTCCTGGAACTCCCCTTGCGCCACCTTGAACTTGCCGGCGTCAAAATCGCGCTCGGCCGCCTGATAAGTTTCCTGCAACGGTGGCGCCTGCAATGCCGGGCTGGGTCCCGGCGCATTTCCCGCCGGCGAATTGTTCGGCATCCCCGGTCCCTGATCAGGGCCGCCGGCATTCGGCTGGCCGCCCGGCGGCATTGCACCCGGCTGAGTTCCTCCCGGCTGCGCTCCGCCCTGCATGGCCTGCGTTTGCTGCGCCTGCATCGCCTGCAGTTGCGCCTGCAAATCCTGTACTGACTTGTCGAGCTTGGCGATCCGCGCCTTCAGCTCATCCACTGAATCGTTCAGCGACTGCACCTGCCCTGAGAGAGTGTCCTGTTTTCCGCTGAGGGCCTCGTTTTCTGTGTTCAATTTCTGCTGCAGCGCGTTCACGGTCGCCGTCATCTGCTTGGCCTGATCCGCCGTCTGCTGCGCCAGGTCTTGTATCACGCCAAAGCGCGAGTCGAGCGTCGACTGCAGCCGCTGGACCATATCCAGCAACTGCTGCACCTGTGTTTGCAGCTGAACCATCTCTTTTGAAACAGCATGCGCGGGCACAGCGGCAGGAAGAAAAAGAAGAATGGATGCCGCGGCAGAAAGCAGGCTATTGCGAATGATACGTGGGCTTTGCATTGTTCAACCTTTCTACATACAAGATACGGCAGCCCGGCCAAACAAGCGGGGCTGCCGTCTCATTGAAACCTTTTGTTGAGCACCGCTCAAAGCCAGTAGTTTGAAGCCCATAGCTAGGAGCTAGAAGCTAGAGGCTGGAAGCTTCCGTTCTACCGATCGATCGAGAATCCGTCTCTGCGGTTCAACTGCCAGCACTCCTCGGTCGACTCCTGGCAAAACGGCTTTTCCTTTCCATAACTGATCACCCGCAAGCGGTCGGCTGCTATGCCCGCCGTAACCAGCGCGGTCTTGGCCGCCTGCGCGCGATTCTGGCCCAGCACCAGGTTGTATTCGTCTGAGCCGCGCTCGTCGCAGTAGCCGCCGATCACGACCTTGACGTTCGGATGAGCATTGAGCCAGTCGGCGTCCTTTGACAGGACAGACTGCGCGTCCTGCCGGATATCGTACGTGTCGTAGTCGAAGAAAATAGGCTGCACATGGGCGTTGAAATCCTGTTCCTCGCTCATTTGTGTGCTTGGAACAGCTACTGCCGGGGGCGCATTCACCGTTACATGGGCTGAAGCGTCGGCTGTGCCTCCGTCTCCGCGCGCCACCAGGTGATAGGTCGTCGACTCGGTCGGCGTTACAGTTTTCACGCCGGAGGTGGGCACATCGCCGATGCCGTCAATCGAAACCGAGTTGGCGTCGGTGGTGCGCCAGTTCAGCTGCACCTGGTCGCCGGCCGAAATCACGTTGGGCGTTGCGGTCAGCTGCGCTTGGGGCGCCGGTGCGTTTGTCGGCGGAGCTTCCGCTGTGGACGGCATTTGCTGCTTCTTCTTGTGGCAACCTGCAACCGCGACCAGGGCAATCATCAAAAGCGAAGAGGTCAAGAGCCGATTTTTCTTGAATGTCAAGGGAATACTCCTTCTCAAAAGGTCAAGTCAGTCGATCGGGTGCGGGGATTTTTTTGAGGGCCCGCGGGCCGGTTTCCAATTCTCAGCACCATTAAAATGATAGTCGATCACGATCGAGATACCGGTTACTATGCGGGCACGCGCAACTTCCGCCGTTCCCCCGCATCGATGCTCACTTCCAGCTCCAGTTGGGCATCATGTTGTCGCCGGTATACGTGAGCTGGCGCTGCTCGGTGCCGTTGGCCAGCATCGTCCAAATCTGCGTGCGGTGGCCGATCTGCCGCTGGAACACAATGTGCCGTCCGTCCGGAGACCATGACGGAAAATCGTTGATGCCTGCCTCGTGGGTGGCCTGCAGCCAGTTCTTGCTGGCGATGTCCATCACGTAAATGTCATAGCTGCCGGGAGCGCCGGGGCCGTACTTGCGATCCCAGCTGAAGGTCAGCATTCCGCCGTTCGGCGCCCACGAAGGCGAGATGGCATAACCGGAGTCGGTCATGCGCTGCACGTTGGCGCCATCTTTGTCCATCACGTAGATCTGCGGTTCGCCCGTCCTTCCGCTCACAAACGCGATCTGGCCGTCAGTGCGTGGATTCCAGCACGGCGACACATCCGTGCCAAATGAAGTGATGCTATGAGCATTAGAGCCACTTGCGTCGGCGATCCAGATCTCTGAATGACCAGACCGCGCCGAGGAGAACGCGATCTGCAAGCCGTCCGCCGACCACGCTGGTGACAGGTTGCTTCCTCCTGCGCTTCCCGTGGGAAAGCTCACTAGCCGGCCCAGATCCTGAGAGAACATGCGAATCGCCCACCCGCTGCGCTCCAGCGAAGAAAAGGCAATTCGTGAGTTATCCGGTGAGATGCGCGGCGACAGGGAAGTGCTGCCCACGTGGGTGACGGCGTGCTGGTTGGCGCCGTCGTAGTCCATCACCCAGATCTCCTTGGTTCCGGTGCGGTTGCTCACAAAGTAGATCTTGGTTTCGGCGATGCCGTTCAGGCCTCCGCCCAGCCGGGAGATGATGGCGTCGGCGAAGCGGTGCGCGATGGTGCGCGCCATGTCCTCGCTCGACTGCTCGTTATATTGCTCTGTCAGCACCTGCGGATTGGAGGCATTGCTCGCGTCATCCAGCCAGCCATAAACCACCAGGCGGCCGCTGTTCACTGAAAACGCGCCGAACGCCACCATCGACGCGTTCGCCGGCGCTGCTGACCATTGGCTCAGCACAATCTCCTGCGGCGAGCCGGGCGTCGCCTGCGGCGCCAGGCTCTTTGACACCATGTCGAAGATGCCTGCGTTGGCGAGATCGTTATTGAGCGTGGAATCGAAGACCGTCTTGAGCGGCGTAATCTGCGGATCGCTTCCCACAGGCTTGAAGTCCGCTGCGGCCAGGCGGATGCGCGTGCTGCCCAGCTTGGTCCCTGTATACAGCCAGTCCTGCGCGGAAAGTTGCGTCGCAGAAAAATACACCAGGGAGACCAGAAACAGCGGCAAGACCCGCAACGTTGCCTTCATTCGATGTGCATTCCTTCCTCTGGAGCAGCGGACGCTGATGCGCCCGTTCTCAACCGGTCTTAGTTGCATGATGCCTGATACGACAATTCGTTAGATGCCCGTTCCCGGCGGTTGGCTTTTCCCCGAACTGTCGCGCCCGCGCAAAAGGAACCTTTTCTTTCACCTCCAGCACGAGTTCTGCGGGTGCCCCAGAAACTTGACGCTCGAGACTAGGAAGCTAGGAGCTAGCAGCTAGAAGCTGCCTCTCAATACTCGCAGTAGTACGAAACCTGCAGCGTACTTTGATTATAAGTTGACGGCAGGTTGCCGAACGTATCCACGCGCTGCGCGGCAAGCTGGCACGAGACATCCAGCGTGGGACTTCCGCTCGATCGGTCCAGTTGCAATCCACTCACGGTGCCATCGCGATGGATCGTGAATTTCAGGTAAACGCGCGAGCCTTTGGGCGTGCGCACATCCACCTGCTGCTTGTTCCAGTTTTGCGACATGATGCGATTGATCTGGTCCACGTACCACGGATACATGCTGGCGAAGTTGTTGTCGCCCACCGTCGTCGGTCCGGACGGCCCCGGCTGCATCTGTTGCGGCATCCTCGATCCGGCCTGCTCGCCGTAGGCCGCCGTGTTCTGTTGCGGCTTTGGCTGATACGGCTGGGTCTTGGCCAGGGTCTGTTTGCTGGGCTTCACCTGCTTGCCCAGGATCGGAATCGCGGTCTCATCCTCTTTCCGCTGTTCCTTGGGACTGGGAGGCGACGGCGCCGGGCTCGGCTTTTCCGTGGCGAGCACGTTGTTGTTGACTTGGTCTGCGGGCAGCGGCAAGGAAGTCGTTATGGTCACTTGCATCGATCCGCCCGCGCCCGGACTGCCCCAGAGGTTGTGATGAAACAACCCCAGCGCCCAGCCGTAGACCAGGATGAACCCAACCACCAGGAGATGCAGCCCCACGGATCCCGCGGCCGGGCCCGCAATCGGCTCCGGCGTTAGCTCCCGCTCCAGATGCTCGCTGCCTTCAAGAACACTTTCCATAAAACTTTGCCGTCATCCTGAACTGGATGCCCCACCCTCGGCGCGTTTCTGTTTTTGCGCCTCGGGTGGGATCGCGCGACCCGCTCACTTTCCGCTTCCCGATCCCTTCGTCTCCATCGGCTGTGTCACAATCGACACGTTCGTAATCCCCGACTGCTTCACCGCATCCATCACATGCGCGAAATTCCCGAATGACACCTGCTCGTCGCTCCGCAGATAAATCGCCTGGTGCGCGGCGTCTGAGCTCCCCGCGCGCAGCTTACCTGGCAAATCGTGAATATTCACCGGCTGATCGTTCAGGTAGATGTTGTCACTGCGGTCGATCGTCACGACCATCCGCTGCTGCGTAATCTCCTTCACCATCCGCGTCTTCGGCACATTCACTTCAATTCCCGATTGCAGCACCGGCTCGGTGATCATGAAGATCACCAGCAGCACCAGCACCACGTCCACCAGCGGCGTGATGTTGATCTCCGCCAGTGACGATCGCGTCTGTCCGTTGCCCATCGAGAATGCCAAAGTAAACCTCTCAAACAATCATCGGCGCTCACCCTGGCCGGGTGCCTCAGGTTCGGCGCGTTTTTGTTCTTGCGCCTAACCTCGGATTGACCCACCGCAGAGCCGCGCCCATCCGCTACTGCTTGTATAAACTCCGCTCCGCCTCGCGAGGCGCTTCGGCGGCGGTTCGCGGCGAACCCTGCGCCTGCGCCCTCGCCGGCATCTCCTCGAGCGAGTTCAGCAGTTCGCGGCAAAAGTCATCGGTAGCCGAAGCAAACAGCCTGATGCGCGCGCTGAACTGGTTGTAGGCCACCACCGCGGGCACAGCGACAAACAAGCCCGCCGCCGTGGTGATCAGCGCCTCTGCGATACCCGGTGCCACCGCCTTCAGCGACCCGCCGCCCGCCGATCCAATTCCCTGAAACGCATCCACCACGCCCATCACAGTCCCGAACAGCCCCACAAACGGAGCCGTGCTGCCGATTGTTGCCAGCCACGTCATCCGCCGCTCCAGCGTAGTCACCGCCTCGCTGGCCGCGGTCTGCGCCGTGCGCTCCAGCGGCTTCAGGCTGCGCGGCGGACCCGACCCTCCGGTCTGCCGCTTGTAGGTCTCATACACATCCTCAAACACCTGCGCCAGCGGGCTCGCGCTGTAGTCGCCGGCAATTGCCGCAATCTCCTGCAGCCGAGACGCCTTGCGAAAGGCGCGAATGAAACGGCGGCTTTGGCCGGTGGCCCTCTTGAACGACGACATCTTGCCCAGGATCACCATCCACGAGTAAAGGCTGGCAAGCAGCAGCAGCACCAGCACCGCGATCGCAATCGGCCCGATGTTGCCCATCATATTTGCCAGTGCGCCGAAGCCGAGATTTGGTGTGGGCGCGCCGCCTGTGCCTGCGCCGCTATCACCTTGCAAGAAAAGCGCCAGTGTGAGTGTAAGAATCGGCATTCACCTCAATTCCACGGTATCAGACGTCATTCCCCGCACCCAAGTATCGAAGCGGGTGCCTCTTTTTGTGCCGACGGCGAGATCATCCATCTCCTCGCACCCCGCCGTTCATGCTATGCTGCGCTCGGATTCCAGTTGCACACTTACCTGGGTTTGTCATCCTGAGCGACCGGAGTCCGAGAATCGGACGGAGGAAGTCGAAGGATCTGCGGTTGTTTCTGGCGGCTGGGGGCTTCTCGTCCAGTCATCGAACCTCCGTGGTACAACCGGCTCAACCATGCTCGTCGAACTGCGCGCTGAAAATTACGCCGTCATCGATCACGCCATCGCTTCGTTCGGCCCCGGCCTGAACCTTCTTACCGGCGAAACCGGCGCCGGCAAATCCATCCTTGTTGATGCGCTCGCCCTCCTCATGGGCGGCAAATCTTCGTCCGACCTCGTCCGCCACGGCGCAGAAAAAGCCGTCGTCTCCTGCGTCTTCGAATCCACGCCCGGCGCCGAATCTGTCCTCGAGCAGAACGGCATCGACGCCGAAGGCAGCGACATCATTCTCCGCCGCGAAATTCTCTCCACCGGCAAGGGCCGCGTCTTCGTCAACAACCAGCCCGCCACCGTGGTTGTGCTCAAGCAACTCGCGCCCGAGCTTGCTCTCGTCCACGCGCAATCTGAGAGCCTGTCGAGCTTCGACTCCTCCCAGCAGCGCATTCTCCTCGATCGCTTCGCCGGCATCTCCACTGACGCCGTAGCCGAGGCCCACGCTCGCTGGCGCGCTGCCCAGGATAAACTCACCGACCTCCTTCAGGGCGAGCAGGACCGCCTGCGCATGGTCGACTTGTGGACCTACCAGCGCAAGGAGATCGAGCAGGCCCGCCTCGAGCCGGGCGAAGATGAAACCCTTGAAACCGAAAAACGCGTGCTCGCCAACGCCGAGAAACTTTACGCCGCCGCCTTGAGCGCCTTCGATCAGCTCTACGAGGGCGGATCCAGCGCCGAGGCTGCTCTCCGCGCTGCCATCCGCAACGTCGAGGAGCTCTCTCGCTACGATGCGCGCTTCACTGAATCCGTTCAGCAGCTTGCTTCGGCCCGTGCCATCGTCGCCGATATCGGGGCCGCGCTTCGCGATTACGCCGAACGCGTCAGCGCGTCGCCCGAACGCCTTGCCGAAATCGAAGACCGCCTGGCGCTACTTGATCGTTTGAAGCGCAAATATGGCAAAACTGTTGCCGAAGTCATCGCATTTGGTGAAGAAGTTGCCCGCAAGCTGGCCGAAGTCGAAGACCGCGACGACATCCTTAAGGCTCTGCGCGCCGATCTTGAGCAGGCTGCCGCAGCCTACCGCAAAGCCGCATCCGCGCTCACCGCCGAGCGTCAGGCCGCCGCACAAAAACTCGCCAAACTCGCCGAAGCCCAGATCAACTCACTCGCCATGAAGTCCCGCTTCCACGTCGCCGTCACTCCCGTGGAGTCAACCGAAGCCGGCGCGAAGAGTGAATCTGCCGGGAAGGGAAGTCTTGTATCAGGGCACGACTTTAGTCGTGCCGAAAAGGGCACAAAAGAAGATGGGGCTTTAGCCCCTGCTGCCGAATCCAATTCCGAAACCGCCCATTGGACCGAGCACGGCTGGGACCAGGTCGAATACCGCATCGCCACCAACCCCGGCGAGCCCATCAAGCCGCTCATTGAAGTCGCCTCCGGCGGCGAGCTCTCCCGCGTCCTCCTCGCACTGAAGGTCGCAGTGGAAGAATCCTCGTCCAAAAACAGAAAGAAAACCACCCCGCGCACCCTCGTCTTCGACGAAATCGACATTGGTATCGGAGGCCGCGCCGCTGATGCTGTCGGCCAGAAGCTCAAGGCGCTCGGCCGCGCGCAGCAGGTCTTGTGCGTCACGCATCTGCCGCAGATCGCCGCCTTCGCCGATCAGCACCTCGCTGTCGAGAAGCGTGAAGACCACGGCCGCACGCAAACCCGCATCCGCGTCCTCGACGACCGCGCCCGCACTCACGAAGTCGCCCGCATGTTGAGCGGCGCCGAAGTTACCGACACCGGCCTCCAGCACGCCGCGCAAATGATCGCCGCCAGCCGGTAGCGCCTGTCCGCCCGCGACGAGCGCTTGTGACGAAAACTTCTTTGCCCACTTCGGCTCACTGAGTCATACTCGATTGCGTCTGAACAACGGACCTGCGCATTGCAAGCCTCGGCCCCAAGGAGAATCCCGAATGCCCCAGCAAGCGGAGAAGCTCGTTCTTTCCGCAGCAAGTCAATCATGGGTGCCACATGTCCGGATTTTCGGACCTGGGAGATCACCAACCCGATCACGAAAATGGGTGCCCCATGTCCCGATTCTGGGACCTGGGATGGCAGCCCAACTCCTCATCTTCAGCCTGTTGCTAACCGGTATTTTCCACGCCCAGTCCGCCGCCCCTCCGCAGCAGCCGCAGACCTCATCGCAGCAGCAAGAACCCAGCGCTCAGCAACCGCAGTCCCCATCCAACCTTCCCAGCGCCCCGGCGCCTTCAACGCCCTCGTCTTCACAGGAGCCCTCGCTCTCCGATCTGGGCTTCTCCCAGCAGCAGACCCAGGGCAACCCCAAGCTCCAGGCCGAGCTCAACAAGCACACTGAGATGCTCAAGATTCATCAGCGCCTGGGCCTCATCACCCTCGCGCCGATGGCAGCCGCGCTCATCACCGGGCCTATGGCCAAAGCCAAAGGCCGAAACGGCCAGACCATCTCCGAGCCCACCAACGCCAACCTCGACTTTCATGCCGCGCTCGGCAGCGCAACGGCGGTCCTGTATTTCACCACCGCGTACTTCGCCATCGCCGCGCCCAAAATTCCCAACAATCCCAAGCATGGCGCCATCCGATTCCACGAGGCTCTGGCCTTCGTACACGGTCCCGGCATGATCCTCACTCCCGTCCTCGGCGCCATGGCCTTCCAGCAGGAACAGAACGGTGAAAAGGTCCACGGCATCGCCTCGCTCCACGGTCCCATCGCCATCGGAACCGTTTGCGCGTATGGCGCGGCCATCATCGCCGTCAGTTGGCCCATCCACCTCTGGGGAAAGAAATGAGAGAGAAGAAAATCCGGGTGCCCCACCCTCGCGGCGTCTTTGTTTTTGCCGCTAGCGTGGGGAAAAGAATATCGCCCACGGCTCGTTGCCCCATCCTTTTCGCGCGTTTTGCGAAAAGGGTGGGAAGCGCGCTGATCAACGTTGGTTGCGACGCGTCCTACCTTCTCGCCTTGCTGACCCTCTTCGTTCCGCGCGTCGCCCTCGCCCAGCCCGACACTACATGGCTAACCAGCCAGGCCACCCTCTCCTATCACATGTCGCATCCCATGCACGAGGTTGACGGCGTCAGCCACGCCGCCCGCGGCAAAGGAATCTGTCACGCCGGCTGGTGCGACTTCCTCATCGCCGTCCCGGTCAAGTCCTTTGACTCTGGCGACACCAACCGCGATCTGCACATGATCGAAGCCACGCGCGGCGCCGAGTTTCCCCTCATCCAGGTACGCGCCCGCATTGCGCAATCCGAGATCACGCAACAATGGATTCACGCCGACCTCGAAGTCCAGTTCGCCGGCCAGTCTGCCCACTACTCCCAGGTCCCTTTCGAGCGCGTCCAGCAGGGCGGGGAAGTCCGTATCACCGGAACCATTCCTCTCACCTGTTCCGACTTCAAAATCGAGCGTCCGTCGTTCCTCTCCGTGCCCATCAAAAACGAGATCCCTGTCCGCGTCGACATGACCTGGCATCTCGTCTCCGCACCCGCCTGAGAGCAGACCGTGCGCAGTCCCAAGGAAACGTACGATCGCCTCCCGCCAAAGACATTCGACGCTCGCCCGAGAGCACTTCAGCAATTCGTCAGAGCCTGTCAGTCACCGTCAGTGGCCGTCGTGATCGTGATCGTGGTCATGATCATGATCGTGCCGGTGTTCCTCGCGAGCGTCGTTGCCTCTGAAATTTCTCTCCCAGTCGTGGTGATGCTCCCAGTCGGGATGATCGCCATGACGCGGAAACGATCCGTGGTAGCCATACCGCGGGTCGTAGTGGCGGTCGATATCCCCATGGAAGCCCTCTGGCCCGTGGAACCACGGACCCGTGCCGATAAATGCACCACGGTCAAACCAGCGCGGCCCGTAGTAACCAAACGGGGCGCACCGGTATGGCGCATAGTCGAAATAGCCATACGGGCACACCGGTTCGGGGCCGATCTGGACGTGGAAGCTTACCTGCGCGCTTGCTTTAGAGGGCGATGCTGCCAGCAACGTCGCGCTCAATGCCGCAGCTGAAACAAACCAAAAGAGTTTATTCATGGTGCTCCTTTTCGTTTTTGAATGGGCCCCGTCGCTTTTCCTCAAAGCGTTCAGAGGCGGCATTCCGCCCGCCATTCCAGGGAAAAGCTCCGACAGCTCAAACCAAGGACTTCTCGTATCTCATTGCTGCGGGATCGCTTGGCGCCGCTGACGCGCCTGCCCCGCTCACTTCCGCTCTCTTCTTTGATGCGCAGGGGATCAGCCGGACCACCCGGGCGCATCTCTCCAAGAGTCTTTTCCCTGCGAAATCTCCTCGGTCCAGCACAATTCCCAATGAATTACCGAGGTAACTATTTGCCGCATTTTAGTTTGCCTAATTTAGGTGACTTCGATAACCTCTGAAACTAGTCAACCGAATCGTTTTGCGCCCGGGCTTCCCCTGTTTCAACGCGCATTTTGAGCCCTTTGATTTCCCCGTCCAGGAGCATCTATGCGAGTTCTGTGCCCACGTGGTCCGCGGCCAATCACTGCGTCTCTTTGGCCCTCGCTCCTTCTTCTCACCGCTCTCATTCCCGGCTGCGGAGGCGGTTCGCTCGCCGTCAATCTCGGCACCATCGCCGCCATCTCTGCGCCTGCCAACACGCTGCGTGTCAACCAGACCATGCAGTTGTCCTCGCAGTACCTCGCCTCCGGTCAGCCCGTCACGTTTTCCGTCAACGGAATTCCAGGCGGCAACGCCACCGTCGGCACCATCAGCAGCACCGGCCTCTACACGGCGCCTGCGGTCGTTCCCAATCCCTACACCGTCCAGATCACCAGCTCCATCGCGAAATATCCGGGCGCCACGCCAGGTTCCGTCTCCGTCCAGATCTGGAACCCGATTCCCGTGCTCGGCGGCGTGACTCCTAACGGTTTCTCAGAGGGCGTCACCACGGTCACAGTCAACGGCTCTCAATTCGTCTACGGCGCGCAGATCAGTTGGAACGGCGCTGCCGTTTCCACCACCTTCGTTTCGCCCACCGAACTCGTCGCGCAGATTGCCGCTCCCAATCCAGGCGTCTTTCCTCTCACCGTCACCAATCCCAATCCGGGCTCCGCCACTGCGCCTCCGCTTTCGCTCAAGGTCGGTCCCGGACAGGTGGTGTTGCTGCTTGAGCCCAACGACGGCACCGACGTTCGCGTCTCCAACACTCTCAACCTCGGGTTGATGGTCAACGGCACCGACAATCCTGCCGTCACCCTCCAGGTCAATGGCATCGCCGGCGGCAACGCGATCGTCGGCACCGCGGTTTCCAATACGAACGGTTCCATCACCTACACCGCGCCGCCCGTCGTTCCCACTCCGAGCAACATCGTCCAGCTCACCATCACCAGCGTCGACAACCCAACCGTCTCCATTACACAGAACATCTCGGTGATGAATCCCATTCCGATCCTCACCGCCGCCACGCCGATGAATTTCAATCCCGGATCGGCCACCATCGTTCTCACCGGCTCCCAGTTTATCAACGGTGCGCAGGTTCTTGTCGATGGCTCACCCGTCTCAACCACCTTCAACAGCGGCGGCCAACTCGCGGCCACCGTCGATATCACCAACCCCGGCAATCTCGATCTTCAGGTCCTCAATCCGGCGCCCGGCCCGGCCACATCCGCCGATCTCATCGCCACCGTCAACGGCACGCCGCCCACACCCATCGTCAGCCCCGGCGACGCCGCGCGTTTTCTTGAGCAGGCCACCTTCGGCGCCACCGACGCTGATGTCCGCGACGTCTCGCTCAACGGATTTCAGTGGTGGCTCGACCAGCAATTCGCCCTGCCCGCCACGGCCACAGAGCCCGCCGTCGAGCAGGCCGTCATCGTCAACAACCCGCCCTGCGCATCGGGCGACGTCAAGTGCAACGCCGCGCTCTTCGTCCAGAACGACAAAAACGACGATCTCGTCCAGGATGCCTTCTGGCAGCAATCGCTCACTGCGCCCGATCAGCTCCGCCAGCGCGTCAAATACGCGCTCTCGCAGCTCTTCGTCATCTCCAGCAACAACACCTCCACCATTCAAAGCATGCCGCGCGGCGAAGCCGGCTACTACGACATGCTCGGCGCCGACGCCTTCGGCAACTTCCGCCAGCTCCTTCAGGACGTGACCCTCAGCCCCATGATGGGCCAGTTCCTCTCCATGCAGGGTAACGACAAGGGCAACGCCAACACCGATCCCGACGAAAACTACGCGCGCGAAGTGCAGCAGCTTTTCACCATCGGCCTCTGGCAGTTGAACGACGACGGCACGCAGAAGCTTGACGGCAACGGCAACCCCATTCCCACGTATTCGAATACTGACGTCAAGGGCCTGGCCGCCGTCTTCACGGGATGGAGCTGGAATATTCCCGGCGACTCCAGTGACAATGCGTGGTCCAACTGCTGCGTCTACGTCGGCCCCGGCTACGGTGAAGAGCTGCTCTCCATGCAGAGCTTCCCCAACCACCACTCCACCGTCGAAAAAGATTTTCTAGGCGTGACGATTCCCGCCTCAGGCAGCCCCGACCCCGCAGGCGACCTCAAGATCGCGCTCGACACGCTGTTCAACCATCCGAATCTGCCGGCCTTCTTCTCTAAGCAGATGATCGAGCACCTGGTCACCAGCAATCCCAGTCCCGCTTACGTCAACCGCATTGCGCAGGTCTTCAAGAACGACGGCACTGGCGTCCGCGGCAATCTGCAGGCCGTCATCACCGCCATCCTCATGGATCCCGAAGCGCGCGACACGGCCACCGTCGTCGGCACTGCGCAATACGGCAAGGTTCGCGAACCGCTGCTTCGCTACGCCGAGTGGGCGCGCGCCTTCACCGCGCAATCGCGCACTGGCTCCTTCAACATCGGTTCCGCTGAAGATTCCATTTACGGCTACAACGAAATGTGGCTCCGCTCGCCCACCGTCTTCAACTGGTTCGCGCCCAACTACACTCCGCCCAATACATCAATTTCTTCCGCCGGACTGTTCGCGCCTGAAATGCAGATCGTCAACGTCTCCAGCGTCGTCGGCTTCATCAACTACATGCAGGGCGCCATCGGCTCCAACGCTCTCGGCGGCTCCGATGTTTTCTCCTCGTATGCAACCGAGATGAGCCTCGCCGCCACTCCCGATCAGTTGCTCGACCGCATCAACCTGCTGCTCATGGCGGGCCAGATGAACACCACGCTTTACAACCAGATTCTCGCCACCATCAATTCCATTCCCATCCCCACAGGCGGCGATCAGAATGCAGTCAACGCGGCGCTCTTGAGCCGCGTGCAAGCGGCCATCTATCTCACCGTGGCGTCGCCCGACTTCGCCGCGCAGCAATAGGAGTAAGCCATGTCAAAGTGCACATGCCCTCAAACCCGCCGGCAATTTCTTCGCACCGCCTCCATGGCCTCCATGGCCGGCTTCTACGTGAGCCCGTTTTTTCTTGAGCTCAACTCGCTCGCCGCCATGGCGCAGGGCACCGGCGGGTCAGACTATCGCGCCCTCATCTGCGTTTATCTGCAGGGCGGCAACGATGGCCACGGCACCGTGATCGCCACTGATCCCGACTCCTTTGCCGCGTTCACCTCGGCCCGCTCCGGCGCGCCCGGCCTCGCTTATCCGATTGCCAATCTGCTGCCCATCACCCTAAAGACTCCGCAGAGCGGTCGCACCTTCGCGCTCAATCCCGCGCTCTCCGGCATCCAGACTCTTTTCAACGCAGGCCGCGCCGCCGTCGTCGCCAATACCGGCACGCTCATCGCGCCCGCCACCAAAACGCAGATCAACGCCAACTCAGTCGAGCTGCCTGACTCGCTCTTTTCGCACTTCGATCAGACCGCCGCGTGGCAGGCTGTTGCCTCCAACCTGGGCAGCGGCGAGCGCGTGGGCTGGGGCGGCGCCGTCGCCGACGCCATTGAAGCCATGAACGTGAATTCCAACTCCATGTTCACCTGCATCTCCACCTGCGGCAACGCGCTCTTCCTCGCCGGGCAAAGCTCTTTCCAGATCAACGTCACCCCCGCCGGCCCCATTCCCATCACCGGACTGCAACAGCCGCCTTTCGGCATTCCCTCCGCGGCCAATCCGCTCAACTCCATTCTCAGCGCCGATGAAACCAATCTCTTTGCCAAGGAATACGAGGTCGTCATCGCCCGCTCCATCCAGGCGCAGGCGGCGCTGGTCACGGCGATGGCTCCTGCCGGTGTGGGCGGCGTGCCCAATCCGCCGCAATTCCTCGACCCCACCACCAACATGCTCGCCAACAACCCGCTCGCAGCATCGCTGCAAACCATTGCGCGCATCATTGCCGGCCGCGGATCGCTCGGCGTCAGCCGCCAGATCTTCTATGTGCAGCTTGGCAGCTTCGACACCCACGACGGCCAGGCCAAAACTCACGCGCAGCTTCTCGCCCAGCTCGGCGCGGCGTTTGAATATTTTGATGGGCTGATGGCCAACATGGGACTTTCCAACAACGTCACCGCCTTCACCATCTCCGACTTCGGCCGCACGCTCACCTGCAACAGCGACGGCACCGACCACGGCTGGGGCAGCCACCACTTCGTCATCGGCGGCGCTGTGGCGGGCGGCGACATGTACGGCCAATATCCCGTCGTCGGCGTCGATCAGCAGAATGACGTCGGCAACGGCCGCCTCATTCCCACCACTTCCGTCGAGCAATACGCAGGCACGCTCGCCCGCTGGTTCGGCCTCTCCGACGGCCAGATCCGCACCGTCTTCCCGAACTTCGCCAACTTCGGCACCAGCCCCTACCTCGGCCTGATGGGCTAGCCGCATTCAGTATTTTGAAAACGGGTGCCCCATCCAGCTCCGCTTGGGTGGGAGATACGAAGTCGGTGGCATCAAGAAGCGCCAGTCTCCCGACCGGCAGTAGTGCGAGAGCCTGCCCTGAGCGAAGTCGAAGGGTCCACGCCCTCACCAGAATGCAGTGTGCCCCATCCAAGCTCCGCTTGGATGGGATATCCGCACCGCCGCCCTAAACCACCCCACCAGGATCGCCCGGCTTGCCGACCACCTCACCCTGGGCCTGCGTGACCTTTGCCGACTCCTCATCAGCGCCGGCCGTCGGCGTCTCCCGTCCAAGCGGGAGCGCCGCCGTATCCCCGAGCTCTTCATTTTCCCCGGAGGCCGTCTCATCCCCGCGAGCAATCGCAATGAAGCGATCCGGCTCAAACGGCTTTGGCAAAACTGAAAGCTCGCGCCCTTCTTGTCGCGCGTTCTCCATCAAGTCCCCTGCACCGGGGTGCCCCGACATCAGCGCAATTTCGCACTGCGGATACTTCCGCTCCAGTTCGTCGGAAAACTCGATTCCATTAATTCCCGGCAGCATGACGTCAACGAATGCGACATTGGGCTCCCAGTTTGTCATCAGTTGAATGGCGTCTTCCGCCGAGTGGGCAACCTTGACTCCAAATCCTGCCCTCGAAAGGATTAGCGCCAGACTCTCTGCAACGGCCGGCGCATCGTCGAGTACCAGAATTCTTCGGGGCTGATCGGTTGCGGTCATGGCGACACTGAGAGCTGGTTTGATCGGAAAATGAGCCCAGCCCCAACACTGAGGCCTCGTCCGTCACTCCCTAAGATGCGAAGAATTCGTGAAAGTATACCCAGTGTGCTCCGTAAGTGATTGATTTATTTTCTGGATTGCACGCGTGAAACCCGGACCACCCATGCGATCGACTGCGCAGAAACCACAACCCTCCGAATGGGCCGGCCGAATTCGCGGCCTTCTTGACGACCTCAAGCTCAGCCAGGCCGAATTGGCCGAGCGCGTCGGCGTCTCTCCCGCGACGGTTTCGCGGTGGGTGCAGGGCCGCCAGGAGCCGACCGCCGAGTTCTATGTCGCACTCGGCAACCTCGCGCGGCCGCCGCACGGCGTCTACTTCTGGGAACGTGCGGGCGTCGATTCCGCCGCTCTTTCTGACGCCAGCTTGCGCAATGTGCCCGTCTCCATGCCCGTCAAGCTCCGAGACTTGAAGTTGGTCTCAACCCGCAAGCTCTCCCGCCAGCTTGACGGCGCCGGAAACGCCGTCGCCATTCCGCTGCTCAATATCACCGCCTACGGAGATCGCATTCCGCCCAGGCAAAACGTCACAGTTTCCGAGGTTGCCATCGAAGAGATTCTGCTCGCGCCCCTGGCCTGGTGCCCGCACCCCGAGAAAATGATCGCCATCCATTTCGACGGCGAATCCATGCTGCCCACCATTACGCCCGGCTCCCTCCTCTTTATCGATTCGGCGATCAGGGAGCGCGACCGTCTTCATCAGCGGATCGCCGTCATCGCCCATCGCGACCTCGGCTTCAAGGTCGCGCGCTTCCAGCGCATCTCCGGCGCCGATCTCCTTATCTCGGCGAATTACAAGTTCCTCCCCGTCAACGTCACCAACGCCTCCAAGTGGAAGATCTTCGGAGAAGTGATGTGGTGGATCTCCCGCGATCCCGAATCATCCGGCAAATCTTCGCAGCCGGCAGAGAAACCCGCTCCCGCCCAAACCTGAGCCGTACCAAATGCGGCATAAAGCCCGCTTCAGCGGCCAAAAGACGCTAGCCCCAGTCGCAAGACTGGGGGAATTGCTTCGCACGCAAAGCCCCCGCAGGGGGCGCGTAAGAACGGAACTCAGCCCATCGCCTAAACGCGTGATGTCAATCACGAAACTCTCCTTCAATGAACAGAGGATTGTGACTGTGAACACGGTCCCCGCTGCGGACCCGCAGATAGCATCGAATTATTCATTCAATCTTGGGTCTGTTCTACGCTACCCAGGCGCCGCCTGCGCAGTGTCTGGATTGAGGAATACTACGGGCGCCGGCCTCCCGGGCCAGATGTATGGGACGAGGCTGGCGCCTTTCACTTCTTCGCCATTTGCCGCCCAAAAACAGGGTCAGGAATCAGGGATCAGACATGATGCGGGGAGGCGAGGCCGGCACATGCCAGCACACGCTGTCGGAATTGGCGGGTTGCATCAGGTCTCGGACCCCGCTTCACCCAAGTTTCCTTGCGTCGTCGCGCTGGGAACCGTCCTGTTCCGCTCTCGCCGATTTTCTCGGATCACTCGGCGCGCTCGAAATGCGGCCGCCCGCCTCGCTCGGCAATCGAACGGCAAACGTAGCGCCGCGCCCATCGCTCTGCCCGCGTTGAACCTCAATGCTCCCGTGGTGGCGTCCTACAATCTCTTTCGCAGCCCACAAGCCAAGTCCCGTACCCGTCCCGGGTTTGGTGCTGAAGAACGGCTCGAAAATGTGATCGAGGTGTTCGGGCGCGATCCCATGCCCATCGTCCGCAACAATGATCTCGACCGCCCGCTCTTCGCCTGCATCGGCCTGGTGCGTAGCGACGGAGATGGTGCCTCCCACCTGCACTGCTTCGATCGCATTGGCGAGCAGGTTCGAGACCACTTGTCTGATTTCGCCGCGCACACCATCGACTCGCGCACCCTCAACAAAGTCTCGCTCGATCGTGATTTTCTTTTCTTCAATTCTGGTGGAAAGAACCTTGAGCACGGAGTCGATCAATTCCGGAACATCGATCGCCTCGGCTCTCGATGACTCGCGATAGAACCCGAGCGCCTGTCGGGTGACATGCGCCACCCGTTCCAGTTCGTGTTCCGCCTGGACAAGCAATTCCGCGATGGACTGAGGAACGCCAGGCGCTTTCTTTGCGAGATAGATCAGGTTGCTCATCGCACTCAGCGGATTGTTGATCTCGTGGGCGATGGCCGCCGAAAGCCGCGCTGCCGCTGACAGCTTTTCAAATTTGCGCAGCACCTGGTCGGCTTCCCTGCGCTCGGTAATGTCGAGGAAAAGCCCGGAATAATGAATCGGCGAGCCCCCGTCGTCGTACCTCGGCGTCCCGCGGCAACTGATCCAGCGCTCCTTGCCGTCCGGCTTCAGAATCCTGAATTCATGATTGATCGGCTGAAACTCGGCAGTATTTTCGTCCCAATACTGCATGAAGTTTTCCTTGTCTCCCGGATGAATCAGCGCTGCAAACGAGTCTCGCGCCGGCTTGAATTCCGCCGGACTCACGCCGAAGAGGGAATACGTCTCTGGCGACCACCAGAACACCTTCGCGGCAGGGTCCACCTCGAACACGCCCATCTTTCCGGCGGTAAGCGCAAGTCCCAGGCGTTGACGCTGCGAGCGCGCCTCTGCGGCCGCCTGCTCCAGCAGCTTTGCCTGTTCGGCAAGTTGCTTTTCCGTCCGCCGCCGTCCGGTAACGTCGCGAAACACCAGGACTGCGCCCAGGATGTTTCCATCGGCATCTCGAATGGGTGCGGCGCTATCGTCGATCGGCACCTCCGTTCCGTCTTTGCCGATCAGGCTCGTGTGATTCGCGAGGCCGACGATCTTGCCCTCGCGCAGCACCCGCGCCACCGGACTCTCCACTGTCGCGCGTGTCACCTCATTCACAATCCTGAAGACTTCGTCGAGCGCTCTTCCCTCAGCTTCGTCCCCAGGCCATTTCAGCAGTGCCGATGCGATCCGGTTCACGAATGTGATGCGGCCCTCGGCATCGGTGGCGATCACCGCATCGCCGATGCTGGCCAGCGTCGTCTCGAATCGTTGCCGCTGAATCCGCTCTGAGTTCTCTGAGCGCAAGGCGCGCTCTACCGCGCCCGATTGCGAACGCGTTAACAGCGCGACCGCGAAACCGACCACCACGATCATCAGCATCGCTACCTGGTCGTCATGTCCGCTCACCCGAAACGATCGCGTCGGTGCGGCGAAAAACCAGGCGCCGATCGGTAGCGAGAGGGCAATCGACAGCACCGCGGGACGAAATCCGCCAAACCATGCTGCGAAGGCCACCGCAAAGAAGAACAGCGTGAACGGAAGACTCGTCGGCCCGATCAGCGGAGTGAGTGCTGCACGGAACAGCGCGACCGCAATGACCGCCAGCACCGCCGCCCCATGCCGCATAGGCCATGGCCTTTGCCAGGTCAGGGGTTCCGGGCTTGCAAACGGCTCCAATCCAAAAGCGAACAGGAAAAGAAGCACCATCGCGCCGGCTGCGGCAGCAAGAAGCACAGTCCCCGCGGCTGCCTCTCCCTCGGCTGATGCCCGGCTCCCGGCGGCATTCGCGCTCTGCTCCATCTCCCGCGATAACGCCCGGATGGTATCCATCCTCTTCTTGCCCCGATCGCTCAGAACGATCGCGAGCGCTGGCGCGGAACCCCGCGTCCGCCGAACTTCAATCGTCTGTTGTAGCTCCGCCAGCTTGTCGTTGACCACCGCATTCAACTTGCCGAAGCTTTCGGCACCGCCTGGGCTCTGCTCCAGAAGGGCCTTCAGCGTGGCCAGGTCGGCCGGAAGCGAGCGAACTGCCTGGTTGTATGGGTCGAGGTAGCGGCTGTCTCCGGTCAGCAGATACCCGCGCTGTCCTGTCTCCGCATCCAGCATGTCCGAAAGGACCCGGTGGCATGATTCGCTCACATCCCGGGCTCGTGCAGCCACCACATTCGAGCGGCGGAACTGCTCCCATTGGCGATACGACAGCCCGACGATCGCGAACAGGACGAGCGTGGCCACTCCAGCCGTCGCGATCTTCAACCGGCGCTGACGAGAGTACGACCTCACTGCTTTCACGGCGACAACTCCACGACGGCGAAGAGCGTGGGCCCTGATTCAAGATGCCCTGGAAGATAAGCGATCTGGGGAAGCCTTATCGTGTTTCTTTCCACTCGGCGCTGGCGTGGCAACCAGGGACCGTTCTCCGGTGCTTCTGCATGATTTCCAGCGTGTAGAGGGAATCTCATTATGGAACGCTCCCCGGTCGCTGTCAACGCGCAAGGCCGAGGCGATCTCTGCGCTCAATTCTCTGATCTCTGTTCTCTGCAAGTTCGGCCGCCAGCCGCGGGCCAAAGCTGAACTCCGATATTTGCTTGCGCTGACGGAGTTTTCGCCGACTAATCGTTGTCATCCCCAAGCCTGCTCAATGAACGCGCCGGTTCCAATGCCTGACATTAGCTACGGAGATTGACAATTGATTCTGGTATTGCTCTATAGCACTGTGCCTTTTTCACAGATTCCCTACAACTCGCGCAGGGTGACCGCGACGGGTCGCAGCGCGGCGCGCACTGCGGGCAGCAAGCCGCCGAGGACGCCCATGGCCAGCGCGAAAATCACTCCCATCACAAGCAGGTTGAAGGTGATCTTGAAGGCGAAGGCGATATTCGAGAAGGTCGAGAAATTCATGGTCTGCGTGGTCATGCCGTTCAGCGGAAGCACCACCAGGCAGCCAATAATGCCGGCGATGAAAGAAATCAGCAGCGCCTCGAACAGGAACGAGAGGATGACGTTCCAGCTGGAGAAGCCGAGCGCGCGCATGGTGGCAATCTCACGACCGCGTTCGGAGACGGCCGAATACATCGTGTTGAGAGCGCCGAATACCGCGCCGATCGCCATGACGGCAGCCACTAACCCGCCCAACACGGTGATCAGCTGCGTCATGGCCGAGGATTGCTTGGCGTAGTAATCCACTTCGCGCTCCACCTCCAGATTCAATTGTGGATCGGAAGTAATCGAATCCTTGAATTTGTCGAATGCCGCGGGCGAGGTGAGGTGAACGGTGGCAGATTGAAAGATGTTCTCTGGGCGCTTGAGCACCTCGTTCAGGATGCGCGCGTCGCACCACACTTCCGAATCGAACGACGATCCGCCCGCGTCGAACACTCCCACCACTTTCCAGTGCCCCCCGCCAAAGTTCACAGTGTTGCCAACGGTCAGGCCCTCGTAGGTTTTCGAGGCATTCCTGCCCACGACGAGCTCGTCCAGCCCCGAATGGAACATCCGCCCTTGAACGATCTTTACGAATTTGCGGATTTGCAATACGTTGGGCGAAACGCCGCGAACCTCCACATTCGCGTCCGTGCCTGTGCTGATTAGCGGTATGGGAACGACGCCGACGACTTCCTGTGTGACCAGTGGCTGCCCCGACGCATCGCGTGCCACGCCTGGCTTGTCTTGTACCAGCTTCACGGAATCAAGAGTGATGCCGCCCATCATTTCCGAGGTCGAGCCGGCGCGCATCACCAGCGCGTCGTCGGGCGTGCCTGAGGCCACCAGCGTGGCTCGGAAGCCCCGCGCCAACGAAAGCATGGCCACGAATACGCCGACCGTCCCGGCAATGCCCAGAATGGCCACGATCGTGGAAGTCCAGCGCGCCCGAATACTGCGCAGGTTGTAGGAAATTGGCACTGATCCGATCAGTGGCGCCAGCAATCCGGCAACGATCCCGCCCACGATGGCCAGGACCAGCACCAGGGCAACGATTGCCGCGAGAGTGATGACTACACCGATAATGAGCTTTGTCACCATGCTCAAACCCTCCGAAGGGCAGTGACTACGCGCATGCGCATCGCGCCATAGGCGGGAAGAATTCCACTGGCAAAGCCGACCGCGAGAGCAGCGAACACGCCGTATGCAAGCGTTTTCGCCGTAATCAGAAGCGGCGGCAACAGGCCAGCCATCGCGCGGCTGAGCACTGGAATAGCGACCAGCGCAAGCAGCAAGCCCACGCAACCGGCAAGTGCGATCGCCATCGACTCGCCAAGAATGAATCCCAGAATGGTGCCATCCGGGAAACCGATGGCCTTGAGTACGCCCAGTTCATTGGTTCGCTCACGCACGGAGATGGCCATCGTGTTTCCGGTGACCAGCAGAAGCGTGAAGAAAACGACGGTCCCGATCGACAAAATCAGGAATTTGATGTTTCCGAATTGCTTCACCCAGCCTTGCGCAAACGCGGATTCCGTCTCGGTCTTCGTTTCGTACGGCGAATTCATGTACATGTTGTCGATGGTCTTGGCGATGCG
>OKRB01000115.1:0-50475 GCA_900290245.1 Candidatus Sulfuritelmatomonas gaucii | reverse complement strand
GCGATGCGAATAACGTACCAGCCAACCTGGCCTTTGATCGCATCGGGTACGCTCTCTTTGAAATATTCCCACTGGAACCAGAACTGGGTCTCGTCATCTTCCGGCTTGGCGCCGTGGTAAACGCCGTCGATATTGAACTCGAAGGGTTTACCCGCCAGCCCGTAGATGGTTGTCGTGATGGGAATGCGATCGCCGATCTTCCAGCCGAAGCGCTTCATCGTGGCCGCGCCGACAATCGCGCCCTGGCGATCTTTCAGGAATGTGTTCCACTGATCGTCGGGAACGATGAGTTCCGGGAAAACCTGCCGCTGGTTGTCCGGATCGATCACAAATTGAACGAAGAAGTTCTTGGGATCCTGATAAACGCCGCCGAACCAGTTATTGTGCGTGATGTACTTCACGCCCGGAATGCGCAGGATTTCATCCCGGTAAGACAGCGGAATCGTGTTGATGATGGAAGTGCGATTGATGGTGACGAGGCGATTCGCGCTCACCACGTCCGCTCCGCGGCTGAATGCGTCGCTCACCACTCCCAGCAGTGCAAACAGGAAAAGCGCCACAGCGAACGAACCGATGGTGAGAACCAGCCGGGCCTTCTTGCGAAACAGATTGGCCAGAATCAGTTTGCTGAATTTCATCAGACAACTCCCCCGACAATTGCTGGCCGCGCGCCTGCTTCTACCAGCACTCCCTTCTCGAGGTGCAGTGTGGTATCGGCCTGGCGCGCAACCACTGGGTCGTGCGTCACCATCAGCACGGTTTTTCCAAACTCCTTCACTAACCGCTTGATGAGTTCCATCACTTCGTCGGCGCTTTTGCGGTCCAGGTCGCCGGTGGGTTCGTCGCAAAGCAGGAAAGTGGGGTCAGCGACGATGGCGCGGGCAATGGCAACACGCTGTTCCTGTCCGCCCGAAAGCTGGCGCGGATAGTGGTTCATGCGGTCGCCCAGGCCAACGATGGAAAGGGCGGTCTCAATGTGCTTGCGGCGCTCAGCCTTGGAAAGCTTGGTCAGCAGCAAAGGCAATTCGACGTTCCCGAACGCCGTGAGCACGGGAATGAGGTTGTACATCTGGAATATGAATCCGACGTGGCGCGCTCGCCAGTGAGTCAGCTTGCCTCGGGACATGTGCGTGATTTCATCGCCGGCCACACTGATGGTGCCGCGCGTGGGAACATCGAGGCCGCCCAGCAAGTTGAGCAGAGTGGTCTTGCCCGAGCCGCTCGGTCCCATGAAGGCCACGAAATCGCCCTTATCGACGTCAAGATTCAAGCCCTGCAAGACGTCGATGTCCTCGTTGCCGCGGAGGTAGGTTTTATCCAGGCCGCGAACCTGGACCAGACTGCCCACAGCTCCATTGCCGTCCACACGTACCATGATCAACGCTCCTTGAATTCCGCGATATCCGATCAATAGCCCGAATGGCGCCATTCCCTTGCGGGGACAGCATCCTGTGTCCCGTTCAGCAATACCAATTCACAATCACAGAAGGATAACTGAATTGCAGGAACAGCGCGTTAACGCTTGATCGCTACTGTTTCGCCATCTAGCAAATCGGCTGGTCCACCAACCACGACTGTGTCTCCAGACGCTAGCCCCGCCAGGATCTGCGTTTGCGCGCCGTTGGTCGTGCCGACCTTCACCGCGTGGCGCTCAACGTGATCGCCTGTCACCAGGAAAACGATCTTCTGCCCGCTATCGTCGCGGACCGCGTTTTGCGGCACCGTTACGCTCGCCGGCGCTTCTTTTCCCGCCTTCGCTTCTTCCCCTAAGAACGTGACCTTCACGCCCATGTCGGGCAGAATGCGCGGATCCAGCTTGTCGAAAGCAATGCGCACCTCGACAGTCGCCTTCTGCCGATCGGCCGTGGGAATGATGGTGCGCACGCGGCACGGAATCTTCCAGTCCGGATATGCATCCAGAACGGCGGTTACTTCCTGGCCGCGCTTGACGCGCGCGATGTAGTTCTCGTTCACGTCCACTTCGATTTCATTCGAGGCCATATCGACAATCGTCGCGATGCCTGTCCGCGTGAAGCCTCCGCCCGCCGAAATTGGCGATACCATTTCTCCCACCTGCGCGTCCTTGGAAACGATGATGCCGTCGAACGGAGCGGTAATGATGCAATTATCCACCGCCTGCTGCGCCTCCTTGATGCGCGCGTCAGCAGCGAGCACCTGTTCCTGCGTGTAGTCGATTTTAGCCTTCAGGCTGTTCACGGCCATCGTCGCATTATCGAGCGCTTCCTGGGTTTGAACTCCTGCCGTCCTCAGTTCCTCTGCCCGATGCAACTCGATCTGCGCATTCTTCAACTGCACTTGCAGGTCGAGAATGCTTGCTTGCGTGGCATTGCGATCTGCTTTCGCTGTAGCCAGCGTCCTCTGCGCATCGGAATCGTCCAGAGTGGCCAGCACAAAGCCCGTGTGTACGTACAATCCTTCGGTAAAGAAAACGCCCATAACGCGCCCCGTGATCTTTGCCGCCACGGTGGCGCGCCGCTGCGGGGTGACATACCCGCTCGCGTTGAGCAGGGCCTGCGGCCCGTTGTCCGGGGCGTTTGCGGTGGCAACCTGCACCGACGGCGCCTGATGCATGTACGCGTAGACTCCGCCGACGACTACGAGCGCGGCGAGCAAGACGAAAAGAATAATCGCGATGCGCTTGCCGGCATTTCGGGAGCCGCGCTTGTGGGCGTCGATGCGCAGCGCGCCGAGGTCCGGCTTTACAGGTGCGTCAGGCATAGCTGGTCCAGTCGATTTAACCGGTATTTCCATTATGGTATATTTGGCCCCGCAACTATACGCGCCGAGGCGCGTTTCGCCTCATCTGCAGCAGCGCCCTCTCCGACCCCTAACCCCTGTTCTTGTTTCATCCCCAGCGGAGCATGCTGTCGGGGTCCCCGGCGACAGGTATTCGTCGCTGGGGTGGGGAGCCGAGGGACCTGCTTTTCGGGATGCGCTGGCTGGCGGCGACAAAGTCCGCCCCACGCTCATCGGGGCCCAGGTCTTTGTCGCTAGGGTGGGTGTGCTCTCTGATCTCTCGCTCTATCGCGCAAAAACGCGTCAAAATGAGGCTCAAAACCGCGTTTTAGAAGTCAAAAAATTGCATTTAATTCCTCTTTCGGGTAATTACATGGTGCGCTTTGCTCTATTTCGCAACCTGCGAGGGTGTCATATGCAAATTATTCGGCACCTGGAGGGGTCAATGCGTCGTAAATTCGCAACCTCTCAGGGTTACATTTTGATGCATTTCGTAACCTCTCAAGCGAACATTTGAGGGGGACAACGCACCACTTGAACGAACATTCCGCATGATTCGAGGGCCTTTACAGCCCTTGTGCCGAAAACGCGCACTGAAAGTAGTGCACCGCACTCCTCTCATTCAGCAGCGCCGCACAAAAAAAGCAGTCCGGGCCACACGGCCCGGACTGCCAAGGTAAAGGATCCGCCGAATTTAGAAGGTCAGCTTCAAGGCCCCTTGCATCACCCGCGGCGGAATGTTGCCCAGGCCGCTGATCACGCCCGTGTGCGACCCGCCCCACTGCGTGCCGTCCGGATTGGCGAAATTCGGATGGTTGGTGACGTTGAACGCCTCCCACCGGAACTGCAGCCTCGTGCTCTCAGTGACGTCCCAAGTCTTCATGATCCCCGAATCGATGCCAAAAACCCGCGGACCCCAGTAAGCATTTCTGCCCGTGTCGCCAAAGGATGCGCCATTGGTGAACGCAGCTTTGTTGAAGAATCCGCTGCCATAAGCCCAGCTCTGCCGATTGCCCTGTCCCATGTGGCTGGCCACTCCCAGCACAGTATCAGCGCGATCGAGCCACAAATTCGACTGCGAGTTATTCGCTCCTGACATGACTGAGAAGGGGTTGCCGGTCTGCGCAGTCATGATGCCGCTCAGTTGCCAGCCGCCGAGCGTCTCTTGCAGCAACTTGTTCTGGTTCTGGAACCTGGGACCCTGGTAGATGAGATTGGTGACCCAGTTCCACGGCATGTCCATGTTAGAGTTGCCGCGGTTCCACCTCATATTGAAGGGATCGCCCAGCTCAGGGTTGCCGTAGGAAATGTTGGCGGAGCTGGCCAGATCGATAGCATGCGCGTAAGTGAAATTGGACTGTAATTGCAGGCCATGCGCCATCCTCCGGTCGAAGCCGAGCTCCAGTGCGTTGTAGCTTGCCGTCGCCAAACTGTTGTCTTCAAGAATATTGCCGAAGTTCGAGTACGGAGTCACTCCCTTCACTTCGGTGTTGCTGTTGATTTCCGCCGACTGATGATACGATTCGCTGCCAACATAGGCCGCGTGAAGCACCATCACCGGGTTGATCTGTTGCTCGACGGAAACGTTCCAGCCCTGCGTCATGCCCAGCTTGAAGTTGCGCGAAAATGCCTGGCTGATCGTGGTTCCGCTGCTGAAAGCAAAACCGGATGGCGGTTTGTACGAAGTGGAAGCCCAGGGGTACGTCCCAGGGAAGGGGCTGGATGCTAAGGGCGAACCCGCGCTGTTCCATGGGTTATCAAAATGGATGACCGAATTGTTCGCAAACGAAGTATCGGCATTGCAGGGATAGCACCATCCGTAAAAATCGTAAGTGGGACTAAAGGGTGCAATGTCGGCTGCATGGTTGTACATCGAATACTCGAGCGGACCAGTGAACATGCCGAGACCGGCGTGGAAGACGGTCTTGGGCAGTGATTTAGGCTGCCAGGCCACGCCCACGCGGGGCTCCCAGTAGCCATAAGTGTCGTTCATCAGAGCGGCTGTCATCCCCGCATCGCCCGGGAAGATCAGGCCTTTGGGAGCATTGGGGAACTTCGTGCTTTGCTGTCCGGCCACGAAGGCCGCGCCGCGGCCCCCTGCCGACGTAGGCGCGAAGTTCGGATCCCAGCGGATGCCCAGGTTGACAGTCAGGTTCGGACGCAGCTTCCAATCGTCCTGGACGAAGGGTGCAAACTGATATCCGGCCACGTCGGCGATCTCGCCGGCGCCCTGCATGTATTCCTGCGCATATCCGAGCAGGTAATCAGCCAAAGCGTTGCCGGTGATGCTGCCATTGAAAACAACCGTCGGCTGTGTCGGATACTGCGTGGATTCGACCGCACGCTGGTGCATCAGGTCAACGCCGGCTGTCAGTGAGTGCCTGCCCACCAATTTATTCACCGTATCGACCAGGCCGAGCGTATTGCGGACTTCCTGCGAAGGCTCATCCCATCCGGTTTCGATGCTGTAGCCTGCATAGACCCTCATTGCTTCCATGTAGCACTGGCCGGGCAACTCGCTCACGTTGATATATCTCGATAAGCACATCGGCTTGCCGTTCGAGTCCAATTCCTGGGCTCCGTTGTGCGCGCTCATCTGGTTCCAGAAAACCGAAATCGTGTTGACAGTGGTCGGAGTGATCGTCCAGGTGTGCTCGAGGGCGTCGTTGAAGTAATACATCTGCTCCCAGAAGTTCGCGGTCCAGGATTGGTGGTTGTACGCGGTCTCCATGTTGCCCGGAACGTCGGTCGACGGAGCGGTCATATAGTTCGTGAAGGAGCGTAACGAAAGCGTTTGCGACGGCGAGATGTTGTAGTCCAGCTTCGCTGTGCCCTCCTGCAGCGTGTTGTGGACAGCGGGTATGGTGTAGAACATATCGCCGTCGTTCTTCTGGAAGCCCGGGGCCAGCGTGCCGGAGTTTGCCATCAAATTGGTCAGCTGGGGCAGTCCGGTCTTGGTTATCGTGACCGCGGCTGCATCGAGGCTGGCGATGCTCGTATCGAGTTGGTTAGCCTTCCCGTTGATGGTTTTGAACGGGCCAACCAGGTTCGTGACTCCTGCCGTTGTAGCCAGACCGCTGAAGTCGCCAGTGAGCATGGCGGCGGTAGGCGTGGTGGTGAGGGCACCGCTCGAGGCCCAAGCCATCTTGGTGTCTTGGTAGTTGGCAAAGAAGAAGAGCTTGTCCTTCTTGATAGGGCCGCCGACGAAGCCGCCGAACTGGTTCCGCTTCAGCATATCCACCGAGTGGCTGAACCAGTTGCTGGCGTTCAGGTCGTTGTTGCGCACGAACCAGAACGCACCGCCGTGGAAGGCATTGCTGCCCGATTTAGTGACGATTGAAACCACCGCGCCAGGCGAGAAGCCGTATTGCGCGCTGAAGTTATTGGTGATGACCTTGAACTCCTGGGTCGCGTCGGCATTGGGAAAGGGCGCGGTCAGGTCGTTGTAGTTGTCCATATTGGTGACGCCATCGAGCATGTAGAAGGTGCTGCCCTGGCGGCCGCCGTTAGCCGAGGCGCCGGTCTCATTCGGAAAGGAAAAGCCGGTCTGAATGCCTTCGCCACCGTGTTGCAAGACGTTGTCGGTGCCGGGCGCCAGCAATACAAGGCTCGAAGGATCGCGTCCATTCAGCGGTAGCTCTGAGATAGCGGCTTCATTCACCGTCGATCCCAACTCGGCTGTGGTTGTGTTGATGAGTTCGGTGTCAGCCGTTACGCTTACCGTTTCGCCTGTACTTCCAATTTTCAGATGAACGTTCTGGGTGGCGTACTCGTTGGCGTTGATCACAATGCCCGTTTGCACGTATCCGGCAAATCCCTGGGCGTTGATCTTCATCGAGTAGCTTCCGGGTTCAACCGGCTTAATGAGATAGACACCAGTGTTGTCGGTCCTGACGGTTTGGGCGAAATTTGTGCCCAGGTTCGTCAAGGTAACCGTCGCCCCCGAGACAACCGCACCCGAGGGATCGGAGACGAGTCCGGTCAAGCTGCCGCTGGTACCTTGCCCGTAGACGAAAACACCGCAACAGGCCAGGGCGACGACCACGAACATAAGAGCCCGCAGACACTTTGCGCCGATTGATTGCATAACTTCCTCCTGAAATGAGTGCTAGGCGAGACAGACACCGGGCCCACACCTCTCCGCAACTGTCAGAGACCGCATGAAACCGCCTTCATTTCGATATCCCCTCAGCCCCTGATGAAAACCACGTATTTCCAGCGTGAGCTCAGACCGCCATTCTGGATCGGCCGCACATTTTCGAGCCGCCAGAGAGAATTATTCTGAGTCGTGCCGAACATTACCTGTTTCCATCAATGGGGTGCATCCGCCAAAAGTACGATCCAACTGAGAATCCGAAACAAGAGCGCACCCCGGTTATTGGCTTGATCCAGGCGCGAGTCGGGAGCTGACTGGTGGCAACGACTCGCCGCGGGACAGGGCACTCGAGAGGCTCGGCGAGGTCTGGACAGTACATTCATTTAAATCCAGGTGATGAGCCATTCAGTGATTTATCAATAAGATACGATCGCCACCCGCGCGCGGGAATGTGCGCCAATTTGCACATTTTGCGTGCTAAAATCGCTGTCACTGGACACCGGATGATTGAGACCGAAATTGAGTTCGGAGCTACGCCGGAACTGACCGCGGACATGATTCGCGCTCAGCTCGATCTGCTGGTCCGCGACGAGGTCTTTCGTTCGAGCAAGAGGTCGGTCGCCTTCCTGAAGTACGTCGTGGAACAAACACTGAACGGTTTGGCCGATCAGATCAAGGAACGCACCATCGGGGTCGATGTTTTCGGAAGAGATCTGTCGTACGACACGAATCTCGACCATATCGTCCGCACAGCGGCGACCGAACTTCGCAAGAAGCTTGCCACTTATTACGTCGACGAGAAGCACCGTTCCGAACTGCGCATGGAACTGGTACCGGGGTCGTACATCCCAAGGTTCGTGCTCCCCGGCCAGGCGCGTCACGCCCAGGCGGACGCTGAAAGCGAATCGGAAACGGGCGAAAATCTTCTTGAGACGCACAGTCCACAATTGGTCAGGCCGGTTCCACTTGTTGGGTTCAAGAATGCCCATGAGCGAACGGCGCCATGGTGGCGGCGGGCCTATCGTGGCGTTGCCGTCGCGCTTATTGCGGCAACAGCAATCATTCTGTGGTTCAGCTGGCTGCATCAAGCCAGCCCCGAAGATCTCTTCTGGATGCCGGTGGTGGAAACGCCGGGGCCGGTGCTCGTCGCCGTAGGCGACCACCCCAACGGGCCGCCGACTCTGCCCATCATGGATGGAAACGGAAGCCCGCTCACTCCCGTCCCAGGCCTGGATTCGTCGCAGACTGTCCCTTTTGCCGACACCGTCACCATCGCAAGAGTCGTTGGTGCGTTGGAGGCGAGGAAGAAACAAGTTGTCATCCGCATGGGCCACTCGAGTTCTTTCTCCGATCTCCGCGGCGGCGCCGTGGTTCTGATCGGAGCGTTCAATAACGAGTGGAGCCTGAGATTGACGCGCCAGTTGCGCTACAGCCTGGCCATGGATCCGGACAGGCATCTTATCTATATTCGAGATGCAAAAAATCCAAATTCTCTCAGTTGGTGCTGGGGCACCAATCAGCCACGGGAACCGGTGACCGGCGCCAATAGCCCCAAATTGCAAGACTTTGCTTTGATTTCCCGAATCCGGGACTCGGAAACCGGGCACGTTGTTGTGGTGATCGGGGGACTCTACACCTACGGCACTGAAGCCGCAGGCGAGTTCCTGAGCGATACGGAGCTGATGCGGGAGGTCGTCAAACAGGCACGACGGAGCGGAACCGGGCAAAATCTGCAAATTGTGCTGGGTACGACGGTGACCGACGGGACTCCGGGACCACCGCGGGTTCTTGCAGTGTCGTCGGAATAGCGCATGTCTCTATTGCAGCCGGTCTGGCATTACTTGCTGCATTTAGCCAATGAAATCAATTAGTTGGTTCGAGGCTCCTGACAGTCAGGGACGGTATCTGTCTATCTATTTACCCCTTCCTTCCAATACAAACTTCACGACTCGAAATTCATTTCAGCCGGCAGCACGCAGTCCGGGTCCACAGATCTGCCGTGGTTGGGTTTCGATGAGCTTCAGGAGGCTACAAATGAAAAGTTTGCTCAGGATGATCGCCAGTCTGGCGGCCGTGTGTGTGTTGTGGATCTCGGGCCCGAGCCATTCGTTCGCACAGGGGTTTGGGAGCGTCAACGGAATCGTGACCGACCCAACCGGCGCAGTGATTCCTGGTGTCGAGGTCACCGCGACTCAGGCAGGTACGGGGATCTCACAGAAGACCATTGCAGGCTCGGAAGGCAACTACGTCTTTCCAACCCTTGCGCCTTCGGTCTACAACATCGTTGCCACGCACTCAGGGTTTGAGGCATTCAAGAGCAACGGTGTCGAGGTACGGGCGGATGCGGCGGTGACAGTAAATATCACGCTGAAAGCGGGCAGCACATCCGAGACGGTGACGGTAAGCGCCGACTCCGCACAAATCGATGTGACAACCGGGACGCTTTCGCAGGTCATCGGCACCTCGCAAGTGAGCGATCTGCCGCTGAATGGCCGCAACGCTTCCGCACTCACGGAAGAGGTCGCAGGCGTCACCTTCGCGCCTGGGGGACAGGCTGATCAAGGGAACACCAAGACCTTCCCGGCGGCGGTTACCATTTCGGCCAACGGTACGTTTGTGGGCCAGACCAATTACATGCTCGACGGCGGCAACAACGTGGACGAGTACACCAACGTCAATGAGCCGTTCCCGATGCCTGATGCGCTGCAGGAATTCAGCGTAGAAACCAGCAATTACAACGCGCAATACGGCCAGAATGCCGGCGGCGTGGTCAACATCATCACCAAGGGCGGAACCAACCAATATCACGGCGACCTGTTTGAATTTGTCCGCAACCGGTCCTTCAACGCCGCCAATCCCTTCACCTACAGCACGGCACTGAACTCCAAGGTCGTCGACCCGCTCCATCGCAACCAGTTTGGCGGCACGATCGGCGGGCCGCTTGAGATTCCCCATCTCTTACATAGCGACAAGTCGTTCGGCTTCTTCGGTTACCAGCGGACGATCAATCATGCGGCCTCGACCGCCGGATCCTCCACGATCCTTCTGCCGACAATCGCCCAGGCTGGCGCGAACTCCTCGGGCGGAGCGCCGGGAACCAACAACTTGGTGTTTGCCTCGTGCGTCATGAATCCTTTTGATCCCAAAGGAACCACCTATATGGTTGCCGATGCATCTTGTCCGCAACTACCACCAGGCGGGAGTGCCGTTTACGCCAGTTCGCACACCTGGAAGCCGTCTGCCATGAGCCCGGTGACGCAGAAATTCTTTAGCTATGTCCCGGCATTGTCCTCCAACGGCTCTGTTGCTCCCTTCTCACTCCCGAACAATTTCACAGAGGCGGAGATCACGGCGCGCGCCGATCAGGAGATTACATCGAAAGACAAGATATTTGAGCGCTACTTTTCCGACGCGTTCATCCTGCAAGGCCTGGAGAACACGGCAAACATCCTCACCCTGGCCAACGGAGCTTCGAACCACTACTACAACGCGCTGATCTCTGAGACGCACACCTTCAACGCGCACATCGTCAACAACTTCATCATCAGCGATCAGATCCAGAACGACGGCCGCGGGCCGGTTGCAAGCGCTGTCGACGTGGCTGACTTTGGCGTCACCGGTGTGTATCAGCCGCCGCTGAAGCAGATCTCCCAGATTCAGGTGGCGAACTATTTCACAGTCTCCACGCTCGGGCAAGCTACCTTCCGCAGAGGGAACTATACCCTGACCGACGACATCCATTTCCTGATGGGCAAGCACAACATCGACGCCGGCTACCACGGCGAGGTGTCGAAGGTCGATGTCGATAACCTCAACTCACTGCCGGGTCAGTTCAACTTCAGCCCCACGGGCACCGGCGATTCCGCCGCCAGCTTCGAGTTCGGGTATCTCTTTCAAATGAACCAGGCAAACGGCCAGCTTTTCAAACCTCGCGGCAAATTTCAGGGAGCCTACGTGCAGGATAGCTGGAAAGCGACTCCCCGCCTGACTCTGGACTACGGTTTGCGCTGGGAGCCTTTTGTGCCATGGCGCGAGAGAGATGGACGCATGGGAGGCTTCAACCCCAAGCTCTGGGCGTCGAACACCCACTCGACCGCATATCCCTTGGCGCCTGCGGGAATGCAGTTCGCTGGCGATCCGGGTTTCAACCGCAACGGCGCCGCCTCGGCTTACGGCCACTTTATGCCCAGGCTGGGCTTTGCCTGGGATGTCTTCGCCAACGGAAAAACCAGCGTGCGTGGCGGGGCCGGCCTGTTCTTTGACAGCCGCATCAACAGCACCCTTTTCAATATCTACTCAAACGGCGCGCCGTTCCTCACTTCCGTATCGCTTAACTCCACATTCTCGGCTACCAATCCAGCCGCCGACATCAACATGACCTTCGCCAATCCGTATGGCTCCGCAGGCGTCGCAAATCCCTTCCCGGCTCCGGCAGTGCCGCCGCCCACAGCGCCGATCAGCGCGTCCAATAACTGGCTGACCTTCGACCCGTTCAAAGGCTTCCAGGATCCGCGCACCGTCGACTACAACCTGGCCGTGGAACAGCAGCTTAGCAGCAGTTTCTCCCTGCGTGCTGCTTATGTGGCCGAGCAAAGCCGGCACGAATGGCAGAATCTCGAACTGAATCCCGTCGTCAACGGGACTGCCCTTTACAATCAGCCGGGCTGCTCGGCTACCAACAGTTGCTATCCGGCTTCGAACTTCATCACAGCAGCCAACACCGGCGGCAACACCAATTACAACTCATTGCAGGTTTCGGCCGAACAGCGCGTCAAGTATGGCCTTACCCTGCTCTTCAACTACACCTGGTCGAAGGCGCTCGACAACATGCCTTACAACCAGGCAGCGACCTCCATTGGCGGCGGCAACTCCTTCGTTTATCCGTTTACCATGGCGAATTTCAAAGCTCTGGACTACGGGCCGACGGAATTCGATCATCGCAATGTGGCTGAGGCCTCATACGTGTACAAAGAGCCGAAGGTCATGAACGACGCTCCTGCCGCTCTGCGATATCTGGTGAACGGCTACGAGACCACAGGCCTCTTCCAGCACCGCTCCGGCGACCCGCTGACCATTACGTCGAGCTCAAGCAACAATTCCGGTGCGCACCAGAATCGCGATCGCGCCGTGTATAGCGGCAGCAGCGCTTATGGTGGCTCGGCATGCGCCAGCCCCGTGAATTGCAGAAACTTCCTGAATCCGGCAGCCTTTTCCGTCAACCCGGTCGGCACCTTCGGAAACGTTAAGAAGGGATCTTTCAGGGGCCCGGCCTACACCGACTGGGATGCCAGCATCGCGCGTGTGTTTCCGATCAGCGAGCGGACGTCTTTGCAGTTGCGCGCCGAGTACTTCAACCTGTTAAACCACACCAACATGGGTGACCCCGCCACCGGCCTGGGAGGGTCGTTTGGCAGAGTCACCAGCACTGCTCCTCAGAACGTGAGTCCCGCCACCGTCGTAAACGATCCGCGCATCGCGCAGTTCTCGCTGAAGTTGAACTTCTAGATCCAGCCGGGGGTGCGGCGTAATGGCGCACCCCCATCACATTGCGCACAGCGAATTTAGCGCCGAAGAGATTCGCTCATTGCAGCAGTTCGTCGAGTGCCGAACCCGAGCGGCCGGAGCTGGCCGCTTCCATCTCTGAATGCAACGCGAGAAGAACGTGAAGGCTACTCGATGATTACCGCCGCAAGATCGGGACCACTCAGCAGGTTGCGAACATTGCTGCCGCTCATTTGCCTTTGCGCGTTGGGCTCGCGCACTCCGTCGCAGGCAGCGCATGCTACGGCGGAAGTCATGTATCACAATCCTATTCTTTTCGCGGATTACTCCGATCCCGATGTGATCCGCGAAGGCGCGAACTACTATCTGATCGCCTCAACTTTCCATTTCGTCCCCGGCATCCCGATTCTGCAGTCTACCGACCTTGTGCACTGGACCATTGAGGGCCATGTCGTGAAGCGCCTCAACATGGACCCGCGCTACAGCATGATCGGCGGGAACCGCTATGGCAAAGGAGTGTGGGCGCCGGCGATCCGGAAGCATGACGGGCTCTTTTATGTCTACTTCCCGACGCCGAGCGAAGGCATCTTCGTGAGTACGGCGCCAAAGATCACCGGCCCGTGGAGCACTCCGGAGGTGGTGATGGCCCAGGCCGGACTGGAGGACCCGTGTCCTTTCTGGGACGACGATGGCAAGGCGTACTTGATTCACTCCAGGACCGGCGCGGGTCCACTGATTCTGCATCGCATGTCGCCAGACGGCAAACATGTGCTCGACAACGGGAACGTGATTGTGAACGATCCGGTGCACCTGCCCGTCCTTGAAGGGCCCAAGCTGTACAAACGCGGCGGGTACTATTACATCTTCGCGCCCATCGGCGGCGTCAGCGGGGGCTCGCAGGTGGTCTTGCGTTCGCGCCAGATCTATGGCCCGTACGACTACCGGGTGGTGCTGGCGCAGGGCTCGACCGGCATCAATGGCCCGCATCAGGGTGCCTACGTTGAAACGCCGAATAGAGACGGCTGGTTTGTTCACTTCCAGTCTGACGGCGCGCACGGCCGCATCGTTCACCTCGAGCCGGTGCACTGGCAAGACGATTGGCCCGAGATCGGCGCCGATCCTGACGATGTGCCCATCGGACAGCCGATCCCGTCCGGCCCGATCCCGGGTGATCCTCGCGTGCCCTCGCGGCAGCATCCGCAGACCTCGGATGATTTCGGCAGCCCCAGGCTCGCCCCGCAGTGGGAGTGGAACCACAATCCGGATGATGCGCATTGGTCTTTGAGCGCGCGGCCCGGCTATCTGCGCCTGATTCCCATGCAGGCAGACGGGATTCTCTCTGCGCGCGATACGCTCACCGAGTGCATGCAAGACAATGCGTTTGAGTTCACCGTCCGCCTTGACCTGGCGAAGATGAAGCAAGGCGTGCACGCGGGTTTGGCGATGTTTGAGCAGTCGGCGAGCGGTCTTGAGGTGGCGCAATCAGGCAGGGAAAGACGATTGAGTTTCTTCCATCTTTCTGATCGTGTTGCCGGTCCTCTCGTTGCGCAGAACATTGTCGAACTGCGAGTCAATATCAATGGGGATGAGGCTCGCTACTCGTATAGCCTCGATGACGGGAAAACCTTCCACGCGCTTGGCGCCGAAACGCCCATCCGATTCAGTTGGTGGAAAGGATCAAGGCCCGCACTGTTCGCCTACACGACCGAGTCGTCAGATCCTGGAGCCGTCGACTTCGACTGGGCCCACTATCAACCGGAAGGCGAGAATCCCTGGTAGGCTGGCGGCCGGAACTTCAACTGCGGCTTGAATGATCAGCCATTCTTCTTCGCGCCAATCCGCTCTTCTAGAAACTCTTTCAGCGCATCGGCGTTGTTGTGCTCTTCGTTTTTTGAGCTATAAAGCAATGTAATCGTGCCGGCGTGCGCGGCATCAAGCAGGGACTGCCACGCCGCGGGATTCTTTTTAAGTTCCGCAAAGTAGCGCCGCCGGAACTCTGTCCACTTATCCATGTGCGCGTGGTACCAGTGCCGTAGTTCGTCGCTGGGAGCCGCATCCTTGGGCCAGGACTTGATCGCGAGCGCCTCTTTCTTGACGCCGCGGGGCCATAGCCTGTCGACAAGATAGCGGTCGCCGTCTGTTTTTTTGGCTGCCTCATAGGCGCGCTTGACGTGAATCATGGCTTTTTCTCCTGCCGCAACCAGAATACTCGTTCGGAGACAGAAGATTCGCGCGTTGCGTGGGGCGGCGCGCAAATGAGTTGCGGCACCTTCCGTTCAGCAATTCCGAACGAAAGGCGCCGCCAGTATTTTTGAGGACCGGATCAATGCGTGAGTACTGCTTCGCGCTCCTCCTCCTGCAGTTTTGCGAAAGTCTGCGCAGTTGGCTTCGCATAGGAGTGGCCGGTGAGCAGGCCCAGCACAAACCAGCCGAGCAGCGCGGCGCCGAGCGCGAACAGTACATCGCCGGGTACGCGCATCCAGCGCAGCGTCTGCATGGTTCCGGTCTGCAAAAACCCCGCCGAGCGCGCGTACCACGTGCCGCGCTCGATAGACGCCCACGCCTGCATGATGCCGATGGGGAACATGCTCAGCACCACCATGAACACCAGGCCGGCATTGATGAGCCAGAATGAAGTCTTCAGGATGCCTTCTTTCCACGGCCGGCCGGGCCGCAGAACTCGCAGGCAGAAGAGCGTGAGCTTGAGACCCAGCATCCCGTAGACACCGAAGAGCGCCGTGTGTCCATGAACGGGAGTCAGGTTCAGCCCCTGCATGTAATAGAGCGCAATAGGCGGGTTGATGAGGAAGCCGAAGATCCCCGCGCCGACCAGGTTCCAGAAAGCGACCGCGACGAAGAAGTAGATGGGCCACTTGTAGTCGGCGATCCACGGAGCTTTTACAGTCGGGTGCGAAAGCCGCAGGTTCTCCCAGGCCTCGTACCCGATCAGGGTGAGCGGCACCACTTCGAGTGCGCTGAAGACCGCGCCCAGGGCGATGACCGCGGGTCCCGACGCGCCCAGGGCGATGACCGCGGGTCCCGAGCCTGCGAAGTAGAGGTGATGGAAGGTGCCGATGATTCCGCCCGAAAGGAAGATGATGGTTGAGAATAACACCGCGCGTGTGGCACTGCGGATCTCGAGCAGCTTGAGCCGCGTGAAGAGGAAGGCGATGACCACCGTGGCGAAGACTTCAAAGAATCCTTCAACCCAGAGGTGAACCACCCACCAGCGCCAGTATTCGGCAGTGACGAGATTGCTGCGCTGGCCGTACATCAGTCCGGCTGCATAGAACAGCGGGATCGCGACGCTGGAGATGAGGAAGAGCGTGAGCAGCGGCCGGTCTTCACTGTTGTGCCGGAAGGCTGGCTTGAGTGCGCGGACCATCAGCACCAGCCACAGAACAAGGCCAACAAAGAGCAGGATCTGCCAGAAGCGTCCCAGGTCAACGTATTCGAAGCCCTGGCTTCCGAACCAGAACCACAGATTGCCGAGCTTCTGCTCGATGCCCAACCACTCTCCGGCCAGCGAACCGCCGACGACGAATACCAGCGCGACGAACAACACATTCACACCCAGGCGCTGGAACTTTGGTTCACGGCCACTGACAGCAGGCCCGACGTAGAGGCCCGTCGCCAGCCACGATGTGGCGATCCAGAAAATGGCGAGTTGCAGATGCCAGGTGCGCGTGATGGCGTAGGGAAGAAACTTGTCGAGCGGGAAGCCGTAGAATCCCTGTCCTTCGACTCCGTAATGCGCCGTCAGTGCACCCATCAGGATCTGCACGCCCCAGAGAGCAACGACTACGAGGAAATACTTGATCGTGGCCCGCTGCGAAGGCGTGGGTTGAACACCGAGGAATGGATCGCGCTCTGGATACGGGCCCGTGATCGCAATCTTCTCCTGCGAGGTGTACCACAAGACCAGCGCGCCAATGCCGGCGATCAGGCAGACGATGCTGACGATGCTTCATAGGACTGCGCCCGGCGTGGGATTGTTCGCAATCAAAGGTTCATGCGGCCAGTTGTTGGTGTAAGTAACCGAAGAGCCGGGGCGATTGGTGCCGGCGGCCCATGCAGCCCACCAGAAGAAGGCGGCGAGCTGCTTTTGCTTTGCAGTGTCGATGAGCGCGCCCTGCGGAATGGCGTACTCCTTGCGTCCGTCGCGAAAGACGCCCGCATAGTAGGCTGCGAGCTGGTCAAAAGCTGGAGCCTGATCGCTGTCGAGTGTCACTCGATTCTTCGCAGCGTCGTAAGTGTTGTTGCGCGACTCGCGAATGAGTCTTGCTTGCAGAACCGCCTGCTGGTCAACGTTGAGCTCAGCGAAGGTCGCTGCTCCGTCGCGCACTGCCCAGCGGTCAAGCAGAATCCCGGATTGGCGATGAATCCAGTCTGCGCTCCAGTCAGGCGCGACATAGGCGCCATGGCCCCACACCGTACCGATTTCCTGGCCGCCGATTGACTGCCAGACACCCTGACCGTCGGTGATGGAGTGTCCAGTGAAGAGAAATTGTCCATCCGTCGTGTAGACGTCGGGGAGGGGAGGAGCCTCACTGATCATCTTCCGTCCTACTCCTCCGAGGATGGCGAACGATGTAAGAATGACAACGGTAAGAGCGATCCAATAACGCTTGTATGACATGACGTTTTCCTCAATCTGCGTTGCAAATTGCTTGGGGTGATTTTCTGATCCACAGATTAGGTCGCACGAGAGATGATTGCAGGGACTTTAGTCACAAAGTGACCTCGGATCGGAGAGGAAATTCGGCGTGGTATTCCAGGTCAGGCGCAAAACCCGCCGCCGCGGACGCTGAAGCCGGGGAACCCAAAAATTGATACGAGATCGGGCAGTCAGATGCCTGGCTGCACGGCGGGCGCCAGCGCCTTCCGGCCGAACGCGAAGGTCAAAACGATATTGGCGGCAAAGACGAGAACTCCGGTCAGTTCCAGCACCCCGGAAATGGGGAGCGTCTTCCAGGCGAACGATGCGATTCCTTCATACGCCAGCGGCTCTGACAGGACGCGCAGCGTGCAGCCGATCTGCAAAAGCAGGAGGGCGGCGAACATCAGCCGCTTGCTGAAGACACCATAGAATCCAGCGAAGTGCGGCAGAATGCGCGGCCCGATGGTGAAGACCATGGTGGCCGCAAATCCCACAGTCAGCGCATGACGCGACGCCCCCCAGATGCCGCCATGTTCATCGGCAAAAGCCGCCCAGATGCTCATCAGGCCTGCAATCACCAGCCACGCATACGCAAGCCGGACAAATGTCGGAAAGCTCGGGTGAATCCCCTGTACCTTGGCCGTCCCATGCGGCCGCTCGGTGAGGTGCAGCGCAAAACAGATGGTGATTGCGCCGCAAGCGAGAAGAATCGTGGCCGCGCGCGTCCAGCCGGACACGCCGGCAAGCACTCCGGCGAAATCGAGAATCAACGCGAGCTGAAACAAGCGCGGATCGGGCTTGGAAATTGCGAGAAATGTGGGCAGCCAGCGTGCGGAAAATCCCCAGACGACAAGGGCGAGGAATCCCCACCCAAGAAGCACGAGAAATCTCTGGTCGAGTGCATGCGGGAAGGCGATGGCCGCGCCGTTGACCGCGAGACGGATGCATTCAACTGCATTGAAGATCACTGTGGCTGCGAGGCCGGCAGTCGACAAAAGCACCGCCACCATCCAGAGTTCCATGCGCGGTTTTCCGTGGCCGGGTCGCGACGAGTCAGGCAGTTTGTGGCGTGACGCGGCGGCAAGAAACAGCAGAATTGCGATCAGCTCGAAGCTCGCGGAGATGATGAAGAGCGTGCGCCAATGCCATCCGTATATGCTGGCGACCCAGCGCATGCCGACGCCTGAGGTCCAGAGCAGGAAGCACGCCAGCGGAATGCGGATCGCCGAGCGCCCATGACTGGGCTGTGAATAGAAGCCGATGCCGAGAACGAAGCTGCCGATCCAGCCGAAGACCTGCGCATGGCCGTGGCCCTGGATCCATGCGGCCGGCAGGCTGCCGAGACCGTGATGTGCGCTGATCGCGAGCAGATTAGAAAATCCAAGCAACGTGCCCGGCAGCGCCATGTAGAACAAGCCCGCGGCGATCCATGCGCGGAGCATCAGGCTCTTTTGCCGCTCGCGAGCAACGATGGTCCGCAGCACGCCGGCTCCGGCCTGATCGAGAATTGGCATGGTTTGAGGAATTGCACTCATTGTGCTGTCCTGCGATTCAGTTTGGCTTCAAGGTCAATGGCGCGCGGAAACAACACATCGTTTTCAAGACGAACATGCTGCCTGAGATCGGCTGCGAATTCCCGCAGGCCGGCGTAGAGTGCCATGTAACCTGCGCATGCCCACGCGGGCGGCTCGAATCCGGCTGTCAAGTCGCGAATCTCCGCCACACGGCCCTCCGCCAGTCCGTGTTCCACGATCATCATTGAAACCGGCTGCGCCACGGAACGAAAACATGTTCGTTGCGGAGCGTAGCAGGCGGCCACATCCTGCTCCATCTCCGTAATGAAGGGGAAGAGAATCTGCTCCTCTTTTTGGAGATGGGCGGACAGCTCGCCACCCAGCAGACCTGTCAATTCCTCGACCTTGTTCAATTCCGGGGCGCGATTCCCGTGTTTGCCTGCGACCTTTTGCGCCATTTGAGCCAGTCTCGGCAGTTCACACCGCACATATTGATGGTGCGTGCGAACGATGTGCTGGATCAGCCGGCTCAGCGAATAGCCGGTCAGATCGGTCGGGGCGGCTCCGTGCTCATTCGCCGCGGCATCGGTGAGCTTTTCGAGCACCTGCTCGACAGAGAGTTGCAGCCCGGCGCAGGCTTGCGTGAGAGACTCGTTGGCATGCGAACAGAGGTCGATGTCGAACCGCTCCAGAACGGCGACTGCCGAAGCTTGCGTTGAAACGATCTCGCGGATGGATTGGATTGATGTGGCCATAAACACTCTCCACCTGCAACGGTAGAGAATGTCGGAACCAACCACAGTAACTTATGTCACTCAGGGCGAAACCGGCTACGGTGCCAATTCAAGCTGCGCGCTCAACTCCTTCAAATCCTTCACTACAATCTGCCGGGCATCTACATCCAGCAGGCCTTCAGCCTGCAGCCGCATCAGGTTGCGCGAGATCAGCTCCCGGACGGTTCCGAGTTGATTGGCCAGCTCCTGGTGGGTCGCGGGGAGCAGGAATTCGATGCCGCGGTCGGTCTTTTTGCCCTCGGTTTGCGCCAGCTTGACCAGAACGGAAATGAGCCGCTGCCGAATGGTGGTGAATGAAAGCTCTTCGATGATTCCCACCAGCCGCCGCAGGCGCGAGCCCACCACCGAGAGCACCTTGAGCGCAACCTCGGGATGTTCGAGGCAGAAAGCATTGAAATCGCGCCGCGAAATAAAGGCGATCTCCGCATCCTCAATGGCCGTGGCGGACGCCGGATAGGGTCCGCCATCGAACACCGGCAGCTCGGCAACTGTATCGCCCGCGCCATTCTGGGCGAGCACCTGCTCGCGTCCGCCCATGGATGTTTTGAAGATGCGAACTTTACCTTGCGCGATCACGTGCAGACCGCTGCACGGCTCGCCTTCTGAAAACAGCAACTCGCCCGCGCTAAAGAGCTTTCGAACGGTGCGCGAGGCCAGCATTTGCAGTTCCGCAGGCGAGAGGCCGGAGAACAGGCCGGTTTTTCCCAGAACAGCGACGAGATCAGTGCGGGGAACAGTCACCACGGAATTCTAGCAGCCTGCGACTTTGGTCACTGCGGCCGGCGCCGGGTGGGTTTTTGATAGAACCATGAACGTGCAAATCCCAGCGATCGATTTCAACGAGCGTCCCTTTCTGGCCATCTGGGAAGTAACCCAGGCCTGCGACCTGGCCTGCGTGCACTGCCGCGCATCGGCGCAACCCAATCGCCACCCGATGGAGTTGAGCACGACTGAGGGCAAGGATCTCATCGATCAGATTGCGAAGATGCAGGTGCCCGTGTTCGTTCTCACTGGCGGCGACCCCATCAAGCGGCCCGATCTCTTCGAACTGATCGCCCACGCCCGTTCGGTGGGTGTACGCGTCTCGCTCACACCGAGCGCGACACCGTTGTTGACGCGGGAAATTGTAGTGCGGCTCAAAGAAGCCGGCCTGGCGCGGCTCGCCGTCAGCCTGGATGGCTCGAGCGCTGCGACGCACGACGCATTTCGCGGCATGAGCGGATCATTCGCCCGCACCATGGATGCCGTTCGCTGGGCCAATGAAGCCGGCTTGCCCGTGCAGATCAACACCACCTTCAGTCGCCGCAACATTGGTGAAATCGACGCCATGGTAGCGCTGATCGAAAGCCTGCGCATTACTCTTTGGAGTGTGTTCTTCCTCGTGCCCACGGGCCGCGGCAAGCTCAACGACCTTCTGAACGCCGACGAATTCGAGCAGGTCTTCCAAAAACTTCACCAGCTCTCGCGCACCGCGCGCTTCGACATCAAGACCACTGAGGCGCAGCACTACCGCCGCTACCTGTTGCAGCAGCATGCGGCTGATCGCCGCGCGGGAATGGCAAGCGCATCAACGGAGCGGGCGCCGGACATGATCGGACGCGCGCCGCGCGGGTTGAACGACGGCAAAGGGTTCGTCTTTATCTCGCACACCGGCGAAGTCTTTCCCAGCGGATTCCTCCCGCTCAGCGCCGGAAGCATCCGCCGCCAACCCTTGAGCGTCATCTATCGGGAATCGCCGCTCTTTCGCAATTTACGCGACACGGATAAGCTCGAAGGGAAGTGCGGCGCCTGCGAGTTCAAGAAGATCTGCGGTGGCTCGCGGGCACGCGCCTACGCACTCACGGGTAATCCGCATGCAGAAGAGCCCTGCTGCTCGTACATTCCCAGGGGATATGTTGCACCGCCGCCCATGGTGAAAACAGCAACCACCCTTCACGTACTGCAAGGAGCATGACCGATGGGAATTCAGATTGGCGCCAAGCCTGACAGCGGATTTGACGACCCGATCGGCATGTTGAAAGATTGCCACCGGAGAATCGAACATTTTCTCCATATTCTGTGTGTCGTTGTCGAGCGGGCGCACGGGCGGGAATTGACCACGGAAGAGACGGAAGCGATTGAAGCGGCGCTCGAATATTTTCGCGTTGGCGGACAACGCCACAATGCAGACGAGGAAGAGTCTTTGTTTCCGCGCCTTCGCGCCGAATGCGCCGGCGAAGAGCTTGCGCAGATTGGCGGGCTCGAGAACGATCATCAACACGCAAACGGGCTGCACGCGGCCGTGGAAGATCTCTACCGGAAGTGGATCATCGATGGAAAGCTGGCCGCGGAAGACGAAGTTCGGTTATCGTCATACACCGATCAGCTCCAGCGTCTTTACCAGGCGCACATCCAGATCGAGGAGCAAAAAGTCTTTCCGCGCGCGGCACAGGTGCTGCGCGGCGATGCCATCGAAGCCATCGGCGAAGAGTTTCGCGCGCGGAGAAAATGACTCCGCCTATCGGTGATTTCCGCGATCCTGCCGCGCGCCCACAGGATCTTCAGTGAGTAGCGATTCGGCCATAAGAGACACAGTGCGATCCGACTCGCGCCGGACCGCGCGCCGCCGTCCTGCAAGCAGCTCTCCCGCACTCACCGTCCCGATGATCTGATCGGTGTCGCGATCGAGCACAGGCAGGCTCAACAGCCCGGTGGTTGCCATTTCTTCGGCAACTGCCCGGCAAGTCTGATCGGCATAGGCGAATACTTCAGAATCGCTGAGCAGGTTGCCGTTCGACTCTGCAGGTTTAGCCTCCGGAGGAACCTCCGTCATCACTTCGGCAACTGTGATCATTTCAAGCGGATCGACTCCGTACTCGCGAGATAAGTGATAGCCGCGGCGGGCGATCTTTTCCGTCATGATTGAGCGCGGCATGACCAGGCAGGTGATGAGATAGGATGCCGCGCAAGCCAGCGACAACGGCAGTACGGCAGCCTGCGCATGAGTCAGCTCGAGCGAAAAGAGAATCGCCGTGAGGGGAACTCCGACCGCTCCCGACAGCATCGCGCCCATCCCCATCATTGCCCAGAGCGCCTGCGTTTCAACCGGCATATGCGCGAGATGTGCGCCAGATTCGCCGATTGCGGCTCCAATCATCAGCAATGGAGCCAGGACGCCGCCTGACGTTCCGGAACTGAGTGAGAACGCCCACATCAGCGACTTGGCGACCACGAGCCCGATCAGCAGCCCCACAGGCGCGTTTCCGCGCAGCAGCTCTGCGATGTTGTCGTATCCCACGCCCAGCCCTCGGGAAAAGAAAAGACCGCCAATCCCGATGCCGATGCCACCAATCGCCGGCCACCAGATCCAGTGCACTCCAAAGCGGCGAGAGAGCAGCTCGAAGCCATCTTCAAGGCTATACATCAACCGGCTCAACCCGGCCGAAGCAAATCCGACCACAATTCCCAGCGGGCCGGCGACGAGCAGCGACTGGGGCAAATTGATGCCATGAGACAGGACAACAGGGAAGAGCGGACCGTGGCCGAGCCAGGCAATGCGCAAAGCGGCGGCAATCAGGCTCGCCACCGTCACGGGAACCAGCGATCGCGGACGCCACTCAAAGAGGAGCAACTCCACCGCCAGCAGGATCGAGGCGATCGGAGCAGCAAAAGTCGCCGACATGCCGGCGGCGGCGCCGGCGACCAGCAGCGTGGTTCGCTCGGCATCCGACAGCTTCAGCCATTGGCCGACCAATGAGCCGAATGCCCCGCCGGTCATGATGATCGGGCCCTCCGCGCCGAAAGGTCCGCCGGAACCAATGGCAATGGCCGCGGAGAGAGGCTTGAGAATCGATACCTTGGCTTCGACGCGCGCGCCCTTCAGCAAAATTGCCTCAATCGCTTCAGGAATTCCGTGACCGCGTATCTTGTCGGAGCCGTAATACGCCATGAGCCCGACGATGATGCCGCCCACGATAGGGGCCAGCATCCGAATCCAGGCGGCCTCGGGTGATCCTGCCGGGCCGACCATGGCGAGGGTGAAGCGATGGTAGTAGAAGACGTTTGTGAAGAAGGCAATGGCTCGAAGCAGGATAACGGCCCAGATGGCTCCCGCGACGCCGATCACTGCCGCAACGCCGGTAAGCAGCCACACGCGCCGATCTACGGTAAAGTCGCGTAATGCGGACGGTCGGGATCTCATCGAGCCTCCGCGCCGGCATCGATTGCGGCATGCGACCTTACGTGCTCGAGGGCCTCAATCAGCCGAGGCGCTCTGTCTTTCAACTCATCTGCGTGATCGCTCGCGAGACGGTCCAGGAGGCTTCGTCCTTTGTTGGACATCTCCAGGATTGCGCGCCTTTTGTCACTGGGATCTGCGGTTCGCGTCAGCAGGCCTTCACGCTCCGATCGATCAACCAGTTCCACCGTGCTGTTGTGCTTCAGACCAAGTCGCTCCGCCGCGTAGGCAATGGTGACCGGCGCGCCATCGCGGGCACCGGCAATCTGCAGCAAAAGCTGGTGCTGCTGCGGCTGCAATCCAGCATCCAGAGCTATGGATTCGCTGAAGTGCATAAAACGGCGCAGTTCGTACCGGAACTCCGCCAGGGTCTTAAGCAAGAGGTTCGAGTTCGGCTCTCGATGAGGGTGCGTCATAAATATATCGTATCACGATATGTGTTTGGATGCGAGTTTGGCTGGGTAGGCGGGCGTGGCATTTCAGACACACGTTTCCGCACTCGGAGATGCCCTATGTCATTGTGTGGCAAAGATTTCCGCGAGGTGCCGAGCACGCGAGCGGCTACATGCCGGGGTGGGTTACCGAATTGGCGCGGGGCACAAGGTCCATATATACGGATTGCGGTATGCCCGTTTGCCAGTGACTCGTTGCCCTGGCAAACAGGACCATGCCAAGGAAGATATAGACCAGGATGCCGGCAAATACAGCCGGCCCGACGACGCGGCGGCGCCAGCGTTCGGGGGAGGTGGCCGCACGCCTTGGCGCCAACGAGAACTGCAACGCGTTTTCCGCCGGGCAAACCGCGACGCACTCCATGCACGCCGTGCACTCAGCGGAATGGATTTGTACGAGACGGTCGACCGCCAGGCCGGACGGGCAGGCTTTGGCGCACTTCGCGCAATCGATGCAAGCCTCGGAGTCGCGGCGAATCTTCACCGGACTGAGGAGCGAGACGATGCCCATCAGCGCTCCATAGGGGCAAAGGTAGCGGCACCAGAAGTTCTGCACGAGCACGGAACCGAAAACAAGGATGGCGATCACGATTCCTGCCGGCTCCCCAATGTTGCGGAAGAAGTTCAGCATCTTGACGTCGGCGATCACCCCATACGGCGTGTACATGAAGCTTTGCAGTGCCTCGGCCGACATGGTTCCCACGATGAAGAGAAAGAAGCCGAGAAGCAGGTACTTCAGGCCACGGAAGGGAATATCGAGCCAGCGCGGCAGTCGCAGATTGTGGCCGAAGATTTTTCTGCCGAGCTTCCACAAAGCCTCAGAAGACGTTCCGACCGGGCACAGCCAGGAGCAAAACGCCTTTTTCAGCAAGAGGCTCATCAGGACGAAGGCCAGGAACAGGAACATGGCGGCGCCGTGGATTGCCGGAATATTTCCGGTGCGCAGGAAGTAGATGGAGTTCATGAGCCCGGCGATGGGTAGCCATCCCTCGACGCCTGCCGGCCGTGATACGTAGAGGCCTTGCCCGCCGTGCTCAAAATAGCGCACCCATAGATAAAACTGAACTGCGATCCAGCAATTCAAAACAACGAACAGGCCCTGTACCACATGCCGCGCTCGCTGTGAGCGATCCGCGCCAGAACGGCGAACGAGCATCTTTTTCCCGGCGTGAGGCGCTTGCTCCGGAATTCTTTCGAGTACCTTTGCAGCCATTTCCCCGTTTCCTTCTAAATGGAGAGTAATGCGGAGGAATAACGCGGGCAGCGACTTAGGTCACACGATTTTTCCCAGGCTGGAACGGGAACAAAAGGAACGATGTTAGCGGTAGACTTGCCGTTACGGGTGGACTTGCAGGGAGCCGGCTGGCAAGCCAAAACCGAAAAGCCGTTTCCCTCCCAAGAAAATCGCTTTTCTTTGTTGCCATGCCATGATTCAGCGGCTAAACTGTTCTGCAGCCAGCGCATGGGTCATTTGGAAACGGATTCTCTCCTCGAATTCAATCCGATCGGGGTGGTGCGCTGCTCTTTGAGGGACCCGATGACTTCGTTCTGCGTGCCGGCTTCATTGAAAGAAGATCTCCGAGCACGATGGTGATTCGAAGAGTTGATCAGGCCTTTCCAGCCGCACTTTAGATTCAAGAGTCCAGTCGAGACGGAAACAGGACGTATGACAAACCGGACTGCAGTTCGAAAGCAAGGGCGCGGAGCGATCCCAGCCTATAAAAACACGAGCCTTCCCTCGGCGCGTAGGGCGAAGGATCTACTGGGGCGCATGACGCTTCAGGAAAAGGCCGCTCAGATGGTATGCATCTGGCAGCAAAAGCCGCAGACGCTGGTGGACGCTGAAGGCAACTTTGACGCGCAGAAAGCAAAGGCCGCATTTCGCGACCGGCGCGGGCTGGGCCAGGTGGGCCGCCCCAGCGATGCGGGAAAGGGCAAAAACGCGCGCGAGATGGCCGAGTTGACCAACGCCATCCAGAAGTTTTTCCTCGAAAACAGCCGATTGGGGATCCCTGTGATGTTCCACGAAGAGTGCCTGCACGGGCACGCGGCGGTGGATGGGACCAGCTTTCCGCAGCCGATTGCGCTGGGCGCAACCTTCAATCCCGAGCTGGTTGAGCAAATCTTCACCGCGACGGCGGCAGAGGCGGCTCTCCGCGGGACGCACCAGGCGCTTACGCCGGTGGTTGACGTGGCCCGCGAGCCGCGTTGGGGCCGTGTGGAAGAGACGTATGGAGAAGACCCTTTTCTGGTTTCGCGGCTGGGCATTGCGGCAGTTCGCGGATTCCAGGGCGACAAAAAGTTCCGCGACAAGCGGCACGTAATTGCCACGTTGAAGCATTTTGTCGGCCACGGGCAGCCGGAATCGGGCATGAACTGCGCACCGGCCAACGTGTCGCTGCGGGTGCTGCGCGAGACTTTTCTCTATAGCTTCCGCGAGGCGCTGCGCGAAGCGGGCGCAATCAGCATCATGGCTTCATACAACGAAATCGACGGCATTCCCTCGCACGCCAACAAATGGCTGATGCGCGATGTGCTGCGCAAGGAATGGGGCTTCAAGGGGTTTGTCGTATCGGATTACTTCGCAATCTGGGAGCTCGGTTACCGGCCCGACACGCACGGGCATTTCGTCGCTGCGAACAGGAAGGAATCGTGCGCGCTCGCCGTCAAAGCCGGCATCAACATCGAGCTGCCCGATCCGGACTGTTATCTGCATCTCGTCGAGCTTGTGCGCAAGGGAATTCTCAAGGAGCGGGAGCTGGATGAGCTCGTGGAGCCGATGCTCTTCTGGAAATTCGAAATGGGCCTGTTTGACGATCCGTATGTCGATCCCGCCGAGGCGGAGCGCGTCACGGGCTGCGATGAGCATCGCAAGATCGCGTTAACTGCCGCGCATGAAGCCATCACTCTGCTGAAGAACGAGAACAACCTGGCTCCGCTCGATCTCAGGAAGATCAAGTCCATCGCCGTCATTGGTCCCAACGCGAATCGCACGCTGCTGGGCGGCTACAGCGGCCGGCCGAAGCAGGAGATCACAGTGCTCGAAGGTATCCGTAAAAAAGCCGGCAAGAAAGCCAAGGTGCTTTACAGCGAAGGCTGCAAGATCACGATCGGCGGCAACTGGAACCAGGACGAAGTCGTTCCAAGTGATCCCGAGGAGGATCGCAAGCAGATTGCCGAAGCCGTCGAAGTGGCCAAACAGGCCGACGTCATCGTGCTTGCGATCGGCGGCAACGAACAAACCTCGCGCGAAGCTTGGTCACTGCAGCACATGGGCGATCGCACCAGCCTTGACCTGATCGGTCGCCAGGAAGAGCTGGTGCAGGCCATGCTCGCGCTGGGCAAGCCGGTGATCGTGTTCCTCTTCAATGGCCGTCCGCTCTCGATCAATTCCCTCAGCAAGAACGTGCCAGTGATTTACGAGTGCTGGTACCTGGGCCAGGAAACCGGGCGCGCCGTGGCTGATGTTCTCTTCGGCGACTACAACCCCGGCGGCAAGTTGCCTATCTCTGTTCCTCGCTCCGCGGGCCATCTACCCGTCTTTTACAACTACAAGCCATCGGCGCGGCGCGGTTATCTATGGGACAATGTTTCACCGATCTACGCCTTCGGTTACGGACTCAGCTACACGAACTTCTCCATCACCAATCCTCGCCTGACAAAGAAAAGAATCCCGCGCAAAGGCACAACGCGTATTCAAGTCGACGTGACAAACACCGGCGGCCGCGAAGGAACAGAGGTGGTTCAGCTCTATATTCGCGACGTGGTCAGTTCGGTGACGCGGCCCGTGAAGGAGTTGAAAGCCTTCAAGAAGGTGCGGCTGCAGCCAGGTGAAAGCACGACGGTCACTTTCGACATCACGCCCGCGATGCTCTCTTTCTACGACGTGAATATGAAATATGTTGTCGAGCTCGGCGATTTCGAATTGATGATCGGCAACTCGTCGCGCAACCAAGACCTCACGAAGTTGACTCTGCAGGTATCGAAGTAAGCGCCCCAGGGGACGCTGAAAGTCGAGGCGGCTATGATCCAGAAACTTTCGTTTGCAGAGAAGTTCGGGTATGGTCTGGGCGACATGGCCGCCAACTTCGTCTTCCAGGCATTGCTGGCGCTGCAGTTGGACTTCTACACCCACACCTTTGGCCTCACGCCGGCACAGGCTGCAAGGCTCTTCCTCGTTGTGGGCCTCGGTGTGGCCTGCCTCAATCCAGTCATGGGAGTAATTGCCGACCGGACGAGCTCGAGATGGGGCAAGTTCCGGCCCTGGCTGCTGTGGACGGCACTGCCCTTCGGGATCATCGGCGTCCTCACCTTCACCACGCCTTCTTTAAGTCCCACATCAAAGATTGCTTATGCGTGGATCACCTATGCGCTGCTGCGCGTGATCTACACAATGAACAATGTGCCGTACGCAACGCTCACGGCGGTCATGACCTCGGACCCCGACGAGCGGAACAGCATCGCATCGTACCGCCAGATCTTTGCCAATACCGCGGGCTTCATTGTGCAGAGCCTTGCGGTGCTGATGGTGGCGTGGTTGGGGCGTGGCAACGACGCGCGCGGCTATCAGCTCACGATGGGGCTGCTGTCGGCCCTTAGCGTGATCTTTTTCATCGTCGCCTTCGTTTCAACTAAGGAGCGCATTCAGCCCGACCCGCAACAGAAGACTTCGCTGGGCCAGGACCTTTCTGACCTCTTTGGGAACCCATCATGGGTGGTGCTGTTCCTGGCCACGCTGTTCTATTTCATCGCGATTGTGATCCGCGGCAACGTGATGTTGCCCTATTTCCGCTATGTGGCCGGCAATGCGAACCTCTTCTCATGGTTCAACGGATTCGGGCTGGCCTCGCTGATCGCGGGCGTTGCGTGCTCCACGGCAGTGGCCAAACGCGTGGGCAAGCGAATGCTCTTTATTGCCAGCATGGTTTTGTCCGCGTCGCTGGCGACGGCGCTGTTGTTTCTATCCCCGCACGCAACCGTCGAGATCATCGCGATCGAAGTGCTGCGCCAGTTCTCGTTCGGATTGTCGGGGCCGATCCTTTGGTCCATGATGGGCGATGTGGCCGACTACGGCGAATGGAAGACGGGCCGGCGCGCCAGCGGCACGGTCACGTCCGGCGTGGTCTTTGCACTTTGGGCAGGGCTCGCGATTGGCGGCGCCGTGGCCGGCAAACTTTTCGATGTGTACGGTTTCGTTTCCAAAGCTGACGTGCAAACGGCACACGCGCAGGCCGGCATTGTGCTCACGGCCAGCGTTTGGGCCGGGGTAGCTTTCATGGCCACCGCCATCTCTTTGCTCTTCTATCCGATTTCCCGCGAACTCAATCGGAAAATCGCCGACGAACTCACCGAACGGCGCAAGGCTTTTGCGCCTCGAAACAGCTCATAGTTCTTCGAGGGCTGATGAGCCGGCTGAAGCAGGGAGGGAGCATGTTCAGCAAATCGTCGGACTGCGCACGATCGGCGGTCCTTCTCGGCCTCATCCTGGGGTGTACGGCAGCGGCGTCGCACGAACCCACGCTCAAAGATGCTTACAAGGGCGATTTCGTCATCGGCGCGGCCATGGACGCCGGAGATATTACCGGGCAGAATCAGCGCGACGATGCCATCATCGAGACGCAGTTTAACTCCATCTCTCCGGAAAATGTGCTCAAGTGGGAGATCGTACATCCCCAGCCAGGCAGCTATAACTTCGATCTGGCCGACAAGTATGTCGCGTTCGGCCTCGAACAACACATGTGGATCCATGGGCACACACTGGTGTGGCACAACCAGGTGCCCGCGTGGGTCTTTCGCGACGACAAAGGCAATCTTGTTGACCGCGACACCTTGCTCGCGCGCATGCATGACCACATCCTTACAGTGGTCGGCCGCTACAAGGGAAAGATCCAAAGCTGGGATGTGGTGAACGAGGCACTGAACGAAGACGGCACCCTTCGCCAGTCATTGTGGTACAAAATCATCGGTCCGGACTACATTGAAAAAGCTTTTGCCTATGCCCATGAAGCGGACTCGCAGGCGCAACTCGTTTACAACGACTACAACCTTGAGAATGAGCCCAAGCGCAGCGGAGCGATTGCGCTCATCAAGAAACTGAAGGCGGAAGGGATTCCGATTGGCTGCGTCGGATTGCAAGGTCATGAAAGCCTGACATGGCCTACCCCCGAGCAGGAAGACGCCACGATCGCAGGGTTTGCGGCGCTCGGCGTGAAGGTTGCCATCTCAGAGCTGGATGTAGACGTACTGCCTTCTTCCGGGACTCAACCCACGGCCGATGTGTCTGTTCATATCCAGCAGAATGCGGCGCTGAATCCATATGTCAACGGATTGCCGGATTCGGTCGCGCAGCAACAGGCCGCGCACTACGTCGATCTATTTCGTGTATTCCTCAAGCACCGCGATACCGTGGAGAGAGTCACGTTCTGGGGCGTAACCGATGCCACGTCGTGGCGCAATGATTTTCCGGTGCGAGGACGCACCAACTACCCGCTCCTCTTCGATCGCAGCGAACAGCCGAAGCCGGCCTTCGACGCGATCATCCGCGTCGCCGCTGAAGCCTCGCAGCGCTTAAGGCCGCTCACCGGTTGGGATCGCGGCTCGCCGTTTGTGCGGTACCAAATTCCGAATAACCGAATAGCACAACGGCAAGTCCGCAGCCCTGTTTTTCGCAGAAGGGAATCAAACTTATTGGCAATTCCAGCTCTGAACGGTAAGAAACCACATGTGGCCAAGCGAGATCAGTGCACCGAGGCCAAGAATCGAAAAAGCAATCGGGATCATCAATGAGAACGGGATGCACTGGAATGCTGCCCGTCCCACAACCATCAATATGCCGATATCGAGACCCGTTGTCAGCGATGAGACCGCGAGCCTCGACCGGAACTCTCCATTGAGCGGGGCATGTTCTGCAACCATCACCTCGGCAACTGAACTGAAGCTTGTCATATGGTCCCTCTCCTTTTTTCTTATCCTTCGGGCCCACGAGAAAACCCAACTGAGTCGCACGCTCTCCTCCGACTATGCGAGCGAGGGACTAACGTTGCTGGACCCGCTGTTCGCGGCTGACGCTACATGGGTGATGCCCGCAACCAGCAAAAAGTGCGATCAAGCAACATGGCAATGCCTACACGACCGGGCCCTGGCCCTTGTTCACTATTCTTGAGGATCTGGAACTTCAGGTATGGCCGGGTGATGCATCTGCTTTTCGAACCTCCCTCGTGTCATGAATTTAGAATCTAGGGCAGGGAACAATGATGTGCAATGCTGCTTTCGCAGCGAACCCGCTGCCCGATCAGTGCTCTCCCCGAGCATGTAGGTAACCAATGAATGATTACCGCCCGTTTCATAGAGGATTGTCGTCCCGCGGACAATTCAATTACACCTGGGACCGCAGGAATGGATTCGCTTCGAATCGATGGCTCGATGTACAGGAATTTCTTTGGGAGTTTGCAGCCTGTAGCGAAGGCCCCTTTGAGGTTTTCTGGCGGACGCCAAGATCGTGTCTCGATGGGACGAAGATCCGAGCAGAGTGACTTAGATTTCGTCGTTGCTTCGCGGACTTGATCGGCAGTGAAGAAAATCCTAAGGCGATCCTTCGCCATTTCGCTCATGATCGCGGCTTGGGCCTGCTTTGTAGCGAGAAGATCAGTGCTTGGCGGCTGTCACAGGCTTGATCGAGTCAGCTGCGGCCGTAATGTCGTTTACGTCGCTCGCGCTCAATTCGTAAAGAGAGGGTTCGTTGTCGCGCCTGGCAATGTAATGGTCGCCCAACTTCGAGATCATCACTTTCTCCACCTGCTTGCCTTGGCCGGAAGTCACTGTCACTGCGATTTCCGCGCTCGAAAAACCCGAAGTAGGGAAGCCCGTGGCGGTCAGGTCGCGGAGCTTTTCCACGAGCGATTCAACGGCGGTGGTGTCCGTTTTCTTGTCATTGAACCACCAGTCATTGCCACTGCGCGCGAGAAACCAGGATTTTTGGCCTTCGTGGATTTCGAGTTTGCCAGGATCTTCAAAGCCAAAGTCGAAGAGTTTCTTGTTACGGAATTCGTTCAGGCTCCGCTCGAGCGTTGTGCCAAGGCTCGCATCCACCTTGTAGGCGCCGTCCGCGGCGCTGGACTTGGCCAGGTAGTCATCCTTGCTTTTGCGCAACTCAAGTGTTTGTGTGCCCTGGTCTCCAGCCAGGGCCACTTTGGCGACTAAAGTCCCCTGGCCGAATTTCGTGGCGGCAGCGTCATTATTCTCGCCGCCACTGAGGTCCATGCGCACGTCGGCGATGCTGCGAACAAGTTCGTCGACCGCGAAGCTGTCAGCCCGTAATGGCTCCGGTTTCAAAATCTGCCAGCCATCTTTGATCCGCGCGAACTCGATCGTCTGCCCTTTCTTCTCCAGCTTCATGCGGCTGACTTAATCAGGATCGATCGTCAGCAGCCGCTTATTGCGCAGGTCATTCAGCCCCTTGTCAATACTGGTCTTGCTGTATCCGGCGATGGCAAAAACCCGGGGATCGCCGGCGAGTATCGCGTAAACGTCGCCACCCGCCGGTGTCGAGTCGCCCAAAAGCAGTTTTCTCTGCTTGCGATCGGATGTCGCAATGTCAACTGTAACCGATGGATCATCGAGTCCATACTGCGCCAGACCCGCCGCCTTCTCTTCAATCACGTGGTCGGCATTGAGACTCGACAAGCTCGAGAGCATCCCGGCAACTTCGTCCTGTTCCGCGCGCAATTCCTCCGGCTTGGTGATCTGCCACCTGCCGTCGTTTTGCTTGACCAATGAAACTGGCGCAGATCCCTTGTCCGTGACTGTGAGCTGGGTGATGCTTGCCTGATCCAGTTTGAGAATCGAAGGCGAGGTGGTTGACGATAGGGGCGCGCTCTTCTCCGATGGCTTGTGGTGGTTGGACCAATAGAGTACTCCGCCGAGGGCCAGCAGAACGAGAACTGCAATGATCAATCCACGGAACTTCATAACGCATTTCGCAATTCCAGCAAGATCGTGCGGATTTTGGTCCTCACCGGCGCTTCCACCAGATCCCGGCACCGATAATGATCGCCACCAGCGGAAATCCGAACTGGCTGCTGAGCCGCACGCGATTCAATTGGGCGCGGGTCATCGTGATGCGGCGATCGTCTGGCGGCTTGGGATGGATGGAGATAAGATCTTCATCGGATGAGAGCCAGTTCACCGAGTTCAGGGCAAGGTCGCTGTTCCCATTGAAGCCGATGAACCGGTTGGCTACCCACGAGGAGCTGCCAACGACGACAAAGCGTCCCTGTGAGTTCTGCTTTCCGGTGTCATAGTTGCCGGCAGCCGCCAGCGCGAAAGGCCCTTTCTTGTTTTTTGGGTCGTGGAGATTGACTGAAGGAGAATTCAGGTCGCTGGTGGCAAGGCTGTTATCAGAAGAGTCGAACAACTTCTGAACAGTCGTTTTCCCCGTGTCCTTGATTTCAAGCGAGCGTGTGATCGGCAGTCCGACAGCCGTCCCCTTCAACTCGCTCACAATGGGCTGCGATCCGTACTGTGTCACTAGGGCAACCTGAGGCCCCAGCCCGACAACCTGGCCGATTGGGTTGAAATCGAGAACCAGGTCTTTATCCAGCGTCACGCCCCAGCTTTTCAGAAGGTTCGTAAGTGCGTCATTGCCGGCAATCGCTGACTGCCCCATTTGGAGCGGCGGATCAAGCAGGAATAGAGCCCGCCCTCCGCCCTCAACATACGTCTTGATGGCACCAACCTCGGGCTGCAAATAATCGCGTGTCGGCCCAGCAACAACGAGCGTTGTGCAGTCGTCTGGAACCTCGGCCTTCTGCAATAGATCGATCGCTTTTGTCTGATACTCTTCCTTGCCCAGCAGATCGCTGAACTGCGAGAGCCCGTCACGTTCGGTGTCGCTAACCTGGTGCTCGCCGCTGCCGGTCACAAAGCAGACGGTGCGCGTGTTGCCCTTCAGGTCGCGGATGAAGGAGCCGGTGATGCCCTCCTCCGTCATGCTCTTGGCGGTATCCTTCTTCTCGCCGATCTGCACCACTGCCGTCCCGAAGTCGCGTATCCCATCTTCGCGCGCAAGTTCGGGATCTTTGTCAGGGTCGACATAAGCGACATGGACACGCGGCGAAAGATTCGCATACTCCTCGAGCAAATCCTTGCCTTCATTGAATCGCGTGCTCTGGTTAAAGTAGGTGATGGTCGCGTTCTGTTTCAACCCCTTCACGATTTTTGCAGTCTGCGGAGAAAGGCTGTAGCGCTTATTCGAAGTCGTATCGAGAGACTTGTTGTAATGGTTGGCAAGGATGTTTGCGACCGCGATTGCGGCAATTACCACCACTACATAAACGAAGGCGTAGGCCGCGTACTTGGTTTGCCGCGCTCGAAGCCACCGGGCCGCCATCTACGACCTCCAGCGCAGAGACTCAAGCGACCGCGCTGTTGCGAAGAGTCCCAGAAAAATTCCAGTGAGATAAAAGACTACGTCCTTCAACGCGATGACTCCCCTTGCGAAGGAGCCGAAGTGCGTGATCACGGAAAGATACGCGCACACCGTGGCCCAGGTGGCGGAGTCATAGCTGCTCGCCCACTCCAGTACCCAGAGCAGGAGACAAACACCGAAGGTGACTGCTCCGGCAATGATCTGGTTCTTCGTCAGCGTGGAAATAAATGCGCCGATGGCGAGAAACAGGCCGCCCTGCAGCAGCAGTCCAAGATATCCGACAGCGAGAGGCTTCCAGTCAGGATTGCCGTAAAGAAACAGAAAAGCCAAGTTCAACGCGGTAAAAAGCAGCATGCACGCGTATAGGATCAGGGCCGCAAGCCATTTACCGAGGATGATTTCGATGTCGCGAACGGGGGACGTCGCCAACAGCTCGATGGTCCCTGAGCGTTTTTCTTCGGCAAAAAGCCGCATGGTGATCAGCGGAAGGAAAAACAGAAAGATGACGCCGACATTCATCAGCAGGGGCGTGATGATCTGCTCGTTCATGTTCATCGGAAAAGTCTCGCCGCGGAGCTGCATCTCCATGCCCTGGAGCACAAAATCCCGCAGCAGAACCCAGAAGAAGAAACCGGAGACCAGGCCGGCCATGGTAAGCAACAGGTAGGCTATCGGAGAAACGAAGTAGCTTCCCAGCTCCTTGCAGCAGATTGTCCAGGTGTTTCTCATTCTTTTGACTCGTTTACAGGTTCTTTTACTTCCGTGACTGCCTCTTTCGGGTTCTTGGCGGCGTCCTTTGACACTCCCGCCGTTTCGTTTCCTGTTAGCTCAAGGAAGATTTCTTCGAGGCTCATGCCGGCTGCGCCAAGCTCGTTGAAATCCCAGCCGGATTCGACAACGGCACGCGCGAGGTCTCCGCGGACCAGTTGCCCCTTCTGGCTCTGCACTTCGAAAATCAGGCGCTGATCCCTGGGATCCTTGCAAACTACTTGAGCAACGCCTTGCACCTGCTCGAGTTTTTGCTGGACCGCTTCGAAATTCAGTGCGCTGTCGCGTGCGGCCACCTCCACCCGAACCGACTCCACGCCGCGTGTGCGGGCCTGCAGATTCCGCACGGAATCAGTGGCCACCAGCTTGCCTTTGTTGATAATGATGACCTGCTCGCAGGTCTGCTCGACTTCAGTCAGGATGTGGGTGCTGAGAATGATGGTGTGGTCGCCGGCCAGGCTCTTGATCAGGTCGCGCGTTTCATTGATCTGTTTGGGATCGAGCCCCGCTGTCGGCTCATCGAGAATCAGCACGTCGGGGTTGTGGATGATGGCCTGCGCCAGCCCCACGCGCTGGCGATAGCCTTTGGAGAGCTTGCCCAAAAGCCGGGACTTCACATCGGCGATCGAGCAGCGCCCCAGAACATAGTCCACGCGCTTGTCGAGGTCGGCGCCTGACAGCCCCTTCAGCTTGCCGACAAAACGCAGATACTCGACTGTCTCCATCTCCGGGTAGAGTGGAGGCGCTTCCGGAAGATAGCCAATGCGCTTCTTCACCTCGCGGGGTTGTTCCAGGACATCGAACCCGGCCACGGTCGCGGTGCCCGCCGACGGAGGAAGGAAACACGTGAGGACGCGCATCGTGGTCGTTTTCCCGGCGCCGTTGGGGCCGAGGAAACCGACGATCTGGCCCTTTTCGACAGAAAATGAAATCCGATCAACGGCAGTCGTGCGCGCGTACCGTTTGGTAAGCTCCTTAACTGCAATCATCGTTCCAAGGCTTTGACGTACTAGGATTCAAGCTCGTTACCAGCGCAAACTGAGAGCTTCACTCGGACACTTGCATCCTACAAACCGACATTCCGTCGTGTCAATCCCGGCGGCCTGTCGGACAGTTTTCTGTCTTACGGTTTTTGGGGAAAACGAAAGCAATGCTGAGCGAATTCTGCCACTTCAGAAGAGGGACAGCCCTACTTGAGGGCGGCTTCGTGAGCATGTGCGCCGCGCACTTCAGTCGTCGTTATGCGTTATTGCACCGAGGGATTCGTTGCCTTGAAGTCCTCCATGAATCTTCCCACTTGCATTCTGTCAACTCCGTTCGTCGGGGCGTACAGCTGGATGACTCTGCCGTCGCAATGACGGTCCTCTTCCAGAAAGAAACGGAAGGCAACACCATCGCTTTCCGACCGAACTGCTTGCGCATGCAGCGAAATCGTTGGCTCGATGATCGATCGGTTCCAGTTGGTCAATGTCATTTGAACGACTGTGCCCATATACCAGCGTTCGCGGGTAACGAGGTATAACCCCGTCATGCTGATATTGCGAACCGCGTCCGGCTTGGGAGCTCCGCCCCTAAAGAAATAGGCGACGAGCCCCGGAAGCGATTCCCGCGGCGCGCTTCGCGGATCGCGATCTTCGCCTTCCAGCAGGCGCATGATCCAGTTCTTTCGAGTTTCGTCCTCCCTCCACGGAATTCGTTGACTCGGCGCCGCCGGCACATCATTCGTAACAGGTAGCTCTACCAGAATCGGGGGTGCGTTCACCGGGCGATACTCGAGCGGCACGACATGCGGTTCCTGCGCCGGCGCATCTTCCCACGGCGACTCCGCCAGAGCCGGCATCAGAGCAACCTGGCTGTGCAGGCCCATCGCGGCTACTGGCTCATCTTTGTCTGGAATTTCTGCGGCAATTTGCGGTCGTGTGCTTTCGCTGGGCTCAAACGCGGCAACCACCGGTTCGTCATGAACCGGCAACTCCGTCACGACCTCTGCAGGCGCGCTCTCAGGCGATTCACTCGCTGCGATCGCCGATTCTTCCTTCTCAGGCGGCCGCGCGGCAGCCTCTGTCACTGCGCCTTCGCATGGTTTCCCCGGCTCGACGCCGTCTGCTTTGGGTGCATCTTTCGCCGTGGCGGGCTGCTCTTCAGCCATTGCGCCGTTCTTCGGCCAGGGGATCACCCGCGCGGTTTCGGGCAGATGTCCACTGTCATTTTGCGCGCGCTGCAAATACAGCATCATCTCTTCGGGAGAAGAGATGGCTAACTGGTCGCCGGGCTTGATTTCTCCCCGCGCCACCGAGTCTGCCGCCAAAACAAGAAGGCTTGTGGCTTGCGCCTCCGCCGCGCAAGCGGCATTCATGGGGAAGAACTCAACGGTTTCCAGAACGACACTGTCGCTGTCGAGAAGAACCAGATCGAGAGGAAAGCGCGCGCTTGAAGCTGAGATCTTTCTGTATGGAAAAATCCACAGCGCTGTCTCTTCGCCCAGACCTATTTCCAGCAGCCGAGCTTCTGCACGGCTCGTGGTGCCGTCCGCAGCCTCAAGGCTGGACGCCACAAATCGTTGGCGGGTCAGGTTGTAAGCGCAATACCTGTCTGCATTCATGGCGGACTGCATCGCCGGCGCGCGCTCGGGGAAGCCGCGTCTTTGGCGGACCCTGTGGAAAACTGGTCCATGCATATACTGTACCCCTACTTCGGACGGTCCGGTCACACACATCGGATATTAACTATATTTATTTCAATTAGTTATAAAAATAAGAAAGATTTCACTTGCAGCCGTTCCAGCCTGAATCTTCGCACTTGCGATCGACATGGCTCCCCTTCCAATCATGTTCGGTGGGCGACCTGATGCTCAAAATCTACAGTTACTATGCTCCGGCAGCGAAATCATTGAGGCGCACATGCGCGTCACGGCAAGGGGAGTCGAGTCGATGAGATTCCAAAACGAACTGGGGGTCGTGCCGATCTCAAAACAGATTGCCCCATCCGGTTCTTGCCGACTCTTCATCGTCCAGACAGCTAGTTACCCTCTCCAGGCATCACACAAGTGGTTTGCCAATCTTCGGCTCGCTAAGGGGCGATTCTTTGCCTTAAGTCCGACCGTAACAGGACAGGTTCGCAGTGCGGAGGGTGAAGATCACGATGGTTGATGCCTTCGATTCCAGCATTCTGCATTTCCTGAATCAGTTTGCTCAAAGATCCTGGGTGTTAGACAAAACCATGGTATTCGTTTCCACTGACCCCTTCATCACCGGCGGTGTGGCGACAAGCTTTTTTTGGTGGGCGTGGTTTGCTGAAAGTGAAACCAAAGAAGCGGTGAGAGAAACCCTGATCAGCGGCTTGGTCTCAGCGTTTGTGGCACTATTTTTCACCCGAGGACTGGCGGCGGTGTTGCCTTTCCGCGCGCGGCCCTACCTGAATGCCGACGTGCATTTCAAACCGCCCCATGGGACCGCTGAATACTACTATGACCTGATTCACTGGAGCTCATTCCCAAGCGACCATGCTGTTTTGTACTTTGCGCTGGCCACGACCATCTTTCTGGTTTCCTGGAAAGTCGGCCTTCTGGCCTATTGCCACGCCCTGTTCGTTGTCTGTTTGCCGCTAGTGTATCTCGGGGAGCACTTTCCCACCGATGTTCTGGCCGGAGCAGCGATCGGTATCGGCTTTGGTGTGCTTAGCAAGGTCGTCAAGTTGCGCCAATCGGTTTCCCGCGAGCCGCTTCGTTTTCTCAATTACTCGACCGCGGGCTTCTACCTGTGCTTCTACCTCTGTTCCTTTCTTTTCGCCACAAACTTCGATTCTGTAAGGAAGATTGCTTTTTATGCGCTTCACGAGTTGTCGGGTCACGGCCACGGCCAGTTCTAAGTCATCGTGCGCGGGGGCCTGTCCCGGCGAACCCTAGCGCAAATCAGAACGTGACCAGGCTCTGCTTCGCCGAGTAGATAACCAGTGCGATCCGGTCGTCCACCTCGAGTTTTCGATAGATCGACGTGAGATGATGCGACACGGTCGCTTCACTGATGTGCAGTGTGCCGGCGATCTTCTTGTTCCTGAATCCCTGGCAAATTAAGGTGATGACCTCGCGTTCGCGCTGCGTAATCGATGCAATCTTGCGAGTTTCAGGATTCTCGACGGGATGCCCGTTCAGGATGTTCTCAAGAACCCGCTCGGCGACGGTTCGCTCCACCCAGAAGCCGCCGTTCGTGACCTTTCGAATGGCCACCGGGATTTGCTGGATCGGCCATTCTCTTTGGATCACGCCCTTTGCGCCGCAGCGCAGGGCTTCCTCGAGAAAACTGGGGTCTTTCCTGTTCGTCAGCAAGACCACCCGCGTTTCCTCGATCTCCATCACCAGGCGTTCGAGTGCATCCAGCTTTTCCTCGAAAAAATCTGTGCTCACCAATAACACATCCGGGGAGTGCTTACGCACCGCGTCCATCAATCGATCGGGGCTCGCACACTCCGCAAGCACCTCGATGTCCGACTGTCCTGCCACCGCAGTGCGCAGGCCAGAAAGCGTAAGTGGCTGGTTGTCGGCTATCAGAAGCTGAATCTCGGTCATAATCCTCCACCGTAAAGCCGGGGATAGTTTCCCCTGGGCTTTACCGGGATCTTCAATGCAGTGTTGTTCAAGGCAACGGCTTGCGAAGCACAGGGTTGGAAACTTTTTTCTATCTGCGTAACCGAGCATCGGAGAGGTTTTCTAAAGAGTCTAAATATATCGTGGCTGTCGCTTCCCAATGGCCGATGGCTCACAAAACCGGAAAACTCGCCGGGTCCGTCGGTTCAGTCGCCAGCTCACCTGCTCGGTCACAAGTTAGACGCCTTGGCATTCCAAATGGTTGGGTGTGTGTATTGATGCTGTCGACAATCCCTTTCATCTCAATCACCTTGGCGCTGCGCCTCTCGATCGCGTCATCGGTCCTTTTCCCAGTCACCGCGTGTCATAGCGAAATCAAGTCTGTGAGTGCCTCGCAGTTCAGTGCCGTGCTCCAGCCGGAAACGCCTCACACCGCCTTTGACTTCAACCCGGATCGCTATGCTTCCGCATCGGATCCGCTTGCCTAATTTCATGGTGGTTTAATGCCAGCAGTGAATAGCAAATCTTTGCCATCGGCGCATAGCAGGAAGCTCCTGTCCGCTGGCAAACCAGTGCGGGGCGCCGCGGCTCCGAAGCTCAATGGTCTCCCAGGGACTTCAGGGTCTGCCCATCCGCCCCTAGGGGACTTCGCGCTTGCCGCGCAAAGTAATCTGTGTTTTCCTTCCGAGTGGTCAACCGCGCTTTGCCCGGGTGCTTAGCGGCCAGCCTCGCGCTTTCCCAGGTGATAGCAAAGGCCGGCGTTATAGGTCAGCGAGTCGAGGCCCGGATTGCTCGCTACAATGAAACCATCCGAAAAATGAAAAAAGAGGAACCCGGTGCGAAAATCCCATCGCTCGGTCAGTTTGAATTGAGCGCCCAGGCTTTCTTGAAGAGTGAAGCTCTCATATGTGGCGTTCTTTGAGAGCGCCTTTTGTGTGAAGCCGATCAAACCGCCTTTGATAAAGTAATAAGGCTTGACGCGCTTGCCGTCTCTCCACATCATGCGCAGCCCGATGGGCGCGAACGCCAAACCGGGAACGTGTTCACGGTCGGTGGTCAGCGGATCCCCCCACACGTCGGTTTTGCTGGGTTGGGTGAGGATCACCAGCGGCATGATATCGGCGGTATAGTCCATTCGCGCTCCGATGAACTTTCCCCAGGAGTGTCGGTCATACTCCACACCCGCGGTGTGTAGATTGCTCCACCATGAGTCGGCAAAGAGGTGGTAGTGCCCAAAGGAGCCGATGTCTTCGTAGACCAACTCGCTTTCAACCGGCTGATGTTCCTGGCGGCTGCTGGTGACGTCGCTGGACGTTGATTTGAGACCGGGAATCCAAACGAATCCGGTGGAGAAGCGGGCGAAGTTATTGGGCAGCCCCGGAATCCTGTACGGAAACTTGTAGCTCAAACTCTGGTACAGGGCAAAGTTCGTGTACTGGTACCCGCCTTCCAGACGAATCGCGAGATGCTTGCTTACCGGGGTGTCTACGCCGCCACCGAACAACGTGGTGAAGGAAGCATTGCTCCCTGGCGACCCGTTTGCACCCCAATTCTGATTCAGACCCACGTCGCCAAACATGGCATCCGCGAAAAGCCTCTCCTTGCCCACGTTGTACTCGTACTCGCCGCCTGCCGTAATGAAAAAGGCATGTTGCGGAGCGCCGAGATTGGTTCCGTTGAAGGCTGCATAGTCAAGTTTTGGCCGCAAATGATGCCAGGCGGGAAAAGCAAGAGCTGCTTCCCAACCGAACAGGGGTTGACGGGATCCAGGGACGCCATTGAAAGAATTGGAGAGGGAAGTGAACCCACCGTAAATCTGATAGGAAGCGAGATCCCCTGACTGGGCACTCAAAAAAACCGGAAAGAAGCTTAGCGCAAACAGAACGAGCAGCCAATTGCGCATTCGCATTTTCCCGGTGCAAAGCGAATGGACTCCAGCGGTCAGGAAGACATCCTCTCTCTCAGACCGTATGGCCGGAAACTGCCAAAACGTACGGGATAGAAACTGTCTCTGGATCAAGTAATAAGAATAAAGGGAGCTTCCCCCTCCCACAAAGAGGACTCCATCGTGGCGACGCACCGATGAAGCCGTGTGTTCGTGTCCGACCCCGCTGTCGACCGGAATGAAGGGAGAACCCTCCGCCGAGGACGATTTCCCCAAGGATCTCGCGTAGGCTTCTCGACGGGGCCCACCTGTGCCTGAGTGTATGTGCAGTACATGATGCTGCATGCGACAATCAGACAAGGCAAAAGGGGAACCGCCCTTATGTCTCGAGAAACCGGGAGCTCCAGATGCACCAGGGTCCATGGCACGTATTGCATGTTGTAGCAAACCACGAAAACAAAGTTGCACGCCACTTGTCGATCCGTTCCGTGGAACACTATTTGCCGCTTTATACAGAGCGCTCCCGCTGGACCGACCGGACTGTTACCTTGGAACGGCCCCTCTTTTTGGGGTACGTTTTTGTCCACCTTACGCCGCAGAATCGACTCCCCCTCATCTCCACACCCGGCGTCATCCGCCTCCTGGGTAACTCCGACAGCGGATTGGTGACTTCAGAAGAGATTTCCAGAATCCGACAGGGGCTCGAAAGTGGCTGCATCCTGCGCCCCCATCCCAGCGTCAACGTAGGCATGCCGGTGCGCGTGCGTGAAGGCGCCTTTGCCGGAGTCGAAGGAATTGTTACTCAGCTTCGGCAACGCTGCAAAGTCGTAATTTCACTTGCCACTGTCCGGCAAAGCTTCTCGCTCGAAACGGATTTGCTCGACGTCGAGGTCCTCGGCAGTTCCATCAGCGACGCGAACTACAGCTTTGATCGCGCTTTAGCTTTCTTGCATGCCTGATCGGATTCTGCCCCATTGACTGCACATTGAGTTACCGTCGTTACCCTGACAAGCCGACGGTTGGTCATCGTCTCACCCTGCGTCATATCTTTGGCCTGCACCCGATTCTCGGGCGCAGGCTTTTTCTTTGCCGTTCATGGACCAATTGCCGACGAATCGAACTGTAGGCAAAGGCTGCGGGTTGGGATAATAATGACAGCCGGTGGGCATTGGACGGTCCGGTCCGACCGACCACTGTGCAAGGCTGCACCGGCCGCGCAAGCCGACGGGCTGGGAACGGAGCCGCTATTCGGCCCAGCCCCAACCTGGTTTGGAAGGGCTCAGGCAGCCATGGATGACGGGTCCCCAAACAACATTCTGCTGGACAATTTCATCGAGTTCAAATATGAGCAGCGATCCATCAGCATCTCGCGAGAAGCGGCTTGGCAAGCAACTAGCCGACCTGTTCAGTGGATACGATGGTCCGGAATTCTCGATTCGGCTTTGGAACGGATGGCAATGGGACTACGGATCAGATGGTGGCGTATGCACTCTGGTGATCAACGCACCCGATGCCTTGGCATCTCTTGCCGCCGGCGCTGACGAGATCACTCTGGGAGAAGCATTCGTCCGCAAGGAACTGGATGTTGGGGGCGACCTCTTCTCAGCGTTTGGCATCGCAGAGTACCTGATGGGACGGCCTCGCGGCCTTCGGCAGAAAGCCTTCCAAAGTATTCTGGCGAATGCATTGAGCCTGAGGCGCTGGTTCAAGCATGGGGCGAAGCACTCTAAGGCCCGGGACCTGGCATCGATCTCGTACCACTACAATCTACCAGTTGCGTTTTATCGCCCATGGCTGGGTGAAGCGCTCGGGTACTCCTGCGCGTATTTTCGCAGCGCGGATGATTCCCTCGACTCCGCTCAGGAGCAGAAGTTCGACTTGATTTGCCGTAAGCTGCGGCTGAAGCGGAACGAGCGCTTTCTCGACGTCGGTTGCGGATGGGGAAGCCTGGTCCTGCACGCCGCCTGCCGCTATGGCACGCAGGCTCATGGAATCACTCTCAGCCGCGAACAGGCGGACGTTGCAAATCAGAGAATTCGGGATGCCGGACTGGCTGACTCATGCACCATTGAGCATCGTGACTATCGCCATTGCGAAGAGCTCCGTGGATCATTTGACAAGATCGCGAGCATCGGGATGTTCGAGCACGTTGGATTGCCGAATCTGCCAATATACTTTGCCACCGTGCACGGGTTGCTCAAGCCGGGCGGTACACTTCTCAACCACGGAATCGCTCGCTCTCAATCGGCGCCATCACCCAAGCACTCCTTCATCGATCGGTATGTCTTCCCGGATGGGAGACTTGTGACCATCACCGAGGCGATCAATGCTGCGGAGGGCGCGGGCTTCGAAGTGCGCGACGTCGAGAACCTGCGCGAGCATTACGAACTCACACTGCGCAAATGGGTTGAGGGACTCCAGAAAAACCAGGCTGTGCTGCTCAATCTCGTTCCGGAAGCCACCTACCGGATCTGGCTGCTTTACACTGCGGGATCCGCTGCGGCCTTCCAGAGCGGCCGAATCGCCATTCATCAGGTTCTTCTCAGTAGGCTTGACCGCGGCCGCAGCCGGATGCCGCTGGTTCGCGAAGACTGGTACGCCAACCGCGCGAAGGGAAACAACAAGCCAACTTCAGCCGCGCACCAACCTCTGGTGAAACCATGCTGAAGCGTCACTGACGCACACCTCCGAACAGAATTGAGTTGTCGCATTCTGATTGCAAGCGAATCTCTGGCTTCAGTTCGTTCGTAGTTTATTCGCAATTCAAAATTCATGAAAAACTCAAAAAAGCCTCTGAATAATGTCGATAATAAACCTCTGAATTTTGTAGGGAATTGCAAGTTCTAGGCGAAGCAGTCTCGATTTTTTATCGACTTAACCTTATCACGATCGACAACTCTATATTCAGGGTCATGCAAATGGTCGTCTGTAATGCCTCCGTGGACACTCGAACTGGGACGCTTCTCATCAAGATTATGAGTGGGCTGATGTGACGTGGAGACGGGCCTTTCAAGAACGCGCTGGAAACGGTCGTATTCGGTGGGAAAATGCGCATGTGAGCCAGCCTGCCATGGATTTTCTCTGAAATGATGCGTCGAGCCAGGGTTGCGATAATGCGCGGTGGCCCAAGGGGGTTGGCGCTGTAGAATGTTCGACATGCAAATCAGAAAGGCAGTGATCACCGCGGCGGGCAAGGACCAGCGCAACCTGCCCATGCAGACCCTCTTCGACCAGCAGGGCAAGGAGCGCTCGGTGCTGAGCCTTGTGGTGGGCGAAGCGGTACTTGCGGGCATTCGTGACATCTGCATCGTGGTGTGGCCGGGTGACGAGGAGCCTTACAAAAGGTTGCTGACAAACGATGGTGCGCGGCTGACCTTTGTTGAGCAGAGGGAAACGCGGGGCTACGCGCATGCGGTGCTATGTGCCCAGCGCTTTGTCAAAGACGAGCCCTTCTTGCATTTCGTTGGCGACCACATCTACGTCGGGACGGAGCAGAGCGGCAGCGCAAAACGACTGGTCGAAGCGGCCTCGACGGAGGGATGTGCAATTTCTGCCGTGCAGGTGACGCGAGAAAGCCTGCTTCCTTTTTTCGGCACCGTCGGCGGCCAGCCGGTCGCGGGCAGACCGGGTTTTTATCGCGTCGACACGGTTGTTGAGAAGCCGACGCCGACCGAAGCCGAGCAACGTCTGGTTGTTCCCGGCCTCCGCAGCGGGCAGTATCTCTGCTTTTACGGGATACACGTCCTGACGCCGGCGATCTTCGAGATCCTCTCAACCATGCTCGCCGAGGTGCCGACGGGGCGCGTAAGTCTGTCTACGGCGCTCGGCGCGCTGGCCCAGCGCGAGCAATATCTGGCCATGATCCAGACGGGGCAGCGCTTCGATGTTGGAGTGAAATACGGATTGTTTGTTGCCCAGCTTGCCCTGGCGCTCAACGGAGATGATCGAGACGAAGTCCTGACCCAGCTGATCCAGGTTCTTGCTACTCGCCAGATGCTCTCGGCGAAAGGGGCGAAAGCGTGAGTGGGCTGTGGACGATCATCACCGCTGCCGATCCTGCGATCCGCAACCGTTCCCTCGACGCGTTCTGCCGCACCGCAACCACGGAACAACTGCTGGCCGAAGCCGCAGAGCTCGAGAAGCTGAGGCGCTCAAGCAAAAATCTCTACGAGCGCGTGAGGGCGCTCTTCTTTCTTTATGCGATCCACCGTTTCCATCTGCCGAAAAGGCAAGGGGCGACCACGAACGGCAAGACGTTGATTCCGTTTCGCGGCTACGAGAAGCTTTTGACGCGACGATATGAGGAGGCCATCGGCATCTTTCTCGGCGCCCAGACGGCGGAGGGATTGAGCGACGGTCTTTCCAGCTCGCTGGCCGCGGCATATCGCGGGCTCGCATTCCAGACCCTGGCCGAACAGGTTCGGCGGAGTGTGCGGTCGGTCCGCGGCAATCAATGGATGTTCCGCACCGGGCATCCGGCTGACTACGCGCTGCGCATGCGCGGGGACCTGCTGCAGCGCAGTGCCGGAGAGCCGTTTCCGATTTTGCGCGAAAATACGCCGGTGCGGATGGATCTGAGCCACAGCGGTTGGAGCGACATCTTTTTTCTCGGTATGGATCTGCCGGAAATGGCGCGGGTGCTAAATGTCTCCATCGACCTGGCGATTCATGGATCGGACGCCGGCAAACCCAAACCGCCTGTCGAGGCATATCTCCGCGTAATCGATCGCCCAGTGATCCGCCTCGTCAGCGTCGATCTGGATGCGACGGCGGAGATCAGCGATCTGCAGGAACTCTTCGACTTTGGCCGCGACTATCTTGGCCTAGTGAAAGCAGCGGTGATCGCCTCGGGAATCGTTCCGCCGGGGCTGGAAGGTTCGGGTCAGCTGCTCCCCGCGGTGCTTGCGCAGTTGATGCAGCGTGACGGTCTCGGCATTGAGATCGTCAGCAAGGTGAACAACATTCCCAAGGGTTCCCGGCTTGCAGTCTCCACGACCCTACTTGCTTCGCTGATCACAGTCTGCATGCGCGCCACAGGGCAGGCAGTGTCTTTGACGGGTCCCTTGAGCGAGCCCGAGCGCCGCCTGGTGGCTGCGCGCGCTATTCTCGGTGAGTGGCTGGGAGGATCGGGCGGCGGGTGGCAGGATTCTGGCGGCGTGTGGCCGGGGATCAAGCTCATCGAAGGAGTGCTGGCAACCGAGGAGGATCCGGAGTTTGGCATCAGTCGGGGCAGGTTATTGCCCAACCACCGCATTCTCGACGAGTCGCAGGTGAGCGCCGAGACCCGCGAGCGGCTTCAACAAAGCCTCGTCCTGGTGCATGGGGGAATGGCGCAGGATGTGGGGCCCGTCCTCGAAATGGTGACGGAAAGATACCTGCTTCGCTCGGATGCCGAATGGGCAGCCCGGCTGACAGCATGCAGGATCCTAGATGAAATCATTGGCGACTTGCGAAGCGGAGACGTGCACGCGATTGGCGCGGCCACGCAGCGAAACTTTGACGGACCGATCCAGAGCATCATTCCTTGGGCCAGCAACCTTTATACAGAAACTCTCATTCGCGAGGTCCATGCGGCATATGGAGATGCCTTTTGGGGATTCTGGATGCTCGGGGGGATGTCGGGCGGCGGGATGGGATTCATCTTCAATCCGGTTCGGAAGCCCGAGGCGCAGAACCACCTAGAAGCCCTGATGCGGGAGATCAGTAGCAGGCTCGCCGACGGAGTGGCTTTTGCCATCGAGCCGGTGGTCTACGATTTCTCGATCAATGAGCGCGGAACAATTGCCGAACTGAAGACAGGCGGTGCCGCGATCTTGCCTGATGGCTACTACAACATCATTCTGCCCACGCTTCTACGGAAAGATCAGCGGCTGCTCACGGCCTGTGAGCGGACTGATCTCGAGCGTTTCAGTTCGCTCTGTCGTGACGTGCCGGGCGCTTTGGGCCGGACCCGGAGCCTTCTTGACCGGCTTTTGCCGCACGTTGCTCACGGAGAAGAGAACGGCGAATCACTTGAATCACTGCTCGCGCAATATGGCTTCGATGCGGTCGAGCATGAGCGGATCCAGGCAGAGATGCGCGCGGGACAGATCGGGTTGGCGCAAAACCGGATTCCGGCATCGATCCAGATCGAGGATGTGACAACGGAAGATCATCTGTTTGACGCGAGGCAGGAGGCAGACGTCCACCTTCGCGCGATGGGAGAAGAGGCGCTCGCTGCGGGCGCGGTTGCGGTGGTCACGCTCAGCGGGGGCGCGGGAAGTCGCTGGACCCGGGGAGCAGGCGTTGTGAAGGCTCTGGTCCCGTTCTGCCGGTTGGCGGGGAAGCAGCGCACATTTCTCGAAGTCCATCTGGCGAAGAGCCGGCGGGCGAGGAGGCTTTACGGCTGCAAAGTTCCCCATGTGATCACAACCAGCTATTTAACCCATCGGCCGATTGACGAGCAAATGCGGCGCGAAGCGGCGTATGGCTACGCCGGGCCGTGGTTTCTCTCGGCCGGCCAGAGTGTAGGGTTGCGACTGATACCAACCGTCCGGGACCTGCGTTTTGCCTGGGAGGACACACCGCAACAGATACTGGATGCCCAGGCACAAAAGGTCCGTGACAGCGTGCATGCGGCGCTGATTGCCTGGGCGCGGCAATCCGGTGAGGGAAGCAACTATATTGATAATCTTCCGCTGCAATGTCTGCATCCTGTCGGGCACTGGTACGAGGTGCCGAATCTCTTTCGCAGTGGCGTTCTGTTGCAGATGCTGGAGGCGCATCCCAATCTGCGCCACCTGATGGTCCATAACATCGACACCGTGGGCGCCGACCTCGACCCGGGAATCTTAGGTTGGCATATCAAGCGCAAAGCAACGATGACGGCGGAGGTTGTCACGAGACGGATCGAGGACCATGGCGGCGGCCTCGCAGCTGTTGATGGCCGAATGCGCCTGATCGAAGGTATGGCCCTGCCTTCCGAAGAGACTGAGTTCAAGCTTTCCTACTATAACTCCAATACTTTCTGGATAGAAATTGATGGATTACTTCAGGTTTTTGGTCTGAGCAGGGACGACTTGCGGAATCAAGACAAGGTGGTGAGCGCGGTTCGCGCCATGGGCGCCCGCATGCCGACTTACATCACTCTGAAGGACGTGAAAAAGCGGTGGGGCAAGGGACAAGAGGACATCTTCCCCGTCGCGCAATTTGAGAAGCTCTGGGGAGACATGACAGCCCTGCCTCATATGGCCTGCGAGTACGCCGTGGTGCCGCGGATTCGCGGACAGCAACTGAAGGAACCAGCCCAATTGGACTCCTGGCTGCGCGACGGGTCGGCGGAATATGTAACAGGTTTGTGCGAGTTCGGGCCGGACCAGTCGCTTTAACCCAATTTTGAAGGAGGTCAGCAAGCAATCAAGCCGCCGAAGGGCAAGGTGTACGAGAGAACTTCAGTTCTAAATGGCGGAGTTTTCCGGGGGCAGGTCACCATCAGCAAGATCCAGGATCTGCTGCCCTGGAATATGGCTGCATCGCTCCAGATCCACTCTTCTCAGGCCGCCTAAAACACATTCATCAAGTGTCCACCAAAAATAAGTGGACAACTGATGATACACTCCACTCGTGTCAATAGGGGCTGCTGTAACTCGATGTACGCTTACCTTTTGTTTGCCGAATCCTAGAGAGATGAATGACCAATTTCTCGGGCCAAGATGAGCCCCAGAATCTCATTTCTTACAACCACCAGATACCTGGCTGACATTATTTGCGCCGGAATTAGTAGCCCAAAGATCCCCTTGGTGATCGGTTGCCAACCACATTGGATCTATCCCCAATGGATAACTTCCAATGAGTTCTCCTTTTGGAGACATGCGCGTAAGCGACCCTGCTTCCAAAACGATCGTGCTCGTCAGACCATTGATAACCCATACATAACCAGATTTATCGATCTGAATTCCCCACCCATTTCTTCCCGCAGGGAATGAGCCAAGAATATCCCCCTGCAGAGACAGCTTTGAAACAATTGCGTCTGCGTCCGAGGTTCCTTCATTCATGGTACTTGGAGTCCAGATATTACCAGACTTATCAATTGCGACGTATACTGGATAAGTTCCCGCGTTATAGGCTCCTATAAAATTTCCAGAAGCGGCGAATTTCAAGATTTGACTCGTCGCGTTGCTCACGACCCAAATATTTCCCCTGTCATCAATCGCCACCCCATGGGGATTCGATCCCGCCGCATAGGAAGCTAAAACTGTTCCGTCAGAGGAAACTCTGAACAACTTGTCGAGTCCATCATCTGTAACCCACAAATCCCCGCCCTGGTCAATCGCAATATCATGTGGTTTACTTCCAACGGAAACTGTCTTGAGCAATGTGCCCGCCGGAGAATAGAGCATCAAGCTTGCTTCGTTATTATTGGCGATCCAAATGTTCCCTGAAGCACCAACAGCGACACCTTCCGGCTTCAATCCGGTTGGATACTTTCCAAGCAACATTCCGCTCGGAGAAAGCTCGGATAGTGTATTTTCACCCCAATTTGTAATCCAGAGATTGCCATCTCCGCCCACGGCTATTTCTTCTGGATTATTCCCTGTGTAATACGTGCCCAGAGTCGTTCCGGCGTTGGGTTTCAGAATAAGCTGACTGGATGCAGTCTGTTGCCTGTTGCTCCTTCGAATGGCGGTCACGATAACACTTGTAATCGCGCCTACCTTTTCAGGTGCGCTATAGAGGCCGGAATCCAAAATCGAGCCAATATTTGCATTCTTGATATCCACGGGAGACAATTGCCATTCGACATCATCAGCAGGAATATTGACGCTGAAGCTGACAACTTCTCCC
>OKRB01000116.1 GCA_900290245.1 Candidatus Sulfuritelmatomonas gaucii | reverse complement strand
GGGTCTGCGCTTCGCCATTCGCGAAGGTGGCAGGACGGTGGGCGCGGGCACGATCAGCGAAATCATCAAGTAATGGGGACTAAGGGACTAGGGACTAGGGACTAGAAAAGAGCTGGACCTTGGCCTTCGAGAGGAACAGGCAATGCGGGAAATCATTACATTGGAATGTACCGAGTGCAAGGAGCGGAACTACTCCACGACCAAGAACAAGAAGACCGTGACTGGCCGTCTGGAGTTGAAGAAGTTCTGCAAGCGCTGCCGCAAGCACCAGGTGCATAAGGAAGCGAAGTGAGAAAAGCAGGGATCAGGGAACAGGGATCAGGGATCAGTTTGAGCCGTACCGAGTAAGCCTTGGCGGCAAGCAGAAGCAAAACCAAGCTGACCCCTGACACCTGAACCCTGACCCCTGAATGCAGGGGCGTAAGCTCAACGGCTAAACTGCCGGTCTCCAAAACCGGACTTGGGGGTTCGAATCCCTCCGCCCCTGCCAGAGAAACAGGGAACAGGGAGTAGGGAACAGGGAATAGAAAATGGCGGCCCAGGAACGATAGGCTGCGGTGAACTAAGAACTGTGAACTACAAACCAGTTGTTCAGAAGGACACGAAGTATGGCGACGAAGACGGCAATCGAGAGAGGCGACGATCGGTCGGCCAAACGGCAGGAGCCGGGTGCACTTGCGGAGTTTGGGGGTGGCGCATTGGGCAAGTGGAATGAGTTGACGAGCTTTTTGCGCGATGTGCGCGCGGAGATGCGAAAAGTCGTATGGCCCTCGTGGAAGGAAGTGAAGGTGACGACCGGAGTCGTGATCATTGCGACCTTCCTGTTTGGACTGTTTTTCTTCCTTGTCGACAACATTTTCAATGCCACCATCATGGGTCCGCATGGGATCTTGAACAAGCTCGGTGGAGGGCAGTAGCCGGCCCAACCCGGGAAATGAGAGAAGAATGGCAGACGAGCTGGATCAACCCGTAGAGGTGAAGGCAGACGAAGGAGAGGCGCGCCCGCAGGAGGGAGAAACTGTGGCGGCCGAAGCGGAGCCGCCGCGCAATCCCAACTTCAGGTGGTACATTCTGCACGCCTATTCGGGCTTTGAGCGCAAGGTGAGGGAGTCGATCGAGAGCCGCGTGCAGGCTTTCGGCCTGAGGGAGCGCGTGGGTCGGGTCATGATCCCCATGGAACCGGTGACGGAGATCATCAACGGGAAAAAGCGCACCGTGGAACGGGTGTTTCTGCCCGGTTACGTGCTGGTGGAGATGGAACTGGACAACGAGCTCTGGCACGTGCTCAAGGACACTCCGAAGGTGACGGGATTTCTGGGCACCGGCGACAAGCCGGTAGCGCTTAGCGAAGAAGAAGTGAGTTCCATCCTCTTCCGCTCAGAGACGGTGAAAGACAAGCCGCGGATGAAGCTCAAGTTTGAGAAGGGTGAGCAGGTGCGGATCACGGATGGACCGTTTGCCAACTTCAACGGCGTGGTGGATGAGATCAACGAAGATCGCGAGACGCTGAAGGTGATGGTGACGATCTTCGGGCGCTCGACGCCGGTGGAACTCGAATTTGGCAAAGTGGAAAAGATTGAGTAAAGCGAGCTTCTAGCTTCTAGCTCCTAGCTTCTAGCTGGTAGGCTCTTCTAGCGAGCGCCAGTTTGGGCGGAAGAGAAGGTTGTGGGCTCAAAATCCGCAAGACGAAACGAAAAGCTGGCAGCTAGCGGCTAGAAGCTGGAAGCTGGTTCCAAAGGAACAACTATGGCACCTCCGAAGAAGATTACCGGCTACGTGAAATTGCAGATCGAGGCCGGCAAGGCCACTCCGGCGCCGCCCGTCGGCCCCGCACTGGGCCAGGCGCAAGTGAACATCATGGAGTTCTGCAAGCAGTTCAACGCCAAGACGCAGAACAAGGAGATGGCCGGGCTGATTATTCCGGTCGTCATCACGGTATATGCGGACCGCACGTTCAGCTTCGTGACCAAAACGCCGCCGGCCGCCGTGCTGCTGAAGAAGGCGGCAGGGATCGAGAAGGGCTCGGGCACGCCCAACAAGGAAAAGAAGGGCAAAGTGACCGAGAAGCAAGTGCGCGAGATCGCCACGCAGAAGATGCCGGACTTGAACGCGGCATCGATTGAAACGGCGATCAAGAGCATCAAAGGCACGGCGCGATCGATGGGGATTGAAGTAGTGGGGTAAGCTAAGACTTGATTCTTGGTACAGTCAGAAGGCCCTCTGCGATCCGGAGGGCCTTTTGGTTTTGATTGCGCGGACGAATTGTTGAGGTTTGCTGCGCAGCAATGCGGACGGTTTGACGAGTGGGCTGCGGGCGCCTGTTCAACGATCCTTGACTTCGTAGCGTGCGACCATTCCGGCGAGCATATGGTCCGAGATGTGGCAGTGATAGAGCCAGATGCCCGGTGCGTCGGGCACCATGTCGGCGGTGATCATCTGCGCCGAGATGATGGATAGGACGTCAGTGCGCTGGCCGCCGACGATGACGGTGTTGCCGTGCCAGTGTGGGGAGTGCGCGTTGTTGAAGTCGCCGAGCGTGGCTACATACCAGCGCACATGGTCGCCCTTCTTCATCACCATGAGGGGCATGTTGCCGTAGATGTAGCCATTGATAGACCACTTGATGTTGGTGTCGAGAAAGCCCTGGCCGGCGCTGATGGCGAAGTATCCGGTAGCCGTGACTGGGTTGAATTCAAAGCGATTGAGTTTTGAGGGATCGGGAATGTGGGCCTTGATGTTGTCGTCAAGATACCAGCTCTCGTTTTCGTTGATGGCGATAAACATGGTCACAAATTCTTTGTCGACATCTTTGGGAGTGCCGTCGGGCCGCGCCATGCCGCGGCGGGTGATGACAAATCCGCCAAAAAGGCCTGAGGCCACGTCGCGCAGCTCGTCGCAATGCGAGTGGTAGAGCCAGAAGAGCGAGCTGAGGTCGTTGGGACCGGGGCCTGCGCGTTCAGGAACCTGCCACGTATAGGTATGCGTGGCGCCGGGAGCGACACAGCCGTCTTCCTGATCCTTGCCGCTGGTGCCGTCGTTGTAGTCGGCGCCCTCGGAGTCTTTCTGATAGAGAACGCCGTGCGGATGCATGCTGTAGGGGTGCGTAGCGTTGTTCTTGAAGACCACCTTGATGGTGTCACCGACTTCTGCGTGCAGGATGGGGCCGACGAGGCCGAGGTAGGCGTCCTGGGGCGAGCGCGGCTTGAGAGCGGTAAAGGCTGAATCAGTGTACTCGCGGTAGATGGCTTTCTTGTAGACGCGGCCGATGTGGTTGGGACCGGTTTCGGCGAAGCCCTTGGCGATGGCATCGAAAGGCATACCCATGGCCTCGTCACGGCCTGAGGGGGCATAGTCCCATTGCACTTCGTCGGCGGCGATGTAGTATGTGCGGGTCTTGCCGGCCTGGCCAGTGGTTGCAGCGCGGGCGGCCTGGACGCAGAAAATAGCGGCGACCAGACACATTGTGGCCAGCGCACCGCGCAGAACACTTGTTTGACTCATCATCCCTCCGCGGGAAAGTAAGTTCGTGATGCGTTCAAGGGCGGGCCCTCGACAGCCAGGGATTCACGTGAGTAACGACCAGTGCATGGACGCCAATTCTTGCAGACTGAATCGACTTAGCGCCGAAGGGTGCTCGCGGCAGCAGCGCCCTCCGAGGAGGGGGAAGTGAGCCAGGGCCCTGGGTTTGTGTCCCGGTATGAAATCAGCATACAGGCCGCATACCGAAGGCGTACAGCTTTTTTGCAATTCCGGAATTGATCCGAGTGGCTACGCCTTCAGCGCCGGATGAAGATAAATGGGGTTTTCAGCGTGAGGAAAGTTTGCCCGGAAAAAATCGCGGACATCTTGTCGGCTGCGCGCCGAAATTCTCAGCAAGCTATCACCTTGCTGCCAGTGCAGGCGTGGCATCGACCGGCAAGACGATCGAAAACGCTGTTCCTCTGTCGGGTCCGGCGCTTCGCGAACGAAGCCTGATACTGCCACCATGCTTTTCGACGATCTGCCTGGTGACCCACAGGCCAAGCCCGGTTCCTACCGTGCCCTTCGTCGTGAAGAACGGCTCGAAGACACGGCTGCGGATGGAGGGATTGATTCCGCGGCCGTTGTCGACGAAGGTAATCCGGACGCAGCCTGTCTCACCGCATGCGGCGCCCGGTTCCGTTCCCCTTGCGGAGACGCGAATCCTGATTTTTCCGCGGAGATCGATCGCGTCGAGGCTGTTCGACAGCAGATTGGAGAATACCTGCCGCAACTCGCCGGCGACCGCCGTGATCTCGACGTCGGAGCGCCAATCGGTCTCAATCACCGCCTGCTTTTCGCTGATTTTGCTTTTCAGCAGGTTGATCGCGGAGCCGATCAGGCCATTGACCGAGGTGAGGGCCGGCGCATTCGATTCCCGGTAGAATCCCAGTGACTGGCGCGCGATATGGGCCACGCGCTGTAACTCCGTATCGGCCATCTGAAGAAAGCGATGAACTGATTCGGGGAGATTCTCACTGTGATCGGCCAGGAAGAGGAGGTTTGTTACGGCTTCAAGGGGATTGTTGATCTCGTGTGCAATGGTCGCAGCCATGCGGCCCAGGGTAGCCAGTTTTTCGCTGCGCAGCAGCGCCTGCTCTGCCTGCTTGCGGGACGTGATGTCACTGGCTGCGCCAAGCCATTCGACAATCTCGCCAGCGGAGTTCAGGATAGGCACCGCGCGGGAAAAGGTCCAGCCAGGCGATCCGTCAGCACGTATGATGCGGTGCTCCAACGCAAACGGGGATTTTCTGCGAATCGCCTTTTGGATCGCAGTGGCGACCATCAACTGATCGTCGGGATGAATGTATTTCTGGAGCCAGGCGCCGCTGGGCGTTTCGGTATCGGCAACAAAACCCCGGCCTTGCAAATGCCTCATCTCGCTCCAGTCGGGACTCATGCGGTAGACGACATCGGAGCTTGCCGAGACGAACGCGCGGAAGCGCTCTTCGCTTTCTCTCAACTGCTGCTCGGCGGTGCGGCGCAGCCGGGCAAGCGCGAGCTGGTTTTCGACGCGCGCCACCAGCTCGCGGGCAGAAAACGGCTTGATCAGATAATCGTCTGCGCCTGCCGCAAGGCCTTCGACGCGGGACTCTTCCCCCGCCCGCGCCGACAGCAGAATGACCGGAACGGCGCTGGTTTGCGCATTTCCCCGCAGCGCCTTCAGCAAGCCAAAGCCATCGAGCCGGGGCATCATCACATCGGTGAGAACCAGGTCAGGCAATTCGCGGAGCGCCGACTGAAGCGCGGTTTCGCCGTCTGCGACGCACTCGACGCGATAGGCGCCGGCCAGCAGGCGTTGCAGGTAGTCGCGCATGTCTGCGTTATCTTCGGCGAGCACGATACGAGACCGCGACCGCGGGTCACCCGCAGACACCGTGGGTGCTTCAGCTTGCAGACTCGCTTCAGCCGGCAGCCAGCCGAGGGCCTCTTCAAGAAATGCATCCGCGCCGATCATCGTGGAGGCCGCCGTCCGCGCAGCCCCGATGCGCTCCGGTGGAAGATGGGCGGTTCCGAAGGGGATCGACACGCTAACCGTGGTACCGCGGTTGAGCGCGCTTTCCAATTGCAGGGTGCCGCCATTCAGCTTGACCAGGTCCTGCACCAGGGCGAGACCAATCCCAGAGCCTTCATGGCTGCGCTTCTTCGTATTCTTTGCCCGATAAAAGCGTTCAAAGACGTGCGGCACATCGTCGGCCGCAATGCCGCCGCCGGTATCGCGAACTTCAAGCCGCGCGTGGCTTCCGGCAGAATTAAGCGATACTTCAATACTGCCCTCGAGCGTGTACTTCAATGCGTTGGAGAGAAGATTGAGAACGATCTTCTCCCACATCTCGCGGTCGACATAAACAGGCTCGGCGGGTGGAGGGCAATCGACGATCAGCTTGAGGCCGGCGCGCTCAATCGCCGAGCGAAAGACGCTGGCCAGTTCGGCAGTGAGGGCCGCAAGATTCACCGGCTCGAAGACCGCCTCCATACGGCCGGCTTCGATTCGCGAGAAGTCAAGAAGCGTATTCACAAGTCTGAGCAGGCGCAGGCTGTTGCGGCGGGCGATGCCCAGGCCCTTGCGCTGCGATGCGGGCATCTGGTCCGGCGCGGCCAAAGCGTCTTCAAGGGGCGCCATGATCAGCGTCAGGGGCGTGCGAAACTCATGGCTGATATTGGTAAAGAAGATGGTCTTTGCGCGGTCGATCTCGGCCAGAGCCTCCGCACGCTTGCGCTCCTCTTCGTAGGCGCGAGCATTTGCAATCGCCGTTGCAACCTGTGCTGAAGCCAGCTCGAGAAATCCGAGATAGGAGTCGTTATAGTGCAGCCTGGGGCTGATTCCCACGACGAAGAACCCTGCAAGCTGATGGGCGATATTCGATTTGATCGGCACTACAGCGGCCATGTGCGGCGGATCGGACCACGGGCCTTTCGGCACCCGGTCGAATCTGCCTGCCAGGTCGCGTACGGTCACAACCTCTTCGCGCGCCCTGCATGATGCGATCGGCCATATGCGATCCGGCTCTGCCGTCAGATCAATGACCTCAGGACACATTGCCGCGCAGTCCGTGGTTCCTATCTGGGCCGCGAGGCGTGCTTTCTCCCCGCTGGAATCCAACAGGTAGACGAGCGCGAAGGGAATGTCCTTATCATGATGGGCGAGAGCGGATACGGCCACCCTGCACGCTTCCCCCGCAGATTTCGCAGGAGCGGATCGGGCGCTGAGGTCGCGCAGAACGAGAACGCGCCGCTCCGACAGAACCTTCTCGGTGATTTCATGCACGGTTGCCAGCACACCGCCAATGCCCCGCGGAGCCGTCGGATCGGGAACGGGGCTGTAGCCGATGGTGAAGTGCGTCTCCTCGACAAAGCCGAAGCGGTTCACTTCGAGCTCGATGTCTTCCATCCAGGTGGGGGGACCGCCTTCGAGCGGCGATCGAACAAGAGGCTCAAGAACCGGAAAGACCTCGGACCAGCACTCGCGTAAGGGCTTGCCGAGCGCAGCATGAGGATGCTTGTCGCCGAGAACAGGAATGTAGGCGTCGTTGTAGATCGACAGGAAATCGGGACCCCACCACAAAAGCATGGGCGAGCAATTGGCAAGCACTAAGCGCGTGGTTGATTGCAGGGCTGGCGACCAGGTGTCCGGGGGGCCGAGCGGGTTCTTTGTCCAGTCGAAGGCGCGCATCAGCGCGCCCATTTCGCCGCCTCCGGCGAATAGATTTTGAGCTGAAGAAGGGTCTCGCGCCGGTTCGCGGCGCGGCAGCAATTTCTGCTCCTCTTGAAGAGCCACCGGGGTGTGCACGGTCCTTCCTCCAGTGCAACAGTGCGTCGATTCGATCGATTACAGCAGTTTCGGAGATGATGCAGGGAAACTCGTCTGGGCGACCAACGGGACGCAAAGACCTCGACAAGTGACTTGACCGCACAATACCCCGAACCTGCACGAGATGTGCAAGGCCAGCAGCACCATCGTTTGCAGCATTGCGTCGAACTCGAGGAGTGACGCGAGCTCGGGCGGGCGGCGAACTTGTCTCCCGCGAACACTTACCAAGCTCAGTTAAGTCCGATGCGGAAATCGTGCATCCGGTTTGTCCTGGAGTATTGAGATTGTCTATTCCCCCATGGAGGCTGGCGATGACCAGAAGGCAGGCGCACGCCGGGATAGCCAACCAAGGGGAATGATGGTCCCCGAAGCGGGGATTTTCTCAGAGTCCGGCAGGCTGCATACCCAGGATCTCGACTTCGAGGCCGCCAAAGTCGGGGTGGTCGTTTTCGCGGATGCGGTAAGCGAGATCGATGGCGTCGCCCTTGACGAGGCGGAGTTCCATGGCGCGCTCGGCAAGGTTCCAGCCAACGGCGCGGATCGAACTACTAGGCGGAGTAGGCGCCTGGACCGGGGCAGCGGGTGCAACCGTCGATGAGGCAGCAGCCTGGGCGAGCTCGAGGCGGAGGTGCTGGCCCTTCATGATGCGGGGCGGAGCAAGCAGGCGTGCGTTGCGAGCGATGAAGACGGGCTCGGGATTGCCGTGGCCGAGGGGCTCAAGCTTGCGCAGCCATCCGGCGAAGACGGGCGTGATGCGGTCGAGAGGAAGCTCGGCGTGAATGCGGAGGAGCCGGGCAGGTTCGCGCACGGCGAGATGCGCGGCAGCGTAGAGGCGAAGACGCCGCTTGAGTTCAGGCAGCGATGCGGCGGGCAAGGAAAAGCCGACCGCGAAGGCGTGACCGCCGAAGCGGGTGAAAAGGTCGGAGCAGGTTTCGATGGCCGCGAGGAGGGCGAAACCGTCAACGGAGCGGCCGGAGCCATGGGCGACACCCCCATCGACGGTGATCACGATGGCTGGCTTGGCGGTGCGCTCGACGACACGGGAGGCGAGGATGCCGATGACGCCGCGATGCCAGTTGTCGCCGTCGATCACCAGCAAACGGTCGTCGGCGATTTCGGTGTCACGGGCGAGTCGGGTTTCGATCGTCGTGAGCGCGGCGGCCTCAACGTCGCGGCGCTCGCAGTTGAGGCGTTCGAGTTTCGCGGCGAGTTCAGCGGCGCGGTGAGAGTCGCGCGTGGAGAAGAGCTCGATTACGTCCGAAGCGACATCCATGCGGCCCGCGGCATTGATGCGCGGCGCGAGGCGGAAGGCGACGTCGAATCCGGTGAGTTGTTTGCTGGCCGGATCGAGCGCGGCCGCGGCGAAGAGCGCACGCAGACCGGCGCCAACCGGGCGGCGCAGTTCGCGGAGGCCAAGAGCGGCGATAGTGCGGTTTTCGCCATGAAGGGGAACCGCATCAGCAATAGTGGCGATGGCGGCCATCTTCAGGAAGCTGGGCAGTGTTTTTTCGCGGGCGCGAGCGGGGTCTCGGCGCTCGAGAAGGGCCTGGGCCAGCTTGAGCGCGATGGCGGCGCCGCATAGCGATTTTTCAGGATATGTGCAGCCGGGCTGGTTGGGGTTGAGAATAGCGAGGGCGGCGGGGAGCTGTTCGTGAGCGTCTGCGAGATGGTGGTCCGTGATGATGAGGTCGAGGCCAAGGAGGCGCGCGGTTTCCGCTTCAGCGAACGCGCGCATGCCGGTGTCGACGGTGACCACGACGCGGACACCTTCAGCATGCGCAGCTTCGAGCACGCTGGATTGCATGCCGTAGCCGTCGCGGAGTCGATGGGGGACATGGAAACGCGCGATGCCGCCGAGCATTTCGATGGCGGTCTTGAGCAGGACCACGGCGACCGTTCCATCGACATCGTAGTCGCCATAGAGAAGAATGGGCTCGTGCGCGGCGATGGCGCGTTCGAGGCGTTCGACTGCTGCCGGCATGCCCAGCATCAGAAATGGATCGTGCAGATGCGCGGGCTCTGGATTGAGGAAAGCGAAAGCCTGGGCGGCGCTTGTGATGCCGCGCGCGACGAGCAGTTCAGCGAGCACGAGAGGCAGGCGCGCCTCGCGTGCCAGGGCAGCGGCTTCTTCAGGATGCGGCTCGGCCAGGAGCCAGCGCTGCGGTGGTCGCACGCGCGCGACTTGAAAATTGGATTTTTCGTTTGGACGACTGCCCGGCGCGGCCGCAGCCATGTTCGCGGGCCCGGAAGTGCCCACGCTGCTTACTCGTCCTCGTCATCGTGCGATTGAGTGTCGTCGATAACGATGTCGTGAAAGCTCTCAATGTTTTCAAGCAGCGACTGGTAGCGCTCGTACCACTCGGTCGTGGTTTCGTGCAGAAAGACGATGCCCTGGTAGATGAAGCCGAGCTGGATATAGCCGAGCATGCCCGCGTACTTGCGCAGCCACTTGGCTTCGACCAGCTCAGAGGCTTCCTCATCCGGGAAGTTCATCTCGCCGGCTTCTTCTATCAGAGCGTCGATCTCTTCGCGATCGAGTGTCATCTCGCTGAACGTGGCGAAGGGCGCGCCCACGTGCTTGGCCATCTCGACAAAATCCTTCCAGGAATCTGGATCGCCGCGGCCTTCCCAGAGCACGGACGGTATGTCTTCAGTCACGTAGCCCGGAAGTCGGTGCAAGCCGTGGCCTTCAATGAAGGCCACCATGTCGTCTTTCAGAGAGAGGAGATTATCGGTGCTCATCGTCAAACACCCATTTTCGCAGATGGGGGCGGGTTGGATTCAGGAAAACTTTTTTGAGGCCAGCCGAGGCATAAGGAGGAGACGAGAGCTGAGGTTCCAGCAAGACATTTTCCTGGGATGGGGCTTCGGTGTGGGTGAGGCGTTACTCTGGAGACGACCATGCCAGGACTGGCTTGCCGAGGAGGATGCCGTCTTGCCCCCGTTTGAGCGCCACGTTTTTGTCTGCCACAACGTCCGCCCTGTCGATGCGCCACGGCCCTCCTGCACCCGCGATGGCCAAAGCGAACTGCATACGAGGCTGAAGCAACTGAGCCGAGAGGCAGGGCTCGAGGCCAAGGTGAGGATTAACAAATCCGGCTGCCTGGACCAGTGCGAGCACGGTCCCACGGTGGTGGTGTACCCCGAGGCGGTGTGGTACGGCAACGTGAAGCCGGAAGATGCGGCGGAGATTGTGAAGGAGCACCTGGTGGGCGGGCGGCCGGTGGAGCGGCTTCGCCTGGCTGAGGGTTGCATCAACACGAAGGCGTGCCCGCATAAGGTGGGAAATGAGGAGTAGCAAATAGGGAGCAGGAAAGCGAGCGATGAAGCGCAGAGAGTTTCTGAAAGCGGCTGGAGCGGCTTCGGCGGGGGCGGTTGCGCGCGGTGCGATGGCGCAGACCGTGCGCAGCTACTTGATCGTCACGGATTCAAGCAACGCTACCGTTGGTTCGCATGCGGTGCAGTGGGCGGTGGAACAACTGCGCGCGGCGATTGCCGCAAAGGGCAGAGTTTGCAGAGTTGTCGCGTCGAGCGAGCATTTGCGCGGAGGTGCATTTTGTGTGGTTGTGGCGGCGTCGGGCTCAACGATCGCGAAGAGCTTTGCTCATGCAGACGCGGCGATCACGGGCGTCGAGGCCTTCCGCTTTTCGCCGGGCCGTTACGCCAACGTGCCGGCCATGCTGGTTTCAGGCAGCGACGCGCGGGGAACCGTTTACGGACTGCTTGAGCTGGCCGAGCGCGTGCGCTTCGGGACCGATCCGACAATCGCACTGCACCTGGTGAAGACGCTCGAAGAAAAGCCCGCCAATGAAGTGCGCAGTGTGGGCCGCTACTTTTGCAGCGAGCTGGAAGACAAGCCGTGGTACTACGACCGGGATTTCTGGCTCGGGTATCTGGACCTGCTGGCCACCTGCCGGTTCAATCGTTTCTGCCTGGCGTTTGGCCTCGAATACGACTTTCCCAGAGGCGTAACGAGCGACTACCTGCATTTTCCTTACCCGTACCTGGTGGAGGTTCCGGGATACGACGTGCGGGTGACGCAGCTCGCGGAGGCGGATGGCACGGTGCTCTCTCAGCCGCGCACGCTGAGCGAAGCAGAGCGGAAAAAGAACTTCGACGCGCTGCGTTTTATTGCGGCGCAAACTGCGACGCGAGGCGTGCAGTTCCAGTTGGGCATCTGGACACACGCTTACCAGTGGACTGACAGCCCGCATGCCTATCACCACATCGAGGGCCTCACCCAGGACACGCACGCGGCGTATTGCCGCGATGCGCTGGCCATGATTCTGAAGGAGTGCCCGGAGATCCAGGGACTGACGATGCGCGTGCATGGCGAGAGCGGAATCCCCGAGGGGAGCTACGAGTTCTGGAAAACGTTGTTTGAGGCAATCAGGGGCTGCGGGCGCACGGTTGAAATCGACATGCACGCGAAGGGCGTGGACGAGAAGATGATCGACATCGCCGTGGCGACAGGGATGCCCGTCAAGCTGGGCGCAAAGTATTCGGCCGAACACCAGAGCCTGGGCTATCAGCAGGCAGACATTCGCTCGCTCGAAATTCCGAAGGCGGAACACGAGGGCGAAGGGCCATTCAGCTTGAGTTCGGGTTCGCGGTCGTTCACACGGTACGGATATGCGGACTTTTTCAAGGCAGGGAGCAAGTACAAATTGTGGTTCCGGCTGTGGCCGGGAACGCAGCGCCACTTGCTGAGCGCCGATCCCGAGATGGCGGCGGCTTATGGGCGGACTGCGCATTTTTGCGGTGCGGTTGGGCTGGATTTGATGGAGCCGCTCACTTTCAAAGGCCGCGAGGGATCGGGAAAGCCCGGCGGCCGATGCGCATATGCCGATGCGACGCTGAACCCCAAATATGATTGGCAGAAATTCGAGTTCTACTATCGCGTTTGGGGCCGCAAGCTCTACGATCCCGACGCGAGTGCGGAGGCGTGGCGGCGCTGGCTGCGGAGCGAGTTTGGTTTGGGCGCTCTCGCGATGGAGACGGCCGTCGCCAATGCGAGCCGGATGTTGCCGCTGTTCACCTCGGCGCATCTGCCGTCAGCCTCGAATCACTCGTTCTGGCCGGAGATCTATACGAATATGCCGATGGTCATCGGCAGCGAGCCATCGCCTTATAGCGATACTCCGGCGCCAAGGTGCTTTGGAACGGTAAGCGCGCTCGATCCAGCAACATTCTCGACGATCGAAGAGCACGCTGCCGACCAGCTCGCGGGCTCGCCCGGCGCCAGGTACACTCCGATCGAAGTGGCGCAATGGATGGAGGATTGCGCAGACGCATCGAGCGCGGCGCTGGACGAGGCGCGCCGAAGGACGGCGCCGCGGCGTTCGCCCGCATTTCGAAGATTCGAAGCAGATGTTGAGATTCAGATCGGGCTGGGCCGCTTTTTTGCCTCGAAGCTGCGCAGCGGCGTCTTGTACGCGATCTCCGAGCAATCAGAAGATGCGCAAGTGGGCCGGCAGGCGCTCGACGAGTACCGGATGGCTCGCGAGGCGTGGGCGGACATGGCAACACGAGCCGCGGCCGTTTATCGCAGCGACATCACCTACGGCAGCACGCCGATGCGGCGAGGGCACTGGAGCGACCGGCTGGCCGCCATGGACAAAGATATTCAGGCGCTGACAGCGCAGGTGCTCGCGGCGGCGTCAGGAGCCATGTCGACGCCGAACTCCAGGGCGGCGATGCAAAATGCAACCGGCAGGCCGTCGCGCCCCGCGATTGAGTGCATCCACACGCCCCCGGCAACGTTCCAGCCTGGAGAAGCGCTCAAGCTGTCGCTTTCGATTCCGCAAGAGAGCGTGGAACCCACCATGGCGTCGGTGTCTCTTCGTTATCGCCACGTGAACCAGGCAGAACGGTGGAAGCGGTTGGAAATGGAGCGGGACGGCGAGGTTTTTACGGCGACGATTCCGGGGGAATATTCGCAGTCGCCCTATCCGCTCGAGTACCGTTTTGAGTTGCGCACGAAAAGTGAAGCGGCTTGGCTCGAACCGGCGTTGAATGCGACGCTGTCCAATCAGCCATACTATGCGATGTTAAGAAGGGGGGCGTAGCGAGCGCCTCAAATGCCGCGTGCCGCGCACGGGCAGGCAGGGAAGCGCAAGCGGCGATGCCGCGGTGTACAGGCGCGGGTGCAATGCGTTATTCTGAAACTTAACCCATGATTTTTTCCCGCGATTATATTGGGTATCTCGCCCGCCGCACGGTCAAGCACCTGATTGACGCCAAGTTGATCACCACCAGCGACCGGAAGGTGACCGAAGAGCGCGTCAATATGGCGATGCTGGAGGAGCTGTCGCTGGAGGACCGCATCAACGAGGAAGTGCGGGTGATTCTGGATGCATACAGCGAAGAGATGCGCAAGAGCGGCGCACAATACGCGGAGATGTTCAAGAAGGTGAAAACCGAGCTGACGAAGAAGTACAAGGCAGTGCTATGAGGATCAGCCGCGACAAGCTGAACAAGCTGGCCCACACCGTTGCGGACACGCTGGCTGAAGTGGATGCGGTGGGATTTCTTGAGGACCGCAATACGATTCGTCAGGAGGCGCGCAAGGCGCTGGAGATTCTGCTCGTCGAGGAAGCCAAGATCGACGGGATGGCGCGGCAGAAAATCGCCAACCAACGCAAGATCATCCTGGAAGGCTCGCAGGAGTGGGAAATTCTGTACCGCAAATATTACAACGAAGAAGTGCGGAAATTGGGGATCTGAGGCGGGACCTGCGACTTTGGCCCGGAGCAGGACTTTTGCTAAAGTAAGGATGGTGCCCGCGTCCGCGGGCTGCCCCCTTAAAAATAGTGGCGCTATCGTCTAGGGGTTAGGACGTGAGATTCTCAATCTTAAAACCCGGGTTCGATTCCCGGTAGCGCTACCATGAATTTCCATCCCATTTGTTCTTAATGGCTTAGCCTGCCACCCTCGCCCGTTGTACTACTTTGGCACTACATTTCGGCGTTCTTCGCGCAGATTGTTCCACCAAAGTTTCCCGGAAATTCAGTATTAGGTTTCCGGAGACTG